>JANMGT010000067.1:0-3512 GCA_031374725.1 Lysobacteraceae bacterium | reverse complement strand
CATGGATGGCTGCGCCGGCGAAACAAGCGCGTTAGGAAACAAGCACGTTAGCGATTGATGATTCGGCGCTGTGCGCCTCACCCTTCGCTGCGCTCAGGGCCAGCTTCGCTGTTCAGCCTCGCGCGCGAGGCTGTCGCCGTGAGCACAGCTGGACATGTACCAGACACGTGCCGGACGTGCGAACTGAGACCTCCTGAGATGGAGGTATTTCAGCAACCTGCTAAAGATGGGTCATCGGCATCGCAGAATCGTGAAGCCGAGTTTGGATGTCACTCCTCTCCTGCCGTTCGGCGCTGCGGTAAGCGGCGATAGAAAATCGGCGATAGAACTTCGGTGATGGAACTTCGGTGATAGCTGCTGCAGTTTCATAGTGTATTCGCACATATTTCTTCATAAGAGCCCCGGCTTTTCGACATGACCAAAAAATACTTCGGCACAGACGGTATCCGCGGCAAGGTTGGCGAGGGCGCGATTTCTGCGGATTTCGTACTGCGCCTGGGCAACGCCTACGGCTATGCGCTCCGCGCTTCGGTCCGCCACGTCGATGAAGAACATGGCGGCGAGTGGCGCAAGCCGCTGGTGGTGATCGGTAAGGACACGCGCATTTCCAACTACATGTTTGAGGCAGCGCTGGAAGCCGGCCTGGTCTCGGCCGGCGTGGATGTGCAACTGATGGGGCCGATGCCGACGCCCGCGGTGTCGCATCTCACCCGCTCGCTGCGTGCGGATGGTGGCATTGTCATCAGCGCCTCGCACAACCCGCATTACGACAACGGCATCAAATTCTTTTCGTCGGAAGGCGAAAAACTCGACGATGCCACCGAACTGGCGATCGAGGCGGCGCTTGAACGCCCGTTCGCCACCGTCGCGTCCGATCGCTTGGGCAAAGCGGTCCGCACCCGCGATGCCGTAGCGCGCTATGTCGAGGCCTGCAAGACCTCGGTACCCCGGCATTTCGACTTGGGCGGCATGAAGATCGTGGTCGATTGCGCCCATGGCGCGACCTATCAGCTCGGGCCGCTGGTGATGCGCGAGCTGGGCGCGCAGGTCGAAGCGATCGGCATCGAGCCCAACGGGGTCAACATCAATGACGGCGTGGGTTCGACCCATCCCGAAGCCCTGGTCGAGCGGGTCCGCGCCAGCGGCGCCGCGCTTGGTATCGCGTTCGACGGCGACGGCGACCGCGTGCTGTTCGTCGATAGCGACGGGCAGGTGCACGATGGCGACGATCTTCTGTTCGTGCTTGCCAGTGACTGGCAAGCGTCCGGACGCCTGCAGGGGCCAGTGGTCGGCACGCTGATGACCAATTTTGGCCTTGAAAAAGCGCTCGGCGCGCTGGGCATTGGCTTTCTGCGTACCAAAGTCGGCGATCGTTACGTGCACCAGGGTCTGCTGGAACACGGCGGCACTCTCGGCGGCGAAACGTCCGGGCATTTGCTGTGCCTGGACCGCGTCAGCTCCGGCGACGGCATCGTTAGTGCCCTGCAGGTCTTGGAAGTGCTGCGTCGCCGCGGTTTCAGTCTGCAGCAGGCGCTGGCGGGCTTCGCGAAAGTGCCGCAGAAGACCGTCAATGTGCGCGTCGCCAACGGCGTCAAGCCGGCCGATGCCGATAGCGTCAAAGCGGCTCTGGCGGCGGCCCAGGCAGCGGTACAGGGCAGGGGGCGTGCGTTCCTGCGTCCATCCGGGACCGAGCCGGTGGTGCGGGTCACGGTGGAGGCCGACGACGCAGCGCTGATGCAGTCCACGCTGGATCGGCTGGCTGAGGCCGTGCGTGCAGCGGTTTGATGTCCGAAGTCGCTCCGCTAGCCGGCCGAACCCCAACGCTGGTTTGACGGCGATCAAGCCGGTCGCGGAGTTGATTCGCCAGAATCCGCCCTCGCGTCCGCTCTCTCTCTGCTCTACCGTAAATTCGCGTTACCTTAAAATTGCCACTGTGATCCAACGCCCCTTCTTGAACGACTAGATCAGGTCTGCCGCATGAGTATTCCAGCCCCCAGCATTCCGATGTCCGACATCCCAACGCTTGACATCCGCCGCTACGACACCGATCGTGACGCTTTCGTCGCCGAACTCGGTGCTGCCTATCGCGAATGGGGCTTCGCCGGCATTCGCGGCCACGGCATTTCGCAGCAGTTGATCGATGACGCTTACGATGCGTTCGTGCGGTTTTTCGCGCTGCCGGAAGACGTCAAAACGCAGTACCACATCCCAGGCAGCGGCGGCGCGCGCGGCTATACGCCGTTCGGGGTCGAAACCGCGAAAGGCGCCAAACACTTCGATCTGAAAGAGTTCTGGCACGTCGGCCGCGAAATCCGCGACGCGAAGTACGCCGATGTCATGGCGCCGAACGTGTGGCCGAGCGAAGTAGCGGATTTCCGCGAACGCGCGCTGGCGCTATACGACGCGCTGGACGCACTCGGCTCGCGCGTGCTCTGCGCCTTAGCCCTGCACATTGGTCTGCCCGAGCATTTCTTCGCCGATAAGACCAACAATGGCAATTCGATCCTGCGCCCGATCCATTACCCGCCGATCACCACCGACGACATTCCGAACGTGCGCGCCGGTGCGCACGAAGACATCAATTTCATCACCCTGCTGGTCGGTGCCAGTGCGGCGGGCTTGGAAGTGAAATCTCAGCAAGGCGAATGGGTGCCGTTCACCTCCGACGCGGACACCATCGTGGTCAACATCGGCGACATGCTGCAGCGCCTGACCAATCACGTCTATCCGTCCACCACCCATCGCGTGGTCAACCCGCCGGGCGAAGCGGCGCGCAAGCCGCGCTATTCCACGCCGTTTTTCCTGCACCCGAACCCGGATTTTCTGATCGACGTGTTGCCGTCGTGCATCTCACCGGACAACCCCAGCCGCTATCCGCAGCCGATCACCGCGCACGGCTATCTGGAAGAGCGGCTGAGGGAAATCAAGTTGAAGTAAGCAAGATAGGAGCGATCAGTACGAATTTGATCGTTGTCATCCCGGCCGAAGGCGAGCGACCTGTTTTTCGCTGGCAAGGGAGCGTATTCATGGCCAGCATCGCCTGCTTGGGATTGTCAGCAGCACGGCCGACGCAGCGAGGCTGCGGCCGAGTTCAGTCCGCATCGCGAAATTCCTTGCTCTTGCTCGCGACCAACGCACGTGTCAGCCCGTCCGGCAGATATTTCGTCAGTACGGCGATGGCGCGATTGGCGCCGCCAGTGATACAGCGCGCGTCGCCGCGCTCCACCGCGTCCACGCCCAGGCGGGCGACCGTCTCGGCGTCCAGCCACAGCCATTTCGGCAATCCCGACACCCGCGCGCGCATGCCGTTCACATCGTGGAATTCGCTGTAGGTGAAGCCTGGGCACAGTGCGGTGACATGCACGCCCTTCGCTTGCGTTTCCAGCGCAAGACATTCCGAAAAGCGGATCATAAAGCCCTTGGCTGCGCCGTACAGCGTATGGCCGGCGGAGGCGGGCGCCAGACCGGCGAGCGAGGCGATGTTGAGAATTCGTCCGTAGCCTGCAGCTTCC
>JANMGT010000053.1:0-27521 GCA_031374725.1 Lysobacteraceae bacterium | reverse complement strand
CGACGACGTAAGCGCCCGCCCCCGGCCCGCAGGACGGTCCGGCTGGGTATAGACCGCGACCACCTCACCGTATTTCGCAGCAGCGCGGAGGGAGGGGACGGCGAAGTCGGGGGTGCCGGCGAAGATGAGGCGGAGTGGCATGTAGTGAGAGGGCCTTTGGCTGTCATCCCGAGCCGAAGGCGAGGGACCTGTTTTCACAACGAAATCGTTAACTGCGTAGTACCTATCTCAAAATTGAAGCAGTTGGAGCGGATGGTCGCTTAGTCATTCCGGCGAACGCCGGAACCCAGTTTTCTGCCGGGGATTTCCAAGTGCTGGATCCCGGCGTTCGCCGGGATGACGAGCGGAAATGTCTAGATTCCGATCTTGAGGGTGAATATCAATAGCTTTATGTCGCAGGTGGAGTTGGTAGCGGAGGAAACTGTTTACCTCCATCGACAGGCGCCTTGTTTGAGCGCAATGCAATGTCGAGCTTCTCTAGGAACGCTTCAGGATCGGGCGCAGGCAAACGTTTCTCGACATGGGGAATATACCTCGAAGAATCTGGACCCCAGTCAAAATAAAGGCCTGTACCTGCCTCTTGGATCGCATGCGCTAGATCTTGAGAAACTTCTAAACGTTGAGAGAAAAGAAGGGTTTGTTTTTTGTCTCCGAGAAGTTTGGCATACACATCCAGCGTGTAGCTTCCCGCGCAGAAGTTAAAAGAATTTCCGTCATCTGGCGCAAGAAAATGGTGATTCGCGGCAATCCCAGTCTCCCCAACAAATAAGCCACTACCTCTTACCAGCTTGTCGTCACCATGCACCCAAACATTGAAATTCTGACGGGTTTCATTTCTCTTCAGAGAAACATGCATGCTTTCAATAACACGACCACGTTTGGAATTAGTGAATAGCAGTGTCCGCAAATAAATTTTTGGCAGGGGTCTTTCTTTGGCGGAGCGCGGTGAATCTGGCCCGAAAAAAATGACCGTTGGCTGGGTCATTCGAATCGTTCCTCGGCGAAAAAGCGTTAACCAAGCTGTCGTTGCGGAGACCGCAAGCGCCAAAACCGCAATTGTCGCGGTTACAGGATCAGCCATTCTGTTGCACCTTGCGAAAAAAAAGCATATCCATCACGCCGCACTCACGCGCCTTGCCTTCTCCAACTTCTTCCGCACCTGCTCGCGCTTAAGCTGCGACAGATAATCGACGAACAACTTGCCTTCGAGGTGATCCATTTCGTGCTGGATGCAGATCGCCAGCAGGCCGTCTGCTTCCAGCTCGAACGGCTGGCCGTCGCGGCCGTAGGCGTTCACGGTGATGGTGTTGGCGCGGGTGACGTCGGCGAAGATGCCGGGGACCGAGAGGCAGCCCTCCTGGTACACCTGATGGCCGTCGGCTTTGGCGATCACCGGGTTGATGAACACCAGCGGTTCGTTCTTCTCCTCGCTGATGTCGATCACCATGAACCGGCGGTGGTCGTCCACTTGACTGGCGGCCAGACCGATGCCCGGGGCCTCGTACATGGTGTGGAACATAGCGTCGAGCCGGGCCTGGAACTCAGGATCAGCGATTCGGGCAGGATCGACCGGCTGGGCCTTGGTCCGGAGCCGGGGATCGGGGAATTCGAGAATTGGGAGCAGCGTCATATTTGTAGAGATGGAGACGGGCCTGGGGCGCGGACAAGGGCATTGTAACGCCTCCGGACTTGCCAAGAGCCGGGTTTTGTGGGCTATAGTGCGGACGTTGTGTTGGGGAAATTCCCAAGGGGAGCAAGTAGATGGCCAGCATCCTTAAGCGCTTTTCTCATGGACTGCGTACCGCGTCCGTCGTCGCATTGCTGACGGCAGGCACTTACGTCGTGGCCCAGGAGTACCGGGGCGACCACCCGGATACCTATACCGTCAAGCGCGGTGACACCCTGTGGGACATCGCAGGCAAATTCCTGAAGCGGCCGTGGCTGTGGCCGGAAATCTGGCAGGCGAACCCGCAGATCAAGAACCCGCATCTGATCTATCCGGGCGACGTGATCAGCCTTGCCTATCTGGATCGCGTGGGCGGCGTGGGCGTGACCCCCGGGCCGCGCACCGATGCGCCGATCAACGCGATCTCGCTGTCGCAGATCGAGCCGTACCTCAAAGACCTGCGCGTGGTCGATAGCTTCAAAGAGCTGCCCTACGTGGTCGGCATCGAAGAGGACTACACCCGCGCCACTTCTGGGCAAAAGGTCTACGTGAAAGGCCTGGACGGCGCGCAAGTCGGCCAGCGCTTCGCGATCCTGCGCCCGACCAATCACTACCGCCGCATCGGCGAACGTAACTGCTGCGACATCCCGCTGAAAAACGATCTGGATTTTCGCGGTCGTTCGATCACTAGTTTCGGCACGGGTTGGAGCGAAGCGGCCAGCGCCGATACCGGCGAACGCCTGGGCTACGAGTTGCTGCGCGTGAACGCCGGCAATTTGATGAAGCTGCCGGAAGGCGATGTGGAAGCGGCGACGATCATGCTGGACGACCCGAACACCGAAGCCCGGGTCGGCGACCGCATCATCCCGGTCGATGCGCAGCCCTACGATCTGCAGTTCTTCCCACACCCGCCGAAGCAGCCGTTGAATCCCGACAAGTCGCGCGTGCTCGCGGTGGCCAGCTCGGTGATTAGCGCGGGCACCAACGAAGTGGTGGCGATCTCGGCCGGCAGCGCCGATGGTATCGACAACGGCACCGTGGTGTCGCTGTGGCGCCAGGGCAGCAATGATGTCGACCGCGTGGCCTACGGCCTGGAGCGTGGTGAGGAAACCGTCCCCCGCGGCGCGCGCACGCGTTTGCCGGACGAATACGCATCGCATGCCATGGTGTTCCGCACCTTCAACAACGTGAGCTACGCACTGGTGATGGATAGCGTGAAGCAGACCATGGTCGGCTACCGCGTCAAGCACCCGGACACCAAGTAAAGCGATCAAATAAAACGATACGGGTTCGCTCCGCGTGACCTGCGAGCAGATTCGCGCGGATTCGGACTTTTCCTACAGCACAACGCGGCGGCGCCTGAGGGCGCCGTCGTCGTGTCCGGCCTACGGTATCGGCATGGACACGACGCCTCCCTCGCTGACATCGAACCCGCAAACGACCGCCGCAGGTCACACTGCCGCCAACGACACCGCAGCCATCACCGACGCCTTGCTGCGGCTAACGCTGTGCGGCGGCGCCACTGCGCCCCGCCGCGCACTGCTGGCCGCTTGCGGCAACCCGCTCGCCGCACTCGCCGCCGGCCCCGCGCGCTGGCGCGAGCACGGCCTGGATCTTCTGCAGATCCACGCCCTGCGCCACGATGACGCGCTGCCGGCACTGGCGCGAAGCCGCGACTGGCTGCAGCAACCCGGTCATCGCCTGATCGGCTGGCACGACCCGGACTACCCCGCGTTGTTGCGACGCATCTCCAGCCCGCCGCTGGCGCTGTTCGTGGCCGGCGAACCGGGGCTGCTGTGGCATCCGGGCGTGGCGGTGGTGGGCAGTCGCAATCCCAGCGCCGGGGGCCGCGACAACGCCCGCCACTTTGCGAACGATTTGGCCCGCTCCGGGCTGTCGATCATCAGCGGGTTGGCCGCCGGGGTGGATCGCGCCGCGCATGAGGCCGCGTTGGACGCGGGCGGGCTCACGGTGGCCGTGCTCGGCACCGGGCCGGACGTGCCCTATCCCAGGGCTCACGCCGCGCTGCTGGCCCGGATCGCAGCGCAGGGCGCGGTGGTCAGCGAACACCCGCCGGGCACGGAAGCCCTGCGCGAGCACTTCCCTAGCCGTAACCGGATCATCGCCGGCCTCGCCTTGGGCACCCTGGTGGTCGAAGCCGCGAGCCGCTCTGGGGCGCTGATCACTGCGCGTTTGGCGACCGAGGCCGGGCGCGAGGTGTTCGCGATTCCCGGCTCAATCCACAACCCGATGGCCCGCGGCTGCCATCGCCTGATCCGCGATGGCGCCGCCCTGATCGAAACGGCGGACGAAGCGGTCGCCGCGCTCGCGCCCTGGGCCGCGACCCTGGCCGAGCACTTGCGCCGGCATCCGGCAGGCCCCATCTCCGAGCACTCGCAGCAATCGCTATCCTTCATCAACGCGCCCCATCAAGCCCGCGAATCGCGCGTCTCTTCCGGCGCCGACAACGACTTTGCCGATGACAGCTCCGCCCACCACCTGTTGTGGCAGGCATTGGGTCACGACCCAACCGATATGGATCGGCTGGCGGAGCGCACCGGATTGACGACTGCGGCGCTGTCCTCCATGCTTCTGACGATGGAGTTGCAGGGACGCGTCACCGCCGAACATGGCCGCTACAGCCGTCGGACGAGGTGATCGCAGAGGGTCATCGGTACCGGCGCCATCGGTGCCGGCGGTTCGCATCAACGATCCTTCTCGCCACCGCCTCATCTCACCGCGCTAAGGGCGCAAGTCAGGGGACATGAAAGAAAGCATCCTCGACGTTCTGCTCTATCTTTTCGAGCATTACATCGCCGACGACTCCGATTTGGCGCGGGACCGCGATTCGCTGCAGAACAGCCTGCTGCAAGCCGGCTTCAGCCCGTCGGAAATCAGTAAAGCCTTCGATTGGTTGGATGGTCTCGCCGACCGTCGCCCGGGCCCTACCGCGCCGCGCGCGAATGGCCCGACCCGCATTTATTTCGGCCCCGAGCTGGACAAGCTCGACGTCGAATGCCGCGGCTTTCTGCTGTTCCTCGAACAGCACGGCATCCTCGATCACGACCAACGCGAACTGGTGCTTGACCGGGCGATGGCGCTGGATCAGGACGAACTCGATCTGGACGATCTCAAATGGGTCGTGCTGATGGTGCTGTTCAATCAGCCGGGCTCAGAGGCGGCCTACGCCTGGATGGAAACCCAGATGTTCGAGGACGACGACGACTTCGTGCACTGAGTCGGGCTCGAACCGCCGTGCTGATGTCTCGCCTTCCGCGCCACTGGCCGGCCAGCGGGCCGCCGCACGCACTATCTCCTCTCGTGATCCTCCCAAGCGCGCCGATCCGCTGTTACAGCCGTTCGTGCGGAAATTCGCCGCATTCGTAGGCCGTCGGCGCCCCAACTTTGCTAGCTTGCCGGGCATGCAGGGAAACGCTATGCACCGTCTAGTCGTAACGCCGTTCTGAGGGGAAACGCATGCAAGTTTGGTATTACCACAGCCCGGGCCAGGGCCGGATCGGTCCGCTTAGCGTCGAAGAGATCCAGCAGCATTACCGCGAACGGCGGATGGCGCTGGACACCCTGGTCTGGCGCGAGGGGCAGCGGGAATGGCAGCCGGCCGAGCGCTTGATCGAAGAATTGGGCCTGATCGGGATGAAACCCGATCCCGCGCAACCGCCGCCGATGCCGCCGCCGGGGCTATCGCTGGGCATCGTCGCGATCGACGACGACCGCTTTACCCAGATCGACCCGCAGACCGGCACGCCTTGGCCGAACGCAGACGAGCCGTCGGCGCCATCGGCAAAGACCAAGCTATCGGGCTGTTTGATCGCCGCGATCGCGGTCGGTGTCGCCGGCGTGGTGCTGCTCGGCATCCTCGCCGCGATCGCAATACCTGCATACAACGATTACGCCAAACGCGCCAAGCAGGCACAGCAAGCCCAAGCCGCCGCAGTCGCCGCCGCGAAGCGTCCACCCACCATCGGCCCGCCGGTGGCGCAAACGGTCTACGACGCGCAACAGCTCGCCAACGACGATGCCCGCCTGCGCCAACTGCTGGTTGAAGCGATGGGCAGCAGCACGCTGCAAGCCGGTAAGTGCCCGCAGGAGTTCGAGTTCGAGTCAGTGCAGGTGCGTTTGCCGGAGTTGAGCGGCCGCTACGACATCTCGCTGTTCTCGGAAGACCCGTATCGCTGCGCCTACGCCGTGCGCTTCGGGCCGCCGGGCAGCGAGTGGGCGAACACGACCGCGATGTACGTGGCGCAGGGCGAACGCGGCGATATTTCGGTGTCGTGTCGCTCCAACACCACGAACGCATGGTTGAAACCGCCGGGCTGCAACTGAGCAGCGGCCCATGATGAGCGAACCGCCCGCGCTGAGCCCGCCCGCCGGTCGCAACGCCGTGACCGCTTCGTCCGACGACAGTCGACGGCTTGGGTTTGACCGTCGCGGTTCACAGGCCTGTTAAGCTTCGGCGCAGGGACGGTAACGCGGCTCACTCACGTCTCTTGTTTCCGGCCTGGTTTCCGGCCTGGTTTCCGGCCTGACCCTTCTATGGATGTTTCGCCATGACGCAGTGGTACTACAGCAACGCCCAACGCGAACGCCTCGGCCCGGTGAGCGCCGACGATTTGGCGCAGCTTCACAGCAACGCGCAGATCGGGCCCGACACCCTGGTGTGGCGCGAAGGCTATGCCGACTGGAAGCCTTGGCGCGAAGCCGTCGCGGAAGTCGTGACGGCCAACACCACGAGCGCATCGATCTTCGACGCCCCCGCCGCGACGGCCAGGCAGGCCGCGAGCGCTTTCGCGACCGCTGGTCCCGACGCGCCAGCCGATGCCGATGCCAATCCCTACCGTATCGCCGAACCGATCTCACCGTACGCGCCGCCAAAAGCGCAGCTGCGCGACGAGAGCAATTACATCGCGGGCGGGCGCGTGGTGTATGCCGGGTTCTGGAAGCGCGCCGCTGCGCTGTTCATCGACAGTTTTGTGGTCGGCATCGTCGCTGGCATGATCGGCGCGATGTTCGGCGTCATGATGATCGCGGTGATCGGAGCCGGCGGCGACGAAGGCTTGGCGGTGTTGCTGCAAGTCATCAACCAAATCATCGCGTTGGTCCTCGGCGCCACGTATTTCGGTTGGATGCATTCGTCCAGCATGCAGGCCAGCGTCGGCAAGCTGGCCGTCGGCATCAAAGTCACCCGCAGCGACGGCACGCGCATCACCTTCATGCGCGGTTTCGGGCGTTATTTCGGCTATGTCCTCAGCAGCTTAACCCTCGGCATCGGCCTGATCATGGCCGGCTTCACCGATCGCAAACGCGCGCTGCACGACATGATCAGCGACACCCTGGTGGTGGATAAATACGCCTTCACCACCCAAGCCGATTTGCAGCGCGAGGAACTGGGCGTGGTCACGGTGGTGGTGCTGTGCCTGGGCGGCTTGCTGTTTGTCGGCATGATCGCGCTGATCGCGGTGCTCGGCTTCGCTGCGTTAGGCAGCATGCGCTGATCGCATCACTCAAGCCGGCTCATCCTGCGCGCGACGCACGATGCCGACGACGACATTGAGGAGGCATCGGAGGTCAATGTCGCAGCCCCTGCGGCTAGCGGCTGGATTGATGCCCGCCATCGCGCCTTGAACCTGCAAATCGAACCGGGCTTCACCGCGCCGGACCCGAGCAGCGACGTCTATCGCAGCAAAGCCAGATCGACCGCAGCATGGTCCTCCGTGTCTTGGCGTGCTCCGTGTCTTGGCGTGCTCTGGGGAATGGCTGCACTGGGCATCTGGCTGCACTTGGACGGGGCTGCACTTGGACATCGGCAGCCCTGACGGGGTGCGCAGTACCGGGTGGCTTCGTGGCGTGGCGCTGCGCTCACCGGCGCAGCGCCTGCGACGGCCTCTACTGAGACGGGCGAGGCAGAAACCCCGCTTCAACCGGCTCTAAACGCGACCCGGCAAACCCTCGCGGCTGCGCGTGGGTAGGACACAGCGCCAGCCTTAACCTCTGTGTTCGCGACATCTGGTCGGTATTCGGCGAATCGCTGTCAGCCTTTGATTTACAAGAGAAAATCGAAAATACATTGGCCCCTGAGCCCGCACTCACGGGCACCCTGTCATTTCTGCCGGCTTGACAGCAACCGCCCGGACGTGACACCACTAATAAAGGCACCGTCACGGCGCCCGGTCCTCCCGGGCGTTGGCTTCTGGCTGATCGCCCCCAGTTTTGGCTTCATTGTTTGCCGTTCAGCACGTCCCGCCGCACCCGTTCGGAGCGGCATTCCCCCGGAAATACACCCCCGAGATGGCCAAGAACCTCCTCATCGTCGAGTCGCCCGCCAAGGCCAAGACGATCAACAAATACCTCGGCAAGGATTTCCACGTCCTGGCCTCGTACGGCCATGTGCGCGACCTCGTGCCCAAAGAAGGCGCAGTCGATCCCGAGCAGGGCTTCGCCATGCGCTACGAGTTGATCGAGAAAAACGAAAAACACGTCGAGGCCATCGCCAAGGCCGCAAAGGCCGCCCAGCACCTCTATCTCGCGACCGACCCGGACCGCGAGGGCGAGGCGATTAGCTGGCACATCGCGGAAATACTGAAAGAACGCGGCCTGCTCAAGGACCGCACCCTGGAGCGCGTGGTCTTCACCGAAATCACCCCGCGGGCGATTAAGGAAGCCATGGCCAAACCGCGCGCCATCGCCGTCAACCTGGTCGATGCCCAGCAGGCACGTCGCGCGCTCGACTATCTGGTCGGCTTCAATCTGTCGCCGGTGCTGTGGCGCAAAGTGCAGCGCGGGCTGTCCGCCGGCCGCGTACAGTCGCCAGCGCTGCGCATGATCGTCGAGCGCGAAGAAGAGATCGAAGCCTTCATCGCCCGCGAGTACTGGACGGTCGAAGCCGAGTGCGCGCACCCGACCCAAGCGTTCACCGCCAAGCTCAACAAGCTCGATGGCAAAAAGTTCGAGCAATTCACCGTCACCGATGGCGACACCGCCGAAGCCGCGCGCAAACGGATCGTCACTGCGGCCAATGGCGTGCTGCAAGTCACCGATGTCGTCAGCAAAGAGCGCAAGCGCCGGCCGTCGCCGCCGTTCACCACATCGACGCTGCAGCAGGAAGCTTCGCGCAAGCTCGGCTTCACCACCAAGCGCACGATGCAGGTCGCACAGAAATTGTACGAAGGCGTGACCATCGGCGAAGAAGGCACCGTCGGTCTGATCAGCTATATGCGTACCGACTCGGTCAGTTTGTCGGCCGAAGCGCTGGGTGAACTGCGTGACGTGATTGCGCGCGATTTCGGCACCAAGGCGCTGCCCGATAAACCGAACGTCTACCAGACCAAGTCCAAGAACGCGCAGGAAGCGCATGAAGCGGTGCGCCCGACCTCGGCACTGCGCACGCCTTCGCAGGTCAGTCGCTTCCTCAGCGACGACGAACGCCGCCTGTACGAGCTGATCTGGAAGCGTGCGGTCGCCTCGCAGATGGTGCCGGCCACGATGAACACCGTGTCGGTCGATCTCGCCGCTGGCAGCGAGCACAGCTTCCGCGCCAGCGGCACCACGGTGGTCGATCCGGGCTTCCTTGCGGTCTACGAAGAAGGCAAGGACCAAAAGAACGACGACGACGACGAGGGCCGCAAGCTGCCGTCGATGAAGACCGGCGATCGCGTTCCGCTCGACCGCATCCACACCGATCAGCATTTCACCCAGCCGCCGCCGCGCTTTACCGAAGCGGCGCTGGTGAAGACGCTGGAGGAATACGGCATCGGCCGGCCATCGACCTACTCGTCGATCATCCAAACCCTGTTGTTCCGCAAGTACGTGGAGATGGAAGGCCGCAGCTTCCGCCCCAGCGACGTCGGCCGCGCGGTCAGCAATTTCCTCAGCGGGCATTTCACCCGCTATGTCGATTACGACTTCACCGCCAAGCTCGAAGACGAGTTGGACGAAGTGAGCCGCGGCGAAAAAGACTGGATCCCGCTGATGGAGCGCTTCTGGGGACCGTTCAAGGAATTGGTCGATGCCAAGACCGAATCGGTCGATCGCAGCGAAGCCACCGGCGCGCGCGAACTGGGCGTCGATACCAAATCCGGCAAACCGGTCAGCGTGCGTCTGGGCCGTTATGGGCCGTACGCGCAGATCGGCACCGCCGACGACGACGACAAGCCGACCTTCGCCAGCCTGCGTCCCGGCCAGAGCATGCATACGATCACGCTGGAGAACGCGCTGGAGCTGTTCCGGCTGCCGCGCAAGCTCGGCGAGCACAACGGCGATGAGGTCAGCGTCGGCATCGGCCGGTTCGGGCCGTTCGCCAAGCGCGGCAGCGTGTATGCGTCGCTGAAAAAAGAAGACGACCCCTACACCATCGACCTCGCGCGCGCACTGTTTCTGATCGAAGAAAAAGAAGAGATCGCGCGCAATCGGATCATCAAGTCGTTCCCCGATAGCGACATCGAAGTGCTCAACGGCCGCTTCGGCCCCTATCTCAGCGACGGCAAACTCAACGGCAAGATTCCCAAAGACCGCGAGCCGGCGTCGCTGACGCTGGACGAAGCGATCGGGCTGATGGAAACCACCGGCAAGCCGATGCGCAAAGGCTTCGGTGCGAAGAAAGCCGCTGCGAAAAAAGCGGCTACGAAAAAATCACCCGCGAAAAAAGCCGCAAGCACATCGACCGCAGAACCCAACGCCGCGAAGCCTAAGAACACCGCCGGCAAGAAGACCGCGACCGCATCGACCACGAAAAAGGGCGGGAGCAAGACCATGACCAAAAGCACGACCAAAAGCACGACCAACGGCACGGCCAAGAAAAAAGCCGCCGCGAAGAAGGCAGCCGTGAGTAAGGCCTCGCTCTACGATTACGCCGCGCCGGCGAAATCGCTGCTGACGTCCAAGCCGATGGAAAACACCGGTATGAAGCGGGTGATCAAAAAAGCGGTGAAGGACGATGCGCCGTTCTGACGCCTGGACGGCCCGCAGAATCCCGCTGCTGCTGTGCGCAGCGGCGGTGGTGACGTTATCGGCGAACGCCACAACGCCAGCGCCGAATCCGCCGACCGTATCCGCTCCCTGCCTCTGGGACATGCGTTTGGTTTCCGCGAGCGCCACGCCGCAGCCCGCATCGGCGTTCAAGGGCGTGGATCGACAGATGCCGATCGCGCAGATCGTCGCCAAGCTCGGCCCCGCACAGCGCGATGTCGGCTCGGGCCTGCACGTGCTGCAGTGGCCTGTCGCAGACGGCCGTTGGTTTTCGGTCTCGGTGCCCGATGCCTGCAGTGCGCCGATGGCCGCGGGTTTCATGCGCGCGGTGAAGCCGCGCTAGCAGGCCGCTACTAGCAGGCCGCACTAGCAGGCTGCTAATCGACGCATACTTCGACCTATGACGATCACACCTGCGCAGCGGCATCCCATTGGGAATCCTATTGAACGCATCCTGATGCCGGTGCGCGGGGCGCTCGTGTTGCTTTGCGCGATAGCCGCAGGCGTACCCACGCCGCTGCCTGCGCAGGCGCCGATGGTGATCTATCGCTGCACCGACCCTGCCGGCAACATCACGCTGCAAAACGATCGACCCTGCCCGAAAGGTCACACCCAGCAAATCCGCGATATCGGCACATTGCCGGTCCTGCCCGCAGCGAGCGCTCCGGCCAAGCCTGCATCGCCAGCACCTGTGCGCACAGCGCCAACACCGCCGCCCGTGCCCGTGCAAGCGCTCCCCGCAGCTGCGACCCCGCCGCAAGCGCCACCGGCGCTGTTCCAATGCCGCAGTTGGGATGATCGCGACTACCTCGGCGACAGCGCCGAACCGCCTGCCACCTGTAAACCGCTGGAAACCGTCGGCATCGACGGCACGCCCAACCTCGCCGCGGGCAGCGCTTGCGAAATGCGCCGCGATGTCTGCACCGCGATCGCTGCGGAGCAACTGTGCAGCGCCTGGAAACGCCGCATGGACGAAGCCGAATTCCGCTGGAAGTTCGCCGGCAGCAATAACGACGAACGCAAGACGGACTACGAGCGGTTTGCGACGATCTATCGCGGCAGCACGTGTGTGCGTTGAGCGTCGAATCCACCGCTGTCACGACGAAAAGGAGGCCGAAGCCCCCTTTTCGATCACGATCGAAAGATCCGGCTGATCGCGCCAACCGGACCCATCGCTATCAACGCTGGCAGAACGGATACGACGTCGCGCTGGTCGAACCGATGCTGTTGGTCACCGTCACCGTCACCCCGACCGAGAACCCGGACAAGGGGCCACACACGTTCGAGTAGGTGCTGCTGTTGCCGGCAGTGGAGCTGGAGTAGCCGCCCGACCAACTGATGGTGACCGGCGTGACGTCCGAGGTGTAGTACACCGTGCAATACCCGCCGCCGGTGCCCGAGCACGACAAGCTGGTAATGACCGGCGGCTGCGGCTGGGCAGCGGTCACCACCGCATCGGCATTGACGATGCCGGTACCGATCGGCTGATCCGGCGTGACCGGGAACGCGCGCGCACGCGTCTTGAGCTGCGATTCCAACTGCGCGGGCGTATACAGCGGCATGCCCAATGCGAGGCGCCGGCTCTGTACTAATACACCGACGCCGGCCACATGCGGCGACGCCATCGACGTTCCGTTATAGAACGCATAAGCCTCGGCCCCTTGCGTCTGCGCGCCGTTGTTGAGCGTCGAGAGCACATTCACGCCCGGTGCGGCGATGTCCACTGCGGCGCCGAAATTTGAAAACCAGGCGCGGCCGCCATTGGTGTCGTTGATCGCACCGACGGTCACGACGTTGGCGCAGCTCGCGGGCTGGAAGTTCGCCGCATTGCCATTGCTGGGATACATGGATCTGTCGCCCGCGAATCGATCGCGCACTTGATTGATTCGGCGAGCGCGCGTTCGGGCATGCACCGAACGCGCGACCACTGAGCACCTCCAGAGCCTGCCCCGAACATGGCCCGGGGATGGACTTGTTCAACGTCGCTCAATGATGCCCGTTGCCGACCGCACCGCCCTGGCCATCGGGCAACAGCACGCGCACGTTCTGCATCATGCCTTGGTCTTCGTGATCGAGGATATGGCAATGCAGCACGTACTCGCCGATGTAACGCTGGTAGCGTGTGCGCACGTACAGCGTGAAACCGGACTTCACCATCAGCGTGTCTTTCCAGGTGTCTTTAAGCCCCGCGTATTCGGAGTCGCCGCTGCCGGGCAGGCTCACATCTTTTCCGGTCGCGTTGTCGATGATGCGCGCGACCTGGAATGGGTTGACGTGGATGTGGAACGGATGACTGCCGGCCGCAGACGTCAGCGTCCATTCTTCGACGTTGTTGAGGATGAGATCGCGTGCGGTCGCGGGGTCGTAGGGTTGTCCGTTGACCATGAATTTACCGCCCGCGATATTGAACTCGACCTTCTGCCCGGAGTTCGGCGTAAGTTCGCCATCGGTGATGGTGGCGTGCGGCACGAAGGCATCAAGATGCAGGCTGTTCTTCAGATCGGCAACCACCCGCGCCTTCACATCGTTCGGCATCCAGCGCTCGGCCGATTGCATCAGCACGCGCTGCAGATACGCGGCAGGATCGTCGCCCACCGGCACGCCCGGCGCCACCGACACCGTACCGAGCAAGCGCCGCGTTTCGGCTTCGCCGGAAATCGAGCCCGATGCCGCGATGTTGCCATCGATCACGCAGTACGTGCCTGCTGTGGGGAACACCATCAGCAGATCGCTGCGATAGCCCGGCTGCAGAATCGTCTGCGTTTTGTCGATCGCTTGCCCATGGGTCAAACCATCGCTGGCGATCTCGAATTGGGTCAGCGGCGTGCCGACGCAGTTCTGCGAAATCCACTGCGCGTGCTTGCTCAAACTGCGCAGTTTCGACGGGTCGGCCGAGGGCTTCATCCGAATAAACTGCAGGTTGATCGAATCGCGAATGCCGGCATGGATCGTACGCCAGCGTTCGACCCGCCCTGCCACTGCGCCCGGGAAGCGCGGCATGATTTGGCCGTTGATGCTGGTGTAGCGGCCCGATGGCCCCCAGGTATTGAACCCGAGCTGATCGTAATTCTCGATCATGCCCAAAGCGGCCGGATTATCGGGGTTACGTGGGTCGTAGGCATCGCACACCCAAGCGCCGCTCGCATCGGTCTTGATCTTGCCGTTGGCATCGCGGCATGCATACGCCACCTGTTGAAACAGCACGAGGCGCTCCCGATACGCCGTGCCGGTTTCATCGCGCAGCAGCGTATCGACATCGCCGTTGCGGCTCGGCGTCGGCGGTCGGTCGCCGTGGATGATGAGCGCGCCGGCCATACCGCTGGCCACTTGCAGCGCGGTGGAACCGTGCAGATGCGGGTGATACCAAAACGTGCCGGCCGGATGCGTCGCCGGGATGTTGTATTCGTACTCGAACGCGACCTTGGGCCGAATCGTAATCAGCACGTTATCGCTATTGCCCGACGGGCTGACCCACAGCCCGTGCGAATGCAGATTGGTCGAATTGAAACAATGCGGCGTATTGATGTTCGGCGGCTTGCAATCGGGCTGCGGTTCGAGCGTGTTGTTCAAGGTCACGCGCACGGTGTCGCCGGGCTTGGTGCGAATTGTCGGCGCGACGAAGGGCGTGAACGGATTCGGCGCCGCGCCCTCGGCGACATAGCTGCGCAACCGCACGCGATCGAAGCGCTGCGTCGCGGGGTTGTAGATGCGGCCATCGGTCAGGCGAATATTGAGCTGCGGATTTTTGTCGGCATCGGCGCCTTCCTGCGTGCGATCGACTTGCAAAAGCCGCGGCGCCGCCGACGGCAGCGAACGCAGCATCGGCACCACCGTCGGATCGGCGACGACCCGGTCGGCCGGCGGCTCGGCGGTCGCCGGCTCGGTAGCGAACACCGGCACGGCGGCGAACAGCGCCAACGCCAGCACACTGAGTCGCGTAGTGAGTCGCGCAGTGAGCGATGGCGCGGAAGACGAAACGAATAAAGCGTGTTGAGCCATGACGCATCTCCCTGTCTAAGCGAACGAAACCACATGAGACGCGCCGATGGCGCGCCTGTCCATACATCGCTCAGAGAGCCCGTGCGGGCAGCCCGACTCGGATCGGAATGTCAACGTCGCTCGCCCAAACCATCGGGTACAGAACAACCCGGATGCAGAACAGCGAACGCCCCCTGAAACGACACGACGGGGTTCCCACCCCGTGGCGACACGATACGCCGATTTGCGTTCGCTGGGCGCGTCGTCCGACCGTCGATTCTTCGGGGGTGCGCGGGGCGGCTTGGTGGCCGTTTGCGGCGGGCGATGACGTTTAGCGCTTTTCAAAAAAGCGACATACCGTTTTTATTTACTATTTTTATTTACTATTTCTTGAAGAGACGATGCATCGGCAGCGATCGCGACTTCGGTGGCGGCCCCTCATCCGGCGCTTCGCGCCACCTTCTCCCTGCACGCAGGGAGAAGGAGTCGAGCACTGCATCGACACTCTCTTCTCTCCGATTAGCCGGGAGGAGCCAAGCACAACACCGCCGCTCTCTTCTCCCCGCACAACGGGGAGAGGGTGGCGCGAAGCGCCGGATGAGGGGCAGCGTCGATCAACCGCCTACGCCATCCTCCGCTGCCTTGCGCTTACGTACTGTGCCTTTCGTCCTAAGAGCCTGTTTAGACTCTCTCCATGCTCCGCGCTGAGCCACAGAACGCGCGGAACAAGGAGGAGCGAGAGAATGGCGCCATCCATGACCGAGCGAGGATGCCGTGCCGCGCGTTCTGTGGCTCAGCCCTTCGGGTTGCGTCGCGGCGACGCAACGCGGAGCGTGGAGAGAGTCTAAACAGGCTCTAAGGGGTGCCGGAAACGTCCGCGATGGGGTTTCTCGGGTGCGCTTCATTTACCCGGGCCACATCACCAACTTCCGTGCCTTCAAAAACGACTTTGGCGCTGCGCACGTCCAACACCGGGCCCAGTTCGTAGACGTTGTCGTAGCCGTATGCGCGCAGCGAGGTGTAGGTGGACAAATTAAGCGATGCCGGGGCGGCCTTGGTGGCGAAGGAGCGCGGGCTGCCAACGAAGTTGTTGTTGCAGTAGATCACTATCTTGGCATTCTTGTCCGGCAGAACGTCCGCCAAGGACTGCGCGGTAAAATCCGTGAAAGGCAGATTCTTTGCGCCTTTGATGTGCTTGAGCGCGAACGCCGCGCTGCTGCGTGCATCCAGAAGAATCACGTCGGGCTCTGTTAGCGCGGCGATGAAAGCCTCTTCGCTCAGTCGCCTCGATTCCCGGTACTGTTCCGTGTCCAATACGATTCGCTTGAATTGGGCGTAGTCGATTTGATCGTTCGGAATCGTTTGCGCATGCACGCTGGTGATGGCTGCAGGCAGTAGGCATACAACGAGAATGTTCAGTCGCATACGTGCCTCGGTGCGTGGTGTGGATTCGAAAAGATTGGCGACCGCCGAAGCGACCTTATCGGCACCCTACCGAACGACCGCCAAATGGCGAGTGAACGCTTGCCGACAGGTCGCACATCGCTACGACCGCCACAACAGATCGGGGCCGCCGCTGATCAGATCAAAACCCATACCGCAAAAACCCGCCATCCACCGCGATGCATTCGCCGGTGATGTAACTCGATGCGGGCAAGCACAAAAACGCAACGGCGGCGGCGACTTCTTCGGGTTCGCCGATGCGGCCCATCGGAGTGCGCAGCAGCACGTCGTCGAGATAATCGGGGTCGGCGAGTTTAGTCGAGGTGCGGCGGGTGCGGATGTACCACGGCGCCACCGAATTCACGCGAACGCCGTCTTCGGCCCATTCCACGGCGAGGTTGCGGGTCATCTGATGCATCGCGGCTTTGCTCATGCCGTAGGGCGCGCCGCTGCGGACGTGGGTGATGCCGGAGACGCTGCCGACATTGACGATGCTAGAAGCGGCATGTTTGGTCAGCAATGGATACACGCTGCGGCATAGCTCGAACGCGCTGAACAGATTGACCTCGAAGATGCTGCGCCATTGGTCTTCGCTGTACTCGTTCGTGGGCTTAGTGAGGTTGCCGCCGGCGTTGTTGACCAGAATGTTGAGGCCATCGCCGATGTCCTCCACCCAGTCGAGCAATTCGGTGCGCTGTTCGTCGTCGGCCACGTCGGCTACACAGGTGCGCACTTCGCCGATGGGGAATTCTTCTTCCAATTCGAGGCGCACGGCGTCGAGGCCGTCGGCATCGCGCGCTGCGATCAACACGCGCGCGCCGAAGCCGAGCAGTTCGCGCGCGACGGCACGGCCGATGCCGGCGCTGCCGCCGGTGACGAGGGCGAGTTGTCCGTCGAGACGCCAGCGCTGCGGGTCCATGGGCTGCACTCACGGTTTTGGAAAGGCGTAGGATACGCCGAGGCCCCACTGCGGGCGCATCGTTCCGGGTGATGCCATGAAAGTTTCGTTCGTCGCGATAGCCGTTTTTTTCACGCTCGCCGCATCGGCAGGGTGCTCCAAACCGAAGGCGCCCGACCAGGATATTCCGCCGCCGATGAAATCTGCGGATGCGGCGCCGACAACCATGACCGAGGCGATCAACCGGCCGATCAACGACGCCAAAGCGCTGCGCAAGGCGACCGAAGACGCAGCGACGGAACAGCGCAAAGCGATCGACGCGGCGACGGAAGAATAGGCGCCGCATCCATCCGAGATCGCGGCGTCGGTCGAGCGGCGTTCCGCGCCGCTTGTTTGCAGATCGCATGGCCTATCGAGAAGGGCGAAGAGGGGCAGCGGGTCGGAGACCCGCTCTAGCGCAAGCGCTTGTTTGTGGGCGGGCTTTGCTTGGCTTTGCTTTGCTTGGCTTTTGTGGGAGGGCCGGAAGGCCCGATAACGATCGCCGCGATCATGCAGTGGCTCAAACAGCCGCTCTAGCGATGGCGCGATGGCCGATCCGCCAAATCAAAACGCCCGACTTTCGCCGGGCGTTCGTTGCGATCGTGAGTACGCTTCGATCGCAATGCGCTGCTGAATCGACAGCGCACGGATCAGAACCCGCAGAAGCAGTATGCGAACGCTTTCACCGGCGTGCCGCCGCGCGTGTTGGTGGCGTTTTGCAGCAGCTTCAGATCGCGTTCCAACTGCGGCATGTTCTTAGCGACGTAGGCGCGAGCGATGTCGGAATCGCGCAGCATCAGATGGCCGACGCCGCTGCTGGCGAAATTGCCGAGCAAGCGTGCGAACGGTTTCATCTGTTCTTCGATATAGCGCACGCGGTAGTCGCCGGGCTTGCCTAATTTAGCGCGCTTGGCGGCGTCTTCAATCGCGGCCTGCAAACCGCCGAAGGCATCGACCAAGCCGCGCTCCTTCGCCTGCGCGCCGCTCCAGACCCGTCCGCGGGCGACGGCATCGATCGCTTCGACCGGCTGTTTGCGCGCTTTCGACACGCGGCCGGTGAAATCGCGATAGCCCTTCTCGATCACCGACTGAATCAGCACTTTGTAATCTTCCGGCAACGCGCGGCCAAGATTAAAGCCGGCCATCGGTGTGGTCGCCACGCCGTCGGTGCGCACGCCGATTTTTTCCAGCGCGCGCGGGAAGGTGGGGACCAAACCGAAGATACCGATCGAGCCGGTGACCGTGGACGGATCGGCATAGATGCGATCGGCGTTCATGCTGATCCAGTAGCCGCCGGATGCAGCGACATCGCCCATCGAAACCACCACCGGCTTACCGGCTTCTTTCAACGCGTCCACTTCGCGGCGGATCTGTTCGGAGGCGAACACATCGCCGCCGGGCGAGTTCACGCGCAGCACGATCGCTTTCACCTGCTCGTCGTCGCGCGCGTCGCGCAGTAGCTGCGCAGTGGTTTCGCCGCCGACAGTGCCCGGCGGCTGTTCGCCTTGGACGATTTCGCCTTCGGCGATCACCACCGCGATGTCGCCTTTATCGTTGAACACCGGCAATTGCGAATTCAGATGCGCTAAATAACCGCCGAAACCGATGCTGCGGAAGCCATCGTCGCTGTCGTCGGCTTCGCCACGCGTGGTCATCAAGTCGTCGATCTGTTCTTCGGTCTTCAGGCCATCGACCAACTTGCGCTGCAATGCGTACTTGGCCAGATCGCCTTGCGCCGCGACCACGTCGGCCGGCATGGTATCGAAGCTGGCGGCGAGATCCGCCACTTTGAGCTTGCGCGCCTTGGCGATATCGCCAAGATAGCGCTGCCAAATATCGTTCATCCAGTACAAATCGGCTTCTTTGGACTCCGGCGACGCGCCGTCGAGCACATAAGGTTCGGCGGCGGATTTAAATTCGCCGACCTTGAACAAATGCACATCGATGCCGAGTTTGTCTTGCAGGCCTTCGCGGTAGTACTGGCGGTAGCGGCCAAGGCCTTCGAGCAACATGGCGCCCATCGGATCCATGTAGATTTCGTTGGCCTGCGCGGCGAGCAGGTATTGCGCCTGATTGTAGGTTTCGCCGAAAGCGACGATCTGTTTGCCGCTGGCGCGGAACCGGGCGAGCGCCGCGGCCACTTCGCGCAGCGATGCGTAGCCGGTTGGCTGCAAGCCATCGACGCGCAACAGAATGCGTTCGATCTTCTTGTCGTCCTTCGCGGCATCGATCACGCGCAGCAGGTCGCGCAACTGCACTTGCTGGCTGCGATCGCCGAGCGCTTCAGCCAGCGCGCGCGTGGTCGGGTCGGACGTGTATTGCTCGACGATCTCGCCTTCGGGCGCGATCACCAGCGTGGTGCGCGCGTCGTAGCTGATGCCCTGCGGACCGCTGAACATACCGACGATCAACACAATGACAAGGAAGGCGATCAATCCGAAGAACAGTAGGTTCAAAATCAAGCGACGGGTGAAGTTCATCCCGTCCCACAGAAAGATGAAAAAGTTAGCGATGGGGCCGTGATTGGCCTGAGTGCTCATTGCGGTGCGTCTCCGTGAAATGACGATACGTTCAAACGACGGGCTTCCAAACGACGGGCTTCCGCGACAAACGCGGGTTGCATGATGGCAAGTCTGGCCGAAGGCGACGCTGGCGTCATCGGCCATCGGTCACTGTCACCTGGGGCATGCTCATGCTGTGGAGCGCCGCAGGCATCAGCCGATAGATGATGGGATGGGGACGCGACGGGCGCTGTGCAAGAAGCGCAGGCCCAGCAGCACGGCGGCGACGGTCAGGCCTGCGGTCAGGCCGATCCACATGCCCACCGGGCCTTGCGCGGGCACCCAGCCGCCGAGCCCCAACCCCAGCACCGCGCCCAGAGGCATGCCAACGCCCCAATACGCCGTCGCCGCCAGCAGCAGCGGCACGCGGGTGTCCTTGAGACCGCGCAGCGCCCCCGCCGACAATACCTGCAGGCCGTCGGGGAATTGGAATGCCGCCGCATACAGCAACAGCGAGGCCGCGAGCCCGGCCACCGCGACATCGCTGGTGTACAGCCCGGCAATGGCCGCGTTGCCGAACCACAGCACGCTGCCTGAGATCAGCTGGGTCACAACCACCAGGGCATAGCCAGCGAACGCAGCCCGCCGCAAGCCGTGATGATCGCCACGGCCGACCGCATGGCCGACCCGCACCGTCGTGGCTTCGGCCAGCGCCATCGGCACCATGAAGCAGAGAGAACACAGATTGATTGCGATCTGATGCGCCGCTGCGGGCACATCGCCCAGGCGACCGATCAGCAGGGCCGTGGCGACGAACAAGCCGCCCTCCATCAGCCAGGTGAAACCGATCGGCAGGCCGGTGGCGAGCAGTTCGCGAATCGGCGCCCATCGCGGCGGTTCGAAACGGCCGAACAGGCCGAACTCGCGAAACCGGGCAGCGCGGGCGAGATAGATCGCGGCCGCGATCATCTGCGCCCACATCATCGCCGCCGAGGCGTACCCGAGCCCGCCCGCGCCCAGCTCCGGTAGGCCCCAAGCGCCGAAGGTCAGGCCGTAACCCAGCGGCACCAGCAGAAACAGGCCGCCGAAGCCGATGACCATCGTTGGCACGGTGTGATGCAAGCCGTCGCAGAGATAACGCATGCATAAATACAGCACCAACGCAGGCACGCCCCAGCGGATGCCGTGGACGAAGGCGCTGGCGCCGGGGCGGATGTCCTCGGCGATGCCCATCGCCGGCAGCGCCAACGGAATCAGGCTCATGAACAGCCACATGCCCAACCCTAGGAACAGCGCCAACCACAGCGCCTGGCGGAAACGCGGGCCGATCAGCTCGCGACGGCCGGCGCCATCGTCCTGGGACACCGCCGCCGGCAGCGCAATCAGCGTGCCCATCGGCACCATCAGCGGCATCCAAAACAGCGCCGTGCCGATCGATACCGCCGCGAGTGTCTGCGTGCTGTGGCGGCCGGCGATGATCGCATCGACAAAACCAATCAGGCCGGTGGAGACGTGACCGACGATCAGCGGCGCCGCCAGCACCGCCGAGCGCCGGATTTCGTCGCTAAAGCGCGGCGCGGGGCCGTGATCCGAAGCGGGTTCGGTGCTGGCGTGGTCGGAAGACATCGGGCGTTGGGCATCGAATGGGGGAGCGCGCGGCTCGCGCGATGAGCCGCACGAATGACGGGCACGGACAGCCTGCTATCTTACGCCGACGCCCTTCCGACGTTTGCGGAGCCCGATTGAGCGCGCACAGCCCCCACGCCGCACCAACCCAATGCGAAAACTGCGGCACCGCGCTGCAGGGCCTCTATTGCCACGTCTGCGGTCAGCGCGCGCATAACCCGCTGCGCCATTTCACGGATGCGCTGGAAGAAGTGCTCGAATCGTTCTGGCATCTCGACGGCCGCGTGTTCCGCACGCTCGCCGATTTGTGTGTGCCCGGCCGGGTCGCCGCAAACTACATCGCCGGCCATCGCGTGCGTTATTTGCCGCCGCTGCGGCTGTTCATCATCTTGAGCGTCCTCACCTTCTTCGTCGGCAAACTCACGCTGCATATCGATCCGAGCGAAGTGATCAAACCAAGTGAAGCGATCCAGGCCGATGCCGGGCCGCAAAAAAAACCGGGCGTCGCCGTCGGAGCGAGCACCGACGACTACGGCACCGCAGCGATCCGCGACGCCACAAGCGTCGAAGAGGTGCTGATTAAGCGCGCTGAAGCCTTGAAATCGCTAGAAGATGCGCGCAACGATAAGGACCTCGGCTGGGTATTGACGCACGTCGCCGACTTCGCCAAGAAAGAAATCGACGATGGCGCACGGGCGAGAATGCGCGAGCTCGGCGCCACGCCCGAGCAAATGCGCGCGCTGGAATCCTCGTCCGCGGGTGCGGGTGAAGGTGCGGGCACTGCGACGCGAACGCAGAACAGCGCGCAGGCGACTACGGCCGCCGCCGGCACGACAGGTGCAAACGGTGCCGCGACGGCGCCCGCGAGCATGCAGCCGAATGCCGAAGCCGGATTCGTGCAACGCTGGTTCGAGCGCCGCACGATCCGGCTGAAAGAAAACGCCGAGCTAGTGAAGGAAAAACCCGACGAACTCGTGCGCCTCGTACTGAGCGCAGCACCGGGTGCGCTGTTTCTGCTGGTGCCGCTGTTCGCGCTGTGCCTGAAGCTGCTGTACGTGCGCTCCGGGCGCGGCTATCTCGAACACCTCGTGATCGCGCTCTACAGCCATGCGATGCTGCTGGTGGCGCTGTTGTTCACCTTCTTGCTGGTGGGGCTGCAGTCGTGGTCTGCGGCACCGACGTGGCTCTCGACAACGGCTTCGGTGGCATCGGCGCTGGGCTTGTCGGTCGCGATGCCGCTATATCTGCTGTGGATGCAAAAGCGGGTGTATGCGCAAGGCTGGGGCAGGACCTTGCTGAAATTCGCAGCCTTGGCTAGCGTCTATTCGGTACTGCTCGGCTTCGCCCTTGTGTATGCGGTGCTCGCGGGGATGAGCGGCTAAGAGCCTGTTCACGATCTCCGCATGCTTCGCGGAGATCGTGAACAAGCTCTAGCAAACATCACCATCAATAGACGACACAGGAGTGACCAGCATGAACAATCGCGTGATCTATGAGGTGAACATCGAAGTCGATCGTGACATCGCCGATACCTATCGCCTGTGGCTGTCGGATCACATCGCCGAAATTCTTGCGCTACCCGGTTTTACCGGCGCCAAAGTATTCGATGTGCTGGAGCCGCCGCCGAGCGCGGGCCGGATCGGGCTATGCACCCAGTACGCATTGAAGAACCATGAAGCACTGGAAAACTACCTGCGCGACCACGCACCGCGGCTACGCGCCGATGGCGCGGCCCGCTTCGGGCAACGCTTCAGTGCGCAGCGCCGCGTGTTGCGCGCGAGTGCGCGGAATGATTCGCGCCGCAATCATCGCGGCTGAGATGCTGCACCGACTGCCGATCGAGCGCAGCGAAACGACCGTGAGCCGCAGTCCGTGATCGATTCAGGCGCCGCTGGCGCCGCCGCCACGCAGTTTGCTTAGCCACGCCGGGGCGCGCAGCGGAATACTAAGCGGGATACTCAGCGGCAGCGGTCGATTCAATAGACTCGGCTCCCGCTCCGGTACAACCGGCTGCAGCTCGGCACTCTCCACCAGCACGGCCTCGCGCATGCGCGCGATCGCCGCAGAACGCTCGGGGCTTAGGTCTTCAAGCGCATAGCGGGCTTCACTGCGCAGGGCTAGCCACGCCGCGCCGTCGGGGGAACCATCGGCGCGCTGCGGCAGCGCCCGCTGCAGCGCTTGGCGGTAGTTGTCCTGACTGACGCCGAAAATCAGCGATGCCTGGGTCTCATCGAATTCGGCGACCACGCGGCCGAGGATCACCGCGCGGGCGGCGAAGTCCAGTCGCGCAAGCGGCGCGAAATCGCCCTGCCAGAACGGCGCCAGCGGCTCGGAGGCCAGGGCGGGAGATTCCAGGAACGTGACCCAAAACAAGCGCGGCCATTCCACCTGCGGCGCGGCCCTGGCGATTGCGGCAAAGTCGCTGAAGATCGCCTGCAACGCCTGATCGCCATGCGCCACCTCGCCGCACAGCAATTGAGCGAACACGGCGGCACGGCGTTCGATGCTGCGCAGATAGCTAATCAGCGCTGTCGTCGTTCCGGTGACAGAATCCAATGTGTTCACGTGTGGCAAATTCATCGCGATGTGAAGGATGGCGGCGGCCGAAAGCTCGTCTACGACGCGTCGCCGAGTGTCACGCTGTTGCGGTTTATTTCAAGCAAGAACCGGGCCAAGGCGATGGCCGCGCTATGGAAAGGCGGGAACCGACACCGGTTATGCCCGAGCGATCGAGATTCAAAAGCAGGTTTGCATGATGCCCGCTCGCGCAGGGCGAGAAGCTTGACAACCATCACGAAACAGGTTCTCGCTCGGCGCGCTTGGTCGCGCGGCGCCCAAGTAAGCGAATTCCGTTGTTCACAGCGGACATAAAATTGCAATAGCACAGGAGGTCTCAGGCGAAAACCGGCGATTCCCCCAATGTTTCACGGCTAACGATATGATTTATATCAATTTAGCACTGCTGGTGTTTTTTTCACCATCCTCTGCGGAACACCATGATTTCGGGCCGAAACGCATCATCGTTGCGGTTCATGCACAAACTTATCCACAGATTATGTGGATAATACCGAAATCCTTTTACGATCCAGCACTTGCAGTCGATTCATGGAATCGCAAGCAAGTATGTGTCGCAAATGCTGCGACAGGGACCTGGGTAGACTGGGCGCCTCATGTCCGAACCCTCACCCGTCCTGCGCGTGGCCTTACCGGTGCCTTTGCCGCGCCTGTTCGACTATCGCCCGCCCGCTTCGACCTCAATTGGACCTAGCGATATCGGGCGCCGCGTACAGGTGCCGTTCGGTTCCCGCAGTTTAATCGGGGTGGTCGCGGCGATCGGGCCGCCGGAACTGAACGCGATTGCGCTGCGCGAAACCGAGGCCTGGCTCGACCCAGGCCCGGTCCTGCAGGGCGAATTGCTCGGCTCCTTGCGTTGGCTGGCCCGCTACACCCACGCGCCCCTCGGCGAGGTCTTGGCAACGGCCCTACCGGCCGCGCTGCGCCGCGGCGAACCGCTGCCGATCACCCACGCTTGGGCGTGGCGGCTGACCCTTGCGGGCACGACAGCGCTGCCGAAGCTCCGCGGGCTGCCCAAGCGCGTCGCCGAACTGCTCGCTGAGGCGGCTGCGACCGCCGAACTGACGGCCGCTGAGCTGGCGGCCGCTGAGCTGGGTGTCCTCGATCAACATGTCCTTGATCAACATGTCCTCGATCAACATGTCCTTGACCAACACGGCCGCGACCAACAAACCGCTGGCGAGCCGGTCATCGGTGAACACGCATTCGAATCGCATCCCGATGCGACCGTCCAAGACGGCTGGCGGGCAGCGGCGCGGGCGCTGGGCAAACGCGGGCTGGTCGAACGCATCGCAGTCCCGGCATCGATGCTCGCGCCGATGCCGCGGCCTGGGCCTGCGCTGAATTCCGAGCAATTCGAGGCTTACGCCGCGTGGCGCACCCAGGCCAGCGATGCCGGCGGCGGCCCGGTGTTCGCCACCGCCCTGCTCGAAGGCGTGACCGGCAGCGGCAAAACCGAGCTGTATCTGCACGCGATTGCGGATGCCCTGGCACGCGGGCGGCAGGCGCTGGTGCTGGTGCCGGAAATCGGACTGACGCCACAGACGCTGTCGCGGTTCCGCGCCCGGCTCGGCGTGCCGGTGCATGCCCTGCATTCGGGGCTCAACGACAACGAACGCGCCCAGGTCTGGACCGCCGCCGCGCGCGGCGAAGCGCGGGTCGTCGTCGGCACGCGTTCGGCGGTGTTCGTGCCGCTGCCCAATGCCGGCTTGATCGTGATCGACGAGGAACACGACGGCAGCTACAAACAGCAGGACGGCATTCGCTATCACGCCCGCGACTTCGCCCTGGTGCGCGCCAAGGCCTTGAACATTCCGGTACTGCTCGGCAGCGCCACGCCGTCGCTGGAAACCCTGCACAACGCCCGCAGCGGCCGCTATGCCCACCTGCATCTGCGCCAGCGCGCGGGCGCGGCCAAGCCGCCAGCGGTGCGCGTGCTCGACGTGCGCAAACGCGCGCTCGACGCGGGCCTGTCGCCGGACGTGCTGCGCGGCATTCGTCAGGCGCTGGATGCCGGCGGCCAAGTGCTGGTGTTCAAGAACCGCCGCGGCTACGCCCCGGTACTGCAATGCCACGACTGCGGCTGGAGCGCGCACTGCCGCCGCTGCAGCACGCCGGAGCGGCAAAGCCCGATGACCGTGCACGGCGGCGGGCGGCGCTTGCAGTGCCACCACTGCGGCGCACGGCAAGCGACGCCGTCGGCCTGCCCCGATTGCGCGAGTCTGGCCCTGCAGCCGCAGGGCATCGGCACCGAGCGTTTGGAAGAACTGCTGGTCGAGCGTTTCGCCGATGTGCCGGTGCTGCGCATCGACAGCGCCAGCACCCGGCGCAAAGACGGGCTGCAGCGCCAGTTCGATGCGCTCGGCGAGCGCCCCGGCATCCTCGTCGGCACCCAGATGCTGGCCAAAGGCCACGATCTGCCGCATCTCACCCTGGTGGCCGTGGTCGGCATCGATGAAGGCCTGTTTTCGGCCGATTTCCGCGCGTCGGAAAAACTCGCGCAATTGCTGATTCAAGTCGCCGGCCGCGCCGGTCGCGCCGACAAACTCGGCGAGGTGCTGTTGCAGACCCATCATCCCGAACATCCGCTGCTGTTGACCTTGATCCAACGCGGCTATCGCGGTTTCGCCGACGAAGAGCTGGCCTTGCGCGAGGCCGCCGGCTTTCCGCCATATGCGCATCTGGCGCTGCTGCGCGCCGAAGCCCTGCAGGCAGAAATACCGATGGCGTTCTTGCAAGCGGCAAAAACCGCGCTACTGCCGCAGCGCGCAACGCCGCATACGCGCAGCGCGTCGAACGAAGCGGCGTCGAATACTGGAGATGGCCTGGCCCTGCATGGCCCGATGCCCGCGCCGATGCCCAAACGCGCGGGGATGTACCGCGCGCAGTTACTGTTGTCTTCGCCGCAGCGCCGCGCCTTGCACGCAGCTTTGGACGCGGCGCTGCCCGCGATCTATGCGCTTCCCGACGCGCGCAAAGTGCGCTGGTCGCTGGATGTGGATCCGCAGGATTTGTATTGATCGCAGGCGCAATACAGCATCAGCCCTTTGCTTTGGTCTGGGCGGCTGGCTTCGTCGGCTTCTTCGACTTCGCTTTCACGTACAGATGCAAGCCATCGCGCCGCAGTTCGAACAACTCGGTCGCTTCGATCAAAGCGCTGAGTTTTGCGTAGCCATAGTTGCGTTGGTCGAACGACGCGCGGTTGTTGATGTTGTGGCCGACCGCGGCCAAATTCGACCAGCCGTCGTCTTCTTTCTCCGCTTCCACCGCGTCGCGAAGCAGGCTGACCAGCTTGGTGTCCTGACGCAGTTTCGCCGTCGGCATCGCCGATGCCGGAGCGGAGACATCGGCCGTATCGCTGCCGGTCTTCGTTCCTGCGGGCTGTTCGTCGATATACAGAAACGTCGAGCAGGCATTGACGAAGGGGTCCGGCGTTTTTTTCTCGCCGAAGCCGAACACGCGCATGTTCTGCGCGCGCAAGCGCATCACCAGCGGCGTGAAATCGGCATCGCTGGAGACGACGGCAAACGCATCGAAGCGGCCGCTGTGCAGCAGGTCCATCGCATCGACCACCATCGCCATGTCGGAGGCGTTCTTGCCGGTGCTCAGCGCGAATTGTTGCATCGGCTGGATCGCATTGGGATGCAGCGCCTGCTCCCATCTGACTAGATTCGGGCTTTTCCAGTTGCCGTAGGCACGGCGCACGTTGGCCACGCCGTGGCGCGCCAATTCCGCCAATACCACATCGATCTTTGCGGCAGGGGCATTATCCGCGTCGATCAATAATGCAATACGCATTCTATCGTCCATGCAT
>JANMGT010000045.1:0-32342 GCA_031374725.1 Lysobacteraceae bacterium | reverse complement strand
GGTCCCTCCACCCGCTGCGCGGGCGTTCGGGATGACAGTTTTTCGGGCGGTGCGCGAGTTTGAACAGGCTCTCAGTCGCGGCGCGGCTCCGGGCGGCGCCACAGCCAAATCGAGACCGTGGCCATGATCGCGCTACCGGTGGCGGCCATCCACCATTTCGGCGCGGTGAGGAACATGATCACGGCGCAGAACACCATCATGATCGTCGCCAAGCGTTTTGAGCGTCTGCTGACCGCGCCCTGCGTCTGCCAATCGTGGATCATCGGTCCAAAACGGCGATGCGCGAGCAGCCACGCATGCAAACGCTCCGAGCCGCGGGCCGCCGCAAAGGCCGAGAGCAGCACGAATGGCACCGTCGGCAAGCCGGGCACCACGACACCGACGATACCCAGGCCCAAACTGGCGTAGGCCAACAGCCACCACGCCCAGCGCCAGCGGCCGAACACCGCTGCCGACATCGGCCCAGCGACCTGTGTCGGCACGGGATCAGGCGGCGGCTTCGGCGCCGCAGGCGGTTCTGATGTCATCTGACCGAGGCAGTCATCGGTGGCGCCAGCCAAGCCATATCCGACTGAGTAACATCCGACCGAGCCATATCCGACTGAGCAACATCCGATCGAGCAATATCCGACCGAACCCCATCCGAGCGAACACCGCACTGTCGCCGACCCACGACCGGGCCGGCGATGCGCGCGGCGTAGACACTCACTTCGCGGCCGGCGCGTCCGCGAGGCCGAGCTGATCGAGCATAAAGGCGTACATCTCGGACTGTTCGCGATAGCGACGGAAGCGACCGGACTTGCCGCCGTGGCCGGCCTCCATATTCGTGCGGAACACAACCGGCGCCTTCGAGGTATTCAGATCGCGCAAGCGCGCTACGTATTTCGCCGGCTCCCAATACTGCACCTGCGAATCCCACAGGCCGGTGCCGACGAACATCGACGGGTAGGCCTGCTTCGACAAATTATCGTAGGGCGAATACGACAACATGTAGTCGTAGTAATCCTTCTTTTCCGGGTTGCCCCACTCATCGTATTCGTTGGTGGTTAGCGGAATGCTCGGGTCGAGCATCGTCGTCACCACGTCTACGAACGGCACCTGCGACAGGATCGCGCGATATTTCTCCGGCGCCATGTTCGAGATCGCACCCATCAATAGACCGCCTGCGCTACCGCCGTAAGCAGACACGCGGTCTTTCGCGGCATAGCCCTGCGCGACCAGCGCGTCGGTCACATCGATGAAATCGTTGAAGGTGTTTTTCTTGCGGAACAGCTTGCCGTCGTCGTACCACTTGCGGCCCATTTCCTGACCGCCGCGAATGTGCGCGATGGCGTAGACCATGCCGCGATCGAGCAGACTGACGTTGGTCAGGCTGAAACCGGGGTCCATGGAGCTGCCATAACTGCCGTAGGCGTACTGCAGCATCGCCGCTTTTCCGTTTTTCTCGAAGCCGTTGCGGTACACCAGCGATACCGGCACCTTCACCCCGTCCCGCGCCGTGACCCAGACGCGTTCGGTCGTGTATTTCGACCGGTCGTAGCCGATCACCGGCTGCTGCTTGAGCAAACGGCGCTCGCCGGTTTGGGTATTGAGTTCGTAGGTGGTGGCCGGCGTGGTCAGCGAGGTGTAGGTGTAGCGCAGCCAGGGCGTATTCGGTTCGGCATTGGTCGATAAGCCCATCGAATACGCTGGCTCGTCCGCCTTGACGAATTCTTCTTTCGCACCCGCGGCGGCATCGGCCTGCAGCAGGCGGATGCGCTCCAAACCCTGCGAACGCTCGGCGATCGCGGTGAACCCGTCGAACAACTCGAAGCCGTCGATGAACACGTCCTCGCGATGCGGCACCCATTCCTTCCATGCGTCGCGGGAGGTCGAATCGCTCGGCGCGGTCATCAACGTATAGTTCGGCGCAGGCTTGCCGTCTTTGCCCGGCGCGTTGGTGCGAATCACCCAGCGCCCGTCGAGATGTTCGGCCTGATACTCCACATCGCGCTGGCGCGGCGCCAGCACTGCGAAGGCCTTGGGGTCGGCGGCCAGCGCACAGCGCATTTCGCTAGCGACCGTGCTTTCGACCGAGATGCAGATGTATCGGTCGTCGCGGCTGCGACGGATGCCCATGTAGAAGCTATCGTCTTTTTCTTCATAGACCAGCGCATCTTCAGAGGCCGGCGTGCCGAGCACGTGCTTCTTCACGCGCACGGTCAGCAGCGTGTCCGGATCGTTCTCGACATAGAACAGGGTCTTGTTGTCGTCGGCCCAAATCAGGTTGGCCGATACGCCAGCGATTTCATCGGGGTACAACTCACCGGTGTCGAGATTCTTGAAACGAATGGTGTACTGACGGCGGCCGTTGCCGTCCTCGGCGTAGGCAAGCAAACGATTGTTCGGGCTAACTTCCAAATCGCCGACGCTGTAATAGCCCTTGTCCTTCGCTAGGACATTGACATCAAGCAGCACCTCTTCGTCCTTACCCTGGCTGCCGTCGGCAGCCGCTTTGGCGCGCACATACACCGGATAGTCCTGCCCGGCCTTGAAGCGGCTGATATACCAATAGCCGCGTTCGCGATACGGCACCGAGTCGTCGTCCTGCTTCACCCGGCCAACGATTTCCGCATAGAGCTTTTCTTCCAAGGGCTTCAGCGGCGCTATCACCTTGTCGGCATAGGCGTTCTCGGCGTTGAGATACGCGAGCATCTCGGGATTCTTGCGATCGTCGTCGCGCAGCCAGTAGTACTCGTCGTTGCGCACCGCGCCATGCGGGGCTTTGACCTCGTGCGGTTTCTTGGCGGCGTCGGGGGGCGGTGAGAGATCAGCGGCAAGCGAGGACAGCGGCAGGGTCATGAGCATCAGTAAGTGAAGTTTTAGTGAAAACATCGGCGGTGCATCCAGGGTTCGACCGTCAAGCATGACAGACATGGCGCAACGAGCGCCGTGGCAATCGTCATGCTGAGTGCCCGCTGGCAGGACGGACGCCGGCTCAGGCGATTCTGGCACCGATGGACAGCGCCGGGCCGCCCTGGCTCTGGCTTTGCGATGCCTGCTCCTGCGTCTGCGCTAATGTGCGCGCTTCTGCGAGCACTTGGGCGCGATTCAGGTTCTCTTCCGCCGGTTGCCGCTGCGCCTGGGCCAGATCGGTATGGGCGTTGAATATCGGCTCGCGGCCCAGACCGTAGGGCGCATAGGCGACGATCGCGTTGCCGTTGTGGACGCCGACGTAATCGACCTGCTTCACCAGCGGATTGGCGACCATTTCCCGGTAGGCCGAAGCGCTGGCGTTGTCCAGCGACCGCGGGTCCTGGACGCTGCAGGCCAAGCCTTCGCGGATGCGCGCGAAATCGGCATGGCCGGGGTGCCCTGGAGTCCGGGCGTCGTACTGCGCGCGTGCGTCGTCGCTGGGCGCCGGGCTCGGCCCAAGGCTGGCCGTGGGCCGGGGTTCGAGCGACTCGTACTGGCCGTTGCGGTTGATCGAAGGCTCGTTGAGCACCGGGTACCCGTGGGTGCGCAGCTGTTCGATGTCCTTCGTTCCGACCATGCGGTTGTCGAGGCCCGGTTCCAGCTTCCACGGGAAATCGTGGGTCGGCACGCCCATGATTTCGCTGAGCGTGCGATACGCCGCATTGCTGTTGACGGTGTCGCCCGACATCTTGAACCCGTAGTTCGGATAATCGCGATCCAGTGCGTTCAGGGGGTCCTTGGCGGCCACCGCTGCGCCCCAGCGCGCCAGCACTTCGTCCTTGCCTGCGGTCAGCATCGTCTTGTGATCCTGACCCTGCTGGATGAACGTCGCCTCGTTGGCCTTGGCGTCGACTGACTTCGCATACTCGGCATCGTGCGCGAAGTGCCAGATACGGAGCGAGTGTTTCTGTTCATCGGTACCGATCGGGATGAACTCACCGGTCTTTCGGTCCGTGGCTAGGCCATGCAACTCGGCGAGCGCGCGTCCTTCGCCATCCCGTAGCACCAAGAAGTTATGGCTGGCGACGCCCGCGACGCCCAGCGAGCGCGCTTCGATCGAATACTGTTCTTCTTTCCCGTTCGGCATCGCTGTCGATCCTCTTCCCGTGATATGCGGCCGCTTCGCGCCGCTGTCCGATTCGCGGCGATCGCACGCCACATCAAGCCCCGCCCCATTAAGCCCGCCCCATTAAGCCCCGCCCCATTAAGCGTCGGCAACGTCGCTGCGGCCTCCAATCATTTCGACGACAGGCACTGCCGCATCTGCGCATCGAGATCGGCGAAGGCCTTGTCGACGCCGATGTCCATGAAGTATGGGCCCGCGGCCTTCAGCCGAATCCGCACCGCATTCGATTCTGGGACGTACTGCACGCGGATGCGGAAACCGCCGATGTTATCGGCGTCGAATTCCCCGGTTTCCAGCAGCCCGCGGCCGTCATCGCGGCGGGTAACGCGAACGTTCCACAGCTCGTTGCGCTCGTGCAGCGTCCGCACGCTGGTCTCGGCGCAGGACAGGACCGCTTCGGCACCGATGCCGGCTGGGGCAGGCAAGGTTCCCTCGGCGGAAGGCACTTTCATCGGTGTATTGCTCATCACACACCCCGTCAACGATAGAAAAACAACGAGACACGCGGCTGGCACGGGAATCCTGACTATTCGCATGAGGGATCTCCTGTTGTCCGAATTCAAGCCGCGACCAGCCGTACCCGCGCGAAATTCCGCTTACCGACCTGAATCACACCCTCATAACCTGGGGCGAACGTGGTCTGCGGATCTTCGACGACGTTGCCGTCCACCTTCACCGCGCGCTCTTTAAGTTTGCGATTGGCTTCGGAATTGCTGGGCGTGATGCCAGCAACGGTCAGCAACGCCGCGATGCGAATACCCTCGGCCGGAACGATCACATCCTGCAGCGCGAGCAAGGTCATATCGCCCTCGCCGCTGATCGCGGCTTGCCAACCGGCGATGGCGGTCTCGGCGGCGGCGGCATCGTGGAAGCGCGCGGCGAGTTCGCGCGCGAGGCGCAGTTTCACGTCGCGCGGGTTAAGTTGGCCGCTTTCGATTTCGGTGCGCAGACGCTTCGCTTGGTCGATGCCGATCTCGAAGCTGAGCAGATCGATCCAGCGCCACATCAGCGCGTCGCCGATCTTCATGGTCTTGTTGACGATGTCGATCGCAGGCTCATTGATACCAATATAGTTGCCGAGCGATTTCGACATCTTCTGCACGCCGTCCAGGCCTTCCAGCAGTGGCATGGTCAGCACGATCTGCGGCGGCTGGCCGAAGTGCTCCTGCAGGGCGCGGCCCATCAGTAGATTGAATTTCTGGTCGGTGCCGCCGAGTTCGACGTCGGATTTCAACGCGACGGAATCGTAGCCTTGGGCGAGTGGATAGAGAAATTCATGGATCGAGATCGGCTGCTGCGACGCATAGCGCTTGGCGAAGTCGTCGCGCTCGAGCATCCGCGCGACGGTGAGCAGGCCAGCCAAGCGGGTCATGTCGACGGCACTCATCTGCCCGAACCATTCCATGTTGAAGCGCAACTCGGTTTTGTCGCGGTCAAGCACCTTGAACACTTGGTCAGCGTAGGTCTTCGCGTTGGCTTCGACGTCTTCGCGCGTCATCGGTTTGCGCGTCGCATTCTTGCCGCTGGGGTCGCCGATCATTCCAGTGAAGTCACCGATCAGAAAAATCACCTGATGGCCCAGATCCTGGAACTGACGCATCTTGTTGAGCAAGACGGTGTGGCCGATATGCAGGTCGGGCGCGGTGGGGTCGAAGCCGGCCTTGATGCGCAGCGGGCGGCCACCGGCTTTCATGGATGCGGCGAGGCGGGCTTCCAATTCCTCACGTTTGAGGATTTCATCGGCGCCGCGCGCGAGAAGTTCGATAACGGCGGGGTCAATGGCTTCAGTAGGCATGTGCTTCGATCAACATTCGGACGAACGGTCGGCGGGGAAACTGTGACCAGCTCGCGAGGAACCCCGCAACGGCGTGACGCCGGTCGAAGAACCTCACCGAAACTGGGCAAAGGGTGTTAATGCTTAGTTAAACCGAAATGTTAAAAAAAACCAAGCCGGTCAAGGATTTGACGCAATCTTTTCAACTAACTTATGGTACTGCCTTGGCCGTCCCGACAGGGGGATCACGTTTAATGACTGCACCGTCAAGTCGCGTCCTGCGCAACCGTATTATCCGCTCGCGTAATTTGCGCCTCGCTTCCGAATACGAGGCCGAAGCTGCCGCCGCGCAAACTCCGCAGGATCAGGGCTTCCAGGGCCGCTGGACGCGGCGCCAATGGGCGCAGGCCAGTCTTGTCGCGACCCTCGTCGCCTTGGTCGGCGCGATCGTTCCCGGGTTCGCCACGGTGCTGGAACCGGTCGATGGCGTGCAAGTGCAGACCATGTCGCTCAGCCTGCCGCCGCTGTCGCGTTCGCGCCAGCAGGGTCAATTCGGCGACAGCTGGCAGACGGTCAACGTGAGCCGCGGCCGTACCCTCAGCCATGTCTTCTCCGAATTGGACATCCCCAAGGCCACGCTCAAGCGTGTGCTTGCGCATCCGGGCGTGAAGGCCGAACTCAACCGGCTCTCCCCCGGCACCGAGCTGGCGTTCGATCTTCCCGTCGGCGGCGAGCTGCGCGCACTGCGCTACGCCCGCAAGGACGGGCAGAAGATCCAGCTCGACCTCACCGGCGAAGAGATCGAGGAAACGCAGATCCAGCGCGATGTCGATGTGCGCACCGTCGTGCTGAGCGGCAAAGTCGGCACATCGCTGTTCCGCTCGGCGCGCAAGCTCGGCATGAGCAACACCCACTTCAACCAACTCACCGACGACATCTTCAAGTACGACGTGGACTTCGACTCCGATCTGGACGCCGACGACCGCTTCAGCGTGGTGGTCGATCAAACCTGGGTCGATGGCCAGCTCAAAACCATCGGGCCGGTACTGGCCGCCGCGATCACCATGGACGGCAAGCTGTACACCGGCTTCCGCCACATTCGCAATGGCAAGCCGGAATACTTCACCGCCGACGGCCGGCCGCTGAAGAAAGCCTTTATCCGCATGCCGATTCCATATGCACGCCTCAGCTCCACCTTCGGCGCGCGCCGTCATCCGGTGCTCGGCCGGATGCGTATGCACAAGGGTGTCGATTACGCCGCCGGCACCGGCACACCGATCCAGGCCGCAGGCGACGCCCGGGTGCAGTCCGTCGGTTGGCAGGGCGGCTACGGCAAGGCGGTAGTCCTCGATCACGGCCGCGGCTACACCACGCTGTACGGCCACATGTCGCGCTTCGGTAATATCCGCCCGGGCCAGCGCATCGCCCAGGGCACGGTGATCGGCTACGTTGGCAGTACCGGCATGTCCACCGGCCCGCATTTGCACTACGAATTCCGCATCAACGGCGTGCATCGCAACCCGCTGGCGGTGACGCTGCCGCCGCCGGAGCCGCTGCGCGGCGCCGAATTGGCTAATTTCCGCACCGCGACCTATCGCGCGATTACCCACATCCGCAAAGTCGAGAACATCATCTACGCCGATGCGGCGCAGACGCCGCAGGCGCGCATGGCGTCGGCTTTGGAAGCGACGAAGCGCAAACGCGGCTGAGTTCTTTTACGCGGTGACGTTTACGAAAGCGGGCGGTGACGCCCGTTTTTTTCTTGCGCAAGTTCTCCTGACGCGCGCAACGTTCTTTGTGACCGATCGGCCCTTGCGCCTTGCATCCGCGCATCCGCAGCGCCGATGATGTCGGCATGAACTCTGCGCTTCCCGACCTCTACCTAGGCCTGATCTCCGGCACCAGCGCCGATGGCATCGACGCGGCGATCGTGCAATTCGCGGACGGGCTCGACGACGCATCCAACGACACCCACGCCTCGCTGCTGTTCGGCCGCAGCTACGCCTGGGAGCCAGGCCTGCGTTCACAGTTGGTCGCGCTTGGGCAGCACAGTCACAGCCTCACCCTCGATGAACTGGGCGAACTGGAAACGCGGATCGGCGCGGGATTCGCCGAAGCCGCCGAACAGGCGATCGCCGAAAGCGGCATCGATCGGTGCCGCATCGCTGCGATCGGATCGCACGGGCAAACCCTGCGCCATCGGCCGATGGGCCGGCTGCACGACGGCGTCTGGCCATTCACCCTGCAGCTCGGCGATGCGAACCTCATCGCCGAAATGACCGGTCTGCGCACGGTGGCGGATTTCCGCCGTCGCGATGTCGCTGCGGGCGGTCACGGCGCGCCGCTGCTGCCGGCGCTGCATGCGGCGCTGCTGTCGGCGCCGGACGAACATCGCGCGGTGCTGAATTTGGGCGGCATCGCCAATCTCACGCTATTGCCGGCCGATGCTGGCGGATCAGGATCGGCACAGGCCGTGCGTGGCTTCGACACCGGCCCCGCTAACGGCCTGATGGATGCGTGGTGCTTGCGCCACACTGGCGCGGAATACGACCGTGGCGGCGCGTTCGCAGACAAGGGGCGGGAAAACCCTGCCCTGCTTGCGCGGCTGCTGGACGAGCCCTGGTTCGCGCTACCGCCGCCGAAATCCACCGGCCGCGACCACTTCCATTTGGGCTGGGTGGAATCGAAGCTCGATGGCGGCGAATCGCCCGCCGATGTGCAGGCCACCCTGCTCGCGCTGACCGCGCGCACGGTCGCCGATGCCCTGCGCGCAGCGCAACCTGATACCGCGCGCGTGATCGCCTGCGGCGGCGGCGTACACAACCCAGCGCTGATGCGCGCGCTGGCCGAAGCAATGCCCGTTGCGGCCGTGGAATCAACCGCCGACCACGGCCTGGACCCGGATTTCATCGAAGCCATGGGCTTCGCGTGGCTAGCGCGGCAAACCGTGCGTGGTCTGCCGGGCAATCTGCCGAGCGTCAGCGGCGCGCGCGGACTGCGGGTGTTGGGGGCCGTGTATTCGCCGTAACGCGCGTAGTCGGTTGACCAGCAGCGAGTGTGGAGCGGAGCGCAGCTCCGCTAGCCCAAAGGGTCGCCCCGCTGGATGAGAGCAAAGCGCAGTTCCGCGTGCGAAGGGTTGCTTGGGAATCACGCAGCGGAGCTGCGCTCCGCTCTAGCGCCAAGCCCAAGCGGAGCTGCGCTCCGCTCTAGCGCCGATCGGTGCGCTCGGATGCGGTTTAGCGCTTTGCGGCAGCGGCGATGTTCGCTGCCGCCGCATCCAATTCGCGCAGGAAATCGCTCTCGCTGGGGCTCGGTTCTGCGGCATGGCGCGGTTCGGCGGGCTCGACCCGCCCGATCAGCGAAAAGCCCGGGTCGTTGGGCACGGTTTCCAACGCTGCGATCACCGATTGCATCACGTCGGATTCGGAGCTGTCGAAACGCAGGGCGCCGCCTTCGCTGGCGAACAGCCCGCGCTCGATCAGATGCAGGATGGTGTCGTGCATCGTCCAACTGTTGGTGTCGGCGACGCGGCGGATGCGCGCGGCCAGATTCGGTTCGATGTCGCGGAGCACCAGATCGGTCATCGCCCTACCCCGATGCGGCGTTAGAGGATGCGGCAGCGATGCCGGCGTTGCGCACCAACCACAGGCACAGCAGCAGCGCAGGTATGCCGATCAGTGCGGTGCCGATGAAGAAGATCGCGTAGGCATCGAGCAGCGCATGCGATTTGGCGAGGCCATCGACCGCCGCGCCGGACAGGCCTTTCAAGAATTTGCCCGGCATCGCATAGAACGAGCTGAGCAGTGCGTACTGGGTCGCGGTGTAGCCGAGCGTGGTCAGACTGGACATGTAGCCGACCAGGGCCACACCGGCGAATCCGGCGCTGAAGTTGTCGATCGCCATGACCGCAGAAAACACCTGCGGATCGCCGCCGTGGTGCGCGAGATACGCGAACGCAAGGTTTGAAGCGGGGCCGAGAACCGCTCCGACCAGCAGCGTCGTGATGAAGCCCAGACGCAGCGCGCACAGGCCGGCGATGACGATGCCCACCGTGGTCGCCACCCAGCCGACCGTGCCGCGCACGGTGCCGACCGTGGCCTTGTCGATGCCCAGATCGGTGTAGAACGGATTGGCCATCGGCCCCATCACGAAATCCGGCAGACGATAGAGGCTGATCGCGAGCAATATCAGCAGCGCGGCCTTGCCGTGATCGCGGAAGAACATCAGCAGCGGGCCGACGGCGGCGTCGAAAAAGCGCAGCAGCGGGCGCACCAGCGGGCGCGACCAGGTCGCATCGCGCATGGGCGCAGCGTTTTTTGGGCGACGGATCAAGCACCAGATCGCGAACGGCACGCCGACCGCGAACGCAGCATCATCCCAACCCCAAGGTTTCGCCCAGAAATTATGCGCGGCAACCATATAGGCGATTCCACTCACACCGATCGCGAGCGCGCACAGCCACCCGACCACCATCGCATCGGACACGCCTAGTGTTCCGGCGCGCGAATCGGGAATCTCGACCACGCTGGTCTCTGTGCGGGTCGCGCGCGACTCGCGAGCGAACATCACCGCGATCATGCCCAAGCCCATCAACCCGGCGATGAGCTCGTACGACGCAACCCAGCCGATCTTGGCCGCGATCACCAAGATCCAGGCGTCGGTCAACAGCAGTGCGGTGCGATAACCGATCTGGTACGCCGAGCTCAGCAGCGAGAGTTCCTCGCCATCATCGGCGCTCTCGATCCGCCACGCATCGATGACGATGTCCTGGGTCGCGGATGCGAACGCGGCGACCAGCGCCAGCGCCGCGAACGCGATCAGCCCGCCCTGCGGGGTGAGGACCGCCATGCCGAACAGGCCGATCGCCACCACCGCCTGCGCCAAGATCATCCAGCCGCGACGATGGCCCAAGAGGCGTCCCAAAACCGGCACATCGACCTTGTCGATGATCGGCGCCCACAGGAACTTCATCGAATACATGATGCCGACCCACGACAGGAAGCCGATCGCGGTCAATTCGATCCCACCCTCGCGCAGCCACAGGCCCATGGTGTTGCCGACCAACATGAACGGCAGACCGGCGGACAGGCCGAGCAGCAGCATCACCGCGACTTTACGCTGGCGCAAGCCGCGCAGCACATCGCGCCAGCCGGGGCGTTTTTTGACGGGTTTGACGTCGTTCATGCGCTGCGACTCGCTCGACGTTCGGATGTCTTTTGCATCGTTTTCAGTGAACCCACCTCAACATAGGCGCTCAGATGTTTCCGGTCGTCATCCCGGCGAACGCCGGGATCCAGTCGTTTGAAATCCTTGACAAAGGCATGCTCGACAAAGGCATGCTCGGCAAACACATGCTCGGCAAAGGCATGGGTTCCGGCGTTCGCCGGAATGACGAAGCCATCATCCCATCCAGTCGCTTCGATGTTGAGATAGGGTCTAGTCATCGTTACTTCTTTGCTCGCGTGTTTCGGCATCACTCGGCATAGTCCACGACATAGGGCGCATGGTCGGAAAACCGCGGGTCTTTATGGATCGCGCAGGCCTTGGCTTTCTCGCGCAGCGACGGCGTGATGATTTGGTAATCGATGCGCCAACCGACATCGTTGGCGCGCGCCGCGCCGCGCTGCGACCACCAACTGTATTCGACCGCATCGGGTTTGAGCACGCGGAAACTGTCGATCCAGCCGTGCGCCGGCGCCGGGGTGCCGTCGCCGCGGTCGTCGGCGATCATGCCGTTGAGCCAAGCGCGCTCTTCGGGCAGGCAGCCGGAATTCTTTTGATTCGAGGTCCAGTTCTTGATGTCGTTGCGCGCGCGGACGATGTTCCAGTCGCCGCAGAGGACATAGTCGCGGCCGCTGGCAAGCCATTGGTCGAGAATGGGCTTGAGCCACTGCATCACATCGATCTTGAACGCTTGCCGCAGATCGCCGGACGACCCCGATGGGATGTAGAACGAGACCACGCTGAGATTGCCGAAGCGCGCTTCGATGTAGCGGCCTTCGTCGTCGAACGGCGCCCAGCCCAACGCGGTGCGCACCTCGTCCGGCTCGCGCCGGGTGTAGATGCCGACGCCGCTGTAGCCTTTCTTGGTGATTGCGTCTTTAAAAAAGCTGCGATAGCCGGCGGCCTGCAGCTCCGGGGCGGCGAGTTGATGCTCCTGCGCCTTGGTTTCCTGCACGCACAGCACATCCGCGTCCTGCTTGGCGAACCACTCGAAGAAGCCTTTGGTCGCGGCGGACCGCAGGCCGTTGGCGTTGAAGCTGATGATGCGCATTGAGCTGAAGGCCAGGAATGAAGTGTGAAATCCTAAATGAGTGCGTCGCAAATGAGCGCGTAGACCTGCGGAATCGGCCGTCTCGGGCCTTGGCAGGCCGAGGTTCAGCCGCTTGAGACTAGCCGATCGAGCCGCGATTGGCATCCTGCCGCCGCCCGGCGATAGGCGCGGGTTTGGCCGAACGTGGGCAACGGCCCGCGACTTCGAGGCGTTTCGCCATTACGATTCCCGATTCCCTCGTCTCGATTCCTGGCCTTGTCCGACCACCGCACCCGCTTCCTGCAACTGGCCCTTGGCGTCGAGGCCCTGCGTTTCGGCGAGTTCACGCTCAAATCCGGGCGGGTCAGCCCGTATTTCTTCAATGCAGGCCGTTTCGATTCGGGCATCGCGCTTGCCGGTTTGGCCGCCTGCTATGCCGATGCGATCGAGGCGGCAGGGCTGGAATTCGACCTGCTGTTCGGCCCGGCCTACAAGGGCATTCCGCTGGCCACCGCCCTCGCCTGCGAGTACGCCCGGCGCGGGCGCGACCTGCCGCTGGCGTTCAGCCGCAAGGAAGCCAAGACCCACGGCGAAGGCGGCAGCTTGATCGGCGCGCCCCTGGCCGGGCGGCGGGTGTTGATCGTGGACGACGTCATCACCGCCGGCACTGCGATTCGCGAAGCGCTGACCCAGATCCGCGAGGCCGGCGGCCTGCCTGCTGGGATCGCGATCGCGCTCGATCGCCAAGAAGTCTCCGGCGACGACCCGGTGCGCTCTGCGGCGCAGGCAGTCACTGCGGAGGCCGACATCCCCGTGATCGCGGTTGCAGGACTGGCCGACCTGCTTGCATTCGTCGGCGAAAGCGCCGAACTTTCCGCACAGCGCGAACGTCTGCTGGCTTATCGAGCCCGCTACGGCTGTCGCCAACCGAACGACACCATACCGACAGGGGGAATGGCGCCATGACCTATCGAACACATCGCATCGGGAGCGGATCGCTGCCGAGTTCATCGCCAACGATTTGCGCCAGCGCCTGCGCAATGCCACAGCGTACGGCGATCATCCAAGCGCTGCACATCGTTGTGGCCGCTGCCGTACTCGGCGGGGTCTCGCTTGCCGGCGCGCAGAACAAGACGCCCGACAAAAAGCTGTACTGCTGGAACGAGAACGGCCGCAAAATCTGCAGCGACTCGCTGCCGGCCAGCGCGGTGGATCGCCAGCGGGTCGAAATCAACCAAACCAGCGGCACCGCTGTGAGCTCGATCGCACGCGCACTTACCGAGGTCGAACGCGACCAGCAAGCCGCAGCGGCAAAAGCCGCAGAAAGCCAGACGGCGCGTCTGCGACGCGAAATGGCGATGGTGCAAACGTTCTCGACAGAAGCAGATCTCGAACGCTCGTTCCGCAACCGTTTTGAGCTACTGGACGCATCGCTGAAGAGTTCGGCCCTGGCGACCAAGAATCTGCGCCAGAGCCTAATGAGCATCCTGCATACGGCCAACGACATGGAGCTTGAAAACAAGCCGGTGGGCAAGCGCACGATCGACAAATTGCGCACTCACCAGCAGGAACTGCGCCAATTGACCACGATGCAACAGCGGCAAACCCAGGAACGCGCCGAGCTGGATGTCCAGTTTCAAAGCGCATTGCTTCGCTACCGCGAACTGAAGAAGCAGATGAGCGATGGCGCGCAGCAGTCCGCATCGTACGGGGCGATTCCGCCCGCACCGCCGGGCGGTTAATCGCTAGAGCATTTTTCCTTTCGCTATTCACATTTGCGTCGGTTCACATGTCTCGTGCAAAGGCTAGATCAAATGCTTGACCAGCCTTCGGCTGTTGAAAGCCGCGCTGACGCGCGACCTACTTTTCTTTTTTAGCGAAAAGAAACGTAGGCGAGAAAGCGCTTTCCCCGACAAGGCAAACCTAATGCTTCATTCATATGGGGATTTTTCGATTCGCCATCCATAGCGAATCGCAAAACGGCGGGCGTCCTGCCCGCCGCCCGATGGGTCTGCAAAGATTGCAGTCGTTCACCGCTATGAAGATCAAGGTCTGTAAAGAGCCAAACCAAAGGCTGCAGAGCGGCTCGGAGAGCCGCTCTACCTCGATAGACGAATTGGACGCTTGCGCGGCTTAGCGCACGGCCGCCGATCAGAACGGCAGGCTCAAGTCGGGCTTGATCTGCAGCAACTGAGTTCTGAAGGTGTCTTGGATCCGCGACAGCGCGGCCTCGCTATCGGCGTCGAAGCGCATCACTAACACCGGTGTGGTGTTGGACGCGCGGATCAGGCCCCAGCCGTCCTGCCAGTCCACGCGCACACCGTCGATCGTGGACAGCCGTCCGCCTTCGAACTGCGCAGACTCGCGGAACCGCTCGACGAACGTATGCGGGTCGTCGTTGGGCGCATCGACTTTGATTTCCGGGGTGGAGATGCCCTTGGGCAAGGCTTTGAGCACTTCGTCGGGCGTCTCGTATGCGGCGGCCAGGATTTCGAGCAGACGCGCTGCGGCATAGATGCCGTCGTCGAAGCCGTACCAGCGCTCGGCGAAGAAAAAATGCCCGCTCATCTCGCCGGCCAATTCCGCGCCGGTTTCGCGCATCTTCGCTTTGATCAGCGAATGCCCGGTCTTCCACATCAGCGGACTGCCGCCGTTGCGCAGGATGTGCGACGGCAGTCGGCCGGTGCATTTGACGTCGTAAACGATCACCGCGCCTGGATTGCGCTCAAGCACATCGGCCGCGAACAGCATCAGCAGCCGGTCGGCGTAGATATTTTCACCATCGCGGGTGACCACGCCGAGGCGATCGCCATCGCCATCGAACGCGATGCCGAGGTCGGCATCGCGAAGCTGCACCATCTTGATCAGGTCTTCGAGATTGTGCGGGTCGCTGGGGTCGGGATGGTGGTTCGGGAAGGTGCCGTCGATCTCGCAGTACAGTTCCTCGACCTCGGCGCCGATGGCTTCCAACACGCGCGGACCGATCTCGCCGGCCACGCCGTTGCCGGCATCGACGACCACCTTCAAGCGGCGGCCGAGCTGCACGTCCGTCGAGATGCGGTAGACGTAATCGCCGCTGATGTCGCGGCTGCTGACCGTGCCGTAGCTGCCAGCGGCGTACAGCCGGTGCTCGACGATCCGGTGATACAGGTCGGTAATGGCATCACCCGATAGCGTCTCGCCGCCAACCACTATCTTGAAACCGTTGTAATCCGGCGGATTGTGACTGCCGGTGACGGAAATGCAGGTGCCGGTGCGCAGGTGAAACGCGCCGAAATAGATCACCGGCGTCGGCACCATGCCAATATCGATCACATTGCGCCCGGCCTTGCGCAGGCCCTCGATCACGCCATCGACCATCGCCTGCCCGGAGAGGCGGCCATCGCGGCCGATCACGATGTCCTGCAGGCCCTTTTCTTGCATCACCGAGCCCACGGCATGGCCGATCAACGCAGCGACTTCCGGGTCCAAACTCTTGCCGACGATGCCGCGGATGTCGTACGCACGGAAAATGCTGGCATCGATCTTCACTGCCGCTGGTTTGGCAGGTTCTTTGACCTCGATCGCGACTTTCGGCTCGTCGCTCTCCAATTCGCTCGGCGCCATTTCGCCAAGCGTGGGCGACGTATCGGCGAACTGGAAATCCGCGTACTGCGGCCGCAGCGCAAGCCGCCACAGCACGTAAACGATGCCCAAGCCGACGAAGGCCAACACCAGTGCAGGCACCGCATCAAGACCGAACGCGCCTTTGGGCGGCGATGAGGTCTCCATCACCATGCGCAGATGGGATTGCGGCACTTCGGCCGCTAAGCGGTCGGCACCTTCGGCATAGGCTTTATCGCCGCGCTCCCAGAGCGTGATCGAGCCCTGACGCAGCGCGATATAGCTATCGCCGATCTCTGCGGTGTTGTCCAGGCCCGAGGTCAGCTCCGACATCGCCACTTCGACATAGGCGATGCCGACCAAACGGTCGCCGACGCGCACGGGCACCGCCAGCGCTAACTGCGGGCCTTGGGGCGCGCGCACGACCCAATGGACCACCTTGTTTTCGACCAATGCCATTTCGGCCAACATCAATCGGCCGAAGCCGCCCTTCGGCAGCTCCGCGTAGGCGGGCGACATGTCTGGCGGCAGGATGACCGCACGATTCAACTGCGGCCACGCCGCACCAAGCAATTTCGCGGCGAGCGCCAAATCGCCGGTGCTTAAGGCGGTCTGCACTGCGGGCTGCGCCAGCCCTTCGGTCATCCGCTTTGCCTGCTGGGTCAACGCTTGTTGTACGAACTGGCCGCCCATGTTGCGTGCGGCCTGCATGTCGCTGCGGCGATTACTATCGATGATCTGGGCGATGCTGCTCCAGATCAGCCATAGCGACATCAAGGCCGTCACCGCCGCAAGCGGCAGCAGCAGCGGGCGCACCTGCTTCAAAGCGAAATTGCGGCCGGCCTTTTGGGTCATCGTACTCATCTCGTTCGTTGTTCCCCGTGGCTCCGCCTAGCGGACGCCGGTATGTCCGAAGCCGCCCGCACCGCGGGCGCTCTGGGCGAAAGTATCTACGACTTGCAGCGTAGCGCGCACGATCGGCAGCACCACCAATTGCGCGACGCGGTCGCCTGGTTCGATCGTGAACGCAGCAGCGCTGCGGTTCCAGACGCTGATCAGCAGCGGCCCCTGATAATCGGCATCAATCAAACCAGTGCCGTTGCCCAGCACGATCCCGTGCTTATGGCCAAGCCCGGACCGCGGCAGGATCACTGCGCACAGCCCTGGATCGCCCAGATGGATCGCCAAACCCGAGGGCACAAGCTGCGCGTCGCCGTGCGCAAGCGTCAACGGCGCATCCAGCGCTGCGCGCAGGTCGAGACCTGCGCTGGCATCGGTGGCATACGCAGGCATCGGCCATTCCCCGCCGAAGCGCGGGTCGAGCAGTTTGACTTCGAGAAGGTGCTGCCCGGGGGTTGAACTCATCATCGCTCCGCAGTGCATTCACATGAGGTGTATGCGCTCCATCGCGTGGGCGCGCGGCGTGCGTCTCGACGCGGCACACGTCGATACGCAGAACCGATACGCATCGAATTCAGCGCGGTCGTCGCGACAGGCGCCATCGCGCAAAAAGTCGCGTTCAAGAGGCCGTTCACGCGGCCACCCAGCGCTTGCGGACCAATCCAAGCAGCGCATCGGCCAGCTCGGCTTTCGGCCCAGGGCCTAGCGCGTGCGCGCTGTCGGCCGACATCACAGTCAATGCATTGTCTTCGCTTTCGAAACCGCAGCCGGCAATGCCGACGCGGTTGGCTGCGACCAAATCCAGGCGTTTGCGTACGAGTTTGTCGCGCGCATAGCGCTCGACATCGTTGGTTTCTGCAGCGAAACCGACCACCACGCGCGGCCGCTGCGCGTGCGCGGCGACCTCAGCCAGCACATCGGCGGTGCGCACCAGCTCGACGGTCAATGTTTCGCCGCCGCCGGGTTGCTCGGTTTTCTTGATCTTCTCGGTGGCGACCACGCGCGGCGTGTAGTCGGCAACGGCCGCAGTGCCGATGTAAACGTCTGCCGGCAATTCGCCCAGCACCGCCTCGCGCATCTGCGCGGCAGAGCGCACGTCGATGCGTCGCACGCCGGCCGGCGTGGGCAGCGACACCGGACCCGCCACCAGCACCACGTCAGCACCGCGACGCGCAGCCGCCGTTGCGATCGCGAAACCCATCTTGCCGCTGCTGCGGTTGCCGAGGAAGCGCACCGGATCGAGATCCTCGAAGGTCGGCCCGGCGCTGATCAGTACGCGCACCCCAGCGAAATCGCCGATGGCTGGCTGCGCCATCAGCGCGGCGACGATCTCCGGCGGCTCGCGCAGCCGGCCAGGGCCGAATTCACCGCAGGCTTGGGCACCGTCGTCCGGCCCAATCACGCAGACCCCGCGGGCCTTGAGCGTCGCGAGGTTCGCTTGGGTTGCAGGGTGCAGCCACATGCGGTTGTTCATCGCCGGCGCAACCGCAACCGGAGCGGTAGTGGCAAGGCAGAGGGTGGTCACCAGGTCGTCGGCAGCGCCGTGCGCTAAGCGCGACAGCGTATCGGCCGTCGCGGGCGCGACCAGCACGCGGTCGGCCCAGCGCGCCAGCTCGATATGGCCCATCGCCGCCTCTGCGGCCTCGTCCCAGAGCGTATCGCGCACCGGCAGCCCAGACACTGCCTGCAGGCTGGCGGCGCCAACGAAGCGCTTGGCGTTCTCGGTCATCGCTACCTGCACCTGCGCGCCGGCCTCGCGCAGGCGGCGCACTAATTCAATGGTCTTGTAAGCGGCGATACCGCCGCAGACACATAACAGGATGCGTTGACCGGTCAGCGACTGCGTCATAGGGGTCAGAGATGTCCGACAGCGGATTCAGGCAACAGCTTACCCGATGCCGGGGCATCGCCCGACGGCGACGCTTCGCAATCGCGGGCTTAATCGCTGCATATCGCACCTCACCGCCCTTTCCTCATTCCGATTGCCGCCATGCACATCCGCGACTGGCCCGAAACCGAACGTCCCCGCGAGAAACTGCTCCATCGCGGCGCCAACACCCTCTCCGACGCCGAACTGTTGGCGATTTTCTTGGGTTCCGGCCTGCGCGGCAGCGACGCGGTGGCTGGCGCTCGCCACTTGCTGACCAAGCACGGGCCGCTGCGCAAACTGCTCGAACGCAGCCCGGCCGAACTGATGCGCCTGCCCGGCATCGGCCAAGCGCGGGCCTGCGCAATCGCTGCTGCACTCGAATTAGGCACGCGCCACATGGCCGCCGGCCTGGAACGCGGCGACGCCCTGACCGACCCTTTGGCCGCCGGCCGCTATTTCGCCCAGCGCCTGCGCGGTCTGCCGCACGAGGTCTTCGCCGCCCTATTCCTCGACACCCGCCACCGCGCCATCGCGTTCGAGGAACTCTTCCGCGGCACCGTGGACGGCGCCGAGGTGCACCCGCGCGAAGTGGTCCGCCGCGCGCTCGCCCACAACGCCAGCGCGATGATCGTCGGCCACAACCATCCCAGCGGCAATGCCGAACCCAGCATCGCCGACCGCGCGATCACCGCCCGTCTCAAACAAGCGCTGTCCCTGGTAGAAATTCGGCTACTGGACCATTTCATCATCGGCGACGGCGCGCCGGTCTCGCTGGCGGCGAGGGGCTGGGTGTAGGTGGTCTTCGGAAAGCACCGGCACTATGACGATGCGCGAAAGGGCTTGCGATCGTTCGCAGTGCGAGCCGGCCACGCGGCATTCTTCACTTGCGCTCGCCGAATTCTTCGCGGGCGGGCTCCGCTACAATGCCTAACCATCGCATCACCCGAAAACATCCGTGAAATCCCAGCTCCGCGCTCTGATCGAACAGAGCATCGACACCCTGCGCCGCAGCGGCACGCTGCCGTCCGATCTCGCCACCCCGGACTTCGTGGTCGAGCGTCCGAAGGATCGCAGCCACGGCGATTTCGCCAGCAACGTCGCGATGCTGCTCGCCAAGCCGTCCAAATCCAATCCGCGCGCGGTGGCGCAAGCTTTGATCGACGCGCTGCCGGCGAACGAGGACATCGCCGCGATCGACATCGCTGGCCCAGGTTTCCTGAACGTGCGTCTCGCTGCTGGCGCGTGGCAACGTCAACTGCGCCGGGTTCATGAGGAAGGGGCTGCCTATGGCCGCAACGCCAGCGGCGCCGGGCGTACCGCGGGCGTGGAATACGTCTCCGCCAACCCCACCGGCCCGCTGCACGTCGGCCACGGCCGCGCCGCGGCGATCGGCGATTGCATCGCGCGCGTGCTCGATGCCAACGGCTGGCGCGTCAAGCGCGAGTTCTATTACAACGATGCCGGGGTGCAGATCGAGAATCTTGCGAAATCGACCCAGGCCCGCGCGAAAGGCCTGAAACCCGGCGACGACGGCTGGTCCGACGACTTCTACCAGGGCGACTACATCGCCGACGTGGCGAAGGCCTATCTCGACGGCGCGTCGATCGACATCGATGGCGTCGCGGTGATCGGCGCGCGCGATGCCGACGACTTCGATGCCATCCGCCGCTTTGCCGTCGCCTCTTTACGCCGCGAACAGAATCTTGATCTCGCCGCGTTCCGGGTCGCGTTCGACGTGTACTACCTCGAATCCTCGCTCTACGCCGACGGCAAAGTAGAAGAAACCGTGCGCGAACTCATCGCTCACGGCCACACCTACGAAGAAGGCGGCGCGCTGTGGCTGCGCAGCACCGACTACGGCGATGACAAAGATCGCGTCATGCGCAAATCCGACGGCAGCTACACCTACTTCGTGCCGGATGTGGCCTATCACCTCAGCAAATGGCAGCGCGGCTACGAGCGCGCGATCACCGAACTTGGCGCCGATCACCACGGTTCGCTCGCCCGCGTGCGCGCCGGCCTACAGGCGCTGGACTGCGGCATTCCGCAGGGCTGGCCGGAATACGTGCTGCATCAAATGGTCACGGTGATGCGCGGCGGCGAGGAAGTAAAACTCTCCAAACGCGCCGGCAGCTACGTAACCCTGCGCGATCTGATCGACGAAACCGGCGCCGACGCCGTGCGCTGGTTCCTGATCGCACGCAAACCCGACTCGCAGTTGGTGTTCGACATCGACTTAGCGCGCTCGCAGTCGCTGGATAATCCGGTGTACTACGTGCAGATGTCGCATGCGCGCAGCTTCGGCGTACTGCGCAAAATGCAGGCGCGCGGGCTGTCGTTCGATCTCGAAGCCGGTCTCGCGCAGCCGCTGGATTTGGACAACGCCACGGTGCGCGATCTGCTGATCGATCTATCGCGCTACCCCGACGTGGTCGAAGTGGCCGGCAAGGAATTGGAACCGCATGTGATCGCGACCTATCTGGTCGATCTTGCGCAGGCGTATCAGTCGTATTACAACAACCATCAGTTCCTGGTTGACGATGCCGACACCCGCAATGCGCGCCTCGCGCTGGGCACCGCAGTACAGCGCGTATTGGCCAACGGGCTTGAGCTTCTAGGCGTTTGGGCGCCGGAAGAAATGTTCTTTGCCGATACCGCATCCGACGACAGCGGCAGCAAGAACAGCAGCAGCAAGCACAGCAGCGAGGAGACCGCGTAATGGCCGCGAAGCGCAATAAATCGCAAGCCAAACGCAACAGCGGCGGCGGCGCGCAGTCGCTCCCGGGTTGGGCGTGGCTGGTGCTGGGGCTGGTGCTGGGCATCGGTCTGTTCTTGCTCGCGCCGAAATTTCTCGGCAGCGGCGATGGTTTCTTCCGCCCGCAGCCCAACGCCGACGCGAAACCGCCTGCGCTGGACGCAAGCGATCGCGATAAAGAACCGCTCGTGGACGACACCGAAAGCGCCGACGCCAGCAACGATCCAAAGCGCGATACGCCGGCCCAAGAGCAGGACTACGCCTTCTACAATCTGCTCTCTGGGGAAGAAACGCCGATTAGCGACGCCGAACTTGCAGCGAAGGCGCGTGCCGAAGAGACGCGGGCAGAACAGACGCGCGCCGCACAAGCAGCGCGCGACGCCGCCGATGCCGCCAAGCGCGATGCAACACCCGCAAATACCAGCAACCCCGACGCCGCCGATACGGCGAGCCGCAACACAACAACGCCATCGACTTCACCCACCAAGCCGCCAGCGGCGATCGACGCAGCGGATACGCCGCCAACAGCAAGCAATACGCCGCGCGAAACACCGCGCAACACGGCGACCGCTTCTATCGACGCGACCGACATGCGCGATGCGCGCTACCTGCTGCAGGCCGGCGCCTTCGCCGCCTCCGGCGACGCCGAGGCACTCAAGGCCAAGATCGCCTTTCTCGGTTTGAGCGCGCGGGTGGAATCGGCGGACATCAAAGGCAACACCGTGTATCGCGTGCGCATGGGGCCCTACGGCACCGCCACCGATTTGGCCGATGCCAAACGCAAACTTGCCGGCGGCGGTTTGCCGGCGATGGCGATCAAAGTGAAATAAAACTCAGATGACTCGCAGGCGTCTTCGATGTTCTCGCAACGCCGGCCTTTCGTTTCGCTCCGCCCGGCCGCGCTGCCAGGGCTCTCGTCCCTGCTGTTCATCGGCTCGCAGCGCCGATCGTGCAGGCTCAAGACGAGACGCTGTACTGATCTCAACAAGCGCATAAATAACAATCGCAACCCCTGAGACATCGTTGCGGCATCCTTCGCATGTTCAAGGAGGACCGCCATGACCATCGAAGCCGCACTGATCAAACCCGTCGTCGATGCGCTGCTAAGTTTGTTCAAGCAGGGCGAAAACATCCAGCTCAAACGCAATGCCGAGAAAGCGCTGCGTGAAGCGATTCGCGAGCTGTTGCTAGCCAACCCCGACGAGAACAAAGCTAAGGCCCGGATCGCAATCGCGAAGGCTGCGGGGATCATTTCCGAGGACATCGTGCTGGCCGAGGATATGCTCGAAAAACACCGCGTAAACAAAGCGCGAACGAGCGGAAAGGGTGGCACCGGCCGCAAACGCAAACCCGCTGCCACGAAATGCACGACCAAGCGCCGAGCGAACGATGCGGCCGCCGATAACGCTGCTGCTGCAGACGCGGACGGCGGCGACTGCGTCGCAGACGCAACTGAGCCTAGCGATACCGACGCGACGGAACCGCGTCGCGAACGGGACTGACTGAAACTCGTGGTTGGCGCGTTGTGATTAAAGAATCACAGAATAAAAAGTGCCAGCCGAGACGCATACATCGAGAATCATGGTTCGCGATCGTCAAACCACGCTACGGTGATGCTTCGCCCTGTTTGAACCACGTCAGCGCCGCACATGTTCGCGACTTGCGTCGCTCCCACCGGGCACGACGTTCCCACAGGGCAGGACTGGTTAGGGCACGACTAGTTGGAGCAGGACTGGTTAGAGCAGGACTGGTTAGAGCAGAACTGATAGTTGTGGAGGCGACGCAAGTCGCGAGGCCAGAACGTAACGTGTTCATCATTTTTGAAGCACTGCACTACCGACCCACACTGCCGACCGGCGTCCTCATGCACTCATCGCCGCGGTCGCTGTCGATGATGGCAGCTGTCGATGGCGGCCGCTGTCGATGACGGCCGCGGCTCGCATACAATCGCGGCATGACCAAAGTCGAAACGCAGCAGGCCGACATGACCAAGACGATCTTCATCACCGGCGCCACCTCCGGCTTCGGTCGCGCCGCCGCCGCACGTTTCGCCGGCGCCGGCTGGCGCGTGATCGCGACCGGCCGCCGCGTCGATCGACTCAACGCGCTCGCCGACGAACTTGGCCGTGAGCGCATCCACACCGCCGCGTTCGACATGCGCGACGAAGTTGCGATGCGCGCCGCAATCGACGCCTTGCCAGAGAGCTTTCGCGACATCGACGTGTTGATCAACAACGCCGGCCTCGCGCTCGGCACCGCGCCGGCGCAGCGCGCCGATTTAGCGCAGTGGAAGCAGATGATCGACACCAACATCACTGCGCTGGCGACGATGACCCATCTGCTGCTGCCGCGTTTGATCGAGCGCAAGGGCGCGATCCTCAACATCGGCTCGGTCGCCGGCAGCTATCCGTACACCGGCGGCAATGTGTACGCAGGCACCAAGGCCTTCGTGTCTCAATTCTCGCTCGACTTACGCTGCGACCTGCACGGCACCGGCGTGCGCGTGACCTCGATCGAACCGGGCATGGCCGAAACCGAGTTCACCCTCGTGCGCACCGGCGGCGACAACGCCGCATCGGACACGCTTTATAAAGGCGTCGCTCCGATCACGCCGGACGATATCGCCGAGACGATGTTCTGGATCGCGAATCTGCCGCCGCATCTGAATATCAACCGCATCGAAGTGATGCCGGTACGGCAGTCGTTCGCTGGGTTTCAGGTGGCGCGCGAGGGTTAATCAGCGCCTTTGACGCTGGGGACGTTACTGTTCACCAACATCTGGCGAAAAAAGCAGGGGCGCAACGGGGATGAATTGAACACAAATAGGACGCATGACTCTTCCTGGGCCACTTAAGGAGTTACAGTCGCATACTTTGCGCCTGTCCTCGCATTAGAATCCTCGCTATGGAGACCGCCGATTCCCTCCGCTTTGCCTTGAGCGACCGCATCCTGGATGCTGAGGTCGGGCCCAAGCGCGTGCCACTGGCCTTGCTCGGTCAGTTCCAAGAGGAAGTACAAGACTTTCTGCGCGGCTCCAACAAGGATGTCGACACCAGCCAAGTTCTGGTCTCCATTGAAGAAGGCTCATTCGCGATCGTGGTCACTGGCCTGCTGGCTGCCAGCGGCCTCTGGAACGACTTGGCGCGGTTGGACAACACCGCAGCACTCGGCATGATTGACCCCAAACGAGCCGCCGTGGTGGAGCGCTGGCAGTCCGCTGCCCGCAAGCACCCCTACCGCAGCTATCGGCTGGCCGACAAGACCGGCAAGCTCAGCGTACGGGTGGATGCGAGGACTGATTTCCGCAACCAAGTCGAGGCGATTTGGGTACCCGTGGAAAAATATCTGCCGGGCACGGTCGTGGACTGGGGCGGAAAAGCCAGCCCGAACGTCCATCTGGATTTGGGCAACGGCCGGACATTGAAAATCACCTCCACCCAGAAGCTATTGGCTGATGAGAAAGAGAACCGCCTGTACAAACAGGCACTCCTATACGTCAGCGCAGAGGAAAATTTGAGGACTGGTGACCTGCGTAACTTGAACCTCATCAGCTTCGCTGAACACCGCCCTGTCTGGGACGACACTGAATTCGACAAACTGGTGGAGAAAGGCACCCAGGCGTGGGCCGACACGCCCGATGACTGGCTGGAGAAGCTGCGGAGCGGCAACGGATGACTGCATCGGCTCTGCTCGACACCAGTTTTCTGATCACCCTGGTCAACGCCAATCGTCAGCATCACGAAGCGGCGAAACAGTTTTATCGCTACATGCTGCAGAACGATATACCGATGTATTTCTCGGCGATCGTGGCTATGGAATTTGGAATCAAGCAGGAGGTCGCTGATTTGCCCTTGAGCAACTTCCGCATTCTCAACTTCAGCGTGCCACACGGCCAGAAGGCCGCAGATCTGTGGAATGCCCTAGGTACGCGCGACGAGGGTGATTCCCGATCAGTCGTGCGCGATGACGTGAAGCTACTGGCTCAGGCAAGTCACGAAGATATTGACTTCATCCTTACTGAGGACGGGAGCACGCTTTACAAGTACTGCGAACGGCTGCGTCAAACCGGGGCAATCCAAACCCGCGCACTGAAACTCGTGGATGGCTTTGATGCCAGTCTGCTGCGCGAGGATGGGCAGAAGGACTGGGTGAGCAACTCAGACGATTGAGACCTGTCAGCTACAGGCCGGGAAATCTGCGGCAACGATATCCAGCGGAGTCTCAACGTGCCGCCAGGACGACCCCGGGACGATGTGAGATACGTTACGCCAACGGCTCATCGCTCAAATACGTGTATGCCGTCAGGCCGTTTTCCAGGGCTTCGTTCAACCGCGCCGCTTCGCTCTTGCTCAACTCCACCGCGCCCACTTTCGCGCGATAAATGCGGCGCAGGTCGTCGAGTTTGTAGCCGACGTAATCGAGCATCACGTCGGTGGTGTCGCCGCGGCGCTGTTGGCTGAGTTTGAAGCCGCGCTCGTCGCTGTCGTCCACGCGGACTTCGATCGCGTCGGTGTCGCCGAAGAGGTTATGAATGTCGCCGAGAATTTCCTGGTACGCACCGACCATGAAAAACCCGAGCCGATAGCGCTCGCCGTGGCGCAGCCCGTGCAGCGGTAGCGATGAATCGAGGTCTTCGTTTTCGACGTAGGTGTCGATCTTGCCGTCGGAATCGCAGGTCAGGTCGGCAATCACGCCGCGGCGCTCGGGTTTTTCGTCCAAGCGCTCGATCGGTGCGATCGGGAACACCTGATCGATCGCCCACACGTCGGGCATCGACTCGAAGATGCTGAAGTTGACGAAATATTTATCGACCAGCCGCTCGTTGAGTTCGTCGAGCAAATCGCGATGGCTTTTCTCGTCGTAGCTCAGGCGCGCATGCACCGCGTGGGCGATGGCGTAGAACAGATCGTCCAGGCGCGCGCGCGCGGTGAGATCGATTTGACCCAATGCGTACAGCGACACGCCTTCGCTGTGGTGGTGCTGGGCTTCGTGAAAGAGTTCCACCGCCGGGCGCGTGTCGATCTCGTCGTAAATTTCGCGCAAATGGCGAATCACCGCGACTTCGTCCTCGTGCGCGGGCGGCACGCGGCCCTCGGGCGCGCGCTCCACTTCGGACACGTTCGCGATCAGTACGGCGTGATGCGCGGTCATCGCGCGGCCGCATTCGGTAACCACGCGCGGCGGCGCGATGCCGTGTTCCTGGCAGGCTTCGGCCAGCGGTTGAACGATGCTGGAAGCGTATTGATGAATGCCGTAGTTGATCGAGCAGTAACTGCGCGAGCGCGTGCCTTCGTAATCGACGCCCAAGCCGCCGCCGACATCGACATGGCTGATGGTCGCGCCGAGTTTCGACAGTTCGACGAAATAGCGGGTCGCTTCGCGCATGCCGTTGGCGATGTCGCGCACGTTGCTGATCTGCGAGCCCATGTGGAAATGCAGCAGGCCGAGACAATCGGCCATGTCGTTGTCGCGCAGGGTCTTCCACAAATCGAGCACTTGCCGCGGCGACAGACCGAATTTCGCCTTGTCGCCGCCGCTGTTCTGCCATTTTCCGGCGCCCAGCGAGGCAAGCCGCATGCGCACGCCCAGGCCCGGCTTCACGCCTAAGGCTTTCGCTTCTTCCATCACCAGCGGCAACTCGGAGGACTTCTCGACGACGATGTAGGTTTCCATGCCGAGCTTGCGCCCGATCAGCGCCAGCCGGATGTATTCGCGATCTTTGTAACCGTTGCAGACGATCAAGCCGCCCGGGCGGCTCAGCGCAAGCACCGCCATCAGTTCGGGCTTGCTGCCGGCTTCCAAACCGAACCCGTCTCCCGCGTGCGACGCCAATGTGCCGGCGACCGCCGCGTGCTGGTTGACCTTGATCGGATACACCGCGGTGTAACCACCGGCGTAGTCGTATTCCTGCTGCGCCTGCGCGAACGCGGCCTGCAGTTTGCCTAAGCGGTCGCCAAGGATTTCCGGAAAACGCAGCAGCAGCGGCAGCTTCGAGCCCAATGCCTGAGCGGCATCGACGATCTCCGGCAGCGACGCGCCCGGGCCGTCGACTCCGCGCGGCTGGACGCGGATGCGCCCAGCGGCATCGACATCAAAATACCCCTCGGCCCAGTGCGGGATCGAGTAGGTCTTGCGGGCGTGGTCGATGGACCAGGCAGTCATGGCATGTTTCCGGTACGGCGATGGGGACGGGCATTGTAGGGCGGGCTCAAGCCCGCCGCTCGCTTCTGGCCCAAGCCCGCCTCACGCCTCACACCATCCCACCAGCTCAAGCCCGCCGCTCGCTTCTCGCTTCTGGCCCAAGCCCGCCTCACGCCTCACACCATCCCATCAGCTCAAGCCCGCCGCTCGCTTCTGGCCCAAGCCAGCCGCTCGCCTCACACCAGCGACCAGCCCAAGCCCGCCTCACGCCTCACACCATCCCACCAGCTCAAGCCCGCCTCACGGCTTCGCAGCACCGTTCAGTTTGTCCGCCGATACACCCGCTCCGGGCACAGCGCGCGCAGCCGCCGCGCCTCGGCCTTGCGCTCGCTTTCTGTAAACACGCTGACGCTGCCCGGCAGTTGCAAGGCGGCAGCGACCCGCTTGCGCCCGGCTATCTCGCTGGCGACCGAACCGCGCCACGTGATCAGCAGGGTGTCGTGGGCGGGCTCGCCCATGATGTGCAAACGTTTGCGCGCCAGCCGCGCCGCCCCGATCGGCTCGATCGGCTCGATCCGCGCCAGCGCCGCGCGCAATGCTTCCAGCGCAGCGGCGTCGAGGCCGTGCGCCGCGAGGTCGTCGTCCTCGGCCACGCTGTCTCGGGCTGTCTCGGGCTGTCAGCGACGTAGCGGAAGCCGCGACCGGCTCCGGTACAATGCCGCCCCCAACCGCACGTCCGGACCGCGCCGCCATGACCGACACCACCTGGCATTACGAGAACTTCGAGCCCGCCGGCTCGGCCATCGGCTACCGCATTACCCGCAAGCTCGATGAAGCGCAGTCGCCGTTCCAGAAAATCGAAATCTTCGAAAGCACCGACTGGGGCAATCTGATGCTGATCGACGGCGCGATGATGCTCACCACCCGCGACAATTTCCTGTACCACGAGATGATGTCGCACCCGGCGCTGTTCACCCACGCCAACCCGCAAAACGTCGTCATCATCGGCGGCGGCGACTGCGGCACGCTGCGCGAAGTGCTGAAGCACCCGGGCGTGACCAAAGCCGTGCAGTGCGACATCGACGAGCAAGTCACGCGCATGGCCGAGAAGTGGTTCCCGGAACTGTGCGACAGCAACCACGATCCGCGCGCCGAATTGTTGTTCGACGACGGCATCGCCTACATGGCGAACTGCGCCCCGGGCAGCCTCGACATCGTGATTGTCGATTCCACCGACCCGGTCGGGCCTGCCGAGGGCTTGTTCAACAAAGCCTTCTACGCCAGTTGCTTCCGCGCGCTGAAAGACGACGGCATCCTCGTTCAGCAGTCGGAATCGCCGCTGGTGCTGCTGGATCTGATCAAGGAAATGCGCGCCGAAATGGGCAAAGCCGGGTTCGCGACGTTCCAAACGCTGCCGTTCCCACAGCCGTGCTATCCGACCGGTTGGTGGAGCGCGACGCTGGCGAAAAAGTCCGGCGGTTTCGACTTCCGTGACGCCGACGCCCGCGCGAAAGCGTTCGCGACCAAGTACTACAGTGCCGACATCCACCGCAGCGCGGCGACGCTGCCGCCGTTCGTGGCCGAAGCGCTGGGCGAGGGCCGCTGATTCGGACACTGATTCGGACACTGATTCGGACGATCGCGGGCCCAGCATCGCCGGACCCGCGATCGATACCCGACGCGATGACCTGTTAGGCCACGCCGTCGGGGGAGTTGACTTCGATTAGCGGAATGCCGCCATTGTCGGCCCACGCGTATCCATCACACGCTCGTTGTCGGCCCGCGTGGCGTTGCCAAGCGAACCGCCATTGAAGGTCTGATCGTCGGTCGAGAAATAACCGATTCGCGGCTGCGGATTGGAATTCACCGCCATGATCGTGCGGAAATTCCTACTCGAGTTCACGAACCCATGTCCATAAGCGAATGGCGTGGTCGTCGGGTCGTTGTCGTGACGCGCTCCGAACAGATGCGCGGCTTCATGTACGAAGGTGAACGTCGTGCAACTCTGGTTTTGCACGAAGAAGCCCGTGCTTGCTGTCGCGCCGATCGCTGCGGCCTGACCGCACAACAGGCCACCGGGACTGGCCAAGCCGTCACGCGTCACCAGTGCGACCAGATCCGCGCGGGTGCTGTCGCGCGTGGTCGTCGCGAAGCTGTCCCAGAAGCCATCGTTGGTGATCCGGATCCGGTTGAGCAGGGTCTGCGAGTCGTTGGTGGAACCCTGCCCCTGGGTCGTAAAGAGTATTCCAGCGCTCTCGAACCGCAGCAACAAACCATTGTTGGTAAACGCGGTGTTCGACTGTGCGATGAAGAAGGCGCCGCGGTCGCTCGAGGCCTGCTGTCCGCCCAACTGAGCTACCGCTTCGGGTGTGTAGACCTGCAGGATGCGTACGGTCGCTGCGATCGCCCGCGTCGAAACGTCGGTCGCGCCCGCAGCTGAGCGACGGTCGCTCTGAGCAGGAATCCCGACGAAGCTCGGGGTGTCGTCGGCTTCGGACTCCAGGCTGGCCGGGTCGCGCTTGACCATCACCTGCCGTGCGCCGTCCTCGGATGTGGTGATCTCGTAAACATTGCCGGACGCTGTGGTGATCTGCCCCGTCACCCGCTCGCCACGCACGACGAACAATGCGGTGGACGGGGCCTCGCCGTCGAGTTTAATGCGGCCATCCGCAGTGAGCCGGTCGGCGCCGGACCACACGACTTCGCCCCGCGCGGTGCGGTACGACTGCGCCAAGCTCATGCGCAGGCGCGGGCCTTCGGGCATGCTCAGCATCAGCTCACGCTCGCCGTCGCGCAATGCCTTCTTGTTGATTCCGACATTGACTGCCCATTTGGCACTACCTTCACGCACCATGCTATCGATATGTGCAGGCATGGCGTTGCCGGCCCTCGATTGCGCTGCCTCGAACAACTCCGGCGCCCGCACAGACTGCGCGCCGGCAACGCTGATCGCAGCGACTGCGCCCGCGATGGACATCACGATGATTTTTTTCTGCATTGAAACGTTCTCCCTTTCGTAAGTTGTTGATGCGTATTGGCGATGAAGATCGCCTGATCTGTGGCCGAATTGCCGGCCAAACGAAACGACACACAACACATTCACAGCGCTGGAACGCCCCCGAGTTCAGCGGTGCAAACGGGCTTGACCATACACGTAACACGGAAGTTATAAATGTGACAAAACCCACAAAAACATCGAACACTCATAAGCCACAGGCCGCACTGATGCAGCCGCGTACGTTTGCAGCTAAACCACCGACGAAGAAGAACGGATTTCCAACATCCACCTTGTGCGCGCTCAACTATGCAGCTAAAACATCTGCAGAAATGGGTGTTTCAGCAGCCTGTTAGCTCAGCGATGAATGACCACGGCAGCACTGCAAGCGCGTGAGCAACGGATTCGAAGCGCGCGCATTCGCACATGCGCCGGACGTGTGAACCGAAAAGCCTGCCGGATGAATTTTTTTCAGCACCCTGTTACGTCGTGATCGCAACAGCGAAGCAGCTCCCGCAGCAGGCTTTCCGATGGCGCCGGCTCGCCCACACCATGCGCGATATCGCCGGATTCGTATCGATATCGATACGGCTGCCGCGACATGCATCGCGGCGCAGTTATAACGCCGCCGCCCGCGACAGAGGCGCCAAGCGAGCAAGCTGCGGCTATAACCAATGTTGCGGCGAATAACGCCGTTCCAACATCCGGCTCATGTGGGCTTAAGACAACGCGCCTATAACCGTTCCCAATGCTCATTGGGAATCATGTGGATGCCGTCACGCACCATCACCGCGCCGCGAAACGTCCGTAGCGGCACGCTGCACTGGGTCGCCACGCTCGCAGAAACGCAGCGCGACCCACGCGCGCGCTTCATCGGCGTGCATCTGTGGGTGCCGCTGCTGATCTTCGCGGCTGCGATCATCGCCATCGATATCGGCCATCTCGATTGGCGCATCGCGCATGCGCTCTATTCCTGGGAAGGCTATCGCTGGATGCTGAAGCACGCATTTATCACCGAGATGGTGATCCATAAGCTCGGCCGTAACGTCAGCATCTTGGCTTGGCTGGGCGTGCTGTGCGCTTGGGCTGCGACGTACCGCCGTCCCGCGCTCGCGGCATGGCGCACTCCGCTGGCCTATCTCGCCCTATCGATCGTGTTGTCCACGCTGCTCGTGTCGTGGACCAAATCCTGGACGAATATGGATTGCCCCTGGGACATGATCGGCTTAGGCGGTTCGCGCCCCTACATCAAACTGTACGAGGCGCGCCCGGTGTATCTACCGCATAACGCTTGTTTTCCCGCCGGCCACGCCAGCGGCGGCTACGCATGGATATCGCTGTACTTTTTTTTCTTGATGGCGCGGCCACAGTGGCGCTGGTACGGGCTCGGCATCGGCTCGCTGGTCGGCCTGATTTTCGGCATCGGTCAGCAGTTACGCGGCGCGCATTTCCTCTCGCATGACCTGTGGACCGCCGCGATATGTTGGGCCAGCGCATTGGGGCTGTATCTGTACTTCGCCGCACGCGCCGAGCGGTACGCGCATGAGCTGCGATGGAAGATGCCCATTCTCGATTAGACGTAGAAATTGAACATATCGGCTGAACATGCCGACTGCGCTTCGTTACATGCTCGATGGTGCACGCCAGCCTGGAGCTTCGCGATCGACTAGAGCATTTTTCCTTTAGCTCTACATTTGCGTCGGTTCAAATGTCTCGTGCAAAGGCAAGATCAAACGCTTGACCAGCCTTCGTCTGTTGAAAGCCGCGCTGACGCGCGACCTACTTTTTTTTACTCGCGCCCGTTGGGCGCTCGCCCTTCGGGCCGGCTTCGCCGTTCGCGCCGCGATGCGGCGCAGTGCTCGTGCACAGAAAAGTAGGCAAAAGAAAGCACTCACCCCGACAAAGCAAACCTAATGCTTGATTGGTAACGGGATTTTTCGATTCACCGTCCTTGGCGAATCGAAAAACGG
>JANMGT010000041.1:0-8996 GCA_031374725.1 Lysobacteraceae bacterium | reverse complement strand
GCAAGTGCGGGCCGGACTTCCAGAAAAGCGCCACACCACCGCCACCGGATGTTCACAATGTAAAGTCGTTAGAGCGCGAGCGCCCCAGCGACTTTCCATGCCTCAGTTCGCATCCCTTATCTCACTCAGGGCTGATCGCGCTCAGCGCTGCCGCCGGCACCTCAGGCTTTCGCCTGATCAGTGCCCTTCGGATGTTCACGCCGACGCCGTTGCGCATGTCGTCGAGCATCGCGTAAATCGTCGGCAAGAACAGCAGACTCACCACAGTCGAGAATGCCAAGCCACCGGCGATCGCGCGGGCCATCGGGAAATACGGCGGGCCGTCGCCGGCCATCGTGGTGTGACCGATCGCGATCGGCACCATCGCCAAAATCGCTGTTCCCATCGTCATCAGAATCGGACGCAAACGTTCGCGGCTGCCTTCCACCAAGGCATCGGTACGCGACATCCCGCGTCGTCGCAAATTGTTGATGTGCTCGATCATCACGATGCCGTTGTTCACCACAACGCCCATCAGCACCAAGATACCGATGAAGGCCATGACGTTGAATTCGGTACCGGTGAGCCAGAACAGCCAGAATACGCCGAACACCGAGAACACGACGCCGCTCATGATCGCCGATGGAAACAGCAGCGATTCAAAGACTGCGGCCATCACCACATAAATCATGACCAGGGCGATGATGAGGTTGAAGATCATCTGGTTAGAGGCTTCGTCATCCTGCTGGAAACCGCCGCTTTCGAAGGTGTAAGAGTAGCCGGCCGGGAACGGGACGCCTTTCAGCGTATCTTCCAGCACCTTGCGCGCTTCGGGCATCGCGACCTTGTCGGCGAGATTGGCCTGTATCGTCAGCGTGGTCTGTCGATTCGAGCGCTGGATCTCGGTGGCTGCGGCATCGACTTTCACGTCCACCATCGCGAGCAGAGGAACGATGCGGCCATCCGGCGCACGCACTGTGAACGACGCGATATCTGAGACGCCGTACTGTTCGGCGCCCGCGAAACGCACCCATACCGGCACCTCGGTTTCGCCGCGGCGGAATTCACGCAGCGGGGCGCCGCGCAGCGCGAGGCCGACGAACTGCGAGACCTGCTCGGCACTGAACCCGAACGATGCCGCGCGCTCGCGATCGACGCGGACCGACAGCTCGCTATTCTGATCGCCGGTGTTCACCCGCACATCGCGCAATTCTTTGCGCTTGGCGAGGATCGGCAGCACGCCGGCGGCGATGTCTTTCAGCGTTTCCGTCGAGTCGCCGACCAGTTGCACTTGGACATTTTGCGCGATGCCACTGCCACCACCACCGCCAGGGCCACCCTGGTTGCCGATACCGACGGTGGCGCGCGCGGATTTCGGCAATTCCTTGCGTATTTCTTCGACCAGCGCTTTGGTGACGTCGGCCTTCGCAGTATCGAACTTCACCTGCGTGCCGCCCCAGCCTTCCTCGCTATAGAACGAGTAAATCTGTTCGATCCGGTATTTCTTGCGATTGGTATCGAGAAAGTTTTCGATCTTCAGGATCTCGTCCGACATCTGCTCCTTGGTGTAGGCGCCGTTCCACTGATAGAAGATGTTGGTCTCGCCGCCCTCTTCGCCACCGAACATATTGACCTTCATCTGGGTCATCGGAATCACGCTGAGTACGATGATTGCCAGGATGCCGAGCGCGCTCCAGCCCCGATGCTCCAGTGTCCAACGCAAGAATGCCGCATATTTTCGCTGCATCAGCGGGATCAAACCGCGATCGCTGCGCACTTTCGGCGGCGTCTTTAGTCTCGCCGAAATCATCGGTATCAGGCTAACGGCGACAAGCCACGACGCCAGCAGCGACACCGAAATGGTGATCGCGATCTGCGACATGAAGATACTGATCATGTTCGGTTCGCCGAACAAGTTCGGCACGAACACGATGCAGTGACAGAGCGTGCCGGCGGAAAGCGCAATGGAGACGTTACGGGTGCCGATGAGCGAGGCCAACTTCGGCCGATCGGGCATGCGCTCGCGCTCCTGGTAAATGCTTTCGACCACCACCACTGCGTTATCCACCAGCATACCGACGGCGAGCAGGAGGCCCATCATCGTCAAGATGTTGAGCGTGACCCCGGCGAAGTACATAAACCCCAGGGTCATCACGAAGCAAATCGGAATCGCCAGCGTCACCATTAGCGTTGATGGCCAATGGCGAAGGAAGAAGTACAGGACGAGGATCGACAGCAGCAAACCGACTAAACCGGCCTCGGCCAATTCCATCAAGGAACCAACGACCGCTTCACCCTGGTCGTCCACCACTTTCACCTGTACGCCTTCGAGCGCGGGATCGGTGCTGATCGCATCGACTTCTTTCAGCGCCAACCGGGAGACTTCGACCAAGTTCGCGTTGCGCTCCTTAAAGATGTCGAGGCCGACAGCGGGCTGCCCATCGAGGCGGCGCCCCATATTCATGCGCGCGGGCTTGAGCCGAACATCGGCGACATCGCCTAGACGCGTGCCTTTGCCGTCGATGACGATGTCGCGATATTCCTGCAAGTCCGCAACCTCGCCGACCGGCTGCACCCGCAAACGCTGGCCACCGTCCTCGATTTCGCCGGCCGATACCGAGAAATTGGCGCTACGCAGGCGCATGTTCAGATCGTTCAAGCCGATACCGTGGGCGTTGAGACGATCCGGCGAAATCGCGATCTCGACTTCGTTCGGCGGCGCGCCGAGGATATCGACACGGGCGACGCCCGGAACACGCTCGATACGGCGTTTGAACTCGCGATCGATCATGTCGTATTCGCGGGTCAAGTCGCGGCCGCTTGCGAGACGCACCTTCAGTACCGGTTCGTCCGTCGTCGAGAACTTCAGCACCAAATAGCGCTGCAAATCGTCAGGCAATTGGTCGCGAATCGCGTCGATCCGCTCGCGCGCGTCTGAGGCGGCGATCGCCACATCGCGCCCCCAATCCGAAAACTCCAGAAAAATCCGCGCACCATCCGCGCCCGCCGACGAATTCATGCTCTTGATGCCCGGCAACGTCGAGATGGCTTCTTCGACCGGGCGCAGCACGCTGCGCTCGACTTCCTCCGGCGTGGAACCCGCATACGGCATCTGCACGAAGATAAACGGCGGCGACAGCTCAGGCCACGCCTCCAGCGGCAAGCGTATCGCCGCGATCACACCGATCACGAACATCGATATGAAGAACATCACCGTGGTGACGGGACGCTTGATGCTGAATTCAGCGACGCTCATCCGGGCGTACCCTCTTGCGCTAGCGCATCGAAATCGTCGGCATTGCGGGCGCGCTGGCGCTTGGCGCGACGCACGTAATCTTCATCGGGACGGCGGTCGAGCAGATCGTACACCACAGGAATCACGACCAGAGTAAGCAGGGTCGAGACCAGCAGCCCCCCGATCACCGTGATCGCCATCGGCGACCGCACCTCTGCGCCCTCACCGAAAGCCAGGGCCAGCGGCAAGAATCCGAACAACGTGCAAAGCGTCGTCATCATGATCGGGCGCAGACGCGAACGCGCGCCTTCGACCAGCGCTTCGCGCTTAGCAACGCCGGATTCGCGGAGCTGGTTGACCTTATCGATCAGAATAATCGCGTTCTTGGTGACTAATCCGACCAATAGGATCAAGCCGATGAAGACCACCACCGACACCGTAGAGTTGGTGATCAGCAGCGCCAAGATCGCGCCGACCATTGCCAATGGAACCGTGAACAGGATCACGAACGGATGCAGCAGCGACTCGAACTGCGAGGCCATCACCAGATAAACCAGGAAAATCGCGAGACCGAAGGCGAATAGCAGCGAGGTGATGGATTCCTTCAACTCTTCGCCCTGGCCGCCGATGTGCATGCCGATGCCCGCGCCCAGGCCACCGTCGCGCGCATTGCTCGCAGCAACCATTTGTTCGACTTCTCGCACCGCTGTGCCCAGATCGATATCGCGCAGGTTGGCGGAGACGATCGCCACCCGCACTTGATCGGCGCGATGGATCTCGCTGGGGCCGGTGGTCGCGACGACCTTAGCGACCGAATCGAGCGTGATCGGATTGGCGCTACCGGGGTTGACGATCAGCTTGCGGATGCTATCGACGGAAGCGCGATCGCTCGCCCGCGCCCGCACCAGCACGTCGATCTTGCGGCTGCGGAAGCTGTAGCGCGTGGCGACATCGCCGCGCACCTTTTTGACGATCGAATCGGCGATCTGGCGGGTGGTCAGGCCCAGGGCGCCGGCACGTTCTTGATCGAACACGATTTGGATTTCGGGAAAGCCTTGCTCCACCGTCGATTTCACGTCGGAGTAATGCGGATTTTCGCGCAGCATCGCCGCCATCTTCTGTCCGGCACGTTCGATACCGGGCAGATCTTGTCCGCTCAATTCGATTTCCAGCGGCTTCGAGAAACTGAAGAGTTCCGGCCGGCTGAAATCGATCTGAGTACCGGCATAGCGCGACAGCGTGCCGCGAAATTTATCGCTCAGCTCGGCTTCCAGCTCGTCGCTGCCGCCATCGACCATCGCGATCGAAAGTTTGCCGATATTCTCGCCGCTCTCGGTCGGGCTGGCATCCAAGCGCGTACCGCTACCGCTCACGCCGTAAAGCGAACGTATACCCGCATCTTTCGCATGCGCCGCTTGCACATCGCGCACCACTTGGTCGGTTTCGCGCAATGGCGTGCCAGGCGGCAACTTCACCGTCACTTCAAACCGGTCCTGCGCCAACTGTGGGATCAAGTCGGTGCCGAGCAATGGCACCAGCGCCAAACTCGCGACGAACACCAACGTCGCTGAAATCAGCACCAGCGACGGGCGCCTTATTGCGCCGGGCAACATCCGCAAGTAGGCGGCTTCCAGCCGGCCGTAGGGCGCCATCGCGAGATCGCTCAGCGTGCGCATGATCGGGCCGACCACCGCAGCCACAGCGCGCCATGCCCGCGAAAACAGGAACGCCAAGCCGAACACCGAGCCGCGCGTGGCCATGCCGACGCCGCGGCCGGTGGCTGCGATGGGTTTCTGCCATGGGCGCTCGGGATGCCAGTCTGGATGCGGCGCTTCCTGCGGAAACGCCTGCGGCGGCCGGCCTTTCAGACCGCTCAGCATCGGGATCAAGGTCATCGATACGATCAGCGAAATGCCGATCGCGGTCGCGACAGTGAGCGCTTGATCGCGAAACAACTCGCCGGCGATGCCTTGCACGAACACCAGCGGCAAGAACACCGCCATCGTTGTCAGCGTGGACGCGACCACGGCCATGCTGACTTCGCGCGTGCCGACGATCGCGGCTTCGAAAATATTCAATCCGCGCTCTCGCGCCTTAGCGATGCTTTCCAACACTACGATGGAGTCGTCCACCACCAAACCGGTCGCCAACGCGAGGCCGCCCAGCGACATCACGTTCAAGCTCAGGCCGAATTGATCCATGAAAAAGAAGGTGGCGACGATCGACACCGGCAGCGACAGCGAGATCACGAATGTGCTCCAGCCGTCGCGCAGGAACAGGAAAATGATCAGGATCGCGAGAATGCCGCCGATCACCGCGTCCTTTTTGACATCGCTGATGGCATGACGGATGAACTGCGATTGGTCGTCGATCACGGTCAGCTCGATGTCCGGCGGGATTTGCGCCTTGAGCTGTTCGAGCTTCTTCGCGATCGCATCGGCTGAGGCGACGGTATTGGCATCGCCTTCCTTGTAAATCGCCAGTTCCACCGCTTCGGTGCCGCCGAGGCGGATGATCGATTCGCGTTCTTTGTGACCTTGGCGAACATCGGCGATGTCCTTCAGCCGCACCGGCTTTCCGCCCGCTGGCGCGGAATTGCCGCCGCTCGACGCGCTTTGTACCGAACTGGCAGCGGCAATCGCTTCCGCAGAACCGCTGGCCGCAGCGATCGCGGACATTTGCTGCGCTGCGGTGGCAGCCGCATTGTTGGAGCTGCTCTGGGTGGTGACTAACATCTCGCGGATTTCGTCGATGCTGGCGAATTGATTCACCGTGCGCACGAGATAGCGTTGGCTGCCTTCTTCCACGCGGCCGCCGGACACATTGATATTTTCCTGCTGCAGACGCTGGATGACGGTATCGATCGATAAGTTGAGCTGCGCGAGTTTCTGCTGGTCGATATCGACCTGAATCTCGTCTTCCAGACCGCCGCCGACCTTCACTGCGGCGACGCCGTCGACCGGTTCCAGTTTCTTTTTGAGGTCGTCATCGGCGAAGCGGCGCAGTTCGGTCAACGCGCGCAGCGACTGCTCTTCGCTCAGCGCCTTCTTTGCGTCGCCCTTGGTGGACAGCGCGAGGCGCATGATCGGCTCGGTCGATGGATTGAACCGCAACAGCACCGGCGGTTTGGCTTCCAGCGGCAGTTGCACCACTTCCATTTTGTCGCGCACATCAAGGCTGGCCTGGTCCATATCGGTGCCCCAGGCGAATTCCAACACGACATCGCTCTGGCCGGTGCGCGACACCGACTTGAGCTTGCGCAGATGCTTGACCACGCCGACCGCTTCTTCAACCGGCTCTGTGATCAATGTCTCCACTTCGGACGGGGCCGCGCCGGTGTATTCGGTGCGCACAGTGAGCGTGGGATAGCTCAAATCCGGCAGCAGATTGACCTTCAGCGAGTTCAACGCTAGACCGCCGAACAGCAGCATCGTGATCCAGAACATCGCCACGGTGACGCGGCGACGGGTCGAGAATTCAACCATGTCGAAACCACCGCCAGCAGGGAATTGCGGCTGCCCCGCCGAATCGGTGGCGGCATGCCCAGCGGAACCGTGCCCGGACGATGGCTCCTGGCTCATTGCTTTGCCCCTGCGGGTTTGGCGTCAGCCACCGACTTCGGCTTAGCATCGCCGATGACCTGCACCTCGCTGCCGTCGCGGAGCGCGACCTTACCGGCGGTGACAACGCGATCGTTGGGCTTCAATCCGCCGCGCACTTCAACCCATTCGCCTTCGTAGTAACCCAGTTTGATCGGTGTGCGCACCGCTTTGCCGTTGCGCACGGTAAACACCGCAGGATCGTTTTCGTCGTCGAGCAAGGCGCTGCGCGGGATCACCGGTGCGTCGCCACGCTGGTCATAATCGATACGGATACGGCCGAACATACCCGGCTGCAACAAACCACCTCCCTCGAAGGCGCAGATCACGCGGAAGGTGCCGCTGCCGGAATCGATCACCGGCGCAATCCGATCGACCCGGCCCTGGAAGGGTTTGCCAGGTAAGGCATCGACCAGCAGTTGCACCGGCAGACCGGCTTTCAGCGTGACCAACTCGCGCTCGGGCACGTTCAGCACCGCTTCCAATCGCGAGGTATCGACGATGCGAAAAATCGGACTATTGATCTGCACGAAATTGCCGATCTTGATCGAACGCTCGGCAATAACGCCGGAAATGGGCGCAGCGACGTTGGCGTAGGACAGCTCCAGATTGGCCAGACGGTTCACGGCGCGTATGTTCTCCACGTCGAAACGCAGTTGGTCCAGATCGTTCGCACTGACCAACTGCTGCGCGAACAATTGCTGCGAGCGGCGATAGTTCGCCTCGAGTTTGCGCAACTGCGCTTCGCTTTGTGCGGCCTGCAGCACGGCGCGGGCCGAATCCAAGCGCACCAGAATCTGTCCGGCCCGCACCTGCTGGCCGACTTCCGCCATGACCTGCAATGCAACGCCGGAGGTTTTAGCGACGACTTGGGCTTCGCCCCGCGCTTCCAGCGGAGCAGTGCCGGTATAGCTGGCAGCGATGGGCCGGCGGCTGATTGGTACGGCTTCGACCGGCACCGGATCTGGCTTCTTGGCGTCCTCGCCATTCTTATCTTTGGCGTCGCCTCCCGCACCCTGAGGACCGCCCTTGCAGCCGCTGAGGGCCAGGGCACCTAACAACAGCGCCGCAAGCAGCATGGTCGTCGCTCGGTGCTTACGGCCAAGGAACACCGCTCGCGGCGAGGAGGAATCGATCGAAAGCAAATGGGGCATGTCGGCAGGCACAGGTTTTAGTGTTGTATTAAGGTATATCACCCATTCATGAATGGGTATCGGCCAGAGGTCATGGTGTCGCATGCCGCACAATGCCGTCGGCAATCCCGCCATTAACAGGCCGCTGAAATACTCGCGACAGCAGGTGTGCGGCAGCCTGGTCATGCAGTCATGCCATGCAGCCATGCCGTGCAGTCATGCCATGCAGCCATGCCATGCAACCATGGATAGCTGCATCGGCGAAGCAAGCGCGTCAGCGCTTGATGTGCCGTGAGCACGTCCGGACATGTGCCCGACGTGCGAACTACGATACCTCCTGCAGGGAAGTAGCTTAGAGCCTGTTCAACGTCTCCGAATACATCGCGTTGCGCCGCAGCGGCCCGCTAGGGGCGGGGCGGCGCGCAGCGCCAGACTGGCCGTCTGGTCAAGCGGCTGTCTGATCATGCCGTCCAACCGCATGCGACGCGCGGGCGCTGGCGGGCCGCTGCGGCGCAACCCGAAGGGCTGAGCCTATGGGCGCACGGCGCAGCGTCCTCGCTCGGTCGTGGACCGACGTCCACTTCCTCGCTCCTCCTTGCTCCGTGCGCCCATAGGCTCAGCGCGGTGCATGCGGAGACTTTGAACAGGCTCTAAGATGGTTCTTCCTTTTCGATTTGAGCGACGCATCATTGCGCCGCCGAAATTCTAACGGTCGCCGTAGCGAGCGCAGAGGAGACCCATCACAAAAATCACCGATGCGGCTGCGCCTGCTTCGGGCCGGTTTTCAGCATCGGCTCGATCGGGTCCATCGCACGGAACTGACGGGTGTACTCATCGGTGAAATCGCGCAGCTCTTTCTGATCGCGGACGATGGTCGGCGTTAGCAGAATCACCACTTCGGTGCGCCCGTTATTGGTTGACTGACGGCCGAATAGGCCGCCGACCACCGGTATGCGGCTCAGGCCCGGGAACCCCGACGAGCCCTTGCTGTTGCTGTCTTGAATCAGGCCCGCGAGCATCACGGTTTCGCCGGTCGACACGATCGCATTG
>JANMGT010000021.1:0-99736 GCA_031374725.1 Lysobacteraceae bacterium | reverse complement strand
ACCAGCGGTACGCCATCGGCCTTGTAGCGCATCGCGGCCTCATAGATCGAGAGCTTTTCGGCTGAGCGCGTGCCATCGATTGCGTAATGGAACGTATTGCCGCCTTCCTCGCCGTCCAACATCAGGTTTTTGATACGGATATTGGCGAAAGTGCCGCGAACCATCACATCGTCGTTGCCGCGACGCGAGCCATAGCTGTTGAAATCCGCAGGCTGCACGCCGCGGCTCTGCAGAAATTTTCCGGCAGGGGAACTGGCTTTGATGTTGCCGGCCGGGGAGATGTGATCGGTGGTGATCGAATCGCCGAACACGCCCATGATCCGCGCGGCGTGGATATCGTCGATCGTGCCGACCGCCATCGTCATGCCTTCGAAGTAAGGCGGATGCTTGATGTACGTCGATGCCTCATCCCAGCGGTAGGACTCGCCTTCGGGCGATTCGATCAGGTTCCAGCGGCTATCGCCCTTGAACACGTCGGCGTAATTCTTGGCGAACATCTCCGGGCCTACGGTCGCGGCGATGGTGTCGCCGATCTCCTTGTTGCTCGGCCAAATATCGCGCAGATACACCGGCGTGCCATCGCTGCCGGTGCCGAGCGGTTCTTGGGTCAGGTCGATCTCGACCGTGCCGGCCAGGGCGTAGGCGACGACCAGCGGCGGCGAGGCGAGGTAATTCATCTTCACTTCGGGATGGACCCGGCCCTCGAAGTTGCGATTGCCAGACAGCACCGAGGCGACGACCAGATCGCCATCGGCGATGCCCTTGGACACGTCATCCGGCAGCGGGCCGGAATTGCCGATGCACGTGGTGCAGCCGTAGCCGACCACGTAAAAACCCAGTGCTTCGAGATCGTCGAGCACGCCGGCTTTCCTCAAATAATCGGTGACCACCAGCGAGCCTGGGCCGAGCGATGTTTTCACCCACGGCGCAGATTTCAGGCCTTTCGCCACCGCATTGCGCGCGAGTAGGCCGGCACCGAGCATGACTGCCGGGTTCGAGGTGTTGGTGCAGGAGGTGATCGCGGCGATCACCACCGAGCCGTCGCTCAATTCGCAGTCTTGGTCGCGAATGCGGATCTTGGCTTTCGGCTTCGCGGCCAGATGCGTGGCCTGCGGCTGTGCGCCGCCCTCTACGATGAACTCCGACACCTGTGCTGCGGCGGTTTTGGTCAGGCGCGCAGCGGTCATCTCGCAGAGATTCTTCTCGTAGTCGGCCTTGACGTTTTCCAGCAGCACCCGATCCTGCGGCCGTTTCGGCCCCGCGAGCGAGGGCCGGACATCGGCTAGGTTAAGTTCAAGCGTCGCTGAGTAGGTCGCCGCCGGCGTTTGCGCGTCGTGCCACAGCCCCTGGGCCTTGGCATAGGTTTCGACAAGCGAAATCAGCGATTCGGGCCGCCCCGACAGCCGCAAGTACGTCAAGGATTCCGCATCGATCGGGAAAATGCCGCAGGTCGCGCCGTATTCCGGCGCCATGTTGGCGATGGTGGCGCGGTCGGCCAGCGGCAGATGTTGCAGGCCGTCGCCGAAGAATTCGACGAACTTGCCGACGACGCCGTGTTTGCGCAGCATCTGGGTGACGGTCAGCACCAGATCGGTTGCGGTCGCGCCTTCCGGCAGTTTTCCGCTGAGTTTGAAGCCCACGACCTGCGGAATCAGCATCGAAGACGCTTGGCCGAGCATCGCCGCCTCGGCTTCGATACCGCCGACGCCCCAGCCTAATACGCCGATGCCGTTGATCATCGTGGTGTGCGAATCGGTGCCGAAGACGGTGTCGGGGAATGCCAACAGTTCACCGTCGCCGCTTTCATTCGGCACGATGCGCTCCATCACCACCCGCGCGAGATGTTCCAGATTGACCTGATGCACGATGCCGGTGTTCGGCGGCACCACGTTGAAGTTATCGAAGGCTTTTTGGCCCCAGCGCAAGAAGCTGTAGCGCTCTTTGTTGCGCGAAAACTCGATTTGGCCGTTAAGATCCAACGCCTCGGCCTTGCCGAAGACATCGACCTGCACCGAATGATCGATCACCAGCTCCGAGGGAATCAGCGGATTGATCTGATTCGGGCTGCCGCCGAGCTTCGCGACCGCATCGCGCATCGCCGCCAGATCGACGACGCAGGGCACGCCGGTGAAGTCCTGCAGCACGACGCGCGCGGGCATGAAGGCGATTTCGGTGTCGGGCTCTTTGCTCGCGTCCCAGTTTGCGACCGCTTCGATGTGCTCAGGCAGCACGCTTACGCCGTCCTCGTGCCGCAGCAGGTTCTCCAGCAGGATTTTCATCGAGTAGGGCAGGCGCGCGATGTCGAAGCGGGCGCCGAGCACGGGCAGGCTGTAATAGGTGTAAGACCGGTCGCTGGTGTCGAGGCGGCGGCGAGTGCCGAAGGAATCGTGCATGGGAGTCTCCTGGGGGCGAGCGTGATGTGTGCGTTCGGTGACGGGTCGATGCGTGCTGATTATCCGCTTGCGTCGTGCGGATAGGTGCATGATCGATCGTGCCTAGCGCTTTGCGGAGCGGGCTGACGCTCGCTGCCGCGTTACGGAAGGGCAGCGGCGGGCTGGAGCCCGTTGCCGCATTACGGAAGGGCAGCGGCGGGCTGGAGCCCGCCCTACAGAGTTCGCTCTATCGCAAAGGTCCTGGAGTACGCATCAAAAAGTAGGTATTATTTTGACATACTACAGCCAGAAGATGCCGATGGAAGCTATCGTCGCCGAGCGCGGTCAAATCACACTTCCCAAAGCCGTACGCGATGCGCTTGGCCTCACCAAGGGCAGTGTGCTGAAGGTTGAGTTGGAAGGCAGCCGAATCGTCTTGCGCAAATCGGTGGACGACGCCGTCTCGCGCGCCCGCGGCCGCTTCAAACTCGACGGTTTCGTCTCCACCGACGCAGCGATGCAGGCCGTGCGCGGCCATGCCGCAGAGAACGGCGATAGCGAAGGCGACAGCGCGTCGTGATCGCAATCGATTCGCCCGTGCTGATCGATTTGCTGGCCGACGGCCCGTTCGCCGATGCCGCCGAAGCCTGCCTGCGGCAATGCCTCAGCGCAGGCCCGGTGGTGGTCTGCGATGTGGCATTGGCCGAAGTCTGCGGCGCCCTGCGCGATGGGGCCGAGGCGATGGCGGTGCTGGAAGAGATGAGTTTGCAGTTCAGCCCGCTGGAAGCTAAGTCGTCTCTGCGCGCTGGCGAGATGCAGCGTCGCTACCGTCAGCGCAACCCCGGCCCGCAGCGCGACGGCCTACATCACGATGGCATGCCCCGCGATGGCATGCTCCGCGACGGCATGCCCCGCGACGGCATGCGACGTGCGACTCCGGATTTCTTGATCGGCGCCCACGCATTGCTCCAGTGCAATGGACTGATCACCCGCGACGAGCGATTCTTTCGCGACTACTTCAAAGGTCTCAAACTAATCGTGCCCGCAGTTTGACCTGAGCGACTAGAATCAATCGGCCTAGAATCAATCGGCCTAAAATCAAGCGGCTTTGAGTCAATCGGCCCAGAGTCAAGCGGCTTGAACGAATCTGCCTCTCGCCGCCCCGAAACGCCTCGATCCACGCTCTAATCCTCAACATCACCACATCGTAAGAACGACATCAGGAGTTTTCAAATGCTCGCCGCTTATCGCCAACATGTCGCCGAACGCGCCGCGCTCGGTATCCCGCCGCTGCCGCTCACCGCGAAGCAGACCGCCGAGGTCATTGAGCTGTTGAAAGCACCTCCGGCCGGTGAAGAAAGCGTGCTGGTCGATCTGATCGCCAACCGCGTACCGGCCGGTGTCGACGATGCGGCGAAGGTCAAGGCCTCGTATCTCGCCGCCGTCGCGTTCGGTAAGGAAATCTGCCCGCTGATCACGCGGGAGCGCGCAACCGAATTGCTGGGCACCATGCTGGGCGGCTACAACATCCACCCGCTGATTGAGCTGCTGGACGACGCCGTGGTCGGTGCGATCGCCGCCGGTGCGCTGAAGCACACGCTATTGATGTTCGATGCGTTTCACGACGTGGAAGAAAAGGCCAAGGCTGGTAACGCCAACGCCAAGGGTGTGCTGCAAAGCTGGGCCGATGCCGAATGGTTCACCAGCAAGCCGGAAGTGCCGGAACGCCTGACCATCACCGTGTTCAAAGTGCCTGGCGAAACCAATACCGACGACCTCTCGCCCGCGCCCGATGCGACCACGCGCCCGGACATCCCGATGCACGCGCTGGCGATGCTCAAGAACACCCGCGAAGGCGCACCGTTCAAGCCTGAGGAAGACGGCAAACGCGGCCCAATCCAGCAGATTCTCGATCTGAAGAACAAAGGCCATCTGGTTGCCTACGTTGGCGATGTGGTCGGCACCGGCTCCAGCCGTAAGTCCGCGACCAATTCGGTGCTGTGGTGGACCGGCGAAGACATTCCCTACATCCCAAACAAGCGTTTCGGCGGCGTTTGCCTGGGTTCGAAGATCGCGCCGATCTTCTACAACACGATGGAAGATGCCGGCGCGCTGCCGATCGAACTCGACGTGTCGCAGATGGAGCAGGGCGATGTGGTCGAATTGCGCCCTTACGATGGCAAGGCGCTGAAGAACGGCGCGGTGATCGCCGAATTTCAGGTGAAGTCGGATGTGCTGTTCGACGAAGTGCGCGCCGGTGGCCGCATCCCGCTGATCGTCGGCCGTGGCCTGACCGCGAAAGCGCGCGAAGCCCTGGGACTGCCGGTCTCGACCCTGTTCCGTCTGCCGCAGCCGCCGGCCGAAAGCGGTAAAGGCTTTTCGCTGGCGCAGAAGATGGTCGGCCGCGCCTGCGGCTTGCCGGAAGGTCAGGGCATCCGCCCGGGCGCGTACTGCGAACCGAAGATGACCTCGGTCGGCTCGCAGGACACCACCGGCCCGATGACCCGTGACGAGCTGAAAGACCTGGCCTGCCTCGGCTTCTCCGCCGATCTGGTGATGCAATCGTTCTGCCACACCGCCGCGTACCCGAAGCCGGTCGACGTGAAGACCCACCACACGCTGCCCGAATTCATTTCCAACCGCGGCGGTATTTCGCTGCGCCCGGGCGACGGCGTGATCCACAGCTGGCTCAACCGCATGCTGATGCCCGACACCGTCGGCACCGGCGGCGACTCGCACACCCGCTTCCCGGTGGGAATCTCGTTCCCGGCGGGTTCGGGCCTTGTGGCGTTCGCGGCCGCGACTGGCGTGATGCCGCTGGATATGCCCGAATCGGTGCTGGTCCGCTTCAAGGGCGAGATGCAGCCGGGCGTGACCCTGCGCGATCTGGTCAACGCGATCCCGCTGTATGCGATCAAGTCCGGCCTGCTCACCGTCGCCAAGCAAGGCAAGAAAAATATCTTCTCCGGACGTATCCTCGAAATCGAAGGGCTGCCGAATTTGAAGGTCGAACAGGCGTTCGAGCTATCCGACGCCTCGGCCGAGCGCTCCGCTGCAGGCTGCACCGTGCATCTCAATAAAGAGCCGATCATCGAATACATCAACAGCAATATCACGCTGCTGAAGTGGATGATCGCCGAGGGCTACGCCGACCCGCGCTCGATCGCCCGCCGGATCAAGAAGATGGAAGCCTGGCTGGCTGATCCGCAGCTGTTGCAGGCCGATGCCGATGCCGAATACGCCGCTGTCATCGACATCGATCTGGCCGACGTGCACGAGCCGATCCTGGCCTGCCCGAACGATCCCGATGACGTGAAGACGCTGTCGGAAGTGTCCGGGGTCGCGATCGACGAAGTGTTCATCGGCTCCTGCATGACCAACATCGGCCACTTCCGCGCCGCCGCTAAGCTGCTCGAAGGCAAACGCGATATTCCGACCCGCCTGTGGGTGGCGCCGCCGACCAAGATGGACGCATCGGAACTGACGAAAGAAGGCCATTACGGCACGTTCGGCACTGCGGGTGCGCGCATGGAAATGCCCGGCTGCTCGCTGTGCATGGGCAATCAGGCGCAGGTGCGCGAAGGCGCGACCGTGTTCTCCACCAGCACCCGCAACTTCCCGAACCGCCTCGGCAAGAACGCGAACGTATACCTGGGCTCGGCGGAGCTCGCCGCGATTTGTTCGCGCCTCGGCCGTATTCCGACGAAAGCGGAATACATGGCCGACATGGGCGTGCTCGATGCGCAGGGCGCTGAGATCTATCGCTATATGAACTTCGACCAGATCCAGGATTATCGGGACGTTGCGGATACGGTTGTGGCCTGATCGAAGCATGCGATGCAACGGAAACGCCAAGCATTGCCGGGCGTTTCCGTTCGGACTGCGCGCTGCTAGCATTGGTGCATGTCCGAGCACGACTCTCCCACCGGGTACTCGCAGAAATCCGCAGTCGGCATCGCGGAGACCACTTGTCCGCATTGCGGCTCATCGCAGGTCTTCCAGCACCCGGTAACGGGCGAGTGGACCTGCCTGTACTGCCGGGCACACTGGGCCGCCACCCGGACAGCCGTCGTTTCGGTTGGCGACGAAAACGCGCCGCGTGGCGCGGACATCGCCACCGGCCGGGTGTTCGTCTGCCCCAATTGCGGCGGAACCCAGCTCAAGCAGGACGGCTACACCGGTAAGTGGCTGTGCCTGGACTGCCGCAACGAGTTCCTCGATGTCGATGCGCGGATGGTTGTCGTTGATGCCGCCGCCACTATCCGCAAGAATGACCTGGTCGTGGACGCCGCGAATCTGCTGAGCGATGTGCAAGAGGCCGATTTGCTGGCGTATCTGCGCTCGATCGAATCGCAGTTGGTGGTTGCGGTGGAAACCGTCAACACGATCACCGAGAACGTCGAATACTACGCACGCCGCCGCGCGCAGGAACTCGGCGTCGGCCGCGACGACATCGACAATGGCGTGTACATCGTGGTGGTGCTGAATCCACGGCGCATCCAGATCGTCGCCGGCAACGGCGTCGCGCCGAAGATTGATGCGACGCAGCTTAACCGCATTTCCAGCCAGATCATCGCGCCGAAACTCAAGGCGGGCGACTATGTGGCCGGATTCAAGAGCGGTGTCGCGGAAATGCTGCGGTTGTACACGTCTCCAGCCAAGTGCGCCGAGGAGTCAGTAGCGAAGCCGAACGGCGGAGGAAAGATCGGGCGAGGGTGCCTGGGCGTGGTGCTTGCGGCCATCACGGCAGTCATCGGAAGCTGCTTCGGCTTGGCGCATTGGCAGGCCCGGCAACCGTATCACAGCTACACACGGATAAGCGCGGAAGGCGCGACCTGCTTCGACCACTACTACGTGTACGACAAGCAGGCGAAAACCCATCGCCTGGCATCAAAGATCGCAGTGCCCGTCGGCAATTGCATGAGCGAGAAAAAAACCTCCAGCTCATGCACACAGAAGGTTTACACCACGTTCGAATCGATCGATTGGCGCGATGTCGAAGTGAGCAGCCGGACCGTGAACGGTGATTTCTGCAGCAGTTCCAGTGGAGATTCCGGCAGTAACAGCAGCAGTTCCTATGATGGGGGCGACTTCGACTCGGGATCCAGCGGCGGTTCCGATTGGTAGCGTCACATCAGATGCGCGTCGATCGCGGCCGCCATCTGCCGGCGACTGAACGCGAAATCCCACATCGAGCCGCCCATTTGCCGCCACAGCACCGCCGAGCGCAGTCCGGCGAGGAGCAGGGCGCGGATCTCGGCGACGATGTCGGCCTGCTGTAGATAATGCGGGTTGCCTTGCACGATCATTTTCGGCCGCAGTTGGCTGATGCTGTCGGCATAGAGCTTGCCGAGGCGCGCGATCACCTCCGGATGCGCGCTGCCTTGACGTTCGGCTTGATCGGCGACGGCAAGTACGCCCCGACGGATCTGCTCCGGCAATTCGCGATCGGCAATGAAGCGGCGTTCGATCTGCAGCAAGGTCATGCCCAGCTTCGGTAGCGTCGGGTCGCTGCTGTTGTTGGTCAAATAGTCGCGAAGCAGCACAAGGCCGGGGCGAACGCGAATGGCGCCGCCGTAAACCGCATCGGCGTTCGCTGCGTCGAGCCGGAACACGCTATCGAGCGCGCACAGCTCCAGCGCGGCGTCGGCATGGCCGGTATCGGCGATCTGCCGCACGACTTTCAGCGACTGCAGCATGCCGCCGAGGGCGAGGACACGGGAATGCACATCCATGGTCATAGCGAAACGGTTCTCGAAAACATGGGGTTGGATACGCTGGAATCGGACACGGTGGAATCAGACACGGTGGAATCGGACACGGTGGAATCGGACACGGTGGAGCCGGACACGGTGGAGCCGGATACGAAGACATCGCGGCCGGGGTCAAGCGCGGCGTCGGTGGCAGCGATGACGGCGCCGCCGAGACAGACCTCATCACGGTACAGCACCAGGGATTGTCCTGGGGTGACGGCGCGCTGCGGGCGGGCGAAGCACACGTCCACGCTGCCGTCTTCGCGCACGATGACCTCGCAATCTTCGTCGGCTTGACGATAGCGGGTTTGCGCTGTGCAGTCGAAACGCGACCCAGGCGGCGCGCCAGCGATCCAATGCGCGGTTTCGGTGCGCAGCCGCTGTGATTGCAACCATGGCGAGTCGGTGCCTTGATCGACGATCAGCCGGTTGCCCGGGACGTCTTTACCGACCACGAACCACGGCGCCGCCGCGAAACCGCGCACACCGCCGATCTGCAGGCCTTCGCGCTGACCGAGGGTGAAATAGAACACGCCCGGATGGGTGCCGATGCGGCGACCATCGGGCGTCACCATCGCGCCGGGTTTGGCCGGTAAATACTGGGACAGAAACTCGCGGAAATCGCGCTCGCCGATGAAACAAATGCCGGTCGAATCTTTTTTCGCTGCAGTCGGGAGCCCGGCTTCGGCAGCCATCCGGCGGACATCGGTCTTGATCAGATCGCCCAACGGAAACAGTGTCGCCGCGAGCTGCGTCTGCCCTAATTGATGCAGGAAATAGCTCTGATCCTTGCTGCGATCGATCGCACGCAGCAATTGATACATATCGCCGAGACGACGAACGCGGGCGTAGTGGCCGGTGGCGATGAACTCGGCGCCCAGCGCGTGCGCGGCGTCGAGAAAATGCTTGAACTTGATCTCGCGGTTGCAGAGCTCGTCCGGGTTGGGCGTGCGCCCGGCGGCGTATTCGGCGAGGAAGTGCTCGAATACCCCACCCCAGTATTCTTGCGAGAAATCGCGAAAGTGGATCGGCAGGCCGAGGCGTCCGCTCACCGCGACCGCATCGCGGCGGTCGTCTTCGGCGCGGCAGTCGCCGCTGCCGTCATCGGCCCAATTGCGCATGAACAACCCGGCGACGCTGCGGCTCGGGTCGGCCAGCGCTTGGTCGCGCAGCAATAGCGCAGCAACGGAGGAGTCCACGCCGCCCGACATGCCGACGATGATGCGAGGCGCGCTCATCGTGCGGTTCCTGATCGTATGCACATACTTTTTTTATGGTTCACGGCAGCGCCTCCAGGCAGCACCCTCACGCCAGATGCTGCACCAGCGACAGCGGCGAGCGCCGGCCACCCAAATAGTCGGCCACCGCTTGCCAGACCAGCGGACTGCGATGGCGTTCGCGGGCGTCTTGCAGTTCTTCGGGCGTCATCCACACCGCCTGCACGATGCCGTCGTCGAGCTGGCGCTGAGGGTCGTGCCGCTCCGGTTCGGCGGCGAAGGCGAAGCGCAGATAGTGCCGGCCGCCGCTGCCATCCGGATTCAGCGGCGCTTTCCACTGATAGGCGCCGACGAAAGCGGTAAGACGCACGTCCCAGCCTGTCTCCTCGCGGGTTTCGCGCATCGCGGCTTCGATGAGACTCTCATCGGGTTCCAGGTGTCCTGCGGGCTGATTGAGCACTAGCCGGCCATCGACCCGCTCCTCGACGCAGAGCACGCGGCCGCCATCTACCACAACCGTGGCCACGGTTACGTCGGGTTGCCAAAAACGGCCTTCGCGATAGCTCACTCGATTACCTGCAATAGTCATGGATGGCGATGTGCGCCTGTCGCCTAGCCGTACGTAGGCGTCTGAACGAGCTGGTCGAAGCGGGCCGGTCGAAGCGCGCCAAAACCCGATCGATGGGGAGGGGTTGTGTCGTGACACGCCGCGCTTACAAATCGTCGCGGTCGCCGCTTATCTTCAATTCCATGTCGTCTGCAGTTTGCGCGGCGATGTCCATGGCCGACTCGAGCTGCGATGCGTCCATGCTGTCGGGCAGTTTGACCACGAAATACAGCACATCGCCTTCCAGTTCCCAGCCGCCGAGCTTGTTCGCGCGACTTTCGGCCAGAAGTTCCAGCGCTTTCTTGCCGTTGATGCTGTCTTTTTCTACCCGGGCTGCCGGCGAAAACACTTCTCGGATTTTGAAACCGCCCACCGTCTCAGTGTCGCCAGAGACGAACACCAACTGAGTCCGGTTTTCCTTCTTGTAGTTGTAAGTGATTTTGAAATCGCCGTCGTCATCGACGTCGTACTTCATCCCGCGGGCGTCCAGCCTGCTTTTCACCGATGCGTCGCCAGTGCCTTGCGCAGCCGCAGGCAATGCCGATACCAATCCTAGCGAGCAAAGCAACAAGCACGGTAAAAAACCATGAAGGTACAGACGGTGCATACCGGACTCCCAGTGATAGTTAGGGCACCATTGTGAAGCGTGGGGCTGGATGCCGTCCAATGCCGATCTGAATTATGTTCTCAATTCTGATCCAGATTCCGCCGTGCTCCCAGCCGGCTTGTATCCGGATGACCGTCTCGAATGGATGCGCATGCGCGCCTTCTTGCGATGCAGATCCGCATCGCATGCGCCGCCGCCATCGAAGCCCGACCGATAGAATGATGGGTCAGCCGTCGCCCGATCGGTCATCCGGGCGACGGCTCGCAATACGAGCGGTTCAAAACATCGGTGCGGCCGAATGCTTCGATGGGTCAATCGGCTTTATAATTCGCCGATGACAGGTAAACACGATTCCGCCAACGAGCACGGGCACGGCGTTGCCCTCGAGGTCAGCAAGCCCGAGCTGCAACGGCCGCCGCTGTACTCGGTCATGCTTCTTAACGACGACTACACCCCGATGGACTTTGTGGTGGAGGTCCTGATGCGCCACTTCAGTTTGAACCTCGAAAAGGCGACGCAGGTCATGCTTCATGTACATACTCGAGGCCGCGGGGTTTGCGGGGTCTTTACTCGCGAGATCGCTGAGTCCAAAGTTGCCCAAGTGAACGAATACGCACGCCTCAACCAACACCCTTTGCTTTGCACGATGGAAAAGGCGTAGCGTAGCCCTCACGGGACGGAAAAGACGGTGCGCAGTATTACGTGCACAGGCCAATCCGGGTAGGCATGGAAATTCCATGCGCAGCCCCCACGTTGCAGAGCAGTCGTCAGGAGGCCAGCGCCCCATGTTCAGCAAAGATCTCGAATACGCCATCGGTCAGTGCTACAAACACGCCCGCGAAGCGCGCCACGAGTACATGACCGTCGAGCATTTGCTCATCGCATTGCTCGATAATCCGTCTGCAGAAGGCGTATTGAAAGCCTGCGCCGCCGATTTTCCGCGATTACGCCGGGATTTGGAGCATGCGATCACGTCATCCGTCGCCATCTTGGCCGACGACGATGCGCGCGATACGCAGGCGACGCTTGGATTCCAGCGCGTTCTCCAGCGCGCGGTCTACCACGTGCAATCGTCCGGAAAGACCGAAGTCACTGGCGCCAACGTGCTGGTCGCGATCTTCGGCGAAAAAGATTCCTACGGGGTGTATTACCTCAACCAGCAGGGCATCAGCCGTCTGGATGTGGTGAATTACCTCTCGCATGGCATCGCCAAGGCTGGCGACAGCGGCGAGCCGCAGAACAGTGAGTCCAACGAGCAGAACAACGACTCCGAAGCGGGCGACGGCAAGAACGATCCGCTGACCGAGTTCACGAGCAATCTCAATGCCCTGGCCCGTGAGGGTAAGATCGACCCGTTGGTCGGCCGCGTCGATGAAATCGAGCGCACCATCCAAGTGCTTTGCCGTCGCCGGAAGAACAATCCGCTGTATGTCGGCGAAGCCGGCGTCGGCAAGACTGCGCTCGCCGAAGGTCTCGCGAAACGCATCGTCGATGGCGAAGTGCCGGATGTGCTTGCGGGCGCGACGATCTTCTCGCTCGATCTCGGCGCCTTGGTCGCCGGCACCAAGTATCGCGGCGATTTCGAAAAACGCCTCAAAGCCGTGCTGTCTGCGCTGAAAAAAATTCCGCAGGCGGTGCTGTTCATCGACGAGATCCACACCATCATCGGTGCCGGCTCAGCCAGCGGCGGCACGATGGATGCTAGCAATCTGATTAAGCCGACGCTCGCTTCGGGTGACCTGCGCTGCATCGGCTCGACCACGTTTCAGGAATACCGCGGCATCTTCGAGAAAGACCGCGCACTGGCCCGTCGTTTCCAGAAGATCGATATCGTCGAGCCCACCATTAGCGAAGCGGTCGAAATCCTGCGCGGCCTGAAGTCGAAGTACGAAGCGCACCACGGTGTCACCTATGCCGACGACGCGATCCAGGCTGCAGTAGACCTGTCCGTCAAGCACATCAACGACCGTCTGCTGCCCGACAAAGCCATCGACGTCATCGACGAGGCCGGCGCGCGGCAGCAGATGCTGCCGATCGAAATCCGCAAGACCCGGATCGATATCGAAGATGTCGAAAGCATCGTCGCCAAGATGGCGCGGATTCCGGCTAAACAGGTCAGCGCTTCCGATAAAGACGTACTCCAGCATCTCGAGCGCAATCTCAAGATGGTGATTTTCGGGCAGAACGCCGCGATCGAGACGCTGACCTCGGCGATCAAGCTAGCCCGTTCCGGTCTCGCTAATCCAGATAAACCGATCGGCAGTTTCCTGTTCGCAGGCCCGACTGGCGTGGGCAAAACCGAAGTAACGCGCCAGCTCGCGCTGCAGCTCGGTATCGAACTGGTGCGTTTCGATATGAGCGAATACATGGAGCCGCATTCGGTCAGTCGCCTCATCGGCGCGCCTCCCGGCTACGTCGGTTTCGATCAGGGCGGCTTGCTCACCGAAAAAGTGGTGAAGAACCCGCATTGCGTGCTGTTGCTCGATGAAGTCGAAAAGGCGCACCCGGACATCTTCAACATCCTGCTGCAGGTGATGGATCGCGGCATTCTCACCGACACCAACGGTCGCGAGGCGAATTTCCGCAACATTATCGTGGTGATGACGACCAATGCCGGTGCGGCGCAAGCGTCGCGGCGTTCGATCGGCTTCACCAAGCAGGATCATTCGACCGATGCGATGGAAGTGATTCGTCGCAGCTTCAGCCCGGAGTTCCGCAACCGCCTCGACGCGGTGGTGCAATTCCAGTCGCTCGGTTTCGATCACATCCTACGTGTCGTGGATAAGTTCCTGATCGAACTGGAAACTTTGCTGCACGAGAAGAACGTCTCGATGTCGGCAACGCCGGTCGCGCGCGATTGGTTGGCCGAGCATGGCTTTGATCCGATGATGGGCGCACGGCCGATGGCGCGCGTGATTCAGGACAAGATCAAACGCCCGCTCGCCGACGAACTGCTGTTCGGCAAGCTGTTGAAGGGCGGCCGGGTCACGATCGATGTGCTCGGCGACGAATTAGTGGTCGAAGCCCACGCCGAGCCGGAGAAGCTACTGCCAGCTGTCGTCGAATAAACGACTATCACCATTGTGCTGATCACGAAGGCGGCCGTTGGTCGCCTTCGTTTTTTTGCGGCATCGCCAGCATCAGCGATTCGTGCGGACGATGGTCGCAGCGCGAAGCGAGCATGCGCAGTACGTTTCGCTGATGAGCGGCGAATCCGATACGCAGCAGCATTTCGGTAGAGCCGCACTAAAAACTCGCCCCACACGAAGTGGAGCGAGTTCAGTATCGAGTCGTTTCGAGGTTTGCATCGGCGCTTGGCGCCGAGGCGAGTTACTTCATGCGGTCAACTGCATGCGGCTCACTTCATGCGGTAGGTGATCCGGCCCTTGGTCAGGTCGTAAGGCGTCATTTCGACTTTTACCTTATCGCCAGTCAGGATACGGATGTAATTCTTGCGCATGCGTCCGGAAATATGGGCGATGATTTCGTGCCCATTCTCCAGCTTTACCCGAAACATAGTGTTCGGGAGGGTTTCGGAGACCGTACCTTCGAATTCGATGACGTCGTCTTTCGCCATGCGTCCTGTGCTGCCGTAGGAAATCCCGGGCGGATGCCCAGGCGAGCCGCGCATTCTGCCACGCCAGCGGCCTTGGCGCAAAAAACCGGATGTCTCAGGCCAGATCGGCGGCGGCGAGACGACCGAATGTCTCGGTCCAGGCCCCGATGCGGCCAGGGCGCGCGGCTAGCGCTTCGACTTCGGCCAAAAATCGCATACGCGGCCAGTGTTCGGCACCTAGGCGCAGTAAGTGCGGGTTTTCGACCTGACCATCGATCAGCGGCCAGCCCCACTCCCACAAGCGTTTCGCCAGCGCGCCGATGGCGACTTTCGAGCCGCCGGAGTCCAAGCTGACCATGCTTTCGCCGAAAAACATGTGCCCGATCGCGATGCCGTACAGGCCGCCGACCAAGCGACTGTCGGGGCGGTCGCTATCGAAGACTTCGATGCTGTGCGCATGGCCCAACTGGTGCAGCGTGAGATAGGCCTCGCGCATCTGCGGCGTAATCCACGTGCCGTCCTGGCCCAGCCTAAGCGTTTGAGCGCAGGCATCCAACACCTCGATGAACCTCGTGTCTGCGCGCACCACCCAGCCGCTGCGGCGCAATCCGCGACGGAATCGCGTGGACAAGCGGAATGTATCGGTGCGAAACACGACCCGCGGGTCGGGGCACCACCACAGGATCGGCTCGCCCTCCGAATACCAGGGAAAAATGCCGTGCCGATAGGCGTTGATGAGCCGATCCGGGTGCAAGTCGCCGCCCATCGCCAGCAGGCCTTCGGGCTCTGTCAACGCTTGAGCGGCGGGCGGGAAAGGCGCGTCGGGCGAAGGCCCCAGCGGGGGCAGATAGATGATCATTCCGGGCGGAGGAGCTGCGGCTCGCGGAACGGCGAACGCTCGCGCAATTCTCGCGCGAAACCGCGCACGGCTGCGGCTTCTTCGTCGCACCAACGCCTGAGCGCGCGAGAAAAACCCGGGTCGGCGATCCAATGCCGGCTATGGACGAAGGCCGGCAAAAATCCGCGGTCGATCTTGTGCTCGCCTTGGGCACCGGGCTCGAATCGTCGCAGGCCTTCGCGCAGGCAGTAATCGATGCCCTGGTAATAGCAGGTCTCGAAATGCAGGCCGGGCAGGGTGCGCGAGGCGCCCCAGTAGCGCCCGTACAGCGTCTCGCCGCCGCGCAGACACAGTGCGCCGGCGATGGTCTCGCCAGCGTGATCGGCGAGAATCAACACCAGTAGGCGCGGCATCGTTCGTGCGAGATGCTGCAGGAATTCGAGCGTCAACGCTGGCGAATTGCCGTAATCGGCGAAGGTTTGCAGGTAGAAGCCATGCATCGCGATCAAATCGGCTTCGCTCGCCTCGTTGCCATGCACGATTCGGAAGGCGACGCCGGCCTTCGCCACTTTTGCGCGTTCCTGACGGATGTTTTTGCGATGTTTGTGGTTCATCGCGCCGAGAAAGTCATCGAAATTCTGCCATCCAGCATCGTTGCGCCAGTGGTATTGCACATCGATTCGTGCCAGCCATTCGCCATCGGATGCCGATTCCTCGAATGCCGCTGGTTCAAATGCGGCTGCTTCAACTGCTGAGGCTGCAAATGCTGAGGCTTCAAATACTGGAATCTCATTGGCATGATGGAAATTGACGTGCGCCGACGACCAGCCGCGCTCGAGCACCAGCGCGTGCATCGCATCGAGCAGAGCGCTGCGTCCGGCTGCATCCCGGGCGAGCAACCGCGGCCCAGTGACGGGCGAGTAGGGCACCGCGCACAGCCACTTCGGGTAGTAGTTGCGGCCGTAGTGCGCGTAGGCGCGCGCCCAGGCGTGATCGAATACGAACTCGCCGTGCGAATTGGTTTTGAGATAGCCCGGTGCCGCTGCGATCAGCGTGTCGTTTTCCCAAAGCGTGAGGTGCTGCGGCGTCCAGCCCCAGTCGTCGCGCAGGCAGCCGTAGGTTTCAAGCCCGCTCAGGAATGCGTGCGATACGAAGGGATTATCGCCGTCATGAAGTGCATCCCAGGAGGATGCGGGAAGCTCTTGCAGGCGAGTGATGATGCGCGATTCGATCATATGTCGGATGCTTGCCGGCGATAAACATCCGGGTCGTGTTTTTGCATGTGTCGTTCCGGCTGCGTCAGCGGCACGAAACCAAGTGTGGTGTACATCTGCTGCATATCGCGCGTGACTAGATGCCAGCGGCGCAAGCCCTTCAAGCGCGAGTCGGCCATCAGCGTTTCGACCACGGTGCACCCATAGCCGCGGCCTCGGTACTCGGGCAGCACGAAGACATCGGCGAGATAAGCGAAGGTGGCCTGATCTGTTACAGCGCGGGCGAAAGCGATCTGACCGACGCCGTCCAGGTGCCCGCTACAGCAAACGGAATGGCGCAGCGCGCGCTCCAGCGTGTCGAAAGGAATGTCTGCGGCCCAGTAGGACTCGCGGGATAAAAAGCGATGCACCAGCGCCAGATCGATATCGTCGAAATCGGCACTCGTCCGCAGCATCACTACCATTCCTCAGAAATTGTGTGACTCCATCATATCGAGTCGCCCGAACTGCTGTTCGAAACTGGGCGACAGCACGACGATTCAGCCTTCCTTATCCAAAAACTTTTCGGCATCCAGTGCCGCCATGCAGCCGAAACCGGCCGAGGTGATCGCTTGGCGGTAAACCTGATCGGCGACGTCGCCCGCAGCGTAGACGCCGGGGACAGACGTCTGGGTGGCATTGCCGTCGAGACCGGTGTGGATGGTCAGGTAGCCGTTCTTCATCGCCAACTGGCCCTCGAACAGCGTGGTGTTCGGGGTGTGGCCGATGGCGACGAAGAAACCGTGGATCGCGATGTCGCGGGTACTGCCGTCTTGAATCGATTTCACCCGAATACCGGTCACGCCAGCATCGTCGCCTAACACTTCATCGACGGCATGGTGCCAGACAAGCTCAATCTTGCCGGCTGCGGCCTTCGCGAACAGCTTGTCCTGCATGATCTTCTCGGCGCGCAGCGTATCGCGGCGATGCACCAGATACACCTTACGCGCGATGTTCGACAGATACAGCGCTTCTTCGACTGCGGTGTTGCCGCCGCCGATGACCGCGACGTCTTGATCTTTGTAGAAGAAGCCATCGCAGGTGGCGCAGGCGGAGACGCCACGGCCCATGTACTTTTGTTCGGATTCGATGCCGAGGTATTTAGCGGTGGCGCCGGTGGCGATGATCAGAGCATCGCAACTGTATTCGCCGCTGTCGCCCTTGAGCCGAAACGGGCGCTGGGAGAGGTCGGCGGTGTGAATATGATCGAACACGACTTCGGTTTCGAAGCGTTCGGCATGCGCCTGCATCCGGGCCATCAGATCCGGACCCATCAGGCCGTGGGCATCGCCTGGCCAGTTGTCCACTTCGGTCGTGGTCATCAATTGGCCGCCCATTTGCATGCCGGTGATGACCACGGGCTTGAGGTTGGCGCGCGCGGCGTAGACGGCGGCGGTCCAACCGGCAGGACCGGACCCGAGGATGATCAATTTGGAATGCTTGGCGGCGCTCATGGGACCTCTGAATCGAAGTGCGCTCAGGGCAAGCCTGGGCGTTGGGCCGCATAGCTTGGCGACGGTGCGCCTGCGAATCAAGGGCGGCGTGCGCTTGTACGGCGATGAATCGCAGGATCGGCTCGCCAGCAACGCACGGCACTTCGCCGCCGAAAGTGCGCACTCTTTCCTCCGAAAGACGTCGCTGTCTCGTGACAGTGCGCGACGTTAGCGAGATTCGCCCTGTTCGGGCGACGCATCGTTGTTCCTATCCTTCGTCGATGACGAAGCCATCGCGTTCGAGCAATTCGCCAACGGCGCCGGGATGGCCGAGGTCTGCGAAGCGCTACAGCAACTTCATGCGCCGGAGCAGGTGCCTGCGCGGGTCATCGCGATCTTGCGCGAGTGGGCCGATCAGGGCTTGGTGCATCAATGGAATGCGACGATCGCTGTCTGATCGCAGAGCGCTTACCAGTCTTCGTGAGTCGGCAGCAGGCCGCGCAACTCGGCATCGGTGAGATTGCGCCACTGTCCGGGTTTGAGATGTCCGAGTTTGATATTGCCGATCCGCACGCGCATCAACTGTTTCACGCGGTAGTCGAAATGCGCAGCCATCAGGCGAATTTGCCGGTTTAGGCCCTGCACTAATACGACTCTGAAGCCGACCGGGCCGAGTTTGCCGGTCTTGCAGGGCAGGGTGGTTTCGCCATGCAGCGGCACGCCGCGGCTCATGCCGCGTAGAAATTCGTCGGTCACGCGGCGATTCACCGCGACCAGATACTCTTTTTCCAGCTTGTTCTCGGCGCGAAGAATGGCGTTGACGATGTCGCCGTTGCTGGTCAGCAGGATTAAGCCCTCAGACTCTTTGTCGAGGCGGCCGATCGGAAAAATGCGCTGCTCGTGGTCGATGAATTCGACGATATTGCCCTTCACGCCATCTTCGGTGGTGCAGATGATGCCTACCGGCTTGTTCAGTGCGATATAGACGTGGCGGCGCTTGCCTTTAGCGGCGACCCGTGCCCGTAGGCTCTGGCCGTCGATCTGGACCTCGTCGCCATCCGCGAGCTCCGCGCCGATGCGCGCGCGCTGGCCATTGACGGTGATTCGGCCTTCGCCGATAAGTCTGTCGGCCTCGCGGCGCGAGCAGTATCCGGTGTCGCTGATGTGTTTGTTGAGGCGCATTCGCCTATTTTGCCAGAAGCGGGGCCTTCGAATCCGATATCGGTTGGTCATACTGTTCGCTTCGGGCTGTTCGCTTCGGGCTGTTCGTTCCGACCGCTTGCTCCAACTTGAGCGACGATTGACACGCGCGACCCGGGCCGCGACCATCCGCGCAGGCCGGCAGCGCTTCCGACTGCCTACACGACATTCGGCGCCGCATCATGGGCAGGGGGCGATAGCGATGGAGAGCAGCGCACGCGATCCACGCGAATTGATCGCCGCTGTCGCCAGCGGCAGCCAAGCCGCATTCGCCGACCTCTACAACGCACAACAGCCCGCAATGGTGCGCTATGCCACAGGTTTGCTCGCAGGCGACCGCGAAACCGCCGCCGATGCCGTGGACGAGGCCTTTTTCGATATCTGGCGATCCGCCGCGCGCTACGCAGGCGAGGGCAGCGCCGAAGGCTGGATCCGGCATATCGTGCGCAATAAGGCAATCGACCTGATCAGAAAAAATCGCGAGCGATTGGCGAGCAGCGATGACGAGGCGGCAGCCTTTGAAGCCCGCGCGGACGAGGCCGATACGCCAGCCGACCATGCCGAAACAATCTCAATGGGAGATGAACTTCGGCGCCAGTTGCAACGACTGAGCAGCGAACACCGCGAGACGGTTTGGCTTTGTTACTTCGAGGAGAAGCCGCTGGCGGAGATCGCCGCGATCATGGATTGTCCAGAAAATACGGTAAAGACCAGACTTTTTCACGCGCGCAGGCAACTGCGTACGCTGCTGCAGGAGCGCGAATCATGAGCGAGGCGGATAGTTTCGATGCGCTGGCCGCGCTGTTGCCGTTCTACGTCAACGGCAGCCTGCCGCCTGAGCAACATGCGAGGGTCGCCGCCGCGTTGGCGCAGATGCCAGAGCTGCGCGCCGAGCTGGTCGAAGTTCAGGCGGTGGCCGCGCTGGTGAAGGGCGGCGGCGCCGAGCTGGTGGGTGACGATATGGCCGCGCCTGCTGCGCGTCTCGAAAAGCTGATGACGCGGCTTGTTGAAGAGCCGCTTGCAGAAGAACCGCTTGCAGAGAAACAGTCGCAAACTGCAATAACACCTCTGCAGCGAGCGACCGTCAGTTCGCTGGACAGCCCTAGTAGCCCCAGTCGCAATGTCCGGCCGCTGCCGTTTCGAGAACGCCTGTTCCGGCCGCCCTACAGCATGGCGTTGGCAGCAGGCCTAGCGGCCGTTGCCGTTGTGCAAGGCGGCTTGCTCATCAGCCGGCAAGCCCAGACCGATGACAGCTACGCATCGCTGTCCGGGCCGGAACATTCGCAGCGCAGCGCTAGCCTCTTCACCCTGCGCCTGCAGTCGAGCGCACGCTGGGGAGATGTCCTCGCATTTCTGGATAGCCAAGACCTACGGATCGTCGCCGGCCCGCAGGATGGCATGATCGATGTGGCGCCTAATGCGGCATTGAGTCCGACACAGATCGACGCGTTGGAGCGCGCCTTGCGGGCCTCGCCGTTAGTGGTTTTTGTCGGGCGCGGATCGTGATGAGGCTGTTCATGAGCAAACGCGGCATCCATCAGCGCGGCATCCATCAGTGGGGCATCGATACGCGGCACGCCAGTAAGCGGCACGTCAGTCAGCGTATTGCGGGGATGACGCTGCTATCGGCCGCGCTGCTGTTGTCGTTGGGGCCGACCGCGCAGGCGCAAACGATCGATGTCGGGCCAAGGCATGAGCCGGATCGGCCTCGATCCGGCAATCGCCTATCGCTCGGCGGTTTTTCGCTCGATCTAGGCGCTCTTGGCGCATTGCTGGCACTGCGCGACAGCGCGATTGCCGATGCACTGTCGGACCAATTGGTATTCACGACCACCGCTGATGCCAGCGTGATCGCTACAGCTGCCGGCGTCGATGTGATCGAATCGGCGCCGCTGCAAAGCCTCAACAGCGTGCTCGTGGTCGTTCGCCTGCGCAAGGGCGACAGCCTCGCCGCTGCGCAGGCCCGACTCGCCGCGCAGCCAGGCGTGCAAGACCTGCAACAGAATCTGCTCTCGCAAACGCTCGGCGATGCGGGTGCCGCGTTGCCGAAACGCTTTGCCGTACACGGGTTGAGCGACACCTCCACACAGCATGTGAGCGGCACGATCGCGATGATCGATACCGCCGTTGCTCTCGACCATCCGGCGCTCAAAGCCGCGCGCATCGAGCAGACAGCCTTCGTCGCTGATGCCTCGCCCGCGGCGCACGGCACAGCCCTTGCCGGGCTGATCGTCGGCACCAGCGCGGAAGTCCCCGGCGTGGCACGCGGCGCCCGCTTGGTCAACTTCGCGGCCTTTACTCAGCGCAAAGACGGCGTCTCCGTCGCCACCACGTCGAATCTCGCCAAAGCCATGGACGCGGCGGCCATCCTCAAGCCCGATGTGTTGAATCTGTCTTTCGGCGGAAAGAACGATCCGCTGCTCGTGCGCTTGCTTGATGAAATCAATCGGCGCGGTGTTTGCGTCGCTGCGGCAGGCGGAAATGGCGGTGCTCGCGCAGCCGTGCCTTTCCCGGCCAGCCATCCCGCCAGTCTGGCGGTGGCCGCGATCGACGACAAACTCAAGCCTTATGCATTCGCCACGCATGCGGCGCGCATCGATATCGCCGCTGTCGGCGTCGATGTGTTCGTGCCGGTGCCCGCCGCGAAGGGCGGTGGCTATCGGCGCATGTCCGGCAGCTCGATGGCCACGGCCTTCGTTGCAGGTAACTTGCTGCGTATGCCCGAATGCGCCAGCAGCCATGACCCGCGTGCGATGCGGGCAAGCGTGAGGGCGGCTGCCCAGGATTTGGGCGCTGCAGGGCCGGACCCTGTCTACGGTGCGGGCCTATTCCGGCTGCCGGAAAAAAAGTTTTCGATTCGTTGAACCTTCTCCCGTCGGGCCACGACTGGTAAGCGTCGGTCGCATATCGCGGCAGATCAACCAGCCAGGAGAAAGACCATGACGAAGACAATTGCCGCCCGCGCCGCGTTGATAAGCGCTGTTCTGGGCGTGGGCTTGCTGACTAACAGTTTGGCGATCGCGCAGAACGCCAGCCGCGCGGCCGCTCAAACAACGGAATCCTTTGTTGCAACGACCCCGGAAAATGCCGATGCCTGCCGGACCGCTTCCGTCGATGGAGGCGAAGTGACTTACCGCAAGGGCATCAACATAAACGGCAAGGGCATCCGGGAAAAAGGCATTAAGCGTGTTGCTAGCCCAGGCGATTCCTCCAGCGGCCTCGCTACCGGCAGGCGCATCAAGCTGTGTACATCCGCGCAATCCGCAGTCGATCGCATCAACGCATCGTCGGAAGAATCGCAAGCGATGGTCGATGCGCTATCGCGCAACGATACCGCGACGATGCAGGCGATCTTGGTCAGGAACGGTTTTTCGTTCGACGGCGCGGACGCTGAGCTGCGCGGTACTCATTTCAAAAGCGTCACTATCAAGCGCAGCAGCAACGCCTGCGATGGCGCGGTCTGCGAAGCCGATCCTTCGTCGGGCAGCAGCGCGAGGGGTTTCAAGATCACGCTCACCATCAAACTGAGCAAGCCTGCGGAAATTTCGGTGTCCTTCGAAAAGTAACCCAGGCCCATCAATCCAGTTGTGCAGAGTGGTATGCGATGAGTCTGCATCGCCGAACGCTCCGCTTCATCGATAACCGTCGCCGCGGATGCGTCCGAGGCGACGGTTAGAAGCTTGAACGCGACACCCATTCCTTAGAGCCTGTTCACGATCTCCGCGAAGCATGCGGAAATGGTAAACAGGCTCTGAGCACGTTTAGAGCCTGCCCCGGACTTGGTCCGGGGGTGGACGTGTTCAGCGCTGCCGCAACTTCGGCCACGACCAGAGCAGTAGCGCCCATGCCGGCACCAGCGCTACCGCATGCCATGCCGTTATCCTCAAGGGGTCGTTAGCGAAGACCAGAAGGCCATCGCCTTGTACACCGATATACACGCCTATCAACAACAACAATTCGAATAGCCGGCCATTTCGGCACAGCGCGCCGAGGCTCAAACCCCAACTCACGATCGATAGCAGCACAATCGCAGCTGCCAGCGCAGACTGCGGCGCGGCGATCGCGAGCCGCAGCAGGCCGGGTACGCTCAGCGCGAACATCAGCGATATCGCCACTGCGAAACGCACGCCAAGAACACGGGCATTCGCGCCCTGCGCGGTGAAGGTCAACTCGCCGGTGCCGTATTCGCGTTCGCGCAGGATGCTGCGTGCAAGCACGTCTAGCGGCAATACCCATGCCAGTAGCATCGCAGTCTGCATCACCTCTGTACTACTGAACATCTGCGCTAGCATCGCGCCAGCCGCCGCTAGCCACCACCATAGTCCGCGCTGGCGAAGGCTGAGTTTGAGTTCGGCCACGGTCAGCGTAGCGAACGCTCCACGCGCGAACGGATCGAGTATCCGGTCGAGCCAACGCAGTCGGCGCCCCGCCGTGCTGCGTGTTTTCGCGCTGCTGCCTCTGGCGGCGGCCCAATCCAACAGCGGCGCGGCTGCGAGCACCAAAGTCAATGCGATCGCGATCCACAATCCGCGACCTGCCCAATGTTGCGTAGGCATCCGCCATGTCGTCCACTCGAAGCGCTCGAGCGGATGATCGCGTTCGGCGGGCACCCCCAAATTGAATCCGAATTCCGGCGATTTGCCCGTTTGCCGTTCGCGCGTTTCGGCGAAGCTGAGTGCGGCGACCGACAAGCCGCTCGGATCGCTGAACCAACTGTTGCGCATGCGGCTGCCGTTGCCCTCTGACAATGGTGCGAGCGACGAAGTGAGCAGCACGATCCAGACGAAGAAATACGCGACGTTACCCAAGGTGCGTCGGAACCATGGCAACAGATCGAACCAAATCGCAAGCGCTGCGGTGATCGCCAAACCCGGCATGCTCAATAACAGCACCGGTTTCGCCATCGCGATCGGATCGAGCGTGCGATCCTCGCCGATGAACCATTGCATCGCCAGCGCAATTGCAATGCCGCTGCACATAATCGTCGCGAAAACCGCCATATGGCTGAACCATTTCGCGAGCAGATAGCCGGCGCGGGTCATCGGCGTGGACATCAGCAACTGCCACACGCGCGTGTCGATGTCGCGCACGACCGTGCCGCGCACCAGATAGAAACCGCCGAGGGTCAAAAACGAGCCGTAGATCAGCGCGAGCGTCATGCCGATCCATGCGCTGGAGTAGTAGCCGCGGCTGTGATCGCTGAGCGTCAACGTCGCATAGCCGGCTTCGATCGGCGGTAGAAACCACCACGTCGCGATGCCCAAGGCGAGGATCGTCGCCCAGAAGCGAAAACTGCGCGTGCGTTGCCGCAGATCGGCGGAGACGATGCCGAGGAATCGATGCAGGGCTTCCATCTCAGTGCGCTCCTTTCGCGGTTGTGCCGACTAACCATCCATACGCATCTTCGAGTTCCGGGGCGACGGGCTGCGCGATCGATGTCGGTTGCTCTGCGCTCAGTACACGGATGCGAATGCCCTCGGGACGACGCAGCGAACCGCTGAGCACGAAGCGTTCGCGCACATCGGCAAGCGCAGCGGCATCGACGGTCCATTCCCAGACCCGGCCTTCGGCTTGCGCGATCAGGTGCTCGGGACTGCCGTGGAAATGCAGACGGCCTGCGGACATCACCGCCAGCGAGTTCGCGCTCGCTTCCACATCCGAGACGATATGCGTCGATAAGATAACCAGCCGTTGCCCAGCCAGATCAGTGAGTAGATGTCGGAAGCGCATCCGCTCTTCCGGGTCGAGGCCGACAGTCGGTTCATCGACGATCAACAGCTTCGGGTCGTTCAACAGCGCTTGGGCGATCCCGACGCGCTGCCGCATCCCGCCGGAGTAGCCGCCAAGACGCCGATCGGCGGCATCGCTCAGGCCGACCATGCTGAGGCAGGCATCGACGCGATCGGCGATACGGGCGCTCGGCAAGCCCTTGACCGCTGCCAAATAGACGAGAAATTCGCGTGCGGTGAGGGCAGGGTAGACGCCAAAATCCTGCGGCAGGAAACCGAGGTCGCGACGCAGCGCATTGGGGTCGCGGGCCATGTCACTGCCGTTCCAAAGGATTCGGCCTGATCGCGGCTTGGTCAGCGTTGCCAGCAGCCGCATCAGCGTCGATTTGCCGGCGCCGTTCGGACCGAGCAGGCCGACGATGCCACGGCCAAGGGTTAAGCTGATCTCGGACACCGCCATCCGGTCCCGTTGATAGCCGTAGCTGACTGATTCTAATGACAATTCGCATGAAGCCATGTGCCGTTCTCCGTCTGCGCCGTTAGTGACGGCCTGTGGTTTGGTGTTATATGTAACTATAACAGTAACTCACCAGGAGAGCGCTATGACCGATGGCACGGGTGACGACGTCATCATCGGCTCGCTGTTTGGCTCGCTGGCCAAGACGGATACGCATGTAATTGATTTTCTTATTAGAAAAGTGGGTCGCCGCCATAAGTCGCCGCGATAAGTCGCCGCGATAAGCGGCAGCCGTTGCAAAAGCGGTAGCACCGCGGTGCTCGAATCGATAGCAGGGGCAAGTCGCCAAGCGTTTCCGGTGCCAAAATAGCGGCCGTTGATCCGGTATCGACGTCTTCCTGGGAACCTTTGATGCAGTCAGCGGTTACCGTGCGCCACAGCAGGCACGCTCGCGAATCAAGCACGTAAGTGCTTGATTCGGCCAGAACGGACAGGGTTTGGCTTGGGTTCGCACTGTCTGAATAACGCTACGATGGCATTATTCAGACCTTCCTTGGTTGGTGTCCGCAGGCTGAGTCACTTTCTCGATCAGATGGTCCACGTCGAGATATATCCCTGTAAGATCAACCCTCTAGACACATTTCTTCAAGGTATTCCGATACGGTGGCTCGCGAAATTTCCGAACGCAGCGGTAAACAGAAACGCCGGGAGCCCGCCGAGGCGGCGAAACCGAATCCGCGCCGTCAGCGCTTGATGCGCGACATCGCGATGATTGTGATTGCGCCGTTCTTGCTGTATCTGCTCGTCACGCTGTACACGTTCTCGCCCAGCGACCCGGGTTGGTCGCATTCGGGCAGCGTCACCGCGCCGCTGAACAATGCCGGCGGACGGGTCGGCGCGTTTCTGGCCGATGTGCTGCTGTACCTGTGCGGCTACGTCGCTTTCGTCCTTCCGTTCATTTTGGGTGCGATCGCCTGGATCGCGCTGTTCGGGATGGATACCGACGGCGATGGCGAGGCTGACCTTGGCCCCGCGTTGCGTCTTATCGGCATCGTCGGGTTCTTGATCGCCAGCACTGGGTTGCTGCAGTTGAAGGTCGGCGCAGCCACGGGTTTCTCGGCACGTGCGGGCGGTATTCTCGGTCAACTGGTCGGCGATTCGCTGCTGAATGCGTTCGGCATGATCGGCGGCAATCTGTTCTTGATCGCGCTGTTTCTGATCGCGGTGACACTCGCGACCGGCCTGTCGTGGCTGACGGTGATGGACAAGATCGGCGGGTGGGTGTTGAAGATTCCGCCGTTATTCCGCAAGAGCAGTCAACAAGCCGCCGAATGGCAGGCGACGCGCGCAATGCGTGAGGAACGCGAGGAAGTGCGCAAGGCGGACACTGAGAAGCGCGCGAAGCGCGAACCGGTGAAAATCGAGCCGCCGCCAGCGCCAGTGGTGGAAAAGAGCGAGCGCGCCAAGCGCGAGCAGCAGATCCCGCTATTCAATGTCGCCGGCGGCACAGGCATTCCGCCGCTGTCGCTGCTGGATGATCCGAAGCCGCAACCCAAGGGTTACGACGAGGACACGCTGGAAACCATCTCGCGCCAGATCGAATTCAAGCTCAAGGACTTCCGCATCGATGCCCAGGTCGTCGGCGCGTATCCGGGGCCGGTCATCACGCGTTTCGAAATCGCGCCCGCGCCCGGGGTGAAGGTCAGTCAAATCAGTTCGCTCGATAAGGATATCGCTCGGGGACTGAGTGTGAAATCGGTGCGCGTGGTCGATGTGATTCCCGGCAAGTCGGTGATCGGCCTGGAAACGCCGAACACCAAGCGCGAGATGATCTATCTCAGCGAACTGTTGCGCTCGAAGGAATACGACAAATCCGCGAGCCCGCTGACGCTGGCGCTGGGCAAGGACATCGCCGGGCGGCCGACCGTCGCCGATCTCGCGCGCATGCCGCATCTGCTGGTGGCCGGCACCACCGGCTCCGGCAAATCGGTCGCGGTGAACGCGATGGTGCTGTCGCTGCTGTACAAGGCCAGCGCGAAAGAACTGCGGATGCTGATGATCGACCCGAAGATGCTGGAGCTCAGCGTCTATCAGGGCATTCCGCATCTGCTGGCGCCGGTCGTGACCGACATGAAGGAGGCCGCGAACGGTCTGCGTTGGTGTGTGGCCGAGATGGAACGCCGCTACAAACTGATGAGTGCGGTTGGCGTGCGCAATCTCGCTGGCTTCAATAAGAAAGTGAAGGATGCGCTGGACGCCGGCCAGCCGCTGCTGGATCCGCTGTTCCGCCCCAATCCGGATGTGCAGGAAGCGCCGCCAACGCTGGAGCCGATGCCGTTCATCGTCATCTTCATCGACGAATTCGCCGACATGATGATGATCGTCGGCAAGAAGGTGGAGGAATTGATTGCGCGTCTGGCGCAGAAAGCGCGTGCCGCAGGCATTCATCTCATTTTGGCGACGCAGCGGCCGTCGGTGGACGTCATCACCGGTTTAATCAAGGCGAATATTCCGACCCGCATCGCGTTCCAAGTGTCGAGCAAGATCGACTCGCGGACGATTTTGGATCAAAGCGGCGCAGAAACGCTGCTCGGCCACGGCGATATGCTCTATTTGCCGCCGGGCACGGCGATGCCCGAGCGCGTGCATGGTGCGTTCGTCAGCGACGAAGAAGTGCATCGCGTGGTCGAGAATCTCAAGCAGATCGGCGGCGCGCCGGATTATGTCAAAGGCGTGCTCGAAGAAATGCAGACGATGGGCGACGGCGTGATCGTCGGCCCGACCGGCCTGCCCGAAAGCGGCGGGGGCGGGGGCGACGAAAGCGACCCGCTGTACGACGAAGCGGTGAAAATCGTCACCGAAACGCGGCGCGCGTCGATCTCAGGCGTGCAGCGCAGGCTCAAGATCGGCTACAACCGCGCCGCGCGATTGATCGAAGCGATGGAAGCGGCAGGCATCGTGACCCCGCCAGAACATAACGGCGATCGTTCGGTGCTGGCACCACCGCCGCCGAGGTGATCCGAACATGCAACTGGCATGCGGACGCAGGAAGGCCCGGCGCGTGACGGGCCTTTGCCATCATCCGATGCGTGGGCTTGATGCTTAACGAATGCCGTCTTGGTTCAAGACGGAATGGGCGGCAGGCAGTGCGCCGTCGAAACGTGTCGGGTATCAAGCGTGGCGCTCTTCTGTGGACCGCTGACTCGGCACGTGCAATCGATATTCAGCTTTCAACCATCAGACTCTCCGCAACTTTGCTTGGACTACACGCATGATTCTCCGCATCGCCGCTTTTCTAGTATTCATGTTTGCGTTTGCCGGCAGCGCAGCCGGTAGCGGCCGCAATTCGCTCGGTAGCTTCACCAAAGGCTTGAAGGGCCTGGAAGGGCAGTTCGCTCAGCAGGTGTTCGACAACAAGGGCAAGCGCAAAGAAAGCACGAGCGGCCGGGTGGCGATGTCCGCGCCGCGTTTGTTCCGATGGGAGTATCTGAAGCCGTTTCCGCAGTTAATCATCGCCGACGGCAAACACGTCTGGGTGTACGACCCAGACCTCAAGCAAGCCAGCGTGCGCTCGCAGGGGGCGGAAGAGCAGACGAGTCCGCTTGCCGCATTGACCGACCCGCAGCGCCTGGATCGCGATTTCAACGTCAAGGATGCCGGCACCGCCTCGGGTCTGGATTGGTTGGAACTCACGCCGAAACAAACCGAGAACGCCAGCTTCCAAAGCGCGCGGCTGGGTTTCGATAAGACAGGCCTTGCACGGATGGAAGTGCTCGATACTCTCGGCCAGCGCACCGAGATCGTCTTCAGCGGCTGGAAGCGCAATCCAAAATTTCCCGCCAAGACCTTCCGCTTTACGCCGCCCAAGGGCACCGATGTAGTCGGTGGAAGCTGAGTTCTGCCGAATCAAGCACTTGCATGTGTGATGACTCGGCGCTGCGCGCCTCACCCCGGGCCGGCTGCGGCGTTTTCTTGCCGCGCGCACACGCTGCGGTTGTCGTCAGCGCGTCTACGATGGTGCGCGAAACCCCTGAATTAATCAGAGTTTCCTCAGGCTGGTATCTTAGAGCTCGACTTTCCTTTCAGACTTGCCTCGCGTGGCCAAACGCAGCGCTTTACCCAATGCCGAACGCGATCTGCTGCACGCCGATCAGGACGGTTTGCGCCCGCTCGCCGAACGCATACGCCCGCGCACGCTCGACGATATGGTTGGCCAGCGTCGGCTGCTGGCGCCGGGCACCGCGCTGCGCCAGTCGATCGAAACCGGTCACGCGCATTCGATGATTTTGTGGGGGCCGCCCGGCTGCGGCAAAACCACGCTGGCGCTGCTATTGGCGCAGTACACAGACGCCGAGTTCAAGGCGATTTCGGCGGTACTGTCCGGGCTACCCGAGGTCCGCCAAGTGTTGGCCGAAGCAGGGCATCGTTTTGCCGAAGGTCGCCGTACCGTCCTGTTCGTGGACGAGGTGCACCGCTTCAACAAGACCCAACAAGACGCCTTTCTGCCGCATATCGAGCGCGGCACGATTTTGTTCGTCGGCGCCACTACCGAAAACCCGTCTTTCGAGCTGAACTCGGCGCTGCTTTCGCGCTGTCGCGTGCATGTGATGGAGGCGGTATCGGCCGATGACATCGTCGTTGCGCTGCAGCGCGCCCTGGACGACTTCGAACATGGTCTTGGCGGCCGTGGCCTGCGCATCGGGGCGGGGCAACTCCTGCTGATCGCCACCGCAGCCGATGGCGATGTACGCCGCGGGCTGACGCTGTTGGAGATCGCCGCGGAGCTTGCTGGTGAAAGTCGGGTGGACGAGGAGGGCACTGATGACGCCGGAAAAGACAATAACGAGCCGCGCGGTGGAAGCATCACCGATGAAATCCTGCAGCAGGTATTGGCCGATCGCACGCGCCGCTTCGATAAAGGCGGCGAGCAATTTTACGACCAGATTTCCGCATTGCATAAATCGGTCCGCAGCTCGAACCCTGACGCTGCGGTGTACTGGCTGGCGCGGATGCTCGACGGCGGTTGCGATCCGATCTATCTCGCGCGCAGGCTCACGCGCATGGCGGTGGAAGACATCGGCTTAGCCGACCCACGCGCGCTGCAAATGGCGATCGACGCTTGGGACGCATACGATCGGCTTGGCAGTCCCGAAGGCGAGCTTGCGCTCGCGCAACTGGTCATCTACTTGGCCAGCACTGCGAAATCCAACGCCGCTTATAAAGCGTTTGCTGCGGCCAAGCGCGATGTCGTCGAATACGGCACGCAAGACGTGCCGCTGCACCTACGCAACGCACCGACCAAGCTGATGAAAGCGATCGGCTACGGCAAAGACTACCGATACGACCACGATGCCGAAGGCGGCGTGGCGCTGGAACAAACCGGGTTTCCCGATGCGATGGGCGAACGCGTCTACTATCGGCCGGTCGAACGCGGGCTTGAGCTGAAATTGAAAGAAAAACTCGATCGTCTGCGCGCCGAACGGGCAACAGCGCAAGATGCGGCAAAGCTGTCGAAAGAATGATGACGATCTGGTGGCACCAACTGCTGCTAGTTGCCATGGGCGGCGCGCTTGGCGCCATGGGCCGTTTTTGGCTAGGTGGGCAACTGTTGCGGCGGCTAGGCGATGGTTGGCCATGGGGCACCTTCGCAGCGAACTTGATCGGCGCCTTCGCCGCTGGCTTCATTGCGATTTGGCTGGAGGGCAGGGGGCCATCGGCGCTGTACTGGCGCTCGTTTTTGATCGTCGGCGTCCTCGGCGGGCTCACCACGTACTCCGCGCTGATGCTCGAATGTCTGTTGTTCGCGAAGTCGAACCGCACTAGTCTCATGCTGACGTATTTGGCAACAAGTCTGGTCGCGGGCCTGCTTCTGATTTGGATCGGTGCGCGGCTCGCTGGCAGCCTCAAAACAAGCTGAGGGTCGCTTAAGAAAGAGCTAAGAAGGAGTTAAGAACAGGCACTGCAGCCGAAACCGCTGCAATACCGCTATCGGATTTTTCTGACAAACCAACGCGGCCCTTCCCGATACGCCCAGAATCCATCGGTCCTTAGTCTGTTGTGACCATCACAGACACAGGAACTCGATCATGCAACACCAACACTACACCACGCAGAACGCCAGCGCCTCCGAGCTTTCTCGCTTTGCTTCAACGTTGCTGATGCTACTCCTGGTAACGGCAACGCTATGCGCGTGCATCGGCCCGGCAGCGGCCGGAACGCAGGGCACGATCTACCGCTGCGTCGATGCCAATGGCAGTGTGAGCTATCAAGACACGGCATGCGCACCTGAACTACGCACCACTGCCACCCGCCGGTATACCTCGCACACCATCGATCCGGCGTTGGCTGCGCATCGTCGCGCCATTGAGCAGGAGATGGATCGCCGCAATCGCGTCAATCCGGCAGCGCTGCGCGTGGTGTCCGTTCGCCAGACGCCGAACACCCCATCGCACTGCGAAATAGCTAAAGCGAAACGCGAATCCGCCGTGAAACGGGCTGGGCTCAAGCGTACTTTCGCCATGATGCGCGAACTCGACGGCGCGGTATGGGACGTTTGCAAAGGCCTGTGACAGCCGTGCGGCACGTGCAAACTGTCGTTGCGATGCGGTCGTTTGATCGACATCATCTTTCTGCACAATAGCATCGGTCACTATCCTCAACGAGTGGCGATACGGTGCAGGGCGGTCATAGCCCGGCATCGATCACTGGCAATATCCCCCAATCACGCCCCCGGCTGCGGCCCCCGACTGCGGCATGGGCGACTGAACTTGGGCTTGTGGCCGCTGGTCGTCGCAACTCGCGTTTAGCGTGTTGTCAGCCGAAATGTTCGTATCGCAGGGGTGGGCCTGCGATACCTAGGTTCCGGCGACGGTCGTCCGCGAAGGCTGTACTGGGGCTTCCAGTGCAGCCTCGCGGCGACCTGCAAGAAGACACTACACAGGATGCCTGCACGGGCGCGGCCAACGCGAAACGACGCTTCACTCGCGGCTGCGAACGCTAATATTCACCATGTCGTGCTCAAGATGCAGAAGGAGTAGCCATGCCCACGGCGCCGTCGCCAGTCAGTGAACTGCCGAACCTGATTGGTAGGTCGGAACCGTTCATGCGGTCGCTGACGATGATCGAACGCATGGCGCGCTACGACGCGCCGGTCTTGATCCAGGGCGAAACGGGCACCGGTAAAGAACTCGCGGCGCGTGCGATCCACTATCTCTCATCACGGCGCCAAGCGCCATTCGTTGCATTGAACTGCGGCGCTGTCCCCGAGACTCTCATCGAAACCGAATTATTCGGATACGAGCGCGGCGCTTTCACCGACGCACGTCAGGCAACCAGTGGTTTGGTCGCTGCTGCTGAAGGGGGCACGCTATTCCTTGATGAGTTAGATGCCTTGCCGCAGCGCGCTCAAGTGTCGCTATTACGTTTCCTGCAGGATAAGACGTATCGATCGGTGGGCGGCCGAAAGGAACGTTTCAGCAACGTCAGGATCATCGCCGCAGCCAGCCCACGGTTGCATGAGATGCTCGATAACGGCTCATTCCGCGACGACTTGGCGTTCCGCATTAATGTGCTGTTGCTGGAAATGCCGCCGCTGCGGGAACGCTATGGCGATGCGCAACTATTGGCGGCGCATTTCATCCAGCGTCATGCGCGTCACTACGGCATGGACGCCAGACCGTTAACCGATGACAGCCGACGTTGGCTCTCAGAGTATCGTTGGCCCGGAAACGTACGAGAATTAGACAATATCGTGCAACGCGCCTTATTGTTGTCGGATGCGGCTGCGCTTGATCTGCGACCCTACGCAGGCATCACATTCGCGCCGCTGCCGTCGGCAAAGACGGATGCCGCAGTGCGACGGGGTGAGTCGGCTGAGCAAGAGCCGCGTCACCTGCGATCGAATGGTATAGAACCGCGTGGTGTAGCGCAGCATGGTATGGAGCAGCATGGTATGGAACAGCGTCATTCAGCGTCGGCGAAATCGCTGCCAAAATACAACGATGCACGCGCCTGCGCACTTTCAAATTTCGAACAAGAGTATCTAAGGCAATTGATGTCTGCCGCAGCGGGTAATGTGACGCGCGCCGCTTTCATGGCGGGAAAAGAACGCAGAACGCTAGGCCGCTTGCTCAAGAAATACGGCATTTGACGAAGACGACGACGAACGACCAATTCTCACAAAAAGCTAACGATATTGTGGTCCATTGCGACAGTGGTTCGACGCTGCGATATGCCGCCAAGCAGTGTGACGATATCGCGCGGGTACGCCCGCGACGCCTTGCCGCTAAATTAGCAAAAAACGAGTCAAAGCCATCGGCTTTTCTTCGCTATTTATCGTGGTCACGACAATCGTGCGGATACTGACGTTACGGGCATGGCGCCCAACCAAGAGGAAGGTCTAGCGGACTGCTGAAATACCTGCAGCAGCAGGTGTTCAGCGGCCTGGTCATGCAGTCATGGCTGCAGTCATGGCACGCAGCCATGGATGGCTGCGCTGGCGAAGCAAGCGCGCAAGCGATTAATGATTCGGCGCGATACGCCTCTCCCTTCGCTGCGCTCAGGGCCAGCTTCGCTATTCAGCCTCGCGCGCGAGGCTGTCGCCATGAGCTCAGCTAGATAAGTACCAGACATGTGCCGGACGTGCGAACTGAAATGCCTCCTGGGTGGAGGTATTTCAACAACCTGCTAAGTAAAGCGTTCGCATTCCTTCAATACTCACGCTGGGTCAGTCGCGACCCGGTCGAGAATGAGACTGGGTCGGCGCAGACCCGCTCGCAGCAGAATCGGTGTGCAAATCGTGTTCGCGAAACGCAAGAGGCACCGTTCGTCCGTCCGTTCGATGCGCAATGTCGCAGATCGCACACTCGTCTGTTCAACAATTGTGTTCAATAAAAACAGTCGCTTGTATCCATCACCACGTTGTTAAAAAAATGAATCAGATAAATAAATCGACGTGTTTCGATGAAATCAGTCGTTAGCGAAAAAAGTTGGCCTGCGATTTGCTACATCCTCGTTATCGGTAACAGGAGCGCTCGTAATGCGCGAAGGTTCACAGGTTGCAGCGGAGCGTTCGAGCATCGAGCGTGCGATCGCGGCGATCGAACGATACGTCGCCGAGCATCCAACGGCTGCGGACAATGCTCAAGGCGTTGCTCAATGGTGGTTGCCGGAAATGGGCGTCGATCTTCCGATCGAGCTGGTGCATCGCGCTCTGGAAAGCATGTGTCACAGCGGCGCGTTGGAACGAAACGTTCTCCCTGATGGTGGCGCCGTGTATAGAAGTGTGAAGCACATCGAGGTGAAATCAGAGGATGGGCAACATGACGTCGAGGATGAATAGCCAAAAATGAGCGATTTCGGCGCGATCGCAGCGGTGACTAATACTCTCAAGGCCTTGATCGAACAAGAGATCATCGGGCTGACGGTAGAGGTATTGAAGGCGCCGGTCGAACTCAGCGGTAGCGGGCCTAAGTTGAGTCTCTATCTGTATCGGGTGGAGCACAATCCATTTACGACGAACCTCGATTGGCAGGCGCGTTCGGAAACCGAACTCGTGGCTGCACCATTCGGGCTTAATCTGCATTTTTTGATCACGCCTTACGGCCCTGACGAAATCGAAATCCAACGCACGCTCGGCGAAGTGATGCGCGTATTTCACGAAAATGGCCTGATTCGGAACGGAGATACGTTACTCGATCCTGTACTCACTGAGATGACAGAGGAGCTGAGGATCGTGCCCAGAACATTGCCGCTCGGCGAAATGATCGATCTGTGGCGTTCGTTCGATAAAGCGTCTTATCGCCTGAGCACAACGTACGAAGTTTCGACGATCCTGATCGATAGTCGCGTGACCCGCAACGTACAGCGTGTGCAGGAGCGCGTCATTGAGCTGGGGCCAATGCGGTGAACGCGCTAGAGCAGCCTCCTCGCGATATCATCGATCTAGTCACGGCTAGCGCAGGTGCAGCCGAGCATGACGATGGCGACTGGATGAAGGTGATGCTCCTTGAGCTAGATCGCCGTGTTGGGATTATTATCAATGCAATGCGCGATGGCGGAGTGAACCCTGCGCTCAAGCATTTAGTCGTTACCGACACGGAAGTCGATCATTTGCTGGATGCGAGCCGTGCGCAGGATGAAACGATTTACGCGGGAAGTTTGCTTTTGTTGCTGTCAAATCATACAGATGCAAACGCCAAGATCGATGGGTTAGCTCGCGCTTTCTCGCTCAATGATTTCGAAATCGAGGCTGTACTCGCTTGCCTCGCGCCTGAAATCGACCGTCGATTCGATCGTCTTTTCGCGTACCTCAACGATGATCTGACCAAGCCGCGCCCAACCATCGATACGCTGCTGCGGCTACTGACGGCACCGTCGGAACAATTGCAGCTACAGCGTTACTTTCTGGCGGATTCTCCACTTTTTCGCCTCGGTCTTTTGACCTGCGACGAGCGAAAATCCCCGCGCAACAGTATGTTCAGGGTCGCTGACGGCGTGGCGCGTTATCTGCTCGATTACGAAGGGTTTGACGAGCGTATCGCTCGTCTGCAGATCGATCGCGATACGCCCGCGCTGGCGAGTTTGCTGTGGCGCGCGCGCGCAGCGATCAGCGAGGTTACAGCGATTTTGGCATCCGTATTCGAGGCCAATAACGCACACGCCGAATCGAATGCCGGAACCGTTATCGATCTCTGCGGCCGCGCCGGCAGTGGTCGTGCGCATGCATTAGAAGCCGCATGCCAGCGCGCTCGGATCGGACGAATCGACATAGACGCACGAAAATATAAAGCATTGCCATCCGAAGTTTCGGAAATCACTACCGCTATTATGCGCGATGCCCATCTGCATCGTTGGATCGTCGCGATTCATCACGCCGACGTTCTTCTCAACGATGCCGAGCTACAGAACGAATGCTGCGGTGCGATTCGCAGTTGGTTGCGCAGTTTCGGTGGTTGTGTGGTGTTGTGTTCAGAAGAGCGTCTGCCTTGTTCACTTTGGTTTCCGGCAGCGGAGACGATCGAACTGGAACTGCCGACACTCGGAATCGCCGAGCGCGAAGTGACGTGGACACTGGCAATCGCACAGGCGATGCGGTGGGAGCCGGGGCAATGCCTCACGCTGGCAAAGGCGTTGGCTTCGAAATTCAGGCTGACCGAAGGCGAAATTGCGACTGCAATGCGACAGGCGATGGCTTCGCTGTCGGCAGCCGATGATGCCGACGAGCGCACGCGCATTTTGCACGATATCGTCGGCCGATCGGCCACGCCGCGTTTGCATCGGCTGACGGATGCGGTGGTTACCAGGCATTCGATTAAAGATCTTGTACTGTCCGAAGATCGCATGGCGCTGATCGACGATATCGTGCGCCGGGTGCAACATCGGCGTACCGTGCTCGAAGATTGGTGCTTCGACGATCTTTCTCCGCGCGGAAAGGGCTTGATCGCCTTGTTCCATGGTGCATCCGGAACCGGCAAAACTATGGCCGCAGACGCGGTTGCGCACACGCTTCACATGCGGATGTTCCGCATTGATCTAGCAGGTGTCGTCAGCAAATACATCGGCGAAACTGAGAAGAACTTGAGGACTATTTTCGACGAGGCCGACCGCATGGATTCGGTGTTGTTCTTCGATGAAGCGGACGCGCTGTTCGGTAAGCGTTCCGAAGTTAAAGATGCCCACGATCGCTATGCAAATATCGAAATAAACTATCTTTTGCAGCGAGTCGAGAACTTCAGCGGCATCGCGATACTCGCAACGAATAAGCGAGATCATATCGATGAAGCCTTCCTTCGCCGCATTCATGTCAGCCTTGAGTTTCCGATGCCACAGGCGCCTGAACGTCTGCGCCTGTGGCAGCAGAGTTTTCCGCCAAACGCTCCGATCGCGAAGGACATCGATTGGGAATTTCTTGCGCGCCGCTTCGAGTTCGCCGGAGGTACGATTCGTAATGCGGCGCTCAGTGCGGCCTATCTCGCCGCAGACGCCGATGGCGAAATCGGTATGCGCGAAATCGTCAACGCGGTACGTATCGAAATCGTTAAGGCCGGACGGCGCATGCCGCACGAGGAGTTCGGCAGTTATTCAAATCACTTGCCCAAGAGTGGCGCACGAAATACGACTTCTGCGCGTCACGATTCGATCCACAGAATCGCAACCTGAGGACACGCTGCTATGGCCTGCCGACTCCACAACCTTCACGACAAAGCGCTCGCTATCGATCTACGCGGCGGCGAAGTGCTGATGCTCGCGCCGAACTCCACCTCGCGCGCGATCGTTGAGGAATCCTTGTACGACAACCATCATCTACCCGAATGGGAGCGCGCCGGATGGATACGACGGCTTCCCGCGCGCATGGACGATGTGATCGCGGACTTGAGCCCTCGACCGGACGATCCGCAGCGCGAGGCCTACGAGACTTGGCGCGCAGAGACGAAAGCGAAAGCCGCCGAAACCGCAAAAGCCGACGCTGAGCCGTCTGCGGAACATGCAGATGCGCAAAACGCAGCGCAAAAAGCGTCGAAGAAAGCAGAAAAGAAAGCCGAGAAATAATCCTTCACACCGGCCGGCCGCAGCGGCGACCGACTTGTATCCACCGACAGGAGTTCCGACATGGCAGAGTATCTCCATCCAGGCGTGTACGTCGAAGAGAAGTCCAGCGGCGTCCGCCCGATCGAAGGCGTGGGCACGTCGACCGCTGCATTCGTCGGCGCAACCGCTAAAGGCATCCCCAACAAGGCGACTTTCGTCACCACATGGCGTTCGTTCGTCACCAAGTTCGGCGACGTCACCCGAGACGGCCCCTATCTGCCGTATGCGGTCGAACAGTTCTTCAACAACGGCGGTAAGCGCTGTTACATCGTGCGCGCGCTGTCGGACGCATCTTCGCGCGTGGCAACCAGCAGCCTCACGTCGCGCGAGACACTGCCCCGCTCGACGTTGAGTATCGAAGCGAAGGGCAAAGGCGCCTGGGGCAACAGCCTGAGCGTCTTGGTCGAAGATGGTTCCACGAACCCAACGCGCGAGTTTAAGCTGGTCGTGCTGTACGACGGCGAGTTGGTGGAATTGTTCGACGATCTGTCGATGGACCCAAATAGCGAGAATTACGTCGAAACGGCTGTGAACAGCGGATCTGAATTTATCCAGGTCAGCGATCTGAACGCATCAACACCGCTGACGTATGCCACTGCGATGTCGACCACTGCGCTGGCGAATCCGGTACTACCGGTCGGTGACAATAATCTTCGCCTCACGTTGCCTGATGGCACCGTTGCCACGCCGCTCAATCTTGCTGCGATCCCGGACACCGTGCCGAGTCCACGCACGCCGCAAGTCGTGGTCGATGCGATCAACGCCGCCTGGGGGCAGTACAACCTCACGGCATCGATCGTGCCCAGCAGCGATGTGGCCAACGCCGGGAAACTGCGCATACAGCACAACGCTGCGGGCTTCGATCAAGCCTTTTCGATCGGTAATGCGACGCCAGGCATCGCCGGAATGAATGGGTTCTATCGCGGCAGCGGCGCCGCTGTCGGCGCGATATTGCTGACCGCAACAAGCGCCGCCTTCGATACATCAGCGGGGAAAAATGTAGTTTCGTTCACGCTAAACACTTTTCTTGTCGGTTCAGTCACTTTGACCGAAGACCTTGCGCTTCCGCGGGCGGATGTCCTCACTCAACTGAATGCTGCCTTTGCCAACGCCACTTTCGGCGGCCAGTTCAGCGCGCGCCTGTACGGCAATCGATTGATGATCAGCACCACCAACACAGGCGCCAACAACAGCATCATGCTGATCAGCGGTAGCGGCGCAGGGCCATTGGGATTAGTCCAAATGAATGGCGACCCGCAGCCGGGCGGCGGTGTCTTTGGCTTGGGCAGCTCCGAAGCCGCTTTCGTGCAGAGCAAGGTTGGGCCGTTCACGGTGGAAAGCGGCGCCAACCTGTCGTTCTTCGTCAATAACGATATCGACGGCAGCGAGTCGGCTGCAATCACGGTGAATTTCACTACCGGCTTGGCCTTCCCGAATCTGCAACAGGTCACTGCCGACCAACTTAGAGCGGCGATCAATACTGCAGCCGCGGGCAATCTCGTCGCCAGCGTCGTCAACGGTCGGGTGATCGTGCGTCAAGCGCGTCGCGGGCCGTTCTATTCGCTGCGCGTGATGGATGGCCAGTTGAGCCCGAATATCCGTATCGGCTTCGACACGCAGACGCAGGCTGGCTATGCCAACGGCAACGCCGCTTCGCCGTATTTCCGGCCGAACTTCCATCTGGTCGCCAATATCAACGAGCCGTGGACGTTCTCCAACGGCGACGACGGTAGCCCGATCACGAATTTCGATCTACTCGGCACCGCCGACAAGAAGACGGGATTGCATGCGCTCGATGACGCCTCCGACGTGAACTTCATCGCGATTCCAGGCGCTAGCGATCCGGCCGTGGTCGGCGCTGCACTCGGTTACTGCGGTACGCGCCAAGACTGTTTCTTCATCGCCGATGCCAGCGGCAAGCGCACGAAAGACACACCGATCACCGAACCGGTGCATGTTCAGGATTACATGCGCAACAAGGTCAGCCCGAAGAATAGCTACGGCGCACTGTATTACCCGTGGCTGGAGGTGGCCGATCGCGCTGGCGCTGGCAAGAATCCGCGACGCTATGTGCCGCCATCGGGATTCATCGCTGGCCTATATGCTCGCATCGATAACTCGCGCGGGGTGTGGAAAGCGCCTGCGGGCACCGAAACCGGCCTAGTCGGCCCGATTGGTTTGGAATATTCGGTTACGGATTCTGAGCAGGACATCCTGAATCCGATCGGCGTCAACTGCATCCGTCATTTCCCCGACAGCGGTATTGTGGTGTGGGGCGCGCGCACGTTCGCCGCGCAGTCCGACCCCGAGTATCGCTATGTGCCGGTGCGCCGTTACACGCTGTATCTGCGGCAGAGCATCTATCGCGGCACGCAATGGTCGGTATTCGAGCCGAACGACAAGCCGCTGTGGGAGCAACTCAAAGCGAATATCGACGACTTCATGATGGGCGAGTTCCGCAAGGGCGCGCTCGCTGGGGCGACGCCGGACGAAGCCTTCAGCGTGCAGTGCGATGAGGAGCTTAATCCGCCGTCGGAAGTTAACGCAGGCCGGCTGAATATGGAGGTCGCGTTCGCGCCGCTGAAGCCGGCAGAATTCGTGATTATCCGTATCAGCCAGAAATCGCAGCGTCCGCAAGGCTGAGGCCGCCGATCATGGCACCGCGCACCTCCCAACACGATCCATACCGGACCTACAAGTTCAGGGTCCGGTTGGACAACGCGATTATCGCCGGTATCCAAAAAGTGTCGCCGTTGGGTCGTAGCGTCGCTGCGAACGAGATCAAAGAAGCGGGCGACGCATTCGGAGCGCGCTACAACCCCGGCATGATCAGCTACGACGAGGTCACGCTGGAACAAGGTTGGAGCGCCGATCCGACGTTTGAGGCCTGGGCCAACCAGGTGATGACGCTGCATAACGATCCAACATCGGCAAAAGGCTTCAAACGCACACTGTTCATCGAAGTTTTTGATCTCAACGGTACGCCGGCGATTTCTGACAACGCGATGCTGCGGCGCTACAAACTGCATCGCGCCTGGGTATCGAAATACGTGGCGATGCCTGATCTCGACGCATTGGGCGGCGGTTTCGGCATCTCAAGCGTGACCCTACGCCATGAGGGCTGGGAAAGACTCTGACATCGAACGTCGGGGCGTCGGAAAGGTTCCACATGCGCGAGCGGCGCGCGATCAGACGACCCTAGGACCCATCCATCCGCATCTGCAACCGAGGAGCAATCGACATGGCTGCACGCGCTTCGCAATTCGACCCCTACCGTAAGTTCAAATTCAAGATCAAGATCGGAGGGCAGGTCGTGGCCGGGCTCACCAAATGCTCGGCGCTAACAGTCAGCGTCGAATCCAAGGAATTCCGCGCTGGCGATATGGACAGTTTCAAGCAGAAGATGCCTGGAATGGTCTCGTTCGAGCCGATCACGCTGGAACAGGGTGTGACCAAGGACAAGACCTTCGAAGCATGGGCGACAGCGATGTCCAATTATCTGGGCAACAAAGGCTCCGACTCGCAGAAGACCCCGAACGATTTCCGCAAAGAGATCGATATCGAGATCTTCAATCTCAATAACGAGCGGGTGAAAGCCTATCGCGTCTATCAATGCTGGGTGTCGAAATACGTGGCGGTGCCGGATCTCGACGCCAACTCGGCCGACGTCATGATCCAGACGGTGACGCTCGAGAATGAAGGCATCCAGGTTCTGCAATAAGGAGCCGAAAAGCGCATGACGACGATCGAGCATCTCACCTTCGCCGACATCGCCGACCGAGAGTCGGCGGTTCGGCGAAGCTTATCTCTTCCTGGCGGCATCATCGCTGCCGACGGCACCGTGCATCGCTGCGTTCGCGTTCGCGAACTCACCGGCGCCGATGAAGAGGCACTGTTCGATCGCGAAAGCAAGAGCGACGCGCAGCGCGTCAGCGCCTTCTTAGCGCGAGTGATCGAGTCGGTCGAAGAATCGCGACAGGCGATCGATACGGCATTCGTCGAAAATCTCTCAATTGGCGACCGCGATTATCTATTGCTGCGGATGCGTCAGCTCGATCTCGGCGACGCTGTGCATCAAGTCGCACGCTGCCCATCGTGTTCGCAAAAAGTCGATATCGATTTTTCCATCAGCGAACTGCCGCTGCGCCGCCTGGATCAACCCCAGCGGACGTACTCGGTCGAGATCGGCGGCCATCGACTCGCTGTGCGCTTTCCGAACGGCGCCGATCAAACGGTAGTGGAATCGCTCGCGACGATCAATCCGGCTGCCGCGAATACAGCACTGTTTGCTCGCGTCGTGCAGGACATCGACGGCAACGGGCCGCCTAGCGAAGATGATGCGCGCGCTTGGCCGATCGCGATGCGCGCGGAGTTGGCGGCTTGGCTAGATGCCAATGCGCCAGGGCCGGATCTTTTTATCGATATCGCGTGCCCGCATTGCCGCGCCGATATGAGCTACAGCTTCGACCTCGACGCTTTTTTTTTGCCGAACGCATCACGGGCCTGAGTCGGCTTTACGAGGAGATCCACATCATCGCGGTGCGATATCACTGGTCGGAAGCCGACATTCTACGGTTGCCGAAAAGGAAACGATTGATCTACCTGGACATCATCGCTAGACAGTTCGCAGCCGAGACCTGACGCATGAACGATCAAGGAACTAGCACTATCGCCAACGAGCGCTACGCGCTGGCGGGACGGGGCTTGCCTCTCGCCGGCCGCACCCCGACGCCGGTGCGTTCGCATTGGCTTCCGCCAGCGATCAAGAATCGGGCGAATCAAGCGCCGAATTCGCCGGTAGTCTCTGCCATCGTTGACGATACGAACGGCATGGAGGATGGGTGGTCCGCAGAGGTATCAGAATTGAATATCGCCGACGAAGAGAGTGGGTCGATGGCTCATTCGATCGACGAGAATAGACAGCCGAACGAAGGCGCTATGCCGAGCGTAAACGCAGAACGAAGGCCATCGCTTGCGGCCCATCAAAACAATGATCGAAACAATCATCGCAACAGTGATCGCAACAATAGCCGCGGCCATCATGCATATGGCGTGGATGCAGATGCAACTGCACTCCTCGCATCCCATTCGATCGGCGACACTCGCGCGTCTTCGGCGATCGAGCAACGCGATGCGATGCTACAAGGCGTGTTACCACGCAGTCGCGATGGAGACGCCTCTACATCGGCTCTCGCTTCTGTGCGTAGCGATACATCCGGCCTCTCTACGAATCTTGCGACCGATATCCCAGACATGGCGCCATCGGCGATACTCGACTCGCGTTCGGCTGCTGTTGTGAGTATCCAGCGAAAAGGGCGCGTCTTCGCCCCCGAAGCTAGCGGCCCTGCGATCGCAGCGGCAATAGACCAGATCGCGACAGTCAATGATGCAATTTCAGGCAGCAATGGTCATCAACGCGTTGCTGCGGACGCTCCTTCGACAACAACACAATCGTTAGAGGATCGAGCGGCTTCTACGATATCGGCCTCTGCGATATCGTTCGATGCCGTATCCAGTCGCGTCAATGAACATTCTGATCGTGCCAACCGCAGCGACACGGCAGCCGTGGCAAAGACCAGGCTAGGCAGTAGCGATTCTCAACCCAAGCGAGACAACGACGTCAGTGCGCACAGAGCGCATTTGACGATTGCGTCAAGCCCGAGCCCATACGCTCGCACCGTTGAGATGGGAATGCCGTCAGCATCGTCGCCAAGGCCAGACACTCACGCATCGTCGCTGAATCGTCTCATAGCCCCGCCTGCGATCGATGCTGCGCAGATCGCTTCGCTGCTTGCGCCGGCAGCAGCGTCGGCGGGGCCTCGCATCACCATCGACCGCGTTCAAGTAACAGTGCAAGCGCCACAATCGCCAAAACCGGCAGCGCATCAGGCGCAATCGCCGATGCCTTCTTCGCAAGCGTCGGCGATGTCTCGAGGGTACTCGGGCACGCCGGCGTATCGGAGCCCATGGGCTTCTTACTTCACTCGACGCGATTGACAGGACGCCGCCATGAGCATCGCCCAAAAAATCGATCCGCTTCTTGTGCAGCGGCAGGCGGCCATCGCGGCCAAGGCGGCGGAACGCGCAGCGCGGGACAGTTTCATCCAGACGCAGTTTGCGGCTTTATGCACGCGTTTCGACGACATGCTGCGCAGCGCGCTCGGCTTTCACTCACGCATCGTTCTTACCGCGACCGAAATTACACTTGACGTGCAGTGCCGCACCTTTGCCACTATTGATGTCCCGGTCTGGACGATCGTTTCCACAATCGATGCGACGGCAAAGGCCGTGAACTTCACTCCAAAGATGGATTTTTCATTGCCAGACCAATTCGGCACCTTGGTCTGCGAACTCGATTTCAACTTCCTGCCGAGACGAACTACAGACGACCGTATCGCCTCTGCCTTGCTCCAGAACGGCGTGCGCCTGCGCGGCACGCAGTTCGGTTTTTTGACGCTGGCGATGCCCGAAGGCCCACGCGACTTGCTGATCTCGGATATCGAAAGCGCGTTCGACGTCTGGTGGCTGCGAGCATGAGCAGAAACATGGCCAATGCAGGGCGCTCATCAACGCCAATCGCGTCGTCGAATCGTTATCGCGCCGAATCAGGCGCGCAGGTCCATATCGAACGGGTCAGCATCATCGCCGAAGGCAACGCTAGCAGCGATTTGCAGCGCCATGGCGAACGTTTGGCCAGTGAGATCGGCGCAATCTTGTCGAGCAAAGTGAGCAGTGGCCATATCCGAATAGGCGAGCTTTCGCTTCGCATCGCTGCCGACCAATTGAACGACCCGTCGGCCCGAGAACGTATCGCCAGCGGCGTCGCTCGACGCATTTTCGATTCTCTGCAGGATTGACAGGAACCCGCAACATGTCCGATTTCGTTATGCGACCGAAACTGCTGCGCGGAGCCTTTATCGAATACGGCTTGTCGCTGCCTCCGCTATTGTTCGCGTTCCAATTCAACCCGGAAACGCTGACGCGTGGCCGGACCGCGAGTTTCAGCGCCGGTGGCGCCGACGGTAGCGGTGCCGGTTGCCGCGAGGGCAGCGAAGCGCAGCAGCGCGCGTGTACATCGCAAGTACAAGTCAGTGAAGAGACGATCAGTCTCTCATTGATGCTCGACGCGAGCGACGATCTCAACGACAACCAGTTCTTGGCCAAACAGTTTGGCGTTGGCGCGCAGTTGTCGGTATTGGAACTGATGATTTATCCGAAGACCGACCAATTGTTCGGTTTCCCGATCGGCAATCTGCTCGGCGGCAGCGACCAATTCGGTGCTGCGCAGGCCAAAACCATTCCGATTTTGCTGTTCGTCTGGGGTCGCAAGCGGGTCATGCCGGTGGTGATGACCAGTTTGCAGATCACCGAACAGGAATTCTTTCCCGACCTCAATCCCAAGCGCGTGCAGATCGCAGTGCAGTTGAAAGTGCTGGAAGGCTTCAATCCGCCTTATCTGTATTCGCACGGCTGGCGCATGGCGCTCGGTGCGATGAACTTGGGCAACATAGGAGACTTCGCCGATGTTCTTTGACGGCTCGCGCTATCACCGCATCCTCGACGCTACGTTCGTAGACGGCGAGGGTAACGGCCGCTTGCTCAAGCGCACGCGGGAACCGCTCGCGACCGCGCTGGCGATGACGTATCAAGTACGCGAAGGCGATCGCCTCGATCTCCTCGCGAACCAATTCTTCCACGATCCGCGCAAGTGGTGGCTGATCGCCGATGCCAACCCGGATGCGATGACGTTGGAAGAGCTTCTGGTACCCGGACGCATGCTGCGCATTCCCAAGAACCGCAACACCTAAGCGCAGCGCCTAACCGACAGGACCCCACATGCCCTCGATCCCGACCGCCTCCGACCGTTCCTTCAGTTGCGCTATCCGCGTGAACGGTAGCGCGGACGAATCGCTGCTGCAGTGCGTTCAATCGGTGACGGTGGAAGAAGATCTGGATGTCGGTTCCTCGTGTTCGATCGAATTGCAGGCGTGCCGCAACGATGACGGCAGTTGGCCGTATCTCGAAGACGAGAACCTCCAGGTCTGGAATCGGATCACGGTGTTGGCCGCGTTTCCAAAGCAAACCGAAGTGGTGTTCGATGGCTACATTTCCCATCTGGACTGCCAAACTCAGGAATCAGAGTCGAACATCACCGTATCGATCCGCGGCGTGGACGCCTCGTATCACATGGTGCAAGAAGATAAGGCGCTGATCTGGCGCAACAAAACCTACGAGGACATCGCAAAGGAAATCATCGAGAGTTACGACTTCACGCCATTCATCGACGAGAATCCACCGGCGTCGGCGGAACAACTGCAGATCGCGCAGCGCAGCAACGATCACCGCTTCTTGCGCGAATTGGCGCGCAGACGCGGTTACGAATTCTATGTGTTGGGCGCGAACGCCTATTTCCGCAGGCCCAATCTTACCGGAACGCCGCAGAAACTCATCGCGGTTAATTTCGGCGATCAGACCAACTGCCGCAGTCTGCAGTTCGGTTCCGATGGCACCGCGCCGACGCTCGCGCGCCTGTCGTATTTCGACGCGATGGAAGGCAAGGCGATGAGCGTCGCGGCGCAGACATCCGGGCTGCCCGATCTGGGCACGCAACCGTTGTCCACGCGACGCGGTGCGATCGAGATGCCGCCAGCGGCGCGGATGGCACGAGGACACGGTTTCAATTCCGGCGCGCAAGCGGCCGATTACACCGCAGGCATGCTGCGCCGTCATGGCTGGTGGGTGACGGCCAGCGGCAGGCTCGACGGTGCGGTGTATGGCACGGTGCTGCGCAGCCGCAAGACGGTGACGGTTAAGGGCGTCGGCGGAAATTACAACGGCGTCTATTACGTGAGGAAAGTGCAACATCGCCTGACGATGCGAACCTACGACATGGCGTTCGAGCTTGGTCGAAATGCGATCGGAAAACTTGGCACGGAAAACTTCGAAGGCGAGTCCGCCGCGTCAATGACGCCGCTCGCCGCAGGGCCTGGCATCGATGAAGACGTGATCGATGTGACGCCCGATGGCCCACGCGTGTTGCCGGCATGAGGGCCGAACGATGAATGCGAGCGCGAGCGCAATGACATCGAGTGGAACCGGCGCAGGCACCGCGAGCGACGAGCGCGTCGAGCGTTTGGAAAATCGCTATTACGGGAAGTACCGCGGACTCGTCGTAGACAACAAAGATCCAGACACACTCGGTCGCCTGCGGGTCTGGGTGCCGAGCCTGTTTCCGACCGAAGATAACGAGGCCGCTGCCGGCCACGCCGAGCCCACCGACGCCGCACAGCCCAAGGACGAGAATCACCCCTCCGTCAGCGAATGGGCGTGGCCCTGTTTGCCGTTCGGAGGCAGCCCGGATCAAGGCATGTTCTTCGTTCCGGAAATTGGCAGCAAAGTCTGGGTCGAATACGAGGAAGGCAATCTGGATAGCCCGATCTGGGTCGGCGTGTTCTGGTCCGCGCCGAGCGGGGCGACAGAGATTCCGAAAGAAGCGCAAGACATGGAAGACAACGCGCCGAAACGGCGCGTGCTGAAGACATCGAGCGGCCATGTATTGGAATTCTGCGACATCGAAGGCAAAGAAAGCGTCTCGATCCGCCACAAAGACGGCGCGATTCTGACCTTCGACGAGAAGGGCAGCATCACCCTCGGCAACAAAAGCGGCACCTTCGTCTATCTCAACGCCGAAGACGGCGAACTGGCGATTGCCGACGAAGGCGGCAACAACGTGCGTTTGGGCGAATCGAGCATCACTCTGACCAATAAAGACGGCAGTGTCATCGATATGGCCGGCACTGCGGTGCAAGTGATCGCCAAGAACGTGATGGTACGTAGCGACACGATCTCGCTAGGCGAGGGCGCGATGGAGCCGGCCATCCTCGGTCGCGCCTTCGCGTCGGTCTTCGATGCGCATACGCATCCGACCGCGCTTGGGCCGTCTGGGCCGCCGATCCCGGTGCCGATGCCGCTGTCCGCGCCGACCCATCCGGCGATGTCCAAATCCGTGACCTTAAAGTGAGGAGAACACGCCATGACCTGCGTTTGTCGCATTCCCTCGCTGCCGATTCCCTCGCTGGTGATTCCGCTGCCGATTCCGAGCTTGCCGCCGCTGCCATCGTTGCCGTCGCTGCCGAAATTGCCGGCACTGCCCGCGCTGCCGTCGCTGCCGATTCCCTCGCTGGTGATTCCGCTGCCGATTCCGAGCTTGCCCGCACTGCCGTCGTTGCCGTCGCTACCGAAGTTACCAGCGTTGCCCGCGCTGCCGTCGCTGCCGATTCCGTCGCTGGTGATTCCGCTGCCGATTCCGAGTTTGCCGCCGTTGCCATCGTTGCCGGCGCTGCCGAAATTGCCGCCATGCCCCTGCTGACATGCCGCTGCTGACATGCCCCTGCTAATGCGCCAAGAGACGACAAGGAGAACGACATGCTGAAACCAGGCACGCTCAACGGCGACGCGCTCGAAGCGGGCAGCATGGCGCAGGCAATTGAACTGGCGATGATCGCGCAGGGCTTGATCGATCTCGACGAAGAGACGCCCGATGCCGCGGAGAACCGTCGCAAGACCTTCATCGCGATCGCTACCGGCGTTATCAATCATCTCAAAACCAACCTCGACGTTCGCGTCACGCAGGGCAAATTCGGAAATAGCGTTCCGAATGTCGTCGTGACCTTGAGCGGCAGCAACGGCGACATCAGCTGAGAGCATCGCGATGAACGAACGCTACCTCAAGTTTCCGTTTTCGCTGACCGGCGCCGGCGCCGCAGCGACGACCGATCTCGACGGCGCGATCCGCGGCCGTATCGAGCAGTTGTTGTTTACCTCGCCGGGCGAGCGGGTGATGCTGCCCAGTTTCGGCTGCGGCGCACGCGACCTACTGTTCCGCGGCAACAACGATGTGCTCGCCGCAGCCACCGAATTCACGGTGGCCAAGTCGCTGCAAACGTTTCTCGGCGACCTGGTGATGATCAACGCCGTTCACGTCGATAACGTCGAAGAAACGCTGCAGATCGAAGTCGTCTATACCAAGAGCCGCGACCTCGAACGGCGACGCGTCGTGTACCAACTCTCGCCGCAGGAGGGCACGAACCGTGGCTGATTGTCTCACCATCGATTGCGGCCGCGAGCCGCCAACGCCATCGCCCGCGCCGCGCAGCTATGCCGGCGTCGATCTGATGGCGCACGATTACGACAGCTTACTGCGCGCGATGCTCGACCAACTGCCGCAGTTGGCGCCCGAATGGCTGGACCGCAGCGAAGCCGACCTTGGCATCGTGCTGATGGAGCTGCTGGCGTTCGCTGGCGACCAACTGAGTTATCTGCAGGATCGCGTCGCATTGGAGGGTTTTTTGCGCACCGCGACCCAGCGCGAATCCGTCCGCAAGCTGGTGCGGATGATCGATTACACGATGGATCCGGGTCGCTCCGCCGATACGACACTGCTGTTCGAGGTCGCGGGGGTGGCGCCGTTTCTGTTGCCATCGGGCTTCGCGATCGGAAGCGCTGCGATCAAAGGCGTAGAAACTGCCGACGACAGCGTGATCTACGAAACATCGGACGAAGTCGTCGTGCATTCGGCGCTGAGCCGCATCGCCTTGGCTGTCGATGCGCCGTCGAATGCGAATCGAAAGGAGATTCGCGTTGCGGCGGATTTGACCGGATTGGTCGCCAAGGGCAGTCGTCTGTTCATTCAACAGGCCGATACCGGTATTCCACGCACCGATCTCACGCGCTTGCCGGAAGGCGAGTGGTGCGAACTTGCCGCAGCTCCAGCATTTGCCGCCGGCGTAACCACGCTAACGCTGCTCGCGCCACTCTCTCGCGATTATTCGCGATTAGGCGATGCCGCTCTGGGCATCGCACCCGCGCGCGTCTACGGCAATGCGGTGCGTGCGACCCACGGCGCATCGCACGAGCAGGGCAAGACCGCGACCGGCACGCCGAAGCAAACGCTCGAATTGGAATTGGCGCCGATCTCGCAAGTCGCGCCAAGCGACGATCCGGAAGGCGATGTCGAACAGGCGCTGGACATAGTCGTCGATGGTGTCGAATGGAGCGAAGTCGAGGATTTCATCGATAGCGAACCCGCCGACCGGCATTACCGAGTCTCGCGTAACAATGATGGATATGCGACCGTGCATTTCAGCGATGGCGTTCGCGGCGCGATACCGGCTAAAGAAGCCAAGATCGTCGCTAAGTACCGCGTCGGTCTGGGCAACGGCGGTCAGGTCGCGCCGGGTGCGCTGCAGAATTTCGACACCGCATTCGCCTTCCCGCTGCCGTCGCAGAAGATACTGCGCGTGCGCAACCCGCTTGCCGCCTTGGGCGCGCGCGATCCGGAAACATTGAGTAACGCGAAACTGATGGCGCCTTATCAACTGCGCGCGATCAGTCGCGCGGTGACGCCGGGCGACTACCAGGTCTGCATCGCAGCAGGCGTGCGGGTCAACGGCGTGCATCATGCGCCGCTGCAAAGTAAGGCCCGTATCGAACCGACCGGCAGTTGGAACACGGTGTTCGTCAGCGTGGACATGCCCGACCGGCGGCCGCTGGCAGATACGCCAGGGTTGCGCGACGCGCTGGAAGCGCTGCTCGATGGCAAAAAAATGGCGGGCATCGATATCCGGGTCGAAGACGCGCGCTATTTCGCCCTGCATATCGCATTGAAGGTCGAAGTGTCGTCTGGCCATTTCGCGCGCGATGTGCGCAGTGCGGTCGAACGCGCACTGATCGGCCCGCTTACGACGGGGCTGCCGTTCTTCGCGCCGGGTCGGTTCGGTTTCGGGCAGCCGGTGTATTTGTCCGATCTCTATGCAGTTGTCGCTGCGATCGAAGGTGTCGAATCGGTCGCAGTCACACGCTTCAAACGCCTCGGCGATCGTTATCCAGATAACGAAGTCGATGGCATGATCCCGGTCGGCGCGCTGGACGTAGCGCGCTGCGACAACGATGCATCTGCGACCGAAAACGGCGTTTTGTACGTGCGCACGGTCGGAGGCAAGGAGGGCTGATGAGCCAGACCACGTCATCGTCGATCGACGGCGTTTTCGAAGCGCTACCGGTGACGGCCGCAAATCGACCGGCGCTACCGCGCATCGACTACGCCGCCGAAGACAGCGAAACCTTGCGCGCGCGCTTGCTTGCGCGGCTGCCGCAGGCTCTGCCGGGTTGGAACGCGCGCTATCTTGAGGAAGGTGGGGACTATGCCGTCGTACTCACGCGCTTGTCCGCACATCTGTGCGCGATCCTCAACGGATACGCCGATCAGCGCGCAAACGAAGGGTTTCTACGCACCGCGACGCTGCCGCGCTCGTTGATCGATTTGTCGGCCTTGATCGACTATCGACCCGGTGCCGGTTCAAGCGCGACGAGTCTGCAAGCGTTCCTCGCCAAACCCGGGCAGAGCGGCATGGTGCCCAGCGGCTTTCAAGTCACTGCGCCACCTCTCGCCGGCACGGCAGCGACCGGCGACCAAGTGTTCCAAACGCTCACAGCGATTGAGGCCGATGCCGCGCGCAATGCGATGCGCTTGTTCGGTTACGACCGTTCCAGCCGTTTCGTAAAGTTACGCGAAAATGCGGGAGCGGCGCAGGACAGCTTCGTCGCGACCGATGGCATCTATGCCGGTTTGAAAGCCGGCACACCGATCGTGTTCGACGACGGCGCGACGCTTGCGGCAGTGCCGCTTGTGGCCGCTGCCGAGGTCGATGGCGCGACCGAGCTACGCTGGGCCGCCGGCGCTCCAGTCGCGGACAACGATCTGGCGATCGCCGACACCACAATCCTCGGCCGCGGCAAGCAAATCATGAAGCTTGAAGCCGCCGAGCGTGCGGACGAAATAACTCTGGGTCAAAACATGCTGCCAGTCGCCAACGCAACGATGTTCACCGTGGGCGCGGCGGTGCTGGTCGAAAACGGCGGCCTGCAGTTCCCGGCCTTGATTCTCGCTAAGGACGCAACCGCAAAAACGATTGTGCTCAATCGCGGCGTGCCGTCATCGCTGCGTCGCTCGAAAACCCGCGTTCTGGAAGGCACGTCCTGCGGCGGTACGACGTCGACGGTGCGTGTCGGTACAACGACGCTCTATCGCGATCAGCTTGGCTACAAGAAAAAAGAGTATCCGCATACGCCGAATCCAGGCGATGTCCTGCTTCTCGCCGATGCAAGCGGCGTCGAAATGGCGACGGTCGCTAGCGTATCGGGCGATACCATCACACTCACGCAGCCGACGACGCGCGCACTGCGACCGACATCGCGACCGTTCGACGAAGTGGCTCGCGTTCGTTACTACATGCTTGCGCCGAACGATCCTTCCACGCACCAGACCAAGCTTCGTCCAATGCTGCTGGGTGAACTCGCGGGCATCTATCAGGGCGGCGATACCGTGCTGACTCTCGATAAAACCTACGAAGGCTTGGCGCCGGACACCGTGATCGGTCTGAGCGACGGCCTGCGCGCGCGTGCGCATCGCGTGGTGCTGGTCGATACGGCAGAAGACAAGACCTTGCTCACGCTCGATGGCAGCGTCGATAGCCTGTTCCGCGTCGCGACCTTGGGTTTGCATGGGCCGTACGAACACGCGATGCGGATCGCGGGCTATCACCACTCGGAAGCGACTATCGCGAGCGGACTCTCGCAACTGGACATTGTCGGTGCGCCTGCGGGTCTCGCCCTGGGGCTCGACATCGTGGTCTCGGACGGCACACGTGCGGAAGGCGCACGCATCACCCAAGTGCAAACGCTGAGCGATCGCAGCCGCGTTGGCCTCGCGCGGCCTTTGGAAAACAACTATGCGCTCGGCGACACCGTCGTCTACGGCAATGTCGCCACCGTCTCGCACGGCGCCTCGACGGGCGATGAAATGTTGGGCAGCGGCGATCCCATCCTGGCACCGCAGCGCTTCGTGCTGCGGAAATCGGCGTTGGCATTCATCGCCGACGCGAATGCCCCGCGCGGCGTACGCCCAGCGGTCGAGATATGGGTGGATGGCGAACAATGGGTCGCGGTGGACACGCTTGCCGGCAGTGGCCCGTTGGATCATCACTACATGGTCGATATCGACGACCGTGAGCGCGCGACGATCGTATTCGGCGACGGTGCCTACGGCGCAGTGCCGCCATCGGGCCGCAACAATATCATTGCCAAGTACCGCGTCGGCCACGGCAACGCCGCGAACGTGAATGCTATCGCGATCGCGACCATGCCGCGCGCGCTGACGTTCCTTGAGCGCAGCTTCAATCCGATTCCGGCCAGTGGCGGCAGCGATGTTGAAGCGCCCGAATCGGTGAAGCGGCAGGCCGCGCATCGCGTGCGCACGCTTGATCGCGCGGTCGCGCTGAGCGATTACGTTGATTTAGCGCTGAGCTATTCCGGCGTCGCTAAAGCCCGCGCCGATCTCGAACGGGAAGGCAGCGGACACGCAGCGCGCAGCGTGATCGTATTGACCATCGCAGCGGCAGGTGGCAGTGCGTTATCGACGCCGCAGAAAGAAGCCTTACTGGCGTACCTCGCTGCGCGCAGCCACGACCCCGCCAGAATCCGCGTACGCGATTATCGACCGTGGCCGATTCGTCTTGCACTGCGGGTGAACGTGTCGGAGCGCTTCTTGCAAAGCGATGTGCAGCGCGCCGTGCTCAATGCGTTCGGAAGCTTCGGCTTCTTCGGGTTCGACCAACGCGAACTCGGCGCCGATGTAGTGCTCAGCGATGTCTACGCCTTAGCCGAAAGCATCGCTGGCGTCGATCATCTGCTCGCCACTGCTTTCCATGCTGAAAGCGAAGCGGCGCAACTATCGGATCGCATCCTGGTGCCTGCCGACGCGCTCGCGACCGGCGGCGACGCCGCAGACGCCGCGATTGGCCGCTTTAGCCTACAGCTAGTCGGAGGTTTGTCATGATCGACCGTCCGACCCCCACGCGCACCGAGATGGCGCAGCAGCTTTGGCGCTGGCTGCCGGGCGTCTATCGCAGCCGCGACAGCGAAGGCCGGCTGTATGCGTTGATCGAACTTTACGCCGATGAATTGTGGCGCGTGCGCAAGACCATTGAGCAGCACTACGCCGATCACTTCATCGATTCGGCGCAGGATTGGACCATCGCCTATCTCGCCGATCTCGTCGGCAGCGACGTCCTGTTCAGCGGCGCGCTATTGAGCGGCTTCGCGACCCGCAATCGCGACGACGTCAAGAACACGCTGCGTTGGCGGCGGCAAAAGGGCACGCTGGCTGGCTTGGAAGGCGTCGCCAACGACATCGGCGGTATCGGCACGCATGCGGTTGAAATGTTCGAGCGCACGGCGTGGCTGCAGAATTTAAATCACATCAAACACGAGGCGAGGTTCGCGATCGATCTCCGCGATAGCGAAGCGGTCGCTGCGCTGCGCACGCCGTTTTCGACCGGGCGCGCGCTCTGCGATCTGCGCGATGCCGATCAACGCCAAGGCTGGCATCGCACCAACAACGTCGCGGTGTTCTCATGGCCATTGCGATCGTTTCCGCTGACCGCGGTCCAGCCGAAGGCGATCGGCGGTGGACGTTACACCTTCCATTCGCTCGGTGTGGACACGGCCCTGCATGCAGGCGGCGCAACCGATGCACTGCGCGAAGAGATTCAGGCGCGCTCGGGCGCGAACGGCGCAGACATTTGTCGCCCGCACGCCGACGACACGCCGATCCGCAATGCGGATTTGCGCGCGCATCCCACTGCGTATGTCGCATCGCCGCTCGGATTCTCTCTGTACGAAGACGGAATTCCGCTGATCGGTGCTCCCGCGCTTGGCACCGCGTCGCGCGTTCCGGAGCTGGATTATGGCGATTTGGCCGATACCCGCGGCATGATCCCCGGCGACCCCGCAGCGTTCGGCGCGACGGCGCGCTTTCGTTTGGACGCCGTTCGTTTGGGCGCGGTGTTCGGCATGATCAACAGCGTGTTGACGCCGGTGACGTACTCCTCGGGTCAGCCGCTGGCCAATCAGTTGCAACTGCGCAATCCGCAGGGCCGGCTGAAACTCCATGGCGCGACCCCGGATTTCAGCTACACCGTCGGCGTTGCCGCATACGAGCCCAACAGCGGTGAATACCATCATCCCGTATTGCTGGTTCGGGTGATCAACGAGGGCGCGGTCGCGACGAATTTCCCGCAAACAGAAGCCATTCTGCGAAATAATCGCGGCATCGCCCTGCAGATCTACCTGCCGGCGATCGTCGGCGTGGCGGCCGGTGCCGAACACTATTTCTATATCGCCGAAGACGGTTCGAGTTATTTCGCGCGCGGCAATCATCTGGATGGGCCGCCGAATCGCAATCCCGACAGTTCGCTGTTCGGCGCTTACTTGCCGCAGCATTTGGCGCGACAGTCCGAAGGCCAGCGGCGCATACGACCCGGTAATCCCTCAGGCGCGCTTCGCTGGCGCCGACCGATCGCGCGTTCGCTGTGCTGCTGGGATCGTCCGCTGTCGCCAGCGCTTAAACCGGGCGAAATCGCGATCGACGCCGAACGCGGGCGGATCGCGTTTCCCGCAGGCGAAGCGCCGGCCGGCGTGCTGAGTGCGGATTACCGCTACGCCGCCGGCCATGCCATCGGCGCCGGTCCGCATGCGCGCGTCGATCTGCCGACGGCCCTGCTTACCGTCGCGCGCACGCGCGATGCCCAGTTCAGTACGCTGCAGGCGGCGATCGCCGCTGCGCCCGACGGCGCAGCGATGCTGGTGGTCATCGAAATCCTCGACAGCGCGGTCTACGACGAAGCGTTGACGATCGACACTAGAAATTTCCCTGGCGGGTTGACGATTCAAGCCGCAGCGCTACAAAGCCCATATATCGTGAAACCCGCGTTGGCGCCGCAGGTGTTGCGCGTACAGAATTCCACGATCGCCGCGCTCACTCTCGATGGACTGACGTTTTCTGGCGGTGTGCTGCAGATCGGCGGCAACGTCGCGACGCTCGCGCTGCGGTATTGCACGCTGCAGCCGACGACGGCGACGCTTCAGATCGCGCAAACCGCGCGCTGCGATACCACGATGCGCGCGTGCATCGCCGGTGCGGTCGCCATCGCCGCGCCGAGCGGGCGCTTTGCGGCCGAAGACAGCATCCTGCAGCACGCATCGGCAACGGTCGAACAGCCCACTGCGGGTCACGCATTGCAGTTCGCAAACGGCGAGATCGCGCTGGATCGTTGCACAGCGTTCGGCAACGTTTCGGCGAACGCCGGCCGCGTGTCGAACAGCGTGTGCTATGGCCAACTCGCACTGACGAATGCGTCCTGCGTGCGTTTTTCGCGTATTCCAAGCAGCTATATCGCTGCGGCGTTCCGCTGCACCTCGGCAACACCGATCTTCGTCTCCACCACATGGGGCGACGCCGGCTACATGGTGCTACACCACAACAGCGCACCTGCGCTGCTGCGCGGCGGCGAAGAGGGCGGCGAAATCGGCGCCTTCTATGGCTTCGGCCTGCCGTGGCGCAGCCAGAACATCGGCCTTCGCTTGGCCGAATCGATTCCCGCAGGATTGACTCCCATCCAGGTCCGGGTTCTCCCGCGGCCGCGCTTCAAAGGAAATTCGCCGTTATGAATAGCGAAATAGGCAAAGTGTCGTTCGACGAACTCAACCATTTCGTCGGTGTATTCCACCAGATGGGACGGTTGCCGCTGGAGTCCGACTTCAACGAGCAAAACGAGTTGGTGCTGCGGATGATCCAGCGCCTCGCCGGCAATGCGGTGCATACCGGCAGCCCCAACGACGGTTTCCGCATCGACACCCATGTACTGATCGATCGCATGGAAGCCAAGCGCGGCTGGACCAGTACGCCAGCGACTGCGGCGATCTTCGTGGACTACATCGATCACCGCATCGGCGATGGCAGTCTGGTCTCGCGCGGCGCTTCGGCGATCGCCAAACGTCCCGAAAAGCCGCTCGATCTCAGCGGCGTTGGCGAAGTGCTGTTCGCAGTGAAGGCCGACAGCGTTGCTGGCATGGGGTTTTATCTGAAAGATGCCAGCGCGACCCACGCGTTCACGCTTAGCGTGGTCGCGGCTGCCGCCAACGACTGGACCCTGATGCGCGCCGTGCCCGGCGCTTGGCCTGCCGGCTTCGCGCAAAACGCGATCGTCGAATACGGATTCACCGGCCTGGATTCCACTTCGACCAAGCGTTACGCCTTCGATTTCATCAAAGCCGACCTACCGCTGCGCACGGTCATCGTTCGCACCGATCTGGGCGATCGTTACAGCGTGCTGCCGGCCACGGCGCAATTGGCTAACGACGACGACCAGCGCGTCTGGGGCGGAAAATCGATACAGGCCACGCAAGCGACCAGCGTCGCCTACACCTTTCCCGAGCCTGTCGATGCATCGCGCGCGCGCCGTCTGTTGGTTGCCGTGCAACGCACGCCCTCTGCAGCGCCGCTGTCGATCGTATTGAAAGACGACGCGACGGTCGCAAACAGCATCACGCTGTCTGGCGCCGTCGTCACGACCGTCGGTGCGTGGGCGATCCACGCATTTTCCGCGCCGCAGGTCGGCGCGTTCAACTGGGGCGGCATTACCTCGCTGATCTACAGCGGCCTCAGCGCCGCAGCGACGTATCGGTTCGGCCCGGTGCTGTTGGAAGCCGACCCCGCGCGCGATCTCGTGGTCATGGGCGGCGACGGCACGGTGGAAGGGGCAGGGCGGTTCTATGCCGACGGCATGCAAGCGGTGAAGGAGCGGCATGGCACCTACTGGACCCAGCGCGATCTGCCGTCGCCCGATCCCGCAGCGCTAGCGCCGGTAGCAGCCGGCAACCGCCGCATCGATTGCGCCTACCTTGATATCTGGGAACGTCCGATCGGCTACGTCGAACATCCCGACTTACGCGAAGTAGCGCTGGACGGGGTCGATACCTGCACGCGCACGCAGTTGATGGCGCAAGTACGTTTGATCAAAGGCGTCGAAGTGGCGTTCGCCAGCGCTGCGCAGCCACCGAACGCCGCGTTTGCTGGCCTCAGCGGCATCGGCGGCGGTTTGCTAACGACCAAGGACAAACCGGCAGCGGCGATCGACCCCTGCGCCGACCCGTGCGAGCCGAAGGTCGAAGGGCCGTATTTGGGCGAGAGCAATCGCTTGTTCCGAATCGAGATCCACGCAGCTGGCAATGTCGGCGCCGCGCTCGCCGCAACCACCGCACGTTTCAAATGGTCGCGCGAGAACGCTACCGCTGCGACCGGCTTGATCGAAGACGCTTTGGCCGCGACGACATCTGCGTTGGTCGAAAAGCCTGAGATTTACGCGATCGGCGATCTGATCGAACTTTCCGACGATATGATCGAAAAAGTGACCGGCCTTTATGAAGATCGGGTCGGCCACAGCCATCATCTCCGCGGCGAACTGCGCAAGATCACCACGATCAACCTGCAAACGCGGCGCATCAGTTGGGAAGATCCGAGCGTTGTCGATCCACTAGAAATCCCGTTCCATGCCGCGCTGCCGCGGACGCTACGCATCGCCCAGCATGCCAAGATCGTGCGTTGGGATGCGGTGGGCGCTTGCGTGCCGGGCGACATCGTTCTTGCCGACGGCGTGGTGATCGAGTTCGGCGGCAGCGATCTTCGCCCAAGCGACTACTGGCTGTTCGCGACCCGCGCCATCGACCGCAGCGTCGAAAGTCTGATCGAAGCGCCTGCGCGCGGCATCCGTCACCACTACTACCCGTTATCGGCAATCCATCGTGCGCGGGTCGATGCCGCTTCGCCGGAATTAGTGTTCTGCGAAGATCAGCGCCCGCGGTTCGCATCGTTGACCGAGCTTGACGCCAGCCGCATCGCCTACGACTCCGGCGCGTGCGCCACGTATACCGATATTCCCGGTTGGGACAAAGTCGGCACTGTGCAAGAAGCCATCGACGCACTGTGCATGGCCGACCTCACCGGCGATATGCGCCTGCATAATCGCCTGCTGCACGGCATGGGCGTGATTTGCGGTCTGAAACTGCGCTGCAGCAAGGACCGCGATAAAATCGTGTTGACCAAGGGTTATGCTTTGGATTGCGATGGCGATTTGTTGCATGCTTCCGGCGATCGCGCTTACCCGTTGGTGAGGAATGCGATCGCTCAGAACCTGGTTTCTGGCGGCAAGGGCAAGGTCAATCTGTGGATCGAAAAATCCGCGACCGGCATTTCCATGCATCTGGAGCCGCATGTCACCCAAGGATTCTGGGACTCGGTGCTCGAAGGATCGCTTCTCAAGGATTTTTGGGAAAATTGCATCGTTTCGTTGATCGAATCCTTGAAGAAATTGGTGTTACCGTTCCCGGACACCACGCTGCCGCTGTCTGATCAGCACAAGCGTATGATCTCGCTGATCAACTTGCTGTGGCAGATCATCAACTCCGCCAGCGGCCCGTATGTCTTTGTCTCCAAGGCCGAGCACGATCTGCTGAAAACGCTCTACGAGGAGATCCGCGAATTGCTGGCGAGCAAGACCTATTGCGCGATGTTCGATCATTTGCAGCAATTCCCGGCCTACCCGTTCACCGTGCCGACCGGCATCGAGACCATGTTCGGCATGTTCCTGATGCACACGAAGATGAAGATCGACCCGAGCGGCCGTTATCTCTACACCTATGGACGTGGGCATCGCATCCAGGTCTACGACGTCAACAGCAACAGGGTGGTGGCGGTGCTGGATTTCCCAGGGGGCAACAATCTTGAGCTGCAAGATATCGCTTTTAACGAGGGTGGCAGTCGGGTCTACGCCGTGGGCTCGATCACCAAGAGCAGCGGCGTCGATTCGGTGTTCGCGACCGCGTTCGTGACGCCAGCGGCCACGGCTGATACAGCGCCGACGATCACCTGGGGAGCCTCCACCATCGTCTGCGATATCCAATTCGTGCGTTTAGACACGCATAGGGCGCACGCCGGTACCTTGTTTGCAGTCGGCCGCAGCGATACTGCGGCAAAACGCGGACTCTATCGCTTCAACCCGATGGCGATTCCCTTGGTGCCGAGCCCCATCTGGAATTTCAACGCGATCGGTCTGCTCGCCATCGACAGCGATGGCGCGAACGCCATCGCCATTTCCAACAGCGGCAATACGCCGATAACGGATCAGATTTTCAACGGTATCCAGCGGATCGTGCTCGCCACTCCCGTCGCGCTTGCGGCGCAAATCCCGGTCGGCGGCGGCAATATGCTCGCCAATGACCTCGTCGCCGTGAACGGCAGAGCGTATTTGACGATCGAGACCGGCGCGCAAAGCGTATTGCTGCGCTTCCCGACCACGATCACCAGTCTCGCCCAATCGCAGCAGACCCTGCTGCCGAGTCAAAGCGTCTATCGTCTCGCAGCGATGCCAGCGGTGAATACGCTGATCGTGGCGGATATGAACAGCTATCGCGCGCAACGTTTCGATACCGGCACGAACACATTGCTGAACACGGCGCGGATTCCGCTTCAAGTGATGCCCGTGTCGCTGGCGACCAGCCCGAAGGCGAACATGTTCTACGCGCTGAATTTGATCACGAACACGGTGAGCGCCGTCGATCTGGATCGCGTCGTGTCGACCGCGCCGCCGTTCACGATGGAACCGCCGGTGATTCTCGCCGATTATCGTGAAGAGATGCTGCGCGCCTACACCGACCTGTTCGGCGTGTTCGGCCAATACTTGAAAGACTGCTTCTGCGACAAATTCTTGGTCGAATGCCACGAATGCACCGACGACGACAAGGTGTATCTGGGCACGATCGAAATCAAGAACAACCAGGTGTTCCATATTTGCAACTTCAGCAAGCGCCACTATGCGAAGTCGTTCAAAACCTGGGGCTATTGGCTGTCCGCCGTGCCGTTGATACCGCTGATCAAGCGCGGTTTCGCCCAGATCGCCTGCCTCAAAATGATTCCGTAAGGAGATCGCGCCATGATTAGCACCGACCAACGCTACGAATACGTGATCCAAGGGACGGTCGTCGACCGTGTGAGCCGCGCCGGCATTCAAGGGGTAAAAGTGGAAGCCTGGGATCGCGACACCCGCTATCACGACATGCTCGGCGTTGCCACGACCGACGCCAACGGCCGATTCACGATCGGTTTTCAAACAGCGTATTTTGGCGATTACGCGCCTGATCGTTCGCCGGACGTGTTCTTCAAGGCGTTTATCGGCGAACGGGAGATGCTGAATACCTTCGAAACGCCGATGATGAATGTTGAGCGCGGCACCACCACGGTGACGCTTGAGCTGCAAATGCCGACGATCAAGAACAAAGGCGTCGATCGTATCGGAGGTCTGCAGGCCTTGAAGGCGCTCAACTGGTGGGGGCAATCGGATTTTCGCGGTGTCTGGGAGCAGGGCAAGGACAAGTCAAAAACCATGGGTAAGCTGTTGGGCACGATCGGCGAAAAATCGCTGTCGAGCTTCAACGTCAAACCGATCAGACCGTCGGCGACCAGCGATAGTCAGATCGTGAATCAAACCCCGCTTCAGGCCGAGAAGACCTTGGCGATGCAAAACATCCAAGTCACCGAAGTCAAACAAGCTAGCGTCGTCGGCAAGGATAATCTGATTAATCTCAGAGACTATCCCTTGGTGCTGAATGCCGGCGATCGGGTGACGCTGTACGAAGAAAATGGCGTGGTCAAGTACTACACGCGGACGCCGCGTCCGAAAGCCGCTGGCATCGATGCCGAGAAAGTCGCCACCATCGATAGCGACATGCAAACGATGAAAGCGCAGATGCGCGATATCGACAGCATCCGTGCGGACATGGAGCGGCTCAAGGAAAACTCGCAGACGACCGGGCAAATGCTCGGCGATGGCTCGAAAGAAACCCAAGCGCAGGCCGAGGAATTATCGAAGATGCGCAACGAGCTGGCGATCTTGCGCAAGAACACCGCCGAGAAAGATGCGCAGCTCGTTAAACTGCGCACGGATCTGGACATGATCCGCACTGCGCAAACTAACCAGACGACGAATATCCCGATGTCCAGACTGGAAGCGCTGGAAGCGGAGATCGTGCACCTGCGCGCGCCGGAGCGCATTGTCGCTGTCGGGCCGGTGATCGGGGCAGCGATAGTGAAAACCGCAGAATCCGCACCCAAAGCACAGAAAGTCGCAGCGAAAACCCTCGGTGCTTCATCGGCAAGCGGGAAAGCCGGCGAGCGAGTTGGGACGCCGAAGAAAATCCAATCGAAGAAAACAACGACCGTTAAAACGGCTGTCAAGAAATCGCAGCCGAAAGAAGCATCAGTAGCCGCGACAGCTAGCCTTGATAATGCGACCGATAAGACGTCTAAGGCCAAAAGAACGGATCGTAAAGGGGGCAATACCAAAGGAAGCAATGCCAAAGGAAGCAAGGGCTGATGCGGCTGCGTCGCATAGGTATATGCAGTACCCAGTCGATTATTCGTCGCCACGACAACTAGCGAAAGCAATTCAGAATGCGCCAGATTAGCGACAAATCGTCCACTTCGCACAAATCCAGCACGTCACAGCGCGCTGCGACCGCATCTCATTCCGATAGTCGGTTCGAGACGTTTTCGAGCGTTGGTTCGACTAGCAACCGACACAGGATAATGCTCCTAGATCAGGCATTCGGCAGTGCGGCCGCAGCGCGCGTTCCCGATGTCGGCGCGCCCGATAGCGCCTATGAACAAGAAGCCGAGCGCTGGTCCGCTGCGCACGATGCCCATGTAGTACGCGAAGAGTTACCGATGGCGATAGCGGACATCAACGTCCCACTCGCGCAGAGCCCATGGCGCCCGATGCTGCGAGCGCAATGGGGTAGCGGTAGCCCGCTCCGAACATCGTTACGCGAGACATTGCAAACGCGAGCGGGCACTGATTTGAGCGATGTGCGCTTGCATCGCGGCGATACCGTCGCCGATGCGTCGGCCGCTTTGAATGCATCCGCATGGACGCTGGGCAGTGACATATTTCTCGGACGCGCCGCGCCGTCTCCCGACAGCGCGCAGGGAGAGCGCCTCTTATCCCATGAAGTCGCGCATGTGCTGCAACAGAGTCAGAGTGGGCGTCGCGCGCATGGATTATCCCCGGCTCCATATCAAATCCAGCGGCAGACGGTACCAGCGATCGGTACAACGCCACCTGCTTTTTCTGTCAGCCAAGCGACCTATCGAGGCTTGGTCAATACCGCGATCGCGTCGATCGGCGGTAACCTGGTCAACAACGAAACGCTAGCAAGCACGGTGCAACCGATCCTTACCGCGATGGCAGGCAATCTGCGATGGAAGGATGCCCAGGGCAACATCACCGGCGGCGGTCCGATCCAGCACACGATCGGTACGAACACGCTGAATTTGACCCTCATCTTGAGCGACGATCCAGATCCTCTGCGACCAAATGGACTGTTTCATCATGCGGCAGGCAATATGACCGATGCGCAGATCGAGCTGTTCATCCGCAAATGCCCGACCGCGGACGATATCGCCCTGACGCTGTATCATGAGTCGATGCATATGGCGAGCTGGTTGATCAATCGGCCGACATCCGCATTGAACGTCAGAGCGGTCGGACGCACCGGTCCGTCCGGTGCCGCAGGGACCCTCAATCTCACTCGCTATGCCGCTCAAATCGCGAATGTGCGTTTGCATTTGGACGCGCTCGCGCAAAGCGTGAACGGTAGGCGTGCGAGCACGGCGCAGATCACATCTGCAGAACTCGATACAACAGCGCGATGGCTGGTGGAAGAGGTGACGGTGCGCTCGGAAACGGAAGTCTTCAGACAAGCGCAAGCGACACAACAAATTCTGGCGATGCCGCGTGGTGGCGTTTTAGTGTATTCCCCTCCGACACTGAGTCCTTCGATCAACAGCAATATGGTCGATCGCTACGTCTTCGATTTCAGCGGCGTCTTTCTGCCCAGCGATCGCGCCGGCTTGACCGCTTCAGATCGACAGACGTTAACAGTACTGGAACAAGTCATGTCCGGCATTTACTCGTATGCCGTCCGTCGGCGATTCAGTCCAACGCCGCACTTGATCGGACTGGGCATGCCGCGCGCACCCGTTTCTATACCGCTCTCGCCGCTAACTCCGCCGAGGTCTTTCCTGCCGCTGCCGACGCCGTGATCGAGGTAAAGCTTCAATGCCACAGTTTGATCTAATTTTTTCGATTGGAGCTGGTGCGATGAGCGAATCCGCATGAAACCGACGCTTCCAGATGCTTTTCGATTCGTTGGCGGAACCCGCCTGCAGATCGAGATCAAATTGAACGCCATGGTGCGCGAAGCCGTCGAAAAAGCGCTTGCGCGGCGCGACATCTCATTGGCAGCGATCGAGGCGGCTGTCGTCACTGTGCTCAGAAACGAAGCGGATTTCGCCGAGATCGTTGGCGCATTGCAAAATGCCAATGCCTCGATTTCGGCGACGCGTTCCGACACTGGTGATTACGTGTTCAGCGTTGACGCAATCCATGCGGGGCGGCAACGAAACGTCGAGCTGCGCGATGTGATGGTTCAGATCATCGGTCGCAGTGAAGTGTATTTCTCGCGAGTCACCGAAGATGGACCGGTTGCCGTCGCCAAATTGAAGTACGTCGCCGACGATGCTTCGGCCGCAGGCTCGGCCGTCGTTTCGGTATTCACCCAAGCGTTCCTGCTGCGAGTGCCTCCGTCGCTGCGCTCGTTGTTGCCCGCCGAACTCAAGGTCGCTACGTTGTCGGTTGCCGACGATCCAGCGCCGCAGTCCGACGGTATTCGACCGATTTGATATTCGATGGCATCAGCGCGCAGCGAGAACAGGCAAGCGCGAAAGGCGCCACAAGCGTCACATTCGCCAACATTATCGTTCGCAGCCCCAACTAATCTGCCGATGATCGGCAATAGCGACCGGCGCGGGCGTTCGCACGAAGTACTCGTTGTCGTTGGTGCCCAAGACCCTGCCGGGCGAGCCGATCCGCTGTGCATCATCGACCCTACGCTGCTCTCCCGAGCGCTGGCCGGGCGCACCATTACGCAGCAGGCCGTGACCCGCCAGACGACCAACGTCCGCATCTGGCAAGAACACGCCACTCAGGTCCTGAGCTCGCTTGGCGTCTTGCCGCCTCCGCCTGCGAGGCCGACCATCGACGACGATGATGTCGATCCTGGCGAGGAATTGCATCGAATGGAACGCGAAGGTGAAGCGAGGCTCGCGCCCATTCGCGAACGCCGCACTCGCACGGAAAATTCGATGCGCTGGATGGAACTGACTGAAGAGATCATGCGTTTGCAAGGGCAAGAACGCGATCTGCAAACGCGCCTTTCCGGCAGGCGCGCGCCGTGAGCGGCGACGGCCGCGCGCGATCAGATCGTTCTGCCGACGATAAATCCTCGGCTAGAACCGAGCGCACCAAAGCCGATGCTTCGGGCGCCGAGCATGCGGGCGGCGAATCGACCGGCAGTACGATGGCGCAGCGGCTCGGCAATAGCGGAATGCTGGCATTGCTCGGGCAACTATCGCCGACGGGCAATCCGCTTCTGTCGCCGCAGCCGCCCGCTTCAATCGCGACTCCGCAGCGCATACCGCCGAGCGTGCCGCCGAGTGGGTCGTCGAGTGGCCCGCCTGCGGACGACGACAGTGCGCGGCCGTCGGGGCCGCGCGAAGCGCCGACGATAAAGCAATCGATGGCGGCGAGTTTCGGTGGCGATTTCGGTGGCGTTCGCCTACGCACCGACGCTTTCGCCGCCCAGCGCTCAGGCGCTGCGGGCGCACGCGCATACGCAAGCGGAGATGAGATCGGATTCGCTCACGGCGTCTTCGCCCCGAACACGCGCGAAGGACGCGCGACCATCGCCCACGAATTCGCGCATATCGCGCAATATCGCGGCGGCAACGTCGGCGACGCATTGCCCGCGATGCCAAACTCAGAGATGGCCGAATGGCAAGCCGACCGCGCGGCGGCGGCCGTGCTCGCCGGTCGACGCCCGCGCGTTTCGGCGTTCGCGGGGCGCCACACGTTGTACGACGATCCCAAGCGCGTAGCGTCTAAGACCCATATCGTCACGACCAACGATCAGGATGCCTTGGCGACAGCCATCAAGATGCTGGAGCTGCACACCGACGGAGCACAACGCTTAGCGGCGGTCGAGATCATCGTCGACTTTGCGGTCAATGCCGGCCCGGCGAACGCCGACGCCACGAAAAAACTCGTGCAACTGCTGATGGGCGACCCAGTCAAGGACTTCGATCTCCATAATTTTGCGACAAGCGCGTTACAAGAGTGGTTGAGCGTCGATGCGTATCGTGTCTACGATTTTCTGCTGTATGCCCGCGCGTTTTTCGCCGATCACAGCCTCGGCGAAATGGGGAGCGGCATGGCGCAGGGCTTGTACCAACGCTGGTTGCATCAAGGAGACGGAAAATGGTGCATCGCGTATCTACAGCGAAAAATTACTGGGAATGATGCGCTTCAAGCCAATCTGGCCGCGCGAATCGTCGCCGATTTGCTGGAGATGGAAGCGACGCCGGAAGGGCAGAAGCACAAGGCCAACTGCGCCGCGCTGCGAAAGATGGCGCGCGAAAACGGTTGGGAAGCGTTCGGTGCGCTCGGCATGGCATCGACCACCCCGCGTATCTTTTCAGCGTTGCAAATTATTCGTAGCGAGGCCGAGCAATTAGAGCGAGCGGTACGCCTCGGCCCGATCTACGACCAGTGGGAAGAGGCGGATATGAAGCGATTGACCGGAATCGTCGCCGGTCTGAATCAGAAGGGCGATCTGAAGGAGGTCGATACGCAGGGGAAGGAGACCAAGCGTATTTACAGCGCCGAGAATCGCGAGGAAACCGAGCACGCGCACCTAGCCTACTCACCTGCGGCACGACTCGCCGGCCTTCAGGATATGGCCAACGCGATGACCATCGCTGCGGATGCGGGCGCGAAGATCCAAGAGCGCACGCAAATCCTGCATGCGAACGCCGTCGCACTCGACGATTTACTCGGGATCGACGCATCGAAGAACACCGACGAACGCGGTGCCTTGTTCGACCTGCGCCACGAATACATCGAAACATGGCTATCGATCACCAGCTCGACCTTCGGTTCGGCGTCTAACGGCTTAGCCGCCGGCTATCAAGCCCAGCTCGACATGGTCGATCTGAAATTCGAGCAGTTCGATCTAGTGATCGCTAAACGAAAATTCGAGCGTACCCGCACGAGTTATGAAAGCTATCTGAAATGGTTCGAGCAAGGCAACAAAGCCTATCCCGGCAACAATGGCCTGGACGAATCGTTCTTTTTCGAGATGCGCAGCACGCTTGAGGACTCGGTGCCACGGCTCGACAGTAATCTCGGGTTCAAACTCGTCTCGAATACATTCGGCGCCTACGCATCGCCCTTCGGAACCCAGCAATTCACGGTGACGGCACGTGTTCCGGAGAGTGCCGAAATGATGCCGGGAGCGAACGATTTGCTCGAAGCGTCGCGGTTGTCGAAAGCGACCTCGCTCTTCGGCTTCCGTTCCGCGATCTTCATGCTGTACGCCAGCAATCTCAGCATCCATCAAGTAATGGTCAAGGCCGATGTCGGCTCCAAATCGTTCCGCGAAAGCATGACCGGCACGCTCGTCGGCATGCGCACAGAATTGGCGAAATACTGGCAAACACTCGATTACGACGGTTTCATGGCAAAAACCGCCGGCTACGAGCAGTCGCTGAACACCGTTCTCGAGAAGATCAAAGATCGGGCCAAACTCGATCTTCTCGTGAATATTGCGATCACTTTGATCGCCGCGCTCGTCACCGAAGGCGCGGCGCTGGCGGTGCGCATGGCCGCGATCTCCGAAACCATTGCCCTGGCGCGGACCGCGCGCACGATCGCATCGGTGTCTACCCTGTTCGAGGTCGGCGTGTTCACCGCATCCGAGCTGACCATGCAACGGATCCTGCTCGGCAAGGAAATCACTGGCATGGGCGCGGTGAAATCGGCGGCCACCAATCTTGCGTTCATGGGCGCGCTCAAGGGCGTCGGCAAACTCGCCGAGCCGCTGGCAGGCGGCAGCCCGGTGCGGCAACTGCTGATGGGTCACCTCATCGGCTTCACCGGCGTCGCAGCGGTGTCAGCGACGATGGGGCGCATCGAAACCGGACAATGGCCGCCGGATGTCGCGTCCTTCCTCACGCAGACCGCAGTCACCTATCTATTGATTGCAGGTATGCACCATGGGTTCCAAGCGATCGCTAAACCCAAGTTAGAAGCCGCCGCAAATACCAGGTTGGAGAGCCTCAACAGCGCGAACGAAGCCTTGTATCAGACGCTGCGCCAGAAAGTCGATACGGGCACGTTGAGCAAGGCTGATTTCGAGGCGATCCGAACCGAACGCAGCCGGTTGATCGACGAAGCCCGCGCGGTAGCACAAGTGCTCAAAGACGGCGGCGTGATCTCCGCCACCGACTTCGCTGCGATCGAGAAAATGTCGGCCTCGGCGACCGCCGACGCGAAGGCGGCGAGCTTCCCGCTCAGCGTGGTACCGACCGCTGCCGACCCGGTCGTCAAGGCGCTGCCTGCACCGGAATCGGTGATCGAACTTACCCGCGTCGGCGATAGCAATACCTATGTTTACGACCCATCGAAGTCGACCGCGAAGGTCGATGCATTGGTCACGCGCTACACCGAGAAAGGCTTCAAGGTCGAAGGCACGTCGAGCCTGCGGCGGATCACCGACCCGATGGGGCGCACGCGTTTCTTGCTTTCCGGCGCGCCGGTGGCATCGCCGCGCTTGCTGCATGCCGGCAAGAGCGACGCACCCACGACCGCCACCGCCACCGCATTGGAACGCACGACGCATCTGAGCGGCAGCGAACTGACCAGCATGCGCGATACGCTGGCGCGGATTAATCCGGAACTGGAAGCCAAGCTTCCGCTGGAATATCCGGACCACACGGTATTGGCGGCGCTGTCGTTATTCGTCACCCATGCATCGTCGATCAATCCGGGCTGGTCGATCGATGCGGCGCGAGGCGTGGCCGATGCGGTCAGGCTCGAGAACGGCATTCCTTACAGCGCGATGCATCGCTTGTTCTTGACGACCGATCCGAAGACGTTGCCGAAACTCTTCGCGGATTACCACGAGATTTCGAACAGCCCGAAGGTCTATTCCGGCGCGAAATATCTCATTGCCGACGATCTGATGCCTAAAAATAGCGCGATCCTTATCAATGGGATCCGCGACCTGAAGGCAAGGGGGCTGGAACTGCCGGCCGACATGGATCTACGCGCAACACGCGGGCTTTTGCGCCAAATCCAAACGATGCCGGGCGGTTGGTTGACGTGGTTCCAGAGCACAGCGAAAGACAAACGCGCCGAAAGGCTGCGAGTGCTCAGCGGCCTTAGCGATCCCAGAGTCACTCTGCCGCAGAATGTCACCGAACTGCTTGCCGATATTTCTACAGACATCATTCCCGGTTTGAATCCACTGGCCGGTATGAACGGTGAAGCCTTCGTGAAACTTCTCGAAGCACGCGTTGGTACCGGTAAGTTCGAAGACCCGATTCAACGCACGCTGTATGTCGCGAAAGTCGACAAACTACGGTTCGATGTCGCCCTGCTGCAGCAGGGACGGCCGTTGGAACACGGTCAATGGGAAGTCGTCGTCGGTCGTGCGAACGAAGTCAGACAAGTCGCGGGGATCTTGATCGGCGGCGCGACGATCCACACCTCCGACCGCGATGTCGGTCCGAAAGGGGCATTGCCAAACGTCAATCTTGCCGACATCGCGTTACCTGGAGGCAGCAAAATCGTCAACGGCCCGACCAGCAAGGATGTGCACATCGACTTGCTATTCACTGAAACCGGCGGCACCCTCGTTGCGCTGGAAATGACCACGGCCGAACTTACTTTGCCGCAAGAGTTCTCCGCATTAGATCCCAAGAACAGTGCTTTCGGCAGCCCGATCGATTGGGCGGTAGCCGAAGCTAACAAATCCAAAGCCACTGTCCGCAAATTCATGCAGATGGTGAAAATATACCAACTCAATCAAGTAGCGACCTCGCTGGGCACGGCGTGGTCCGGCCAGCCGGTGAACCCGGCCTCGATGCGCATCCGCGCCGGCGATTTCAGTGCGGGAGCTGCGCGCGCGATCGAAAGCCTCGGTTTCGTGATGGAGCTTAACGACGGCACCAGACAAACCGCCGCGCAGGTCGAGCTGCGTAAGAAGACGAAGTAAGTTATTCGTGATGCCTGCGCACAATTTGTCGACGCATTGTTCGAACGGCCGATCAAACTACCACCGATCATCGTCGGCAACAGCGGCAGCGCCAACGCGATCGACTACATCCGCAAACGGGCAGCGCCATTGCGCCGCTATCTCGACGACGGCCGCTACCCGATCGACAACAACGCGATCGAGAATGCCATCCGCCCGATTGCGTTAAGACGAAAGAATTGGCTGTTCACCGGCAGCGAAGTCGCAGGCCAACGCGCCGCCGCGATCATGAGCCTGCAGGCAACGGCCGAAGCAACGGCGACTGCCCGCATGCATGGCTGACCGACGTGCCCACCCGCCTGACGACGACACTGGACAATGACATCACCGGACAAGGGCATCGGCGAGCTGCCGCCGCATCGCTGGGTTCTCAACAGCGAAGCTGGTCAACCAGCGGCGTCAAGGTGAGGTGGGCGGACGCTTACGTTACACACGATTACAATTTGGCTAAAGTTATGGACATAATGGCCGATGTTTTCGTAGCCCTCCACGTAGAAGGATCAAGATGCGCATTTTTGCACTGTCGGATATCCATGTCGACTACGAAGCCAATGTCCGTTGGGTGCGGAATCTTTCGAAGCATGATTATCAGAACGACGTACTTATTCTCGCAGGCGATATTACTCATAAGCTATCCTTGCTTGAATCGACGCTCAGTTCATTCGCGGCGTGCTTTAGTCAAGTGCTATTCGTTCCGGGCAATCATGATCTGTGGGTGGTGGGTGAATCGAACGAACGAACGTCTTTGAATAAATTTCAGGACGTGCAGTCCGTAGCGGAATCCTGCGGCGTGTCTACCCAACCGTTCTGTAGACACGGCGTCTTCATTGCGCCGCTGTTGAGTTGGTACGACTACTCGTTCGGCATGCCCAGCAACGAACTGAAACAAATGTGGGGAGACTATTTCGCCTGTCGATGGCCAACCGATGTAAGTCCTGTAGAGGTCACTGCGCATTTCCTCGATCTCAACCGGATTGATGTGCCGGAGCAGGCGAGCCGTGTCATCAGCTTTTCGCACTTTCTGCCTCGATTGGACCTGGTTCCGTTTTACGTTCCGCTAAAACATCGCGTGCTCGATCCAGTGTTGGGGACTCATCTTCTGGAGCGTCAATTGCGTCGATTGAACCCAACTATCCATGTATATGGGCACAGCCATATCAATCGTTCGGTGCAAATCGACGGCGTTAGGTACATCAATAATGCCTTCGGTTATCCACACGAAGATATGATCGCTTCCAAACAACTTCTGTGCATCGACACGATATAAAATATGCTTATGGCAGAGGATAAGCCGATAACGTATGCAGAGCTCGCGCCCGACCATCGCGATATCGACATCTGGCTCACGTACTACGACGACATCGTCGATGAGCGACAGCTCGCCAATCTTTGCGAATTTCTCAATCCGGAAGAAGTAAGTCAAGAAAGTCGGTTTTATTTCGCCGACGACCGCAAGCGCTATCTGGTTACGCGCGCGATGGCACGCATGATTTTATCGCGCTATGCGCCGATCGCGCCGGAGCGATGGGTGTTCTCAAAAAATGCGTACGGTCGACCTGAGATCGCGAATAGGGTCGATGAGGTACGTGGACTATCGTTCAATATCTCGCATACGCGCGGGCTAATCGTACTTGCCGTCACCCGAGGGCGCGACTTGGGTATCGATGTCGAAAATGTTGTAGCGCGACGCACTTCGATCGATATCGCCGACAGATTTTTCTCCGCAGTCGAGGTGACAGAACTTTACCGCGTTCCGCCAGATCGACAGCAGGATCGTTTTTTCGAGTATTGGACCTTCAAAGAATCTTACATCAAGGCGCGGGGGATGGGGCTTTCGCTACCGCTCGACCGCTTCAGCTTTGAGTTTCCGCGCCAAAATGCAGTGCGGATCAGCATCCATCCCGAGCTGGGCGACCAGGCCGAGCGGTGGAGCTTCTGGCAGTGCCGTCCCACTGCCGACTACCTGATGGCGATCTGCGCAGAGCGCAGCGCTGGCGGGCCACTCGCGATTTCAATGCGAAAGTTCAACCCGCTGGTAAGCGAAGTGCATATCGTTCCGGAATTTCTAAAAACGACGGAACTATAATCAGTTTGCTTGAATCAGTTTGCTTGATTGCGCGGAGAGAATAGGTTCCGCATATCCAAATCAGTATTTTAGTTTGCGAGCATCATTGCAGCGAATCGCTGCGCGATGACCGGGTCTAGATCGTGCGCTGCTGGATTGATCGCAAAGCGCATCGCCAATGCTGAGACTTTCGCGAACTCGACGCCTGCTCGCGCTGCGAGAGCGCCAATATTCCACATCTCGCGCTGATGTTTAGCGCTAGGCGCGCAGGGTGCGACGCCTGCGACGCGACGATTGCGTTCGCATACGCGTCATTGCGCGCAGACTCTCCCAGAGTCGTAATGAACCAGGTGGGTACGCTTTGCGAATGGATCTGCGTAGGTGCCAACCGTGTTGGCACGTAAAGTCGCGTCTGTTCAATTCGAATCGTGATCGGCAGCGATTGCATGGGCTCCACGGCAATCGGGTCGGTCTATAAGACTGCGCATGCCAACGACGTGGCAGCGAAATTGCCGCGACCTGGCGCCGATATCGGCAGGCGCGGCCGAGATGATGTGGCCGGTCTTTTCTTTGTAGGGCAGGGCGTCGCTATAGGCTGAGACCACTCTCGAAATAGCGTGCCGATCCATCGAGCGGGTCTTTAAAAGCCAAAGACCGGGCAAGCAACTTCAGCGGATGCTCCAGGTCATCGACAAGCCAATCGCCGAACTGCGGATACAGTGGGTCGTTAAGGATCGGCGCGCCGATCGCAGCCATGTGCACGCGTAGTTGGTGCTTGCGCCCAGTCATCGGCGTTAATCCATAGCGCCATACCAGTGGTCTGCGTTCGATGACATCGATACGCGTGAAGGCATTGGACACACCGTCGATTTCCTGTGTGCGGAAAAAAGGGTGCCCGCGCACTAATCGGGTGTTCCGATCGAGCGGGAAAACCATGTCCGGCAGCGGTTGAGCTAAGGCTTCGTAGCGCTTTTCGAGCGCATGGGTGCGAAATAGCATTTGGTAGGACGCGCGCGTCTCCTTATTCAATGAGAATAAGATGACGCCAGCCGTTAACCGGTCCAACCTGTGCAACGGGGCGATACCGATGTCGCCGAAGCGCCGGACGAGTCTCGCGAGCAAGGTTTCCATGGCATATCCGCCGCCCGGGGTGGTTGGAAGGAAATGCGGTTTATCGACGACGATCAAATGCGCATCGATATGCAGGATCGTTTCCTCGACGGCCAACACCGGCTCGGACGGCAGCTCGCGGTAGTAATGGATTTCGGCACCGACTTGGAAACGCGCGTGCTGATCCAAGGCGATGCCTCGGGCATCGAGTATTCGACCGCGCTCAAAACGCGACTCCCACATGGTGCGATCGATCATCGGGAAGTGCGCGCACAGCGCGTCAAGTACCGTACGCCACTGGCCGGGAGGCAGTTGGAGGCGACTCGGAGGCACGCCATCGATCGATGGAAGAGGCATCGCTGGGCTATTGATCATTTCGCATAATGTATATTATGTAAACTGCGCGGACATTGGAGGCAATACTCAGGCCTTTCGGGTTCGTGACCAAACGCAGAAGTTCGCACCACCCACTCCTGCGTATTTTTGAGACACCACACTAATGCGCCGCTCCTACTTCAAGAATTACTTCTAACCCATTGGCATCAATAGGGTTTAAGGAGTGGGAGTCCACTCTAGTTCCTGACTGCGTTCACGTCGCGAGATTAATCCACGTCGCCTTCAGCTCGGTGTATTTATCGAAGGCATGCAAGGACTTATCGCGACCGTTGCCGGACTGTTTGTAGCCACCGAACGGCGCAGTCATATCGCCGCCGTCCCAGTAGTTCACCCAAACGCTGCCGGCGCGGAGTTTGCGGGCGACACGGTGCGCGCGGCCGATGTCGCGGGTCCACACGCCGGCGGCCAAACCGTAGTCGCTGTCGTTGGCCATGCGCAGGGCTTCGGCTTCGCTATCGAAGCCGATGATCGACAGCACCGGGCCGAAGATCTCTTCGCGGGCGATCGTATGCGTGTGCGCGACGCCATCGAAGACGGTCGGTTCGATATAGCAGCCGCCGGGCACCACATCAGCACGGCGGCCGCCAAGCAGCAGTTTGCCGCCCTCGGCCTGGCCTTTGGCGATGAACTCCAGCACCCGCAGGGTTTGGCCTTCGTCCACCATCGCGCCCATCGCTGCGCCGGGTTCCAGCGGATGGCGCGGCTGCATCTTGCGTCCGGCTTCGACCACAGCGGCCACGAATTCGTCTTTGATCGAGCGTTCGACCAGCAAACGCGATGCCGCAGTACAGACTTCGCCCTGGTTGTAGAAAATGGCGCCAGCCGCAGCGCGCGCGGCCTCCGCCAAATTCGGCGCATCCGCGAAGACGATGTTCGGGCTTTTGCCGCCGCATTCCATGTAGGCGCGTTTCATGTTCGATCGGCCGGCGCACTGCAGCAGATGCTTGCCGACCGCAGTGGACCCGGTGAACACCAGTCCGTCCACATCCATATGCAGCGCCAGCGGCTCGCCAGCGCCTTTGCCGAAACCCGGCACCACGTTAAGCACGCCGGGTGGAATGCCCGCCTCGATCGCGATCTCAGCTAAGCGCAACGCCGTCAGCGGCGATTTCTCCGATGGTTTTAGGACCACCGAATTGCCCATCGCCAGCGCCGGGGCGATCTTCCACACCGCCATCAGCATCGGGAAGTTCCAAGGCACGATCGCGGCGATCACACCAAGCGGCTCGCGGGTGGTCAGACCCAACTCGTCCGGCCCGGTCGTCGCGACTTCGCCGTAGACCTTATCCAATGCTTCACCAGTCCAGGCCATGCAGCGGATCGTGGCGCCGACATCCACCGCCCGCGCATCGCCGACCGGCTTGCCCATATCGAGCGATTCAGTAACGGCGAGCTCATCGCCATATTTTTCAATTAGTTGTGCGAACTTTATGAGAACTTTCTTTCGGTACGCGGGCTTCGCATCGGCCCACACGCCGGACTCGAAACTGCGGCGTGCGGCCATCACCGCGCGCTCGATGTCCTCCTGTTCGCATTCGGCGACCCGGACTAGGACGCGGCCGTCGACTGGGCTGACGCAATCGAAGGTCTTGCCGCTCGCGGCATCGACATAGCGGCCGTCGATGAAGGCTTGGGAGCGGAATGTCAGGCTATCGGCCAGTGCCTGCCAAGTGTCGCGGGTGCGGGGGGCGTTCATACGGAGTCTCCGAAGTAGTCGCGAGCGGCTCGCGAGTGACAACATGTAGGACGGCCTTCAAGGCCTGGGTGTGTTTAGGCTGGATGTGTGTAGGAGGGCCTTCATGCCCGCGTTGGCGGGCGGCAAACCCTTTGCTCGGCCTTGATCGGGGCCAAAGGCCCTCTTACCGGGCCTCAAAACGTCGCGGGGGTATTCGCGCTGACAATCACGGCGGGCACGTCGCCGACATTGCGGAAGCGGTGCGGCGTGCGGCTCTCGAAATAATACGCATCGCCAGAATGCAACACGCGCACCTGATCGCCTACCGTCAACTCGACTTCACCAGAGATGACCACTCCGCCCTCCTCGCCATCGTGGTTGAGCATGCTCTCGCCGGTGTCGCTGCCGGGAGGCATTACTTCGCGCAGGATGCACATCTGCCGCTGAGGCCGGCGCTGGCCGACCAGAAAATAGTGAATCTCGTTGTTGCCCACATCCGGCAGGTCCGCAGCACGATAGAAGGGACTGTCGCCGGAGCCGTTCGCAATGTCGAGCGTGAAGAAGTCGGCCAACGAGATCGGGATGCCACCCAGTACCTTCTTCAGCGAGCTGACCGACGGGCTGACCTTGTTCTGTTCGATCAGGGAAATGGTGCTGTTGGTCACCCCAACCCGCTTGGCCAACTCACGCTGGCTCAGGCCTTTCGATTTACGAACCAATTGCAGGCGCGCGCCGATGTCCATGCGTTCTCGTGGATTCTGGTGATGTGGCTTACTTTACACCGGCTGTGCAGCGAGCGGGTTTGCTCAGCATCTCCTAACCAGTTGTAAAGTTTTTTCAACACGCTAAGCTGCGTAGATTGGACCTGCACACCCGGCTGCAATGCGCCGACGAGCCCCGGAGTTAGCGATGCACGATCACGATGACGCCCTGCCCCAAGCTGCGGATCTTGCCGCCCTGAGCGACCATTACGGTCGCCAGGCGACGCAAGCGCCAGACGCGATGGACGCGTTTTGGATGCCCTTCTCCGCGAATCGTCAGTTCAAAGCGCAGCCGCGGTTGCTGGCCAGCGCATCCGGTATGTTTTATCGCACGGTGGATGGCCGCGAGATTCTCGATGGCACCGGCGGGCTGTGGTGCGTCAACGCCGGCCACACCCGGCCGCGCATCGTCGAAGCGGTGAAAAAACAGGTCGAGACCCTCGATTTCGCCCCAACTTTCCAGATGGGCCATCCATTGGCGTTTACCCTCGCCGAGCGCTTGGCCGAGATCGCGCCGCCGCATCTGAACCGCATCTTCTATACCAATTCCGGCTCGGAGGCAGTCGATACGGCGCTGAAGATCGCCATCGCCTACCACCGCGCCCGCGGCGAAGGCCAGCGCACCCGCTTGATCGGCCGCGAGAAGGGCTACCACGGCGTCGGCTTCGGCGGCATTTCGGTCGGTGGCCTGCCCAATAACCGCAAGTGGTTCGGCAGCCTGCTGCCGGGCGTGGATCACATGCGCCACACCCTCGACCTGCAGCGCAATGCCTTCAGCCGTGGCCTGCCCAAGCACGGTGCCGAACTGGCCGACGACTTGGAGCGCATGGTGCTGCTGCACGATGCCAGCACGATTGCCGCAGTCATCGTCGAGCCGATCTCAGGCTCCGCAGGCGTGGTGTTGCCGCCAGAGGGCTACCTCAAACGCCTGCGCGAGATCTGCGATAAGCACGGCATCTTGCTAATTTTCGACGAGGTGATCACCGGTTTCGGCCGCATCGGCAACGCGTTCGCCGCGCAGCGTTTCGACGTGATGCCGGACATGATGACGACCGCGAAAGGCTTGACCAACGGAACGATACCGATGGGCGCCGTGTTCATCGCCGACAAAATCCAAGACGCATTTATGCATGGGCCGGAGCATGTCATCGATCTGTTTCACGGCTACACCTATTCCGGCCATCCGCTGGCCTGCGCTGCTGCGATCGCCACGCTCGATACCTACGCCGAAGAAGGGCTGTTCGAGCAAGCGATCACGCTGGGCGCATATTGGGAAGACGCGATCCATGCCCTGCGGGAGTTGCCGAACGTCATCGATATCCGCAACTACGGCCTGATCGGCGCGATTGAATTGGCGCCGCGGCCCGGCGCCCCCGGCGCTCGCGCATACGAGATTTTCACTCGCTGCTTCCACGACGAGAACCTGCTGATCCGCGTCACTGGCGATGTTATTGCATTATCGCCGCCGCTGATCCTCGAACGCAGTCACATCGACCGCATTTTCCAGACCCTTGCGCATGTGATCGCCCAAACGGCCTAATGCGCGCTTTCCCATCCACACTCGGAATCCCATCATGCTGATCGGCGTCCCTAAAGAAATCAAAAACCACGAATATCGCATCGGCCTGACCCCGGCCGGCGCACGTGAACTGGTCAGCCATGGTCACAAGGTGATGGTGCAGCGCGATGGCGGCAAGTCCATCGGTCTGACCAACGAGATGTATCAGAAGGCCGGCGCGCAGATCGTCGATAGCGCGGAAGAGATTTTCGGTCGTGCCGAGATGATCATCAAAGTGAAAGAGCCGCAGCCGGTCGAATGCGCGATGCTGCGCGACGGCCAAGTGCTCTACACCTACCTGCATCTTGCGCCCGATCCCGAACAAACCAAGGCGTTGGTGAAATCCGGTTGCACCGCGATCGCCTACGAAACTGTCACCGACCGCAAAGGCGGTCTGCCGCTGTTGGCGCCGATGAGCGAAGTCGCCGGCCGCATGTCGATTCAAGCCGGCGCGCACGCGCTGGAAAAAGCGCAGGGCGGCTCGGGCGTATTGCTCGGCGGAGTGCCCGGCGTGAAACCGGCGGAAGTGTTGGTGATCGGCGGTGGTGTGGTCGGGATCAACGCCGCGCGCATGGCGATGGGCTTGAACGCGCACGTCACCATCCTCGACCGCTCGCTCGATCGCCTGAAGTATCTCGATGAGGTTTACGGCCATCAGCTCACCACCATTTATTCCACCCACGATGCGATCGAAGAGCGTCTGCCGGACACTGATTTGGTGATCGGCGCGGTGCTGATTCCCGGCGCCGCCGCGCCCAAGCTGGTGTCGCGCGATCAACTCAAGCTGATGCGTCCCGGTTCGGTGCTGGTGGACGTGGCGATCGACCAAGGCGGCTGCTTCGAGACCTCGAAAGCCACCACGCATCAGAACCCGACCTACGAAGTGGACGGCATCATTCATTACTGCGTCGCCAATATGCCCGGCGGCGTGGCCCGCACCTCCACGTTTGCGCTGACCAATGCCACCCTGCCCTTCGCTTTGCAGCTCGCGAACAAAGGCGCGAAGCAGGCGATGTTGGGCGACGAGCATCTGCTCAACGGCCTGAACGTGCATGCTGGCAAGATCACGTACAAGGCTGTCGCAGATGATCTCGGTTACGACTACGTACCAGCGGCGCAGGCCTTAGCCTGATCGACGAACAATCGACGAACAGAGGTAGAGCGGGTCTCCGACCCGCTGCTACTCCGACCGCAATTCCGAGGTAGAGCGGGTCTCCGACCCGCTGCTACGATTGCAATTCCGAGGTAGAGCGGGTCTCCGACCCGCTCTACGATTGCTGCGGACAGAAAAAACAGCGGGTCGGAGACCCGCTCTACCGCATGATCGACGACTGTTGAACGAGACTAAGGTATCGCCATGACCGCATCGCATATGAAAGCATCGCACATGACAGCATCGCTTTCGCATCACATCGCAGGGCAGCGCATCGACGGCGATAGCGGTCGTTTTGCAGACGTATTCGATCCTGCGACCGGTGCCGTGACCAAACGCGTGCCGCTTGCATCGATCGGCGACGTGCGCATCGCCGTCGATGCCGCCGCCGCCGCGTTTCCCGCTTGGGCCGACACCACGCCGCTGAACCGCGCGCGGGTGATGTTCAAGTTCAAAGAATTGCTCGAACGTCATGCGGGCGATCTCGCCGCGATCATCACCTCCGAGCACGGCAAAGTGCTGTCGGATGCGACAGGCGAAGTGACGCGCGGGCTCGAAGTGGTCGAATTCGCCTGCGGCATTCCGCATTTGCTCAAGGGCGAGCATTCGATGAACGTCGGCCGCGATGTCGATTCGTGGAGCGAATACGCGCCGCTGGGCGTGGTCGCCGGCATCACCCCATTCAATTTTCCGGCGATGGTGCCGCTGTGGATGTTTCCGGTCGCCATCGCCTGCGGCAATACCTTCATCCTTAAACCGTCGGAGCGCGATCCTTCGGCATCGCTGTTCATGGCCGATCTGCTGAAACAAGCCGGATTACCCGACGGCGTGTTCAACGTTGTTCATGGCGATAAGGTCGCGGTCGATGCGCTGCTGGACGAACCGCGCGTGCAGGCGATCAGCTTCGTCGGCTCCACGCCGATCGCCGAATACATCTATGCGCGCGGCAGCGCCAACGGCAAGCGCGTGCAAGCATTGGGCGGCGCCAAGAATCACATGGTCGTGCTGGCCGATGCGGACATCGACGGTGCGGTGTCCGCACTGCTTGGCGCTGGTTATGGCTCTGCGGGCGAACGCTGCATGGCGATCTCGGTTGCCGTATGCGTGGGCGATGCCACTGCCGATGCCCTCGTCGCAAAACTCGCACCGAAAGTCGCCGCACTGAAGATCGGCCCCGGCTGCCTCGATCCGGAAATGGGGCCGCTGGTGACAGCCGCGCATCGCGACAAAGTCGTCGGTTACGTCGATGCTGGCGTTGTTGAAGGTGCCGAGCTAGTGGTCGATGGTCGCGGCTATGCGGTCGATGGACACGGCGATGGTTTCTTTCTCGGCGGTTGTTTATTCGATCGCGTGACCCCGGAGATGACCATCTATCGCGAAGAAATTTTCGGCCCGGTACTTTGCGTGATGCGCGTGGCGGAGTTCGAGACCGCATTGTCGCTCGTCAACACGCATGAATACGGCAACGGCACCGCAATCTTCACCCGTGACGGCGGCGCCGCGCGCGCGTTCGCGCATCGTGTGCAGGCCGGGATGGTTGGCATCAATGTGCCGATTCCGGTGCCGATGGCTTTCCACAGCTTCGGCGGCTGGAAGCGTTCGATCTTCGGCCCGCTGCATGTGCACGGCCCGGACGGCGTGCGTTTCTATACGCGATTGAAGACGATCACTGCGCGCTGGCCGGAAGGCGCTCGTAGCGCAGAATTCGTGATGCCGACGATGAAATGAATCGCTTGTAGGAGGGCCTTCAGGCCCGACTGTACCTCACACGCCTAGTCGGGCCTGAAGGCCCTCCTACGAATCGATGCCAACGACAATCGAACATCAACCTAAAAAAATCGTCGTCCTCACCGGCTCCGGCATCAGCGCCGAGAGCGGCTTGCCGACGTTTCGCGATAGCGATGGCCTGTGGCGGAATCACGATTGGCGCAAACTCGCCAGCCCCGAAGGTTGGCGCGCGCGTCCTGAGCTGGTGCTGGAGTTCTACAACGAGCGTCGTGCCAAAGCCGCAGAAGCGCAGCCGAATGCAGCGCACCGCGCGCTGGCGGAACTCGAATCGAAATATGACGTGGTGATCGTCACCCAAAACGTAGACGATCTGCACGAACGCGCGGGCTCCACCCAAGTCATTCATCTGCACGGCGAACTCGCCTGGGCGCGCGGCACCTCGCGTCGGCGGTTGCGCACGCATCTGGGTGCAGCGCCGATCCGGCTCGGCGATCGCTGCGAAGACGGCACCCAATTGCGGCCGGATATCGTCTGGTTCGGCGAAGCGGTGGAGACGATGGACCTCGCGGTGGAACACGTTGCCGAAGCAGATAAAGTGTTGGTGATCGGCACATCGCTAACGGTGTATCCCGCTGCATCACTTACGCAGTACGCACGCGACAGCGCCGAGAAAGCGCTGTGCGCGATCGAGATCGAATCCGTGCCTGCCGGCTATGCATTTCTGCATGGGCCTGCGACCCAGGAGATTCCACCGCTGATACAGCGCTGGATTGCGGAGTCGTCTAGTTGAACATCACCGGTATCGCACGTCCCGGCGAACGACGCGCGTTTCGATGCGATAACCGCTAGCAGTGAGCCCGTCATGAACGATCCCAAAGACAGTGTGCCAAACACCGCCGCCAATGTATCAGCGCGCATGGATCAAGCCTTCACCCGCACTTCGCCCTACGGCACGCACGCCGAACCCACCTACTCCGGCGCGCTCAGTTTTTTGCGCCGTCGCTACACAAAAGACCTCAGCGGCGTCGATGTCGCCGTAATCGGCGTGCCCTTCGATTTAGCGACGACCAATCGCCCCGGTACGCGGCTCGGCCCGCGCGCGATCCGAGCCGCATCGGCATCGTTAGCATGGTGCGCGCCGTATGCCTGGGATTTCGATCCCTGCGAGCGCCTCAACGTCATCGACTGGGGCGACGTGTATTTCGATGCCGGTCGCCCGCATGAAGCGCCCGCTGCAATCCGCGAGGCATTTCGCCACATCGTTGCGGCGGGCGTCGCGCCGCTATCGCTCGGCGGCGATCACTTCGTCAGTTATCCGATTTTGCAAGCGCTGCACGAAACGCATGGCCCGCTCGCGCTGATTCATTTCGATGCGCATAGCGACACCTGGGCCGATGCCGATGGTCGTATCGATCACGGCACGATGTTCTATCACGCCGCAAAGACCGGCATCGTCGATGTCGCGCACTCGATCCAAGTCGGCATGCGCACGTTGAATCCGGACAATCACGGCTATCGCGTGCTCGATGCGCGCTGGCTGCATTCGCTCGGGGTCGATGCCTGCATCGATGAAATCCGCCGCCGGGTCGGCGATGCCCGCTGCTACGTCAGTTTCGACATCGATTTCCTCGACCCCGCATTCGCGCCCGGCACCGGCACTCCGGTGGTCGGCGGCTTCAGCACGCATGACGCGCTGCGCTTAGTACGCGGACTTGCCGGGCTGAATATCGTTGGCATGGACGTGGTGGAAGTGTCGCCGCCGTACGATCACAGCGAACTCACCGCACTCGCGGGCGCATCGATTGCACACGAGTTGTTAGCGGCGTATGCGAGTCGGTTCCCCGACCGAGCGTGATTCTAAACAGGTTCTATTGATTCGGCTCGAATATGTTTGAATTCGATGGCTCTGCCCGCGTAGGAGGGGCTTTAGCCCCGAGCAAGCTTTTGACAGGCTTTTCTGTAAAAAGATCGGGCCTAAAGGCCCTCCTACGAGCGTATCCAGAGTTCAAGCTTCTCTTGGCCGGGTCAATAATGGTTCTCGCCGAGCGCGTCTTGTCGTTTTCCTGCAAAATCAATGGCAGCGGCAGACGCCGCGCATCGGAGCACGAGAACGCCATGGCACAGCCCCAAGACGATATGCGCACCGCGCACCGCATCTGCCCGTTCTGCGAGGCCGCCTGTGGTTTAAATGTGCAATTGCAAGGCGAGGCAGTGGTCGCCGTGCGCGGCGATCCGGACGATGTGTTCAGTCGCGGCTATCTCTGCCCCAAGGGCGTTGCACTGAAAGATCTGCACGAAGATCCCGACCGATTGCGCACGCCGATGATCCGACGCGGACGCGGCGATCAGGCGACGTGGGAGGCCTGCGATTGGGGCACCGCCTTCGCCGAAATCGAACGACGCCTGTTACCGCTACTGAAAGCGCATGGCCGGCAAACCCTAGCGTTCAGCCTCGGCAATCCGGTCGTCCACAAACTCGGCCTGCAGATGTATTTACCGCGTCTGATTCGAGCTGCGGGCACGCCGAACGTGTTCAGCGCTTCCACGCTCGATCAGATGCCCAAACATGTCGCCTGCGGCGAGATGTACGGCCACTGGCTGAGCATTCCCGTTCCCGATATCGAGCGTACCGATCTGCTGATTGTGATCGGTGCCAATCCGATCGCGAGCAACGGCAGTTTGTGGACGGTGCCCGATTTTCGCGGTAAGGCGCGCGCGCTGCGCGAACGCGGCGGCCATCTCGTGGTGATCGACCCGCGTCGCAGCGAAACCGCCGCCGTCGCCGACGAACATATCTCGATTCAGCCCGGCGGCGACGTATTTCTGTTGCTGGGCATGCTGCAGCATCTGTTCGCGAGCGGAGCGCCGACGCTCGGCGCTGCGCACGATTACGTCGTCGGAATGGAACGCTTGCGAGATGCCGTCGCGGCGTTCCCGCCAGAGCGCATCGTCGAAGCTGCGGGTATCGACGCAGAGACGATTCGCCGTCTGGCCGAACGCCTGCGCGATGCGCCGCGCGCCGCGATTTACGGACGGATCGGCACCTGTACTCAGTCGTTCGGCACGCTCTGCAGTTGGCTGCTCGAAGCGTTGAATCTCGTCACCGGGCGTATCGATGCCGAAGGCGGCATGCGCTGGCCGCAGGCCCCGGCATTCCAGGCCAACAGCACAGGTAAGAGCGGAAGCGGACGCGGCATCGTCTACGGGCGGCGGCATTCGCGCGTCAGCGGTGCGCCCGAGGTGATGGGTGAATTTCCGATGGGGTGTTTGGCAGAAGAAATCGACACCCCCGAAACGTACACACTCGATCGCACCGACGCCCCTCGCGTGCGCGCACTGATGACGATCGCGAGCAACCCAGTGCTGTCGTCGCCGAATGGCGCTCGCCTCGCCGCAGCGCTGGATACGCTGGATTTCATGCTCAGCGTGGACGTGTATCTCAACGAAACCTCGCGGCATGCCGATGTGATCTTGCCGGGTTTGTCGCCGTTGGAAGAAGCGCATTACGACACGACCTTCAGTCAATTGGCCTGGAAGCACGCCGCACGTTTCAGCGAAGCGGCGCTGCCGCTGCCCGAAGGCGCTTGGCCGGAGTGGCGCGCACTCGCGCGATTGACCGCGTTGCTCGAAGGCCACGACAGCGAAGCCGCTGCAGATGTCGATGCGCGCGATGCGGAGGCCTTGCGCAAAGAGCTGGCCGCGATGTTGAAGGCCTCCGGTGTGCCCGAAGCGCAGCGCGTGGCACAAGTGGATGCGTTATTGAACGCAACCGCGCATTTGCGTGGCCCCGAGCGCCAACTCGATATAGGCTTGCGCGCCGGGCCATGGGGCGACGGTTTCGGCGCTCGGCCCGAAGGTTTATCGCTCGCACGTTTGCGCGCGGCGCCGCACGGCATCGACTACGGCCCCCTGCAAGCGCGCTTGCCAGATGTGTTGCGAACGCGCGACGGCATGATCGACATCGCGCCGGCAGCATTCGTAGCGGATTTGGCGCGGGTAGAAGCAGCGCTGTCGGCCGCCCCGCAATCGCTTGAGGGCGAAGGCTATCCAGTAACGGTGATCGGCCGGCGCGACGTGCGTTCCAACAACAGTTGGATGCACAACCTGCACACGCTGGCCAAAGGCCCAGAGCGTTGTCTCGCGCTCGTGCATCCAGACGATGCGCAAGCGGCGGGCGTCGCCGATGGCGCGCTGGCTCGATTATTTGGCGCCGAAGATCGAAGTATCACGGTGCGGGTGAAATACAGCGAAGATATGCGTCGAGGCGTGCTGAGCCTGCCGCACGGCTGGGGCCACGATGTGCCAGGCACACGCATGCAAATCGCAAGCGAACGGCCCGGCGCTAACCTCAATGCGCTGCTCGACGAAAGCGTGCGCGATCCGCTGTCTGGTACGTCGGTGTTGAGTGGCGTTCCCGCGCTTATTCAGCCGCTGATTGTGGAGTAATTTTTCTGTGGCCGACGCCACGATGCGGGGTCGGTTTGAACGAATTGTTAGGCCGCACCCGTGGAGTCATCTTTCCGCAGATCAAGATTATATAGGCTGAGTACGTACTGCACTTCAACGACGCTGCTCTTGCCAAAGTTCGGTGTCCGCAGCAAGTCATAAGAAGACATGTTAAGCAAATCCGCTAGGGAAAAAATGTTGTTTTGCTTCAGGATGAGTCTTGCTCTTGTGGAAAAGCCGAGCTCCCCAATATTGACATCTGAAAGAGATGGACGAGACATCATCTCTTTTAAGGAGATACGAATCCGGTGCGCTCCTCCGGTTGCAGAAGGTCGCATTTGGATGGCTCTAACTCTTTCCAAGACCTCCTCAAGTAGATCCCTATCAGGGCGGCGATTTGCACTGCTACCTGCGGGGTTGCTAGCCATTGCGGCCTCAACCTTCTCCTCAAGATCCGGCCACCATTTGTCAAAAACGTTTGTCAGAACAGTTGGCTCAAGAGCCAAGCCTTCTAATGCACGATTTAGAGATTTTATGAGTTTGAAACATTCATCTTTGTTGAATTTTGTTAGCTGGAGCTGAGATAGCGGCCCCGATACGTCTGTTGGTTCAAGACCGAGGAGCAATGGTGCAACTTTCGATTTTTCAAGTTTGGAAAGTGCGCCAGCTTCAAAGAGAATCCATGGCGACGCTAGATTCTCGGGAGTCAAGAAGATGATGCCGAAATCACTGGCCTCTAATTCACCTCGGATCTCGCTTGCCCACCTAGACCCTTTACCGATGTCATCCGGGGTGTAATACGGGCGAATATTCTGGAGTACTGACGGAAGCCAGTCTCTAAACGCTTGCGCTACAGATTCACTCCTTGTCATGGACCAGCTGAGGAACACGCGAAGTTTGTCGGGAGACTGATTGCTCATGAGTTGCCTTAGAGATTGATGCGGTCTAACAAGCAATATACACAGTCTTGATATTCATAAATTCATGAATCCCATGCTCAGCTAACTCGCGGCCGAAGCCGGATGTTTTCGTACCACCGAACGGCAATCGCACGTCGCTGCGAACAATGGCGTTGACGAAGGTCGCGCCGGCTTGCAAGCGACGCGCGACCGCTTCACCACGCGCTTTGTCGCGGGTCCAGACGCTCGCGCCGAGGCCGAAGTCGGTGTCGTTGGCAATGCGCACGGCATCATCGTCATTGTGTGCGCGGAGAATACTGGCCGCGGGGCCGAACAGTTCTTCGCTGTAGGCAGGCATGCCTGAGGCGACGTGGTCGAGAATGGTCGCCGCGTAATGCGAGGCGCCCTGCCCCTGCATGCCGCCAAGCAACAGCGAGGCGCCCGCAGCGACGGTGCGCTGCACTTGGGCGTGGATCTCTTCGCGTAAGTCCGCACGCGCCATCGGCGCAAGCGTGCTCGCATCGTCCGCAGGATCACCCACAGCGAGCACACGCGCTGCTTCGACGAAGCGTTCGACGAAGGCGTCGGCGATGCCCGGCGTTACGATGAAGCGTTTGGCTGCGATGCAGGTCTGACCGGCATTGCCGAAGCGCGAAGCGACAGCCGCCGGAACCGTCAAATCGAGTTCGGCATCATCCAACACCACGAACGGATCGCTGCCGCCAAGTTCCATCACGCATTTCTTCAAATGCTTGCCGGCGGCCGACGCCACCGCACTGCCGGCGCGTTCGCTGCCGGTCAGCGTGACCGCTCTCACCCGCTTGTCGGCGATGACGCGCGCGGCCATCGTGTTATCGATATGCAGCACGCCGAACACGCCCTCGGGCACGCCGGCATCGCGCAAGACTTGCGCGATCGCATCGGCGCATCGCGGCACATTAGTCGCATGTTTGAGCACGGCAACGTTGCCGGCCATCAGCGCCGGCGCGAGAAAGCGGAACACCTGCCAAATCGGGAAATTCCACGGCATCACCGCGAACACGCAGCCGATCGGCTCGTAGGTCACGTAGCTGCGCTGCGCTTCGGTCGCGACCGGCGCATCGCGCAAGTAATCGATGGCGTGTTCGGCGTAATACTCGCAGGCGGATGCGGACTTTTCGATCTCGGACAAGGCTTCGCGGCGAAGTTTGCCCATATCGGCGGCGATCGTGGCGGCGATCTCCTCGCGCCGCGTGCGCAAGGCCGCTGCGGTGGCGCGCAGCAATGCGCCGCGCGATTCCAACGACAAACTCGACCATGCCGGAAACGCAGCATCGGCGCGCTGCAGAATGCGTTCGACCTCCGCTTCGCCGATGTAGTCGTAGCGATAATCCACCAGCCCAGTCCATGGGTTCTTCAGCTCAACGCTCACGGTTACTCTCCTTTTTGTAGCGCTAATTGCATATCGCGCTGCCGGCGCTTGTCTTCGCGGGCCATGAACCACCAGGCGATAAAGCCCGCGCTGGACACCGCAAAAATCAGCAGGCTGGCCAATGCGTTGATCTTGGGGCTCAGGCCCAAGCGTACCGACGAGAACACTTTCTGCGGCAACGTGGTCGAACCCGGTCCATTGGTGAAACTCGCGATCACCAGATCGTCCAGCGACAGCGTAAACGCCAATAGCCAGCCCGCGACCAAAGCCGGCGCGATGATCGGCAGCGTGATCAAGAAAAACACGCGCAGCCGGTTCGCGCCCAAGTCCATCGCCGCCTCTTCGAGCGAGCGGTCCATGTCCTGCAGACGCGAGGAAATCACCACAGTCACGAACGCGATGGTAAAGGTGACATGTGCGATCCAAACGGTCACGACGCCGCGCGAGATCGGCGTACCGAACATGTCGCCGACGGCGACGAACATCATCAGGATCGACACGCCGATAATCACTTCGGGCATCACCAGCGGTGCGGTGATCAGTCCACCGAACGCCGTCTTGCCGCGGAAGTTGCGCAGGCGGGTCATGATCAATGCCGCCATCGTGCCCAGCACCGTCGCGGCGCAAGCGGTGTAGAACGCGATTTTGAGCGACATCCAAGCGGCATTGAGCATCTGCTGATCTTTGAGCAGCTCGGCGTACCACTTCAGCGAAAAACCGGACCAGACCGTGACCAAGCGCGACTCGTTGAACGAGTACACGATCAGGCTGAACATCGGCATGTAGAGGAACAGAAAGCCCAGCAGCAGCACGAGGCTGCGGAACGAGAACATATCGCTGTTCTTGCGCATCGTGCCTCCTAGGACAGCCGCGATTCGAGCTGCCGCGATTGGTAGCGGTGGAAGATCATGATCGGTACGACCAGCATCACCAGCATCACGATCGCGATCGCGGATGCCCTGGGCCAATCGTTGGCGGTGAAGTATTCCTCCCACAGCACTTTGCCGATCATCTTGGTCGATGGCCCACCCAGCAATTCGGGAATCACGAACTCGCCCACCGCCGGAATGAACACCAGCATGCAGCCAGCGACGACGCCCGCGAACGACAGCGGCACGGTGATCTTGAAGAACGCATGCAGCGGTTTGGCGCCCAGATCGTAAGCCGCTTCGATCAGCCGGTTGTCGTGCTTGATCAGATTCGCGTATAGCGGCAGCACCATGAACGGCAAATAGGCGTAGACGATACCGATGTAGATCGCGATCGGCGTATACAGAATCTTGATCGGCTGATCGATCACACCCAGCCAGATCAGGAAATTATTGAGGAACCCGTTGTCCTTGAGAATGCCGATCCAGGCGTAGATGCGAATGAGGAACGAGGTCCACGACGGCAGAATCACCAGCATCAACGCGATATTGCGCGTTGTGCTGGGCAGCTTGGTGATCGCATAGGCGATCGGGTAGCCGATCAGCAAGCACAGCAGCGTCGAAATACCGGCGATCTTCAGCGAGTTGGCATAGGCATCGAGGTACTTGCTGTTCTCAACGAGTGCTTTGTAGTTGTTGAGATTCAACGTCATGTTGATCTCATTATTGATATTCGAGATCAGATCGGTGTACGGCGGCGACGCGATCAGCGGCTTGGCGAACGAAATCTGCAGCACGATCAAGAACGGGATCGCGAAAAATACCAGCATCCAGACGTAGGGCGGCAAAATCACCAGCCAGCGCGGCCCGGGCAACGGTTTCTTGAGCCAGCGGAGGGCGTTCATGAGGTCAACACCACGCCGTCGTTATCGGCCCACGATAGCCAGACGTGATCGTTCCAGGTGAATCGCTCCGACGCCCAGCGCTGAGTGTTGGCGAAGTTCGCCATGATTTTTGCGCCGCTGGGCAAGCGCACGTGGTAGACCGAATGACTGCCGAAATAAGCGATGTCTTCGATCGTTCCGCGCGCTTTGTTGTGCGGTTGCTCGGGCTCTTCTTTCGCAACCGCGATTTTCTCGGGGCGTACTGCAAGCGACACTTCTTGGCCTTCGAAACCGGTAATGCCATGACCGACATACAGGATATGATCGACAAGAGGCGAAGCGATGGTGACGTAATCGGGATGATCGTCTTTGATCTTGCCGTCCAACAAATTAACCGAGCCGATGAACTCCGCAGTGAAACGGCAGTTGGGCTGTTCGTAGATCTCATCGGGCGTGCCGATCTGGCGAATCCATCCGGTGTCCATCACCGCGATGCGGTGAGCCATCGTCATCGCTTCTTCCTGGTCGTGCGTGACCATCACGCAGGTCACGCCCAGACGTTCGACGATATTGACCAGCTCCAACTGCATGCGCGAACGCAGTTTCTTGTCGAGTGCGCCCATCGGCTCGTCGAGCAGCAGCAATTTCGGTTTCTTCGCCAACGAGCGCGCCAGCGCGACGCGCTGCTGTTGCCCGCCCGAGAGCTGGTGCGGTTTGCGCTTGCCGTATTGCTCCATCTGCACCAGTTTCAGCATCTCCGCGACGCGCGCGTCGATCTGATCTTTGGGCATGCCGTCCTGCTTCAGGCCGAAGGCGATGTTCTGCGCCACGGTCATGTGCGGGAACAATGCGTAACTTTGGAACATCATGTTGACCGGCCGCTCGTAAGGCGGCAGCGGCGTGATGTCTTCGCCATCGAGCAGCACCCTGCCCTTCGTCGGCCGCTCGAACCCGGCCATGCAGCGCAGCAAGGTGGATTTGCCGCAGCCCGAACCGCCTAACAGCGCGAAGATCTCGCCTTTGCGGATCGAGAAATCGACATCGTCGACGGCGACCACGCCGTCGTATTCCTTGCGCAGGTGTTCGATCTTCAGATAGTGCTCGGCACCCGCTTTTTCGTTCTTCGTACTCGGCGCCGATGCTGCTATTTGAGATGTTGCCGCTGGCTCTGCCATGTTCGCTCCGCACGATGCGACCGGGGGACAGGCGGAGCGCGCGCTCCGCCGGCATGGGGAACGCTTATTTGCCGCTCTTCATCGCCGACCACATGTCGGTGTATTGACGGCTGATTTCCGGCGTCAGCGGTTCCAGCGGGAAGAGTTTCTTACGCACGTCTTCCGTCGGATAGATATTCGGATTGTTGCGTACTTTCTCGTCGACCAGCGGCGTGCTCGGTTTGACCGCGTTCGCGTAGGAAACGAAACTGGAAATGCCGGCCATCACTTCGGGCTTGAGCAGATAATTGATGAATGCGTATGCGTTATCGGGGTTCTTAGCGTCTTTGGGGATTGCTAGCATGTCGAAGAAGATCGGTGCGCCTTCTTTCGGAATGACGAAGTCGATAGTGACGCCCTTCGCGGCGCGATCCACCGCCTGCCAGACATCGCCGGACCAACCCACTGCGACGCAGATATCGCCGGTCGCCAGCGAATTGATGTATTCCGACGAGTGGAAATTACGGATATTGGAATTGAGCACCTTCAGCGGCGCGGCCGCTTTCGCGATCACTGCGGGGTCTTGACTGTTTGGATTCTCGCCGAGGTAATTCAAGGCGATCGGCACCAATTCGGTCGGCGTATCCAGTGACATCACACCGCAATCTTTCAACTTAGCCGCGACCTCGGGTTTGAACACCAGATCCCAAGTATTCGCGGGCACGTCGCCCAACGCGGCTTTGACTTTGTCTACGTTGTAACCGATACCGGTGTAACCGACCAAATACGGAATGCCGTAGGTATTGTCCGGATCGTTCTTGGCGATGATCGCCATCATCTCCGGGTCGAGGTTGGCGTAATTCGGGATTTTGCTCCTATCGATTGGCAGATACACGCCGGCCTTGGCCTGACGCGCGAGAAACTGCAGCGACGGCACGACCACATCGTAGCCGGTGCTACCGGCCATGATTTTTGCTTCGAGCGTTTCGTTGGCGTCCATCACGTCGTAGACGACCTTGATCCCGGTTTCCTTGGTGAAATTGGGGACCGCGTCTTCGCTGATGTAGTCGGACCAGTTGTAGACGTTAACGACTTTCGCGCCGCCAGCCGGCTTGCCGCCCGCATCAGGTTTATCGGAGCCGCCGCAGGCAGCAAGCATCGAGACAGCGACTGATAATGCCAACATTCGCAATTTCATGACGTTTCCTCTTTCCGGGACGGGCCGGTGGGTGGTGGGGATAGGATGCGGTTTGAACGTGGTGCGCTTTCGGGCAATGTCAGGGAGTGTCGCGCACTGCGAGCGGTGGCGCCACTCTCTAGGGCGTCACAGCGCCGCAGCGGTCTCGTTCAGCGCTGTCCAAGCTTTCTCGAACAGCTCATCGACGTGTTCGCGGCTGAAGATCAGCGGCGGCGACAACAGCATTGAATCATAGGTCGCGCGCAGGATCAGGCCATTGCGCAATGCGTTGTCGCGGCAGAGCACGCCAACCTTGCCGCGCTCCTCGAAAAACGCGCGCTTGCCCTTGTTCGGCACCAGTTCCAAGGCCCCGACCATGCCCGCAATGCGGGCCTCGCCGACCAAGCGATGCTCGCCGAGTTCGGCCCAGCGCTGGGCGAGATATGGCGCAATCTCGGTGCGCGCGCGATCGACAATGCCCTCTTCCTGCAGGAGGCGAATGTTCTCCAACGCCACCGCGGTACACACCGGATGCCCGGAGTAAGTGCAGCCATGGGCCAGTTCGCCGCCCTGCGCCTTGAGCACGGCGGCGATGCGATCGTTGAACATCGCCGCACCCAGCGGGATGTAGCCGGAGGTGATGCCCTTGGCGAGCGTCATCACGTCCGGGGTGAAGCCGAAATAATTCGCGCCGAACCATTCGCCGGTGCGGCCGAACCCGCAGATCACCTCGTCGGCGACCAGCAGCACGTCGTACTTGCGGCAGATGCGTTCGATCTCCGGCCAATAGCTCATCGGCGGGATGTAGACGCCGATCGCGCCCATGATCGGCTCGCCGATAAAGGCGGCAACGCGATCCGGGCCGAGTTCGAGAATTTTGTCTTCGAGTCGGCGTGCGGCGACAAGACCGTATGCTTCTGGGGAAAGATCGCCGCCGTCGGCGAACCAGAACGGCGGTTCGATATGGTGGATATCAGGGATCGGCAAACCGCCCTGCTTGTGCATGCCGGCCATGCCGCCGAGGCTGGCGCCTGCCATCGTGGTGCCGTGGTAGCCGTTGTGGCGACCGATGAAGATGTTCTTCTGCGGTTGGTCCTGCACCGCCCAAAAATGGCGCACGAGCCGCAGGATGGTGTCGTTGGCCTCCGAACCGGAATTGGTGAAGAAGGCGTGATTGAGATCGGCCGGGGTCATCTCGGCGAGTTTCGCGGCGAGTTGGATCGTCGGTTCGGTGGTGCACTGGAAGAAGCTGTTGTAATAGGCCAACTGCGTCATCTGCTTCGACGCGGCTTCGCCCAACTCCTTGCGGCCGTAGCCGACGTTTACGCACCATAGGCCGGCGAAGGCGTCGAGCAGTTTGTGGCCCTCAGCGTCCCAGACGTAAGCGCCCTCGCCTTTCACCAGAATGCGCGTGCCCTTTTTCGCCAGCGCGGCGTTGTCGTTGAACGGGTGCAGATGATGCTCGGCGTCGAGCTGCTGCAGGTGGCGAATATCGGCGATATCGTGTTGTTCCATGATGGTTCCCGGATATGGAGTAGGAGCGGCGTGAGCCGCGATGATGCCGCCGGATTGCTTCGCGGCTCGCGCCGCTCCTACGAAGGACAATGGTTAGACGTTCAGCAGCAGAAACTCTCGCTCCCACGAACTGATCACGCGGAAGAAGGTTTCGTATTCTTTGCGCTTGACCGAGATATACGCGCGAACGAAACGCGCGCCCAGCAGATCGTGCAACAACGTACAGGCTTCGAGTTGATCCAAAGCTTCGCCGAGCGAACGCGGCAGCTCGAAGCCGACGTCCTGGGCGCTGATGGTCAGCGGCGCGGTCGGCTGCAGTTTCTCGCGGATACCGAACAGACCGCAGGCCAACGTTCCGGCCATCGCAAGATAAGGATTCGCATCGGAACCAGCGAAACGGCTTTCGACGCGGGTGTTCTCCGGTGTGTCCATCGGTACGCGCAGGCCGCAGGTGCGGTTGTCGTAGCCCCATTGCACGTTGATCGGCGCGACCTGGCCAATCGCCAGGCGGCGGTACGAATTCACGTTGGGCGCGAAAAACGCCATCGTCATCGGTACGTATTTTTGCAAGCCGCCGAGATAGTGCTCGAAGATTTTGCTGTGCTTGCCCTCGCCTTTTCCGGCGAACACATTTTTGCCGGTTTTAACATCGATCAAGCTCTGATGAATATGCATCGCGCTGCCAGGTTCGTTTTCCATCGGTTTGGCGAGGAAGGTCGCGTAGACGCCGTGGCGCAACGCGGCCTCGCGCATCATCCGCTTGAACATGAACACTTGATCGGCGCGCGACATCGCATCGGCGTGGATGAAATTGACTTCCAACTGCGCAGCGCCGGATTCGTGGATCAGCGTATCCACATCCAACTGCATCGCATCGCTGTAGTCGTACATCAGATCGAGGATCGGGTCGAACTCGTTGACTGCATCGATCGAATACGACTGACGCGCGGTTTCCGGCCGTCCAGAGCGCCCGGCCGGCGGCTGCAGCGGGAAATCCGGGTCGGTGTTTTTCTGCACCAGAAAGAATTCGACCTCGGGCGCAACGACTGGCCGCAGACCAAGTTCTTCATACGCATCGAGCACGCGCTTGAGCACGTTGCGCGGCGCCAATTCATGGCGCTCGCCGGCCTTGGTATAGCAATCGTGGATGATCTGCGCGGTCGGATCGGTCGCCCAGGGCACCAAGCGCACGGTGTCTGGGTCTGGACGCAGCAGCATATCGGCATCGGAGGGCGAGATCAGATCGTAATAATCGTCCGGGTAATCGCCGGTGACGGTGGTGGCGAAAATGCCTTCCGGCAGTCGCGTGCCGTAATCGTGCGAAAACTTGTCGGCAGGAATGATCTTGCCGCGCGCGTTGCCGGTGATGTCGGGCACCAAGCATTCGACTTCGGTGATCCGCCGGTCCTTCAGCCAGCGCAGCAGCGCGTGCTCGCCGGTCTGCGCGGTGTCTTCGCTCGTCGTGCGCTTCGATTTGCTGCCCTTGGCGCGCGCGCTTTTGTCGTGCTCGGTGTTCTTACGCCCGCTCTTTTCGGGCGCTTTTTTGCTCACTTTTTTGCTCGCTTTCTTGCTCGCTTTCTTGCTCGCTTTGTCGCGAGGCTTGTCGTCGGTGCGTTTTGGACTCATACGTTCATCCTAGCGCCTTTCGGCGCGGGTGCATCTGCGCTCGGCGCCGGCAGGCGTCGCCGAAAGCGCGAAAAATTGCGAGATAAAATGGATTTTCGCGCACCTTCCATTCCGGGTGCCATTGCACTGCGAGCAAGAAAGCGCTGTCGGGCCGCGAATAGGCCTCGACCAAACCGTCGGGCGCCGTAGCTTCGGTCTGCAAGCCGTGTCCGAGCCGGGCGATGCCCTGGCCGTGCAGCGAATTGACGTCCGCGCGCTCGGCGCCAGCGATGGCCGCGAGCATTCCGCCCGGGCGCAAATCGATGACATGACGCGGCGCGTATTGGGTATCGAGATCGTCGTCGGAGTTCTCGCGATGGTCGTCGAAACCGGGCGTCTCGTGGATTTTCTGATACAAGCCGCCGCCCAGCGCGACGTTCACTTCTTGAAAGCCGCGGCAGATCGCGAGAATCGGCAGATCCATCGCGATCGCCAGCGGGATCAGCGCCAAATTGGTCGCATCGCGGGCCGGATCGTGAAGATTGCCGGGATAGCTGGGCTCGTCGCTGTAGTGACGCGGCTCGATATTGCTGTGCGAGCCGGTGAGCAGCAGGCCGTCCAGGCTGCCGAGGATGTCCGTCAGGGGCAGCGGCGGCTGCAATCCAGGGATCAGCATCGGCAGGCAATCGGCGCCGTCGATAACCGCCCGAACGTATTTCTCGCCAACGGCGAGAAACGGATGCGGGCCGATCATCTTGCGATCGGTGGGCACACCGACCAGGGGCAATCCGGTCATAAGCACAATGTAGAAGAGGCGCAGATGCGTCCATGGCACGTTACCCGGCATGTTCGATTTCTGCAACACGAGCACACTTGATTGACCGCTGCGCGTCGATTATTGTGCATCGCAGCATCGAATAAGCGCGCAAAAAAGCGCAAAACCCGGCATGATGCCGTTGAAGATTCTTGACAATAATCGTCTCCAGTTCATGTCCCGCCGCGCAACTGTCACACTGACGAGCCTCTGATGACCCGCCATTGCCCGATGCCGCCCAGCCTATCGCCCGAAGACGCCACCGTTCTGCAGACGCTCGACTGCGAGTCGATCGATCTGATCTTGCCGGACATGAACGGCCTGCTGCGCGGCAAGCGCATCACTCGTAGCGCGTTGGAAAAAGTCTATGCCGATGGCGTTTGCCTGCCGATGTCGTTGATCGCCACCGACATCACCGGCAATACGGTGGAAGAAACCGGGCTGGGTTATGCGATCGGCGACGAAGACCGCATCTGTCGCCCGGTGCCGGGCACGTTGCGGCCGGTGCCGTGGTCGCCGCGGCCGATGGCGCAGTTGCTGCTGTCGATGGAAGACGCGCAGGGCGGCATGTTCGAGGCCAACCCACGCGAAGTGCTCAAGCGCGTGCTCGCGCGCTATGCCGCACGCGGGCTGAAGCCGGTGGTCGCGGTAGAGCTGGAGTTCTATCTGTTCGATCGCCTGCCCGACGCCCACGGCCGGCCGCAGCCACCGGTCAACGCGCATACCGGCGAGCGCAACACCAGCACCCAGGTGTATTACCTCGAAGACCTCAACGATTTCCGCGGTTTCATCGACGGCGTCGCCAGCGCCTGCAGCGCCCAGGGCATTCCGGCCGATACCGCCGTCGCCGAGTACGCGCCGGGGCAGTTCGAGATCAACCTCAAACATCGCGACGACGCCCTGCTCGCCTGCGACGATGCGCTGTATCTCAAGCGCGCGATCAAAGCCGTCGCGCAGCAGCAGGGGCTGCAAGCGAGTTTTATGGCCAAACCGCTGGTGGACCAAGCCGGCAGCGGCCTGCATGTGCATGTGAGCGTGCTCGATCGCGACGGCCGCAATATCTTCGCGAGTACGCCCCAGGCGCCGGCCGATACGCTGCGCCATGCGATCGGCGGCCTGCAGCGCAGCGCGCAGGATTGTCTGCTGCTGTTCGCACCGAACGCCAACAGCTATCGTCGCTTCGTGCTCAATGCCTTCGTACCGTTGAACGAGGTGTGGGGCTTCAATAACCGCACGGTGGCGATGCGCATCCCGCACAGCGACGCGAACAACACTCGCATCGAGCACCGCATCGCTGGCGCCGATGCCAACGTCTATCTCGCGACCGCTGCGGTGTTAGCGGGCATGCTGCACGGCATCGAGCAGGGCTTCGACCCGGGCCCGCCGGTCGTCGGTAACGCCTACGAACAAACCGAGATCAAAACGCCCTACTGGCGCGACTCGATCCGCGATTTTATGGCCAGCGATTTCATCGCGACCCAGTTCGGCGAGAGCTTTCGCCATATCTATGGCCAGCAAAAGTTGAAGGAACTGAACAGTTTTTATCGCGAGGTGAGCACGCTTGAATACGACTGGTATCTGCGGTCGGTGTGACGCGCTGCGGAAAAACGGCGCGCCAGACCGAAACAATCGTAGGAGGGCCTTTAGGCCCGATACTGGTCGGAGAATGCTTGGTGTCATGCATCAAAAGCGTTCGGGCCTAAAGGCTCTCCTACGAAACACTTGAGCGTTCGGGCCTAAAGGCCCTCCTACGAAACACTCGAGCGTTCGGGCCTAAAGGCTCTCCTACGAAACACTCGAGCCTAAGATTCTAAACAGGCTCTAAAGGTCTCATAAAAAACGTTCGGCCCTCTCGTTCTCTGGATGTTCAAGATGCCATCCGCCCCTTACCCGCCCAGTTGGTATGCCGCAAACGCGACATCGCTGCCGCTACAGCCGGCGTTGGACGGCGATCTCATCGCCGATGTCTGCGTGCTCGGCGCTGGCTACACTGGTCTGTCGGTGGCGCTGGAACTGGCCGAAGCCGGCTATAAAGTCGTCATCCTCGAAGCCGAGCGCGCGGGCTGGGGCGCGTCGGGACGCAATGGTGGTCAGGTACTGCCCGGCTTCGGTTGCGGCGAAGCGAAACTCGTCTCGATCTTGGGTCGCGACGATGCGAAAAAGTTGTTCGATTGGTCCTGCGAAGGCGTACAACTGATCCACGACCGGCGCCAGCGCTACGGTATCGACTGCGATTGGCGCGATGGTCACGCGACCGTTGCGATCAAGCCGCGGCAGGTCGTCGAATTGCAGGCGTGGCAGCGCGATCTCGAAAACGATTTCGGTTATTCGATGGCATGGTGGGGTCGCGAGACACTGCGCGCGCAGTTAGATTCGCCGCGCTATCTCGGCGGGCTGTACGACGCGCGTGCGGGACACCTGCATCCGCTGAAATACGCGCTGGGGCTCGCGGGCGCTGCGCTCGACTACGGCGTGCGCATCTGCGAAGGCAGCCGCGTGCTGCGGATAACCCGCGGGGCAAAACCGATACTGCATACAGCGACCGGGTCGGTGCGCTGCGACGCCGTCGTGCTTGCCGGCAATGCGCTGGTGCATGGCATCGCTCCGGAACTCGACCACAAGATCATGCCGGTCGGCACCTATATCGGCGCGACCGCACCGCTGCCGCAGGGTGTCGCGGCGTCGCTGATCCGCAACGGTATGGCGGTGGCCGACACCAATTGGGCGCTCGATTACTTCCGCCTCGGTGCCGACGGCCGTTTGTTGTTCGGCGGCCGCGCCAGCTATTCCAACCTCACTCCGCCGAACCTGCGCGCGGTGATGCGTCAACGCATGCATCGGGTGTTTCCGCAGTTGGGCGATCTGGACTTCGAGTACCTTTGGGGCGGCACGATCGACATCAGCCTGAACCGAGCGCCGCATTGGGGCCGGCTCGATCCGAACATCTACTTCGCGCAAGGCTTCTCCGGCCACGGCATCGCTGCAGCGGGACTGGCGGGGCGTGTCATCGCCGAGGCGATCCGCGGCCAGCACGAACGCTTGGACGTATTTGAACGGATCGACCACCATGATTTCCCAGGCGGCCGCGCCCTGCGCACGCCGCTGCTGGTCGCGGCGATGGCGTGGTACAAATTGCGCGATGCGCTGTGGTGAATCGTCACAGCGCGCATGAACTTAGAACACGAACCGAAACTCGAATCAAAGCCACAACGAGAACCAGAGCTATAGCCGCAGCCGTGTCAGTCCAGCGGCTCGCACGCATCGTATTGCATCTCACCCTCGCACTGAGCGTGGCGATACCGTCCGTGGTCGGTAGGTAGAGATCGCGGCGCGCCGCCGAAAGAACCCATTCCCGCGATTACCGATGCCGAACGCACCGCCGCATTCCCTGCGGTTGGCGCGCACGCGATGCACGGGAACCGCGCGGTTGCGATGCTGGTGGTGGACCGGCTCGAAGCGTGGTCGCACGACGGCGAGCCCGGCCAGCATTGGGATGTGCGCGGTTGGCTCGGCGGCGATCTGCAGCGCGTTTGGCTGCGCAGCGAGGGCGAACGTGAAGATGGCGTCACCACCGCCGCCAATATCGAACTGCTCTACGGCCGCAGCGTCACCCCCTGGTGGGATGTCGTCGCGGGTGTGCGCCACGACTTCGCGCCGGGAACCTCACAGGACTGGGCTGCTTTCGGCGTACAGGGCATGTCGCCGTACAAGTTCGAGGTCCAGGCCACCGCCTATCTGGGCCAGAACGGCCGCAGCGCCGCGCGATTGGAAGCCGAGTACGACGTGCTGCTGACCAATCGGCTGATCCTGCAACCGGTGATCGAATTGGAATTCCACGATCGGCGCGATCTGCGGCGCGATACCGGCGCAGGATTGTCCAAAATCGAAGCAGGGCTGCGCCTGCGCTACGAATTCCCCCGCCGCTTCGCGCCCTACGTTGGCGTGGTGCGTGAGCGCGTCGAAAACGCTGTTGGCCAGCAAGACGATGAGAATCGACTGGTCGGTGGCCTGCGGCTTTGGTTTTGATGCCTGCCATCGCATTCGCGCCATCACGCCTCGCCGCGTCATCGGATAACCGATGCGAATGGCCGAATCACGGCCCGGCGCTCGTCGGCCGGCATTTCGGTCGCGCCACGCGTGGAGCATGAGTGCGATCGGCCTACCAAATCGAAATTCTCCGCTGCAAATGCTTGACGCCTCCGCAGGCGCCCTCTAAACTTTCGCGCTCTCCAGACATGTGGGGCCATAGCTCAGCTGGGAGAGCGCCTGCATGGCATGCAGGAGGTCGGCGGTTCGATCCCGCCTGGCTCCACCACGATTCAAAGCGCTTCTGATCGTTAGGCCGGATCCGAAGTGGTTACAGAGTTCTACGACGTCCCCATCGTCTAGAGGCCTAGGACACCACCCTTTCACGGTGGACACCGGGGTTCGAATCCCCGTGGGGACGCCAACTTGTAAAACGACGAAGCCCGCGCAAGCGGGCTTCGTCGTTTCCGCGTGATCATGACCATGATCGTCTTCGTTATTCACATAGCGGGCTGACGCAATGCCAGCACAGCACTGCATACAAAGCGTGCCGAATTACGCGCTGTCGTCGAGCGTTTAGAGCCTGTTTAGACTCTCTCCATGCTCCGCGCTGAGCCACAGAACGCGCGGAACAAGGAGGAGGGAGGGAATGGCGCCATCCATGACCGAGCGAGGACGCCGTGCCGCGCGTTCTGTGGCTCAGCCCTTCGGGTTGCG
>JANMGT010000005.1:0-36893 GCA_031374725.1 Lysobacteraceae bacterium | reverse complement strand
CGGATCGAACCGCGCGCCGTTAAACGAAGGCCAAAACCATATCCACTACTGACCAAACCGCGTGCGGCTGCTCGCGAAGCCGTCAGAGTCCACGGCCACCCGAAAAAGCTTAAGTAAGTGCCATTCGGGTCAGGTTCATTTCCCCGGGTTCGATGGGCCGGCCGCGCGGTCTGACTTCCACGGAGCGCTGAGCCAGCGCTTCGATTTGCCGACAGAACCGCTCGCTGCCCCAGGGTTTCTGCTGCTGCGTATGCAGGCGCAACGCGTCGATGTCGTGCGCGTCCATGCTGGCGAACAGGTGGCCACGCAAGGCGCGTGACGTCATCCGCGCCCAGCGAGAGGTAGGCGGCGTGCGGAGTAATGCGGGGCTCGTGCGTGCCGTAGGCGTTGCTGGCATGGCTGGACCACCGGTACTCCCGAGGGGGCGTCACGATGCCCGCGCGAACGGGATTGAGCTCGATGTACCGATAGCAGGCAAGGGCGTAGCGTTCGCCAGGATGAGGGTGATCGATACGGCGCCCGCCGTCGATCGGGGATGCCCGCGATATGATGCAGGCATTGAACCCGACCCCATCTGGAATCCCTCATGTCCCTCTCAATGCACACCGCGTCCGTTCCCGTGTTCCAGCAGATGCTCACTGCGCTTGCCGGCGTCCTGGCCAAGGCTGAAACCCACGCTGCCGAGCGCAAGATCGAACCTGCAGCGCTGCTGCAATCGCGATTGTTCCCCGACATGTTCCCGTTGGCGCGGCAGGTGCAGATCGCCTGCGATTTCGCCACCAGCGTGTCGGCGCGGCTTGCGGGCGCGGAGGTCCCGGCCTACGAGGTCGGCGACCAGACCTTCGCCGATCTGCAGCAGCGGATCGCCGCGACGCTGACCTTCATCGGTGGGTTGGACGCGGCGCGATTCGAAGGCAGCGGTGAGCGCGAGGTGCTGTTGCGCCCCGGCACGCCGAAGGAACGCAGCATCGGCGGCCAGGCCTACCTGCTGGCGTATGGGCTGCCGCAGTTCTTCTTCCATGTCACCACGGCGTACGACCTGCTGCGCCATAACGGTGTGGAGATCGGCAAGAAAGACTTCATGGGCGCGTACTGACGGGCCAAGGACAACAAGGCCGCAAGGCGCATGCGTCGTCGTAGGGTGCATCAGCGAAGCGTCATGCACCGTCGTTGCGAAGGATGTCCATGCTGCCCTCGGCAGGCTGGGCGGATGGGGGAGGGTGGGGAAGGGCATGGGCATTGAGTGCGCACGTCCGACGGAGGAGAGAGGTGTCATCAGATTGAGAACATCGCGAATCATCAGCGGCTGAGGATTGCCGCTCTGCTCCCTCCCCCGCATGCGGGGGAGGGTTGGGGTAGGGGCAGTGAGATGTGCGAACCGAGCGAAGGCCCGCCGATTCTTTTCGCTGATGGCAGCTTTCCCTTGCTGTCATCCCGGCGAAAGCCGGGATCCAGCTTTAGGCGTATCCGCTTCCAGCTATTGGCGTTTTCGTGGCGGAATCGATTGCGGCGTTGTAGGCTGGGGTATTGACCCAGCGTCTTCAAAGCGGTGGGTCGATGACCCAGCCTACGTGCTCATCCGCTCGACTGAGTTGGGGTGCAGAAGGGCAGTGGATCGAGAATAAGGTGAATTATCAGCGATTGCGGATTGCCGAGGCTGGATTGAGGTATCTTTAAGGAAGCCGGGTTGGATCTGGCTAATGTGTTCCCTGCCTTGATGGAGGCTGTCAAATCTTACAGCTTGGGGCAGAGTTCACATGTGTTATGGCGCGTATGCGACCTCTATCGTAGGAATAAGTAGGAGCGTCCATTGGTTACCGCTGATGAGCTTTTGAGTCTTGGGGCTGCTCTTCGGGCATGCAATCTTGAAACCTATACCAATCAGATCTTAGAAATTCTGCCATTTCTAACTACAGAAGAACGGTTCCTTCTGATAGATCTTGTTGGTAGATTTTCAGTATGCGAGTTCGCTGAATATTACAGCCAAGGAATGACTCTCTCTTTGCAATTAGTGGCGACACTGAGTGAGAACGTGAAGCACGTAGTATTGCTCCCGCTGGTCAATCCTGTAGGTCAAGTAAAACCAAAAAGTGGGGAAGGCATTGCATGGCTAATGAGTCGCGAGATGGAGGCTAAAGTCAAGTCTTCGGGGCGCACTTTTGAAATGTCGTCTCGCACGATTCGAAAGGCTGCGTTGAAGCGCGCGGAAGTGACAGTGTTTATTCTCGTAGATGACTTTGTTGGGTCTGGGGATACAGCTGAAAACGCCATAGAATGGTTGTCATCCCAAGGTATTAACCCTAAAAATATAGTCGTTGGTTGCTTTTTGGGGCTTGAGTCGGGCCAAAATAAAATTTTAGCGAAAGGCGCTAGTGCTGTTTTTCTAGGAGCTTTAGGTCGTGGAATTTCAGATGCAGCACATATTGCTGATAAGCATGCGGCTCTTCAGTTGATGTCTGCTGTTGAGGAGAAGAACGGAGTGGTGGAAAAATTTCGTTTCGGTTATAAGGGTGGTGAGGCGCTTGCGCTTATGTGCTTCTGTCCAAATAATACATTTCCAATTTTCTGGTGGGACGGTCCTGCATGGAACGGGCCGTTTTCAAGGTGAGCAAAGAGCGCAGCGAGCAGCGTTTGGAAATGCTCACCCTCGCTTTGGTTTCTAAAAGGGTGTCAATGAACTTGCTTCTAGCCGATGGATTCACTCCTGGTCAAGTCATGCGAGCTCTAATTGCTGCGCAAGATGCAGGGTATGTTTCTACAAACGACAAGAAGTCAGAGTTGAGCGAACTCGGTCTTAAACGATTGGCTGAGTATAAATTCCCTCTTCCGAAAGAAAAGTGGATTCTGCCGGTGGAAAGCGAAAAAGTGAACCCGGTGAGTGTTACGGATATTGTCTTGCCTGAAGTAGACGATGTATTAGACTGAGGTCAACTGTTGAGGAGAGGGACGGTATTAGTTAGCACATGCCGAAAGGCAAGGCCGGCGAGTCGCCGCGCCTGGTAGGAACTGTTATTCAAGCCTCCAGTCAAACCCGCCGTTGCGAGCAGGAGCTCGCAACGTCAGCTTTAACTGGCGCCATGAAGCCGGCGCACTGATGCAAAAAGCCGCATCAGTGTCCCTACAGATGGAATAGTGACTTGGCTGCTCCCTCTCCTCAACTTCTTCCTAGCTTTGATGTCTTCTCTGCGCTTTTCATCGAAGAGGCTCGAAGACTTAAAGGATTTTCTGCAGAATCGGAATATACGGTCCGAGCATTGGCATATGCGAAGCCGCTTGCCGATGCGCAGCTTCCAGTTATCTTTAGCGAACTCCATTTTTGTGCGCTGGTTGGTTACAGCGATGATTTTGTTCAGCGTGCTGTAGGTTCGCCTTCACTCTTTTATAGAAAATTTTTCATCAAGAAAAAAAATGGAGATCTTCGAGAGATTTCGGAGCCTTTACCATCTCTTAAGCAAATTCAGTCATGGATTTACCAACAGGTACTTAGGCGAGTGTCAGTGTCGCCTGCGGCTAAAGCCTTCGTTCCTGGTAAAACGCTAAAGGACTCTTCGAGGTTTCATATAGGGCAAAAATTCGTATTAAGGATAGATATTGAGAATTTTTTTCCTACTATTACTCGTCGCCGTGTATTCGGATTGTTTAGATCGTTTGGTTATTCATCATCGGTATCTGGGCTAATGTCTCGTCTGTGTTGCCTTGATGACGCGCTGCCGCAAGGTGGTGTCTGCAGCCCCTATCTATCAAACTTGATTGTCCGAAATTTGGATGCACGATTGCTGGCGTTTTGTAAGGCGCGAAATCTGAGGTATACGCGGTATGCCGATGACTTTACTTTTTCAGGAAATGAATTTTCTTTTGGAATTGTCGATTTTGTAAAGCGAGCTATCCGTGAAGAAGGTTTTAATGTTAACGAGGATAAGACGGCTATCATGCGTGCCGCTTCTCGTCAAACTGTGGTGGGTGTTGTCGTTAATAGGCGACAAAATGCGCCACGGGAATTCCGCCGTAAACTTAGGCAACACGGGTATTTTATAGAAAAACATGGTCTTGACGATCATCTTGCTAAGTTGGGCGAGCATCGGTCTGGCGCTAGAGATTATTATTTGGGAAAAGTCGCTTTCTCGTTGATGTTGAATCCGAAAGATCGAGATGCCTTGAATCTTCGGGCATTGCTCATGCCTGACGTTCCTAAAAATCCGTAGGCAACCCGTAAGGCGTGTCTTGCACCCACAGATCGAACGAAGCGATGCCCCGTAGCAAACGACGCGCAATCTGTTCCGGGATCACGTGCTGAAAAATGGGGTCAGGTTCACTGCCCCTCGTTAAGTCCGTAAGCCACATGCATTTGTAGGGCGTATAGCGAATCGTCATGCACAATATTTTGAGAGCTCCGCAGGGTTCGGGGTTGCTAGTAAACGAAGCCTCCGGCATATACGGTCAACCGTAGAGAAGCATGATTTTTTAAAGGATAATTTATGGCTCGACGAACACATCTTACTGAGGCAAGAACAACGAGTCCGCTTAAGGGGCTAAACCCACTTCTGGTAAGTTGGACTCAGACGACAATCGATTTTTGTAGGCGCCGAAACTTCGAGGACAACTGTTGGTGGTATAACGAACGCGCATCGCTGAGTATCTTGGCAGGTGCTGCATGGCGAGTTAAAGGCTGGTCAGCGCTGGAAGAATTCAGCACCACAAAGCGCGGTTTTATTCCCGAGGGCGAAGTTGACCACGGTCGAATCGTACGCGGCCGTTGCGATCTGCTTTTGGCTCATGGCAGTAGTGATTACGCTGTGGAGGCTAAGCAGGTATGGCAGCCGATCAGCCAAAAGGCCCGTGCCGATCGCGTCAAGAGCGGTATGCAAAAGGCATGGCAGGACGTTGGGAACTTGACTCATGACGAGGGCGACCATCGATTGGCTTTAACCTTTGTTGCACCATATATCCCGTTGCGCGAGGTGGGGGATTGCAATAGTCGAGGAGTCGCGGTGGTCGATGAGGTTGCCGTTCGAGACGCTGTGGAGTCTTGGTTGAATGGACTTGACCTGTCGACACTGGATGCATACGCATATGCTTTTCCACGAGTAGCAAGCGGTTTCGTCAACGCTGACCAGACTTATGTTTTTCCAGGCTCGCTAATCTGCGTGCGTAAGCGCAAAAAGGCGAACCGACAAAAACGTGGTGCGAAGGCTTAACCCGTAAAGCGGGTCGAAGCGGTCGCAACCCGTAAGGCAGGTCTCGCACCCGCCAATTGAACCAAGCGATGCGCCGTGCCAAACGACGAGCGATCTGTTTCGGGATCGCGTGCAGACATGTTCGGTCTGGGCGGCGAAGAAAAGCGGCGGGCTTGAGCCCGCCCTACGCACCGCGGTTGGTATGATCGGCGGATGGCCAAGCTTCTGCTCAATCTGCGCAATGTGCCCGACGACGAGGCGGGCGATGTGCGTGCGTTGCTCGACGAGCACGACATCGCGTACTACGAGACCTCGCCCGGGTTCTGGAATATCTCGCTGGGCGGCATCTGGGTGCGCGAGGATGCGGCCTTCGCGGAGGCCAAGCGGCAGATGGCTGTGTATCAGGTGCAGCGCGGTGCGCGGGTGCGCGCCGAGAACGAGGCGGCACGGCGGGACGGCACAGCTGGCACGTTCTGGACGGTGCTGCGCAACGAGCCGATGCGCGTGCTGGTGGCGGTATTCGGGATACTGTTTGCGATTGCGCTGGTGGTGCTGCCGGCGTTGGGGCTGATGCGATGAGCGTGATGGGTGGCTGTTGCGCGTGGCTATCGGATGAGGCAACGGCTTTGTGTCGGTGACATGTTGGGCCGGCGTGGAAAAGCGGCGGGCTTGAAAAAGCGGCTGGCTTGAAAAAGCGGCGGGCTTGAGCCCGCCCTACACGTCGACCGTTTTTTTACGCCGATGTTGATCCGCACCAATGCGTTGGTTAGCTTGCGGCATGGTCCAACGAGACGGCCTGAACATCAATCGGATCAGCAGCGCGCTCATTGGCCGCCGTATGTTCGGTCGCAATGATGTTCGTCGCGGGTGGCTGCGCCTCCGCGCAGGCCGGTGGCGACCGGATCCGTGCGTTTTCCCCGTATCCAGCTTGGTTTTCGTGCAAAACGACAGGTGTTGCACGTTCGCTATCGCCGTTCATCGCGGGGTTATTCGAGCGCATGCAGGCTGCGGTTCCCGTAAGTTTTTCAAGGAGCCCGCCATGTCTTCCATGACATCGATCAAACGCGTTGCCATTCTCGCCACCAATGGTTTCGAACAATCGGAATTGATGGAGCCGCTTCAACAACTGAAGGATGCCGGTTTCTCCGTGCAGGTGGTCGCGCCAAAGGGCCCGCAGATTCGCGGGTGGAAGGACAAGGACTGGGGCGATAGTGTCGATGTGGATGCGGAACTGTCCAGCGTGTCGGCAAACGATTTCGACGCGCTGCTGTTGCCCGGTGGTGTGATCAATCCCGACATCTTGCGTATTGATACGGCGGCGATTGCGTTCATTAAAGCGTTCGACGCCGCAGGCAAGCCGCTTGCTGCGGTTTGTCACGGGCCGTGGCTGCTGCTGGAAGCCGGCGCCGTCAAGGGCCGCGAAGTCACGTCGTGGCCGTCGCTCGAAACCGATCTGACCAATGCCGGTGCGCACTGGAAGGATGCAGAAGTCGTTGTGGATGGCCACATCATCACCAGCCGCAAGCCGGAGGATCTTCCTGCGTTCTGCCGCGCGATTATCGATGCAGTGAACGCCGGCGCGCGAGCATCCTGATCACCTTGCGTCAGCCGGTCAATATGTCCGCTGTGCCGGTGTAACGAGCAGGGTGGAGTAAGCGCAGCGCAACTCCACCATTGCTGACGGTATCGATGTTTTACGCTTGATGAATGTGTTGATTCTTTTTGCTTCGATGGTGGAGTTGCGCTGCGCTTACTCCACCCTACTACACTGAATGGTGGCGACTCACTCGTCCCTAATCCGCTGGACGCGATTCCGGAACTCACGCACGTTATCGCCTTCGATGCGCGTGCGCTGCGTGCCGTTGTTCTCGCCGATCTTCGTGTCCGACTCCGAGCCAGTCACCGGTTTCGCTTCGATCTTCGTCTCGCGCTCGAAGCCGTGCGACTTGTCGGTGTTGCGGTAGTACCGATACAGGGCCCAGTACAGCGCGGTGGCGCCGGCCGGGCCGGACAGCAAGAGCCAGAGTCCGCCGTCGTCGCTCATGAGGAACCTGCCAGGATCGCGATCGCGATGCCTTCGATGATGGTGCCGGTGGTGAGCGCGGCCAGCAGCAGTTTCCACTGCTGCACCGGGACGCTGCCCATGGTTTCGCCGGTGCGGCCGTTCACCGCGATGTAGTGCAACAAGCCGCCTTTGGGGCCGGGCTGGTGGTACGAGTACAGCCAGACCGGCAGGTACATGGAGACCCAGCGCGTGCCGTGGACATCGAGCTTTTCCTGCTCCCAGCGCACGCCGCGGTCGTAGCGGCGCATCGAGGCTTCGACCTGGGCGCGGGCGATCGACAGCAGTTGATCTTCCAGGCGCGGCTGCAGGTGCTCGACGTTGCTGTTGCGTTTTTCCGAGGTGAAGCCCGACAGGTACGACGCATTCCACTTCACTGCGTTCTTGGTGTCGAACGGCAGGATGGTGTTGATGATGTTGTTGGTGTTGACGCGCACGTCCAGGTTGCCGCGTTCGGTGGACGATTCCAGCGGCAGGTCGTCCACGGTGAAATCCACATGCCGTTGCACTCGATAGATATCGGCGTCGTAGTAAGTTTTTTTGTTGTTGTCGGTGCCGCGCGTGTATTGGCGCGTCTTGATCTCACCCTTGCCCGCGACATCGGCGCTCGCGTTGCCGTCGACGATCATGTAGGGCAGGTAGACGCCGACGACGTTCTCGGGCGTGAACTGTTCCTTGAATGCTTTCAGCGCAAACAGCCGCCGCTTGTCGACGAACTGGCGGATGCGCGCGACCGCGTCGTCCTTCTTGATGTGGAAGGGCAGCACCGCGTCGGGCACCGCGCCGTTGGCCACCTGTTCGTTCACGCCGAAGACGTGGCGGCACCAGTGGCAGCGCGCGGTCATCGCGCTTTCGGTATTGACCGTGACCTCGGCGCCGCAGCCGGTGCATTTGAAGGTCATCAGCACGGCGGCGTCGGCGGCGATATCGCGCGCGCCCGAGGCGAGGACGGTGCCCTTGAGCTGGTCGATGCCTTCACCGAATCCGAACAGCTCCTCGACCCGCGCGCCGTCCCATTCGTTGCGACAGTACAAACAGACCAGCAGATCGGTGCCGAGCTTGTGGCGGATGTCGGTCGAGCCGCACTTCGGGCAGCGGTTGAGGCCGTCGCTGAGTTCGGTCGCGGCGGTGTCGATGGCGACCGGGTCGGGCGCTTCGAGTTCCTCGCGGATCGCGTCGGGCAGGGTGGATGGGTCCACTGGCAGGGTGCCGGGCAACGGCGGCACATCCTGCGGCGAACCCGGGCCGGTGACGGGCTGTGTGGGCAACGGTGGTGGCGTCTTGAAGTCGGACATAGTCTCTGCGTGCCTGCGGCTTACAGACCCAGCGCCTTGGCCTTCAGCGCGTCGTAGTCGTCCTGGGTGATCAGGCCGAGTTCGAGCATCTCCTTGGCCTTCTTCAGCTTGGCGATCGGGTCATCCGCAGCGGGCGCGGCAGGTGCCGCCGGCTGCTGCAGCCCGGCGAGGCCGCCAGTCATCCCGGTCGCCATGCCGATGCCCACCAGACCTGCGGCGCCGCTGTGTTCGCCCGCCGACTGGATGCCCTGCGCCACGCTGGCCTGCAGGTTGGAATTGCCGCGCGACCCCGACAGCGCGTCGGCGCGCTGCACGGTCTTGAGCAATTCGCGCGTGTTCGCGTCGTATTCGATCGAGACGATGGCGGTCTTGACGATGGCCAGGCCGCGATCGGACTTCCACTGGTAGCCCTGTTCGACCGCATCGGACAGGCTCCTGGCGAACCCGAGCGAATCTTGCTGCAGCTTGGTGATGCGATTGCCCTTGCTCGGATCGTTCGTGTACAGGCTGAACGCGGGCGCGAGCGAACCGACCACTTCATTGAACAACTGGCTGGCGGCGGCGTTGTCGTGATCGGTGAAGTCGAAGACTTGGCCGGGCTGCAGATAGCTGGCCGGCACGAAGTTCTTCACGAACAGGATCGGGTCGACGATCTTCAGCGTGTACGAGCCGCGCGTCACCGCGCCGACCTGGGTGTTGAGGAAGCCGTCGTCCCAATAGATCTCGGACTGCGTACCGAAGCGGTTCTCCGGCAGTTCTTTCAGCGAGACGAAGAACGCGGCCTGCTGCGAGCCGGGCTGGCCGCCGAACTTGAAGCGTTCCCAACTTTGTTTGATCAGCGGGCTGACAATACCGTCGCCGGCGAAGATGGACTGCGAGTTGAGGTCGTCGGACCGCCACTCGTAGCCGCCGGCCTCGGCGACGAACGCGGTGATCTTGCCATCCTGGAACAGCAGCAGCCCGTAGCCTTCGGGCACGATGATCTTCGACCCGTTGGTAATGATGTTGGAGGAGGCGCTGGTGTTCGAGCCGCGCCCGGCATTGGTGCCCTGCGGGACTGCCGCGAACAGCGCCGCCGTCGACGGCAGGCCGGCCGGCACCGTGTAGAAGTCCTTCCACTGGTCCGCGAACATGCCGCCGACCGCACCCACCACCGCCTGTACAAGACCCATGACTACTCTCCGCGATTCGTGGCCGGGCGTTATGCCCGCCATGCCGGCGAACTATACACGCGCCGACGGCGTGAAAAGGGGCGGCAGCCCGCGAGTTGGGTTGATATCGGAGTGTGGGGTCAGCGACAGACGACATCGGGTGCCAGACCCGCTGCATGGCGCCGGTGCGCCTCGCCGTGTTGCGATTTCACCGCCACTGCTACCGCCACTGCTACCGCTACCGCCACTGCCGCCGCCGCGTCAGTGCGACGGCGGCAGTGTCGACCTTGCGCATCATCGCCAGCGCATGAACGCATTAACGGTCCCAGGGCGCATCGCGCGAGTAGGTCGTATTGCCCGCGGCGAACGAAGCTTTCATGTCCGCTACGGAAATGCCCAGGCCGTCGTTATTGCGGCGGGCATCATACGCGCAGCGGGGTCCGTCCGGGCCGCGATTGATTCTTCCCGTGATTTCTCTGGACAGGTACTGGACCTCCCTGACGGGGATCGAACCGCTGAACGTCTGACGGGCTCCCGGGTGAATGAGAATGATGTCGGCCGCTTGCGTGAAATAGGTGCGCGCGCGAGATGGGCCTAGTACTTCAAGCGAAACGCCCAGAACGCCACCCGCGTTGGTGTCCGAGCCGACCGCCGCTTCACTGCCGATATTCGCGATCGTGACAGTGACGTTGTAGAACGCGCCATCCGTACTGCGCGAGACTTCCAGGCGCTGCATGCTCAACTCCGCCTTGCAGGGGCCTGTCTCTGCGGAGGCGGGAATCAATGCTCTGCGCGCCTCCTCGCTCAGCGGGGCCGTCGGCAGCCTGGTGATGGTGAGCGAATCCGGCTTTTTCTGTGGCGGACCCGCCAGTGCAACGGAAAACGCGGGCGTAAAAGCGATTGCAGCGAGCAGGCATCCGGTTTGAAATTTCATTTTTCGCCTCAGTGGGATGAACGGTTTTCAGAAGGGTAACTCCAGATGGACGCAGATTCGTCTTAAACCCGGTCACAAGCCCCGTACTGCAAATGCTGCTCGATCAAGGGGCCGTCGCCTCGCATCGCCGATCGGCCAATCGCCCGACCAGCGAAAACCTGACGAAAACCGGGGTCAAAGTAGCCTTTCTGGGCTTGTGGATCTGCAGGCGCTCGCCTGACTTCTTCGATCGTCCGATCTTGCTAGTGTGGTGTCTCAAAAATACGCAGGCTAATTCTTAATCAAAAACAGCGCAAATCAAGCCGTTCTTTCACAAAAATGCATCAATGTACTTTTGAGACACCACACTAGCAGGCCGCGGCAATACCTGCGGCAGCAGGTGTTCAGTGGCCTGGGCATGCAGTCATGGCATGCAGTCATGGCATGCAGCTATGGATCGCTGCAACCTGCCAGGGTTCGCAGATCGCCCGACCTGGGCTTCGATCGCTTGGCAAAAACGGTTCGAGCCATAGGCATGCACGGCGCAGCCCTCGCGCTTGGCGATCTCGCGAAGCGCGCAGCGATTACGGAGGTCGTCCGCGTCAGTGAACGTGAAGAAACAGGGCTGGCAGTCGTTGCCGCGCTGAATGACGTGTCGCGGCACGCCCGAAGCATCGAGTCTTGGCAGGCGGGGCGTGAATGAATGCTTGAAGAGCTACCCGTCATGCTGCCTGTGTGCGGGTGTCCGATCCCTCGGACGGTGCCTCATCAGCGCTGTAGGAAGCGCCCGCTTTGATCCCGGTTTTCCTTTACTCTGTTCGTCATACGTTCCTACGTTCCTGATATGTTGCTAGTACGTTCCAGATACAGACGTCGTTCGTAAGCAAGACATCTGACACCAACAAGGCAGGGGGCCTAAATGGCGATAGAGAATCCGGCAAGGGTTTCAAAATACGATGATGTGGTCATCATCGTAGTGATGGCGATCACTCTGGTCACGCCGATCATACTGGTGGTTTGGTGGACAGTCGAAGACAGGCTGTTTCCTCCGATGCTGATTTCGATCCTGTTCGGAATTGCGATTGCGACATTGACCTATCGCTACCTGGGCGGAACCGAAAAATCCGAGTTCAAAGTGGGCGCATTGAAGCTGGCGGGTTCGGCCGCGATGCTGTTGGGCACGGCTACGCTGACGAATTACGGCTTGTCGAAGCAGATGACATTGGAGCTCAGGCCCAATCTGGTGAGCGAGCTTCAAGCCCAGATCAATCAACTCAGCAAGCAGCAGTCGTCTTTGCAAAACACTCTGAAAGCCGAGCGTAATGCGCATGCCGAACAACTGCTGCAGATGAAAGCAGAAAAACGCGACATAGCGGGAAAGCTCGATGCTAAGGCGAGCGAAATAGATGGGCGCATTGCCGCCACGGTGGCGGCGCTTACCCCCGACAGCGACGCAGGCAAGAGTATCCTCGAACTTTATCGAAAAAGAGAAGGACCCTTTTCGAGCAAAAAACGATTCTTCGATTCGATCATTCGGGTGGTCGATAAGCCGCGAGACGCGGATGCCTTCTATGCGTGTTCCGATTTGCGGCTTGCGGGCGAGAAGATCCAGCTAACGCGCTTGGTTGACGGCAGCTCGGATTCTGTGGCGATCAGCGCAAAGCAGCAGGGGGTCATCAGCGATCTTTTCTGTAATCCAAAAGCAGGGGAGCGCGCGTATTCGATTCAAATCAGCTGTGAAGGCGGAAAGTCGCTTTTTCCCGACCATATCAGCGGCTGTGGCCAAGACGGCGGTGCGCTATGGGTCAGCGACAAACGCAATTTCGAAGTCAGGATCGAGGTACTTAGCGATGTGCTGTGACAACGTCGGACGGTGCGTATGCGCACGCTATGCAGTGCTAACGATGGATGCCGCGCCAAATGCTGTCGCATCGATTTAGTCGTATCGATTTAATCGTCATCAATGCCGTAAAAGCCTGTTCACGATCTCCGCGAAGCATGCGGAGATCGTGAACAGGCTCTAAACAAAAACCCGGATCGGCATGGCGTTCCGATCCGCAGTTTCAGGCGAAGACGCGCATGGCCACTACGCCGGCGACCCCCAAGGCGATCACCGATGCGACGATGGCCCAACGCGGGATGCGTGGTGCATGCGTCGTCGTGTCTGGGGGGGCGGCCGCTCCGGCGGCTGCGCGGCCGGGCGTGAAGTCCGAGCCCGTGCCGAGCATCTCCAGCACTCTGGCTACGACGCTTTCATCGAAACGGTAGGGGTCGAACGTCGGCAATCCGAGATCGCGCAGCAGCGCCTTCATTGGTGCATCGAGCGGCACGTATTTCATGGCCCAGGTCGTGAAGCTGGTGCGTTCGATGGGACGGCGCGTCAACACCTTCAGGTCGGTGTGCCGGGTATCCTGGAGCAGTGTGGCGTAGAGCCGGTCCACGTCCGCGGTGCGACCTTCCAGGCACTGGAAAAAACAGCCGTCGCCGAAGTACAGCGCCCCGACCAGACCGCGCTTTGCATTGTTGGCGCGCGACTGCGCCAGGATGCGTGCGACGCTGGGTTCGATGCCGAGCTCTGCGGGCATCGAAGTGAAAGTCGAGCGGCTCACGTAAACGATCTGGACCAGGTCCGACACGGTGTTCTCCCATGGATGATTGTACTTGCGCTTGAAGTGCCGGCGACGGATGGCCACGCCGGCCATGCTGTGTCCGAAAATCGCGTGCAAATCATAACGCGAAGCCGCCGATCACGGATGCAGCAGGCTGCCGGCGCCGTGAACTGGAGACGGCTGACCGCTGCGGCATGCAGAACAGGACGTTCGCTTCGCAAGCCAAAACAGGCCACATGTAGGAAAATGGCGCCGACTTTGTCGCCTGGTGCCGTCCATGCTGTGGTTCCGCGTTGTCCCGATTCTCCTGCTGATCGCGATCAATACCGTGGTGCATGCGTTGCCGCTGCTGGCCGTGGCCGTGTTCAAGGCCATGCTGCCGTCCAAGCGGGCGCAACGCGCCTGCAATCCTGCCTTGATCTGGTTCGCCGAGCACTGGATCGTGGTCAATAGCGCGATGATCGATGTGTTCACCCGCACGCGGTTCGACGTGAGCGAGGACGCCGCGCCGCAACGCGACGGTCACTATCTGGTGCTGGCCAACCATCAGAGCTGGATGGACATCGTGGTGCTGCAGAAGGTGTTCAACCGGCGGATTCCGTTCCTGCGGTTTTTCCTGAAGCGGCAGTTGTTCTGGGTGCCGGTGTTGGGACTGTGCTGGTGGGCGCTGGATTTCCCGTTCATGGGGCGCTACTCGCACAAGCAGGTCGCGAAGCATCCGGAACTGGGCAAGCGCGATATGGAGGCCACGCGTCGTGCCTGCGAGAAGTTCCGTGCCGCTCCCGTCGCGATCATGAACTTCGTGGAGGGCACCCGATTCACACCGAAGAAGTGGGCTGCGCAGTCGTCGCCGTATCGCCATCTGCTCAAGCCGAAGTCAGGCGGTGTGGCCTTCGTCATCGATGCCATGGGCGACAGCCTGCACGCGATATTGGACGTCACGATCGTTTATCCGGGCGGGCGACCTTCGATACTGGATCTGATCGCCGGCCGTATCCCGGAGGTGCGCGTCGCGATCCGCGAGCGCCCCATTCCGGACGCGCTGATTGGCGGTGACTATCATGAGGATCGCGCCTTCCGCGCCCGCTTCCAGCAATGGATGAGCACGGTGTGGGAAGAGAAGGACGACGAGATCGCTCGGTTGCTGGGTTGAGTGGGGAACGCAGGCGTCGGATGGGTTGAACGCGTTGGGCGAGTACGCCTGCTCAACGCAACTACCGTTTCATCCCCAACACTCCATCCAACGCCAGTTCCACCTTGAATCCGGCTTTTTCCAGCCGCTTCGCGACCTCGCGCGGCACATCGCGTCCGCTGGTGAGCGTGTTCGGGCTGCCGGTGTAGTGGAACAGACGGCCGCCGCGACGGAGCACGCGGGCGAGTTGGTCGTAGAAGACCTGCGAATACAGTTCGCCGGCGATGCCGAAGCGCGGCGGGTCGTGCAACAGTGCGTCCACGGAGCCATCAGGAATGTGTGCGATCGCTAGCGTTATGTCGCCATGCGTGAGTTGCAGGCGACCATTGCTGCTGCTGGCGTCAGGATCGGGCGACCATGGATTGAGCGTGCGCAGCCACAGCACGTCGGCGTTTTTCTCGAACGATGCGATGCGTGCGGCTCCGGCTTCGAGGCAGCACGCGGCGAAGTAGCCGAGTCCACCGCAGGTATCCAGCATGGTTTTGCCCTGCGGCTGCACCAACGCCACTTTGCGGCGCGCGTCGTCGATCGGCGAGGCCTTCGCTGTGGGCAGCATTTTAATGCCGTCGATTTCAAAGGTAGGTGCGCCCCATTCGGTCGGCACCAGTTTAATCAGCGCGCCGGCGTAGCGCGACACGGCTGCGAATGCTTCGCCATCCCAGTAATAGATGGTGCGATCTTTGAGCTTCGCAGGCCAGGGATAGCGCTGACCGCGCCATGCCCACGCGTCCGCATCCAGATGCGCCTCGTCGCTGGAACGGCCGAGGTCTAGCGAGCCGGTCCATGCGTCGGCCCCGGCATCGCGCGCGGCGCGCAGCGCTTCGGCGAGTGGATGCGTAAGCAGGGGGCCAGAGTAGTGCGGCATGAAGGAGAAGGCGCTGAGCAAAGTATGCGAGCTTAATCCCTTCGCAGTCTCGATTCAGGTGCGCGCCGCTGCCGCCATCCGCACCTGCGGCGTCAGCGCCACGTTCAAACTGTCGCTCATCAACTGCAGCTCGGTGTCTTGGATCATCGCCGTAAGGCGCATGCCGCGCTGCAGATGACCGACGATCTCGTCGATCGATTTCGGGTCGAGATCGATGACGGTGAGATTATCGAAACGCGACAGTCCGGCCGAGATTTTGTTCCACCACACGTCCGAGGCGTGACCGCCGTAATTCACCACCACCGCCTGCTCGGCGCGTGCGCAGGCTTTGCGGATGCGGCTTTCGTCGGGATGTCCGAGGTCGATCCAGCGCTGGATGTCGCCGACATAGTCGCGCTGCCACAGGTCCGGCTCGCTGTCGTCGCTCAGCCCGCGTCCGAATTCTAAGCGCTCATCGGCGTACAGCGCGAACGCCAGCAGCCGCACCATCAGCCGCGTATCGGTTTCCGACGGATGCTGCGCCAGGATCAGATTGTGCTGAGCGTAGTAGTGGCGGTCCATGTCGCTGACCTGCAGCTCAACCTTGACCACGGTGGATTTGGGCGACATGGCGGTGCCTAACGGAAACGGTCGTGGATTGTAGGCCGAATGTCGCGCGATGACCCAGAAAGCAGCGACCCATAAAGCAGCGGCGGGGACATCATCGCCCCACATGCAATCACTCCGAGAGATGCGATGCCAGCCGTAAGGCGACGGTGAGGTCGCCTCACGGTGGGTTTCCTGTGCGCTAGCGGTTCGAGCAGCGCGGATCAGTCGTGATGTCCCTCGCGATGACGGACATAATTGGGAGGCATCAGTCTGCGATCGACAAGGGTGTACGTCTTGTTTTCGACCGCATCCGGGAACAAGCGTGCGAAGGTTGCCGGCGGCATGATGTTGCGGAATTGGTTCAACATCGTTCGGAAATCTTCATTCACTTTGCCGGCATATTCGTCGTGAAACATAGCATTTTCGGTGGTGACAAGCACCTTGTCCATGACGTTTTTGGCATTGGAGAAAATCTTGTCGTGGCGAACGATCTCGGAGACAGCGGTCGGATCCGAGATCTTCAGCTCGTCGGGCAGATGATCCAAAATGCCGCGCACTTCGTGTGCGCGGGCTTCGCCACCTGTGCGGTCGTTGAGTAAGTGATCGACATGATGCCGTCGCACATTGTGCGCAAGTTCGTGCGATTTGAGCAGTTCCCCATCGTCCGCTTTGGCGCCGAGCAGCGCTTTGACCACCAATGCCGCCGCGAGAATCATGGCGGCGGGCTCGTCTTTTCCGCGGAATCCATAGACCCAATAGCTGGCGGACAGGCTGGGCGGCCAGTTAACGGGGCTATAAATAAAGCCGCCCTGCAATGTCGACCAAAGGATACGATTGCAGGCCTGGTGGCAAACCCCGGTGACTGCGTAAAGCAGCCCGGCCCAAGAGGCGAGGCTGTAGCCGGCGGGTGGGTTGCGGCGCCAATGCTCATCCCATTCGGCGACAGTCCAGTTGAGATGCGGCGTTACTGTGAATTGCGCCATGCCTAAGGCGACAGACAGGTTCGCGGGTAGCCCTTGCCCCTGCTGCCGCGGCCAGATAATCGAGGGCGACCATAATTCTGCTGGGTAGCGTACCCCTGTATTGCCGCGTTCGCCCTCGCTGAGCGCGAACGAACCAAAGCATGGCATGACATGGTGTTGGCCGTTCTTTTCTGCGACCGCGAAGGTGTGGTGCGCGAGATCGACGCCGAGCAAATTGTAATAGCCAGCTCGGATCGTGCAGTCGTAGTAGGGCGTCGTTTCGGGTGTGTCGCCGTTATTTTGCATCGAAGTCCTCTTCTTCCTGTTCCGTTGAATGGCCGCATGGATGTTTGGAGCGTAAGGCCGTCGCCACTGCGGCGGATATGGCGACGGAATTGGTGTTGATCGCTGTCCCTTGCCTGCATATGTCTATATGGCGGCAAAGAGGTCCGGTTATGGGATCGTCGTCGGAGACGTACTGCTCGCGCTGCATGGGCGCTTGTGCGATGTTCGCGAGGTTCGGCAGAAAACGCCGCTGCGGCGCAGGGTGCGCGGGGTTTGATAGAGCGCATGTATTCGGGGCACGTCGCATTGGCCTCCCCTTGGCGGTCTTGCATCTGCATCGATGGAACGACATGACGTTGTCTGGAAAATTTACCCGAATCCAACCTTTGCTGCATGCGGCGCTGCACCACCCCCAAAAGCGAACATGACAGGCGATGGCCGTCCTGGTGAGTAGGGGGTGCGCCTGTACGCCCATCAGGTAAGCGCTGACATCCACGACTAGGCAGGCGACAGCGTTAGAATAACGCCATGAAAACCCCCACTGCGCTACAGGCGCTGATCGACGACGGCGTGATCGACGAAGTGTTGCGTCCGCTCAAAAGCGGCAAGGAAGCGGCCGTCTACGTGGTGCGCAGCGGCGAGGACGTGCGCTGCGCGAAGGTCTACAAGGACGCGGCGCAGCGGAGTTTCCAGCAGCGCGTGCAGTATCAGGAAGGCCGCAAGGTGCGCGGCAGCCGCGAGGCGCGTGCGATCGGCAAAGCGACCAAGTACGGGCGCAAGCAGCAAGAAACCGCGTGGAAGAACACCGAAGTGGACGCGCTGTACCTGCTGCGCGAGGCCGGCGTTCGGGTGCCCGAGCCTTTCGGCTATTACCACGGCGTGCTGGTGATGGAACTGGTGACGGATGCCGAAGGCTTCTCCGCACCGCGGCTGTGCGAGGTCGAACTGACGGCGGAACAGGCGCGCGAGTTTCACGCGGTGCTGCTGCGGCAAGTGGTGCGCATGCTCTGCTGCGGTCTGATCCATGGCGATTTGTCCGAGTACAACGTGCTGGTGGGGCCGGACGGCCCGGTAGTGATCGACTTCCCACAGGTGGTCAGCGCTGCGGGCAACAATGCCGCGCGGCGGATGCTGCTGCGCGATGTCAATAACCTCACGGCCAGCCTTGGGCGCTGGGCGCCGGAGCTGCTCGACACCTGGTACGGCGAAGAAATGTGGGCGATCTTCGAGGCCGGCGCACTGTTGCCCGATACCGCGCTCAGCGGCAAGTTCAAGCACGACGAGCGCCGCGCCAATGTCGATAGCGTGCGCGATGCGATCAACGAGGCGCGCAAAGAGGCGATGATCCGCCAGCAAGGGCGCGAGGCGGCGGCGCAGGCCGATTAACTGCCGAATGCATGCGCTTTCAAACAAATTCACGATTATCGAAGCGGCCATCGGCCGCAGTACCGGACACCATGATCAATAACGACGTTCTGCGCAGCATCCGCTACATGCTCGATCTCAGCGATATCAAAGTGGTCGAGATCGCGATGTTGGCCGACCCGGCATTCGCAATCGACAAATCGGACGTGCAGGCGTTCCTGCGCCGAGAAGACGATCCCGAATACGTCGTGTGCAGCGACGACGCGCTCGCGCATTTTCTCGACGGGCTGGTGATCCATTGCCGCGGCCGCAACGACAGCCTGCCGCCGCGGCCGGTGGAGAAGCGCATCACTAATAATCTCGTGTTGAAAAAGCTGCGGGTCGCGTTCGAGCTGAAGGATGTGGATATGCATCAGCTCTTCGAGGCGGCCGGTTTTCCGATCTCCAAGCCGGAGTTGTCTGCGCTGTTTCGTCTGCCCGGACACAAGAACTACCGCGCCTGCGGCGATCAACTGCTGCGCAATTTTCTCAAGGGCCTGACGTTGGGTGTGCGCGGCACGTGATGGTGTGAGCGCGTTGGCGCTTTAGAGCCTGTTCAAAATCTCCGAATACCGCAATCGTTTTGGCGTTGTAGGAGGGCCTTTAGGCCCGATCCGACGGCATCTAAGCCGGTGTTCACCATGGTCGGGGCTGAAGCCCCTCCTACAAAGCAAACACCATTCGACGCAAGGCGATTCATTCGGAAATTTTGAACAGACTCTTAGGCGCGCATCGTGGCTCTAAGATTTCAAGCGCCTCTGCAGCGGTCGCTCTTTGCGATGATCGGGCTGCCTATCGCGATTTGCGGCGTTTGACCGCAGGTGCCTTTTTCGAGGCGCTCGATTGGGGCTCAGCGGCATTGCGCGCAATGAAATCCCGCACCTGCGGATAGACCTGATCGCGCCAGCGCCGGCCGCTGAAGATGCCGTAATGGCCGGCGCCCTGCGCAGTGAGATGCACGTTGTCTTGCTCGCGAATCCCGGTGCACAGTGTGTGCGCGGCGCGGGTCTGGCCAAGGCCCGAAATATCGTCGAGCTCGCCTTCGATCGTCATCAATGCGGTGTTTTTGATCGCCGCCGGGTTCACGCGCTGGCCCGCGACATCCCACAGGCCGCGCGGCAGCAGATGTTCTTGAAACACCACGCGCACGGTGTCGAGGTAATATTCTGCGGGCATATCGAGCACGGCGTTGTATTCGTCGTAGAAACGGCGATGCGCATCGGCATCGTCGAGGTCGCCTTTGACCAAATCTTGATAGAAATCCCAATGCGACATCACGTGGCGCTCGGGATTCATCGCGAGAAAACCCATGTGCTGCAAAAAGCCTGGATACACACGACGGCCGCGCCCCGCGTAGTTCGACGGCACCACATTGATGAGGTTCTGCTCGAACCACCACAGCGGTTTTTGCGCGGCGAGATTATTCACCGCCGTCGGCGATTCGCGGGTGTCGATCGGCCCGCCCATCATCACCAGCGAACGCGGTGTGGCTTCGCCGCGCGCGGCCATCAGCGACACCGCCGCAAGCACAGGGACGGTGGGTTGGCAGACGCTGATCACGTGCAGCGTATCGGCGCCGATGTGGCGGATGAAGTTTTCGATCGTGGCGATGTAATCGTCGAGCGTGAACGTGCCGGCGTCTTTCGGCACCATGCGCGCGTCGGTCCAATCGGTGATGTAGACCTTATGATCGCGCAGCAGGGTTTTGACGGTATCGCGCAACAATGTGGAGTGATGGCCCGATAGCGGTGCGACCACCAGCACCGGCGGGTCGTTCTTCAGATCGACGATGCCGTCGGCGTCGTCGGAAAAACGTTTGAAGCGCAGCAGGCGGCAGAACGGGGTGTTCAACACTTCGCGCTCGACCACCGGGTACTCGCGGCCGCCGTCTTCGACGCTGTGGATGCCGAATTTGGGTTTTTCGTAATCTTTGCCGATGCGATAGAGCAGTTCGTTGCCCGCAGCGATGCGCTGCGCATACGGCATGCTGGAGAGCCAACTGCCGGGGGCGGAGAACATCCGCGCATTGGCTTCGGCCCAATACGTCACCGGCGCCATCCAGGCCCGGGCTATTTCGTTCATTTGATACAAGAGCATTCGGGATTCCCCCTGGGTTGCTGCGCCGCAGCATACTCCATTGGACACGCCAGACTGCGACGCCTCGCGCACTCCCGGCCGTTGGACGTATCGGCTATGCTCGTCGCATGAGCGCGCGAGACGAAGATATCGCTTGGTTCGTGGAGTTGCTGGCGCCGATCGGCAGGATTACCGCGCGCCGGATGTTCGGCGGCGCTGGGCTGTACGCCGACGGCCTGATCGTGGGCTTGGAGGTCGACGGCGCGCTGTACCTGAAGATCGACGGCCAGACCCGTCAGGCGTTTGCCGAAGGCGGAGGCCATCCCTTCGTCCACGACGGCAAGGGCAAGCCGATCACCATGAGCTACTGGACGCCGCCGGACGAGGCGATGGATTCGCCCGAGGCGATGCGGCCGTGGGCGCAGCGGGCACTCGAAGCGGCTTTGCGCAGCGCCGCAGCCAAACCGTCGGAAAAAGCGGCTTCGAAGAAAGTTGCGGTAAAAAAAGCCACTGCGAAAAAGCCCGCTGCGAAAATGCCCGCTGCGAAAAAAACCGCTGCGAAAAAAACCGCTGCCAAAAAACCTGCTGCGAAAAAATCCGCCCTTGCAGGCGCTGTCCCGAAGACATTGGCCTCGAAGAAGAGAATGTTCTAGAGCCTGTTCAATATCCCGCAGTCGGAAAAACTGTCATCCCGAACGAAGGCGAAGCCTGAGGACGGACCTGCTTTCGGCTTTCTGCGACCGCCACAGCAGGTCCCTCTATCCGCTGCGCGGGCGTTCGGGATGACAGTCAACAGACCCATCGGCGGTGATTGAAGATGTTGCTCATAGGACCGTAACTTGCGCAACGATTGACGATCAAAAGCCATGAAAAACAAGGCATTTTGACGATCAAAAACACTGGCAAACAAGGCCTTTTTTCTCTTGGGCTGTTCCAAAACTTACTGACTTAGAGCCTGTTCAAAATCTCCGAATACCGCAATCGCTTTGGCGTTGTAGGAGGGCCTTTAGGCCCGATCCGACTTTGGCGCTGTAGGAGGGCCTTTAGGCCCGAACCGACGGCATCTAAGCCGGTGTTCACCATGGTCGGGGCTGAAGCCCCTCCTACAAAGCAAACACCATTCGACCCAAGGCGATGCATTCGGAAATTTTGAACAGGCTCTCATGAGTAAACAGGCTCAGCCGCCTAGCTCTAGCGCTGCAGCATCGTTGGCCAAGACCGACGACAGCCAGCAATGCGAGCCAAGGTGGCGCAAGCCCAGTGCCTGCAATCGCTGGCGATAAAACCGCGCCGGCCGCGGTTGGAAGCCAACATTGTCGCCCTCGGTTTCGTCTTCGGCAGTGAACATCTCGATGAACGCGACGCCTGCGCACAGATCGGCCAAGCCTGGCAGGCCGCGGGTTAATTCGCGAGTCGGCAGATAGTGCAACACGTCGCTGCAGATCAATAAATCGGCAGGCGGGCAGGGGCGCAGATGCGCGAAATCGGCGAACTGCGCGAAATGCAGACTTCGTCGCGCGCCATAGCGCCGGATCGCGTATTCGCTGCTATCGAAACCGAGATAGCGCAGTTTCGGCCGCAGCGCCAACAGCGGTGCGCGCCATGCGCCTTCGCCGCAGCCGATGTCGAGCACGCTGCGGATCGGGCGTTCGAGGTGATATTCGGCGGTCGCAACGGCAAGCGCGACTTTGCGGTTCAGCCGCGCACGATCGCCGATGCCGGCTTTGCGATACCACGTGTCGAAATAGGCACGGTCGTAGGTTTTGGTCATCGAGTTCACGGTGATGCGGTGATGGGCTTGGTCGTCGTCATGTTCGATGCCGCAGTCGTCGATGTCATGCGTGGCCGATCAGTAGCGAAGTCATCGACAGCGAACCGATCACATCGTCGTTGAAGATGTTCAGCGCATCGCCTTCGCGCATCAGCGCTAGGGCATAGAGCAATGGAATGTAGTGCTCGGGCGTCGGAATCGATAGCCGCGCATCATTACCGAGCGCCGGCCAATCCGCGAGTGCAGCGAGATTGCCGTCGCGGACCAGGGCGTTGACGCGATCGCGGAAGCGCAGGGCCCACGGCAGCGGGGTTTGATCGCGCCAGTCGAACAGACGCAAGTTATGGACGATGTTGCCGCTTGCGACCACCAGCACGCCTTCGTCGCGCAGTGCTGCGAGCCGCTGCGCGGCATCGACATGCCATGCGCCTGAGCGGCGCGTGTCGATCCCGAGTTGCACGATGGGGATGTCTGCCTCCGGATACATCGGTCGCAGTACACCCCAGGCACCGTGATCGAGGCCGCGATCGGGGTCGATGCGCGCGGAGACGACATCATCGAGTAAGTCCGCGCCGGGTAAGTTCGCGTCGGGCAAGTTCGCGTCCAGCAAGTTCGCGTCGGGCAAGTCCGCGTCCAACAAGTCCGCCACGCGCTGCGCCAGCGTCGGGTCGCCCGGCGCGGGGTATTGCACATCGAACAGCGCCTGCGGGAAACCGCCGAAATCGTGGATCGTGCGCGGCGCGGCGCTGCCGGTCAGCCATGGTCTCGGGGTTTCCCAGTGCGCCGACACACAGAGGATCGCGCGCGATCGCGGCAGCCGTTTGCCGAGCGCCTGCCAAGCGCGATGCCATGCATTGGCTTCGATCGCGTTCATCGGCGAACCGTGTCCAAGGAAGATGACGGGCATGGGCATCGTGTCGTGTTCCGATTGGGCAGGGAGCGCTGCGGCGTGTCATCCTACCTTGATCCAATCAGTGAGCCGACCATGTCAGACGCTTGGGCCAATCCGTATCTGTGGACCAAAACGGTCCATCTGCTGTTCGTCATCGCCTGGATGGCGACGGTGTTTTATCTGCCGCGCATCTTGGTGAATATCGCCGAAGTCGGCGATGTGCCTGCGGTGCGCGAACGCCTGGTGTTAATGGGGCGCAGACTGTATCGCTTCGGCCATGTGATGTTCGCCATCGCGATCGTGTTCGGCATGGTGCTGTGGGTGCACTTCAGAATTTCCGGCGGCTGGCTGCATATCAAGCTGACGTTGGTTGCGCTGATGCTCGCGCATTTCATCATCGCCGGCCGCTGGCTTAAAGGCGTTGACAAGGGGCGGACATTGCCTTCGCCGACGGCGCTGCGGTGGTTCAACGAAGTGCCGATTTTTCTGCTGCTGATCGTGATCTATTTGGTGTTGGCGAAACCGATGTGAATGCGTCGCTCGTAGAAGTGGAGCAAGTCGCGATGCGGGTTGGGATCGACATCAAAAACAGAAGCGTTCGCGACTTGCGTCGCTCCTACCAGCGCGGATGTTCTCTATCTCAGTCGTAGGAGCGGCGCGAGCCGCAATCGATGCCTTGTGGGAGCGGCGCAAGCCGCGATGCCGGTCGAGGTCAATTGCAAAAGGTGGAGCGTTCGCGACTTGCGTCGCTCCTACCAGGGCGGATGTTATGCGTACGTCAGCGGCGTTTGAACGCCTCGGGATTGGGCAATTCCACCGGCACGCCATCGGCGTTGCACAGTTTCGCCGTGCACAGCGCTTCGCGCAGTTTCGGTGTGGCTTGCAGCATGATGTGATAGATCGCGTTTTGCTCCAGCGTGCCGCGCACGGACTGTGCGCCTGGGCCGCGCGCCCAGATGCCAACATCGTCGCCGCCGTGGGTTTCGTTGCTCAACGGGAGCATCGCCTCCTGCATGTAATCCGGGTGCTCGGTATCGACTTCGGCTAGATTCGGGCGGCCCTTTTCCGCGCTCTGGAAGCCGCTGACTTCCTGCGGGAACGTCTTGGAGCCCTCCGGCGCCTGATCGGTGGCGCCGACATAGCCTGGGCCGTTGGCATAGCTCAGCGTGGTGTAGGTCAGGCCGGTGGCGTCGGTCGCGAAACCGCTGGAATTGCTGCTTTCGCCGCTGCTGCCTTTGACTTTGCCCAGAATCGCATTGCCGCGCACCGGGTAGCCGGCGAAGGTCATCACATGCGAATGATCGGCGGTGACCAGAATTAGCGTGTCGTCGGCCGAGGTCATGGCCGCAGCGGCGGCCACCGCTTCGCTTAACGCGATGGTGTCGGTAAGCGCTCGCTGCGCGTTGCCGGAGTGGTGCGCGTGATCGATGCGTCCACCTTCCACCAACAACACATAGCCTTGGCCGCCTTTCGCCGCGGCGTGTGCGTTCAAGCGCACGATCGCGGCGCGCGTCATTTCCGCTAGCGATGGTTCGCCCGCCCTGTCGCGCGGTCGGTCGTGTTCGTAAAGCATGTGGCCGGGCTCGAACAGGCCCAGCAGCGGTTTGTCGGTCGGCGCGGCATCGAACTGCGCTTTGTTCCACACGTAGACGCCATCCTGGCGGCGCTGTTTCCATTCGGCCACGAGGTTGCGTTCGTCCAAGCGCAGGCCGGTCTGGTCGTCGTATTCGGGATCGGCCTGCGTGACTGGGAAGAAACTGCCGCGGCCGCCGCCCAATAGCACTTCTGGGCCGTCGCCGTACGCTGTTTCGACCCATTGCTTAGCGATATCGCGGCATTCGGCGGCGTTGGTTAAACCCAACATTTCGGAATCGTTTTCCCAATTGCGATCGGGCGAGTGGGCGTAGGTCGCGGCCGGGGTCGCATGGGTGACGCGGGTGGTCGTGACCACGCCGGTGGCCAGACCGGCGCGCTCGGCCAGTTCCCAAAGCGTGAGCAACGGTGCCGCGAGTGCGCCGGGACAATCGCCGCGCGCGGCTTGCTGACCGATCGCGAGTACGCCCGAGCGGGTCTTCACCCCGGTCGCCATCGCGGTCATGGTGCCGGCGGAATCCGGCGTCTGCGTATCGGTGTTGTAGGTTTTGCTGAAGGCGGTGTAGGGAAATGCCTCCCAGCTCAGCGCGTGCTCCTCGCCGGGCTGGCCCATGCGCTGGCCTTCGAGGATGCGCGCGGCGGCCACTGTGGTCAGGCTCATGCCGTCGCCGATGAACAGAATCACATTCTTGGCTTTGCCCGACATCGCGCCGCGCTCTGCGGCTAGTGCCGCGCCGGCGCGATACCACCATGCGGGGGTTTCGCCATCGGGGCGAGCGATTTTCGGCACATCGATAGGCTGGATCGACGCTGCTTGCGGCGAGGGCGGCTGCAGCGAGGCGGGCGCGCTCGGCTGTTTCTGAGCGGCGGCGTCCATCGCGAACGGCAGCCCAACGGTGAGCGTGCAAGCCAGAGCGAGAGCGGAGATCCGCCGCATGGAGGAAGGGCGCATAGGGGCAGAACGAGTCAAAGGAGTTGGATTATGCCCCGACACTGTGACCAAACGTACGATCGTGATGTCTTCACAGCGTTTCCCTACAACCGCAGGCTCGGCTAAGGTGCCGGTTCTGTGCCAATGCGCATCGCATTTGGTCCTGCCCATCGATAGCGGTCTATTTGAGAGTCCGATTGGAGAGTTCCAGTATGTCGCGTGCCTTCGCCCTGTGGTTCCGCATTCCGTTCTGGCAGCGCGTCGTCGCCGGCTTCGTCCTCGGTGCTCTGGCCGGCTGGGCACTTGGCCCGGATGCCGAAACTTGGTTCCAGCCGCTGGGCGACCTGTACATCACGCTCATTAAGATGATCGCGGTGCCTTTGGTGTTCTTCGCGGTGATCCATGCCATCGGTTCGCTGCACGGGCAGAAATCGGTGGCGGCACTCGGGGGGCGCACGTTTTTGTGGTTCGCGATTACCGCCCTGCTCGCGGTCTGCGTTGGACTGGCCGTTGGCACGATCTTTCAGCCGGGCGTGGGTATGGCAGGGCTGACGGTCGATCCGAAATTTGTGCCGAAGGACGTGCCCAGCCCGATCCAAGTGTTGCTGAATATCGTCCCCGCCAATCCCTTCCACGCCCTGACCGGGATCGGCCCCACCAAAAACGCCGCTGGCGAAACCGTGCTCGCCGCAGGCAGGGGCTCGATCCTGCCGGTGATCTTTTTCGCGGCGCTGATCGGTTTCGCGATGGTCAAGTTGGGTGAAAAAGTACCGACCGCGCGCAGACTCTCGGGCGAAGCCAGCGACATCATGATTCAGATCACCCGCTTCGTGCTCGAACTCACACCGATCGGCACCTTCGGCCTGATCGCCGCGCTGGTGGGCGCTTACGGCTTCGAGAAGTTGCTGCCGTTCGGCAATTTCGTGCTTGCGCTGTATTTGGCCTGCGCGATCCATATCGTCGTGGTCTACAGCGGCTTGCTGATGGCGCACGGTTTGAACCCGATTAAATTCTTCCGTGGCGCCGCGCCGGGCATGCAGGTGGCCTTCGTCAGCGCATCCAGCTTCGCCTCGCTGCCGGTGTCGATCCGCAGCGTCACCCACAACCTCGGGGTGGACAAGGATTACGCCTCGTTCGCGGTGCCGTTGGGCGCCAGCATCAAAATGGACGGCTGCGGCGCGATTTACCCGGCACTCTGTGCGGTGTTCATCGCCCAATACACCGGCATGCCGCTGTCGATGGAGCAATATTTCATTGTGATCTTGGCTTCGGTGCTCGGCAGTTTCGGCACCGCAGGCGTGCCCGGCACCGCGACGGTGATGGCGACCGTGGTGCTGAGCGCCGCCGGCTTGCCGCTGGAAGTGATCGGCTACCTCTACGCCATCGACCGCGTGCTCGACATGATGCGCACGATGACCAACGTCACCGGGCAAATGTTGGTGCCGGTGTTGGTGGCGAAACAAACCGGATTGCTCGATCGCGCTGTGTACGACGCGGCGTCGAGCAATGTCGGGATCGAAGGCGAGAAGGCCGCATAGCGTGCGCTGAAGTGCCGCATGACCGCGTAGGCGAACGTGCTCCGTTAGTAGGCCCGTTGAAAATACTTGGCCGTATCAAAACGGTAATCCAAAGAAGTCCGGAACTCTTCAAGATCACGGCAGAGATGCACTTGTCTACAGCCGACTTTTGATTCAAACCCATTCGCGCATGTGCGAGCTGAGTGAATAACCTGGGTGCCTTGAAGCAATAGGACGACTGAAGCTGATTGCGGGGTAGCCTCTTTGTATGGCGAATCGGGATGCAAGAGGTTCTCGACATGAATCTCGTTTATCCAGTACTTGCCTCCCAACTCATCTTCGAACGTGAAACCATGGCAGTTTTGTGCGAAATCGAGCTCGCTTACGCCGAGCCCGAACACGTCGACCAGAGTTCCGATTGCAAGCAAAGTCGGACCATCGAGTTTCATGGCAACTTCTGTACCCGGCAAGTACTCACGGGCAGCTATTGACGCCCCACAAAACGGCAGTTCGCGAACAGCATACGATACGAAGGTCGGCGTTTGAATCGCCCCCAGATTGAGCTCGTGACACAGGCGGTCGTAATTCATGGAGTCTTTTTAGGCCTATCGGGGTGTAAGTCTGCAGTAGCGGGCAGATCGGTACAAAATCGCTCAAACGCCGCAATGCCATCCTCCACCGTTACCAAATCCATCACGCCCTCGTGTTCGATCTTGGTGCCCCATTTCAGTTCGCTTGCCGGTTTCCCCAAGTATTTCCGCGCCGCATCGTCGTAGCGGTTCGCGCAGAATCGTAGATCCGAGTACGGCCCGCTGCGTGCGGGGTTGCTCGCCGCGTGTAGCCCCAACACCTTCGTGCCCATGGCGTTGGCGATGTGCATCGGGCCGGAGTCCGGGGTCATCAGCAGGTCGGCGCGGGCGAGCAGCGCGGGCAATTGTTTCAGCGTGTCCTTGCCGACCAAGTCGAGCAAGCCATCGCCTTTTGCAGCGATGCCTTTTGCAGCGATCTCTTTCGACGCGGCGGACATCTGCGCGAGGATCGCATCGGTCGTATGACGCTCCAAGTCGCTGCGGCCGCCGCACAGCACGACGCGCCAGCCGCGGCTGAGGGCGTGATCGGCGACTGCGGCATAGCGCTCGGCGCGCCAGTTGCGCAGCGCATGGCTGGAACAGGGCGAAATCGCTAGCGTTGGCCGGCCATCGTCCGGCCACTGCGCGCGCGCCCAGGCCCAGGCGTCTTCGGGCACGGGCAAATCCCAAACCACGTCGGTCTGTTTCAGGCCCAGCGGTTCGCAGAAGCTACCGATCGCATCAAGCACGTGAATGCCCGGGCGGTCGGGGATGCGCTCGTTCACGAACAGGCCGTGCAAATCCTTCGAGCGCGATTTGTCGTAGCCGATGCGGCGCTGTGCCGGGATGAACGCCGACAACAGGTTTGCGCGGGCGGCCACTTGCATCTGCAGCAGCGCATCGAAGCGCCGGCCCTGCAGGCCGCGACGCAGCGCGCGCATGCCGGCGAGACCGGTTTTTTTGTCGTAGACCACGAACTCCACGCCCTCCAAGCCGTCGAGCAGTTTTTGTTCGCCCTTACCGATTACCCAGGTCAGCGCCACCTCCGGCCACGCACGATGCAGGGTCCGCACTAGCGGCACGACGTGGGTGGCATCGCCTAGGGCGGAAAGCCGCAGCAGACAGATCGAGCGCGGAGGTGAGCGAACGGGTGTTTTCGGGGTCATCTGTCGTAGTCAATTGATACACTCGGGCGATGGCAGGCATCGACACCAGCGAAAATCTCACGCCGTTCCGAATAACGGAAGGCGGCGCCGTGTTTGAAGGCGCGATTCTGTTCGACGCGACGCGCCTGCGGCAAGCCGAACCCGGTTGGTTCGATCCGGCATGGTGGGGGACGCAGGCGCAGGTCGTCGACAGTGGCGGGCGCGGCGGCGCTTGGTTCGTCAACCAACCCAACGATGCTGGTTCGTCGAAAAAGCTGCGGAAAAAGACTGCCGCTGTCGCCGCTAAAGTCCCGAACTTCGGCCCTGCGGTACTTCGGTACTACCTCCGCGGCGGCTTGGTCGCGCGACTGAGCCGGGATCGCCACCTCTGGCGTGGCCCTGGTCACGTGCGCAGTTTCGACGAATTTCGCCTGCTGCGCGCCCTGGGTCGCTTGGGCCTAGCGGTGCCCGAGCCCATTGCTGCGATTTATTGGCGCAAAGGCGGCAGCTATCGCGCCGCGATCTTGCTCGATCGCCTGCAACACGTCCGCACGCTGGCCGATCTCGCCGCTGGCAAGGACGCCCCTGCACTCTGGCAGCGCACCGGCGACTTGATCGCCCGCATGCATCGCGTGGGCCTGGATCACGCCGATCTGAACGCCCACAACATTCTGTTTGAAGCTGGCCTGTTTGAAACTGGCCCGCTTGAAGCTGGACCGCTTGGAGCTGGCCCGCTCCAAGCTGGCCCGCTCCAAGCTGGCGCCAAAGGTTGGATCATCGATTTGGACCGCAGCCACATACGCATTCCGGCGACCGCGTGGCGCGAGGCGAATCTGCAGCGGCTGGAGCGGTCCTTGCTGAAGCTGCGCGGTGCGCGCTCGCCCGAGCAGGTGCGCGAGGATGTGCGCCGCCTGCGCGAGGCTTACGATGCGCGCTGGCAGCGCGGGATATGATTGGAGCGATCACTTCGACGAGCGTTTCAGTATGAGGATGAATGCATGAGCTGGGCACTACGATTCCACGGCGTCGGCAACGCCTTCGCGGTCGAGCTGGGTTCGGCGATGGCGACGATCGAGCGCGATGGTCGGCCCTGGCTGACCATCGACTGCGGCGGCGATGGTTTGACTGCCTGCCTCGCGCACTACGGCGAAGCGCCGACGGCTTGGTTCATCACCCACACGCATCTCGACCATATCGGCGGTTTCGAGCGCCTGTTTTTCGGCAACTTTTTCGACCCCGCGCGACGCGGCAACGTGCGGCTGTATGTGCCGGTCACGGTGGTGCCGCTGCTGCACAAGCGCGTGGCCGAGTATCCGAACGTGTTGGCCGAAGGCGGCGCGAATTTCTGGGATGGCTTTCAACTCATTCCCGTCGGCGATCATTTTTGGCACGACGGCACGCGCATGGAGACCTTCCCGACGCGCCATCACTGGCCTGAGACCAGTTACGGCTTGCGTCTGCGCGGCAGCGTGGTGTGGACCGGCGATACCCGCCCGATTCCGGAAATGTTGGCGAAGATGGCGGGCGAGGGCGAAATCGTCGCTCACGACTGCGGGTTGCACGGCAATCCCTCGCATAGCGGGATCGACGATCTCGAACGCGAGTACCCGCGCGAATTGCTCGATCGCTGCCGCCTCTATCACTACGCCAGCCAAGCCGATGGCGATGCCCTGGCCGCGCGCGGCTATTCTGTCGCCCGCCCTGGCGATGTGCTCGCGCTGGCCGAACCGACCGCGCTGTATACCGATCTGTCGTTTTTGTCGGCGGGCGCAACCGAAGCGGCCTCTGCATCTTCTTGATCGCCGTGAACACCGTCTCAGCGCTAACATCAAAAACAGCACCAGCAGCCGATGCCGCCCAGTCGCCGCGCGATCGGCTCGGCCGGCCGCTGCGCGATCTGCGGCTGTCGGTGATCGAGGCCTGCAACTTCCGCTGCCCGTACTGCATGCCGGCCGACCGCGTGCCCGACGACTACGGCTTCGACGCCGCATCGCGCCTGTCGTTCGACGAGATCGAGCGTCTGGTGCGCGGCTTCGTCCGCGTCGGTATGCGCAAACTGCGCATCACCGGCGGCGAGCCTTTGCTGCGCAAACGCTTGCCCGAATTGATCGCACGGCTGGCGGCGATCGATGGCATCGAAGACCTCGCGCTCACCACCAACGGCAGCCTGCTCGCCGCGCAAGCCCGCGCGCTGCGCGAAGCGGGTTTGCATCGTTTGACGGTCAGTTTGGATGCGCGCGATCCCGCACTCTTCGCAGCCTTGTCCGGCGACCGTGGCGATGTGAATGCGGTCTTGCGCGGCCTCGATGCTGCAGTCGCTGCGGGCTTCGAGCGCATCAAGCTCAACTGCGTGGTGCAGCGCGGTATCAACGACGATCAAGTCTTGCCTCTGGTCGAATTCGCGCGCGACCACGGCCATGTGCCGCGTTTCATCGAATACATGGACGTGGGCACCTGCAACGATTGGAATCTCGCGCGGGTGGTGCCGTCCGCTGAATTGCGCGACCGCATTCACGCGCGCCGGGCGCTGCAGCCGCTCGATGCGCAATATCGCGGCGAAGTCGCGACGCGCTATCGTTTTATCGACGGCGGCGGCGAAGTCGGTTTCGTCAGCTCGATCTCCGAACCGTTCTGCGGCGACTGCCACCGCGCCCGCGTCTCGGCCGATGGCCGGCTCTACACCTGTTTGTTCGCAGGCGAGGGCAGCGATTTGCGGCCCTGGCTCGCAGAGGACGGCGATGCGCTGGTGGATCGCCTCGGTGCGCTATGGCGCGATCGTGGCGATCGCTATAGCGAATCGCGCAGCGGATTGAGTGGTGGATTGAGTGGTGGATTGCGTGCTGGGTCAAGCGACGGAGCAAGCGAAGGACCGCGCGATAGCCAGCGCGATGACATGCGCGATAGCGCAGACGATGCAGCGCGGACACACGGTGCGCGCAAGCGCGTCGAGATGTTCCTCGTCGGCGGTTGAGCGCATGCATGCGACGATGTTAGCGCCCAAATGAAAAATCCGAACAAACGCAAAAGGAAGCCTTGGCTATTTAATACAATTGTCTTTTTGCTTTTGGCAATATTTCTTTTTGCGTACTTGAAAGAACATGGCATATCTGGTTTGCTAAATCTATAATTCAGCAAGGCGGCACCAATTATCTTCCGCTTCAACCTTTATTTTTCAATGAAAAATCTCCGGATATGGGCTCTAACAATTCGTTCAAGCCAACCCCGCATCGTGGCAGCGGTCACGTGCCTGCGCTACGCTAGCACGCCTCCGCTACCCCGCTGCGGGGCGGCTTAACTCAGCAACTGTCTTGACGGCAATGGCGTAATCAGGTCATTGCCGTGTTTCCTTCGCATGCTCGGATCTCATCCAGACGCCGGGCATTGACGATCGCCCGAACCCACGTCGCGTGCTGCATGATCTGTTCGCGCCGCCGCAGCCCGGCGGCGGTTTGTCCTGGAGAATCGTGATTTGAATACCCGAGTCACTCCAACGAAAGCTAGGCCGACAAAAACCAAGTCGGCAAGAAGCAAGTCGACTAGAACGACATCGGCAAGAACCAAGCAGCCAAGAACCACGCAGGCAATGGCCGTTCCGACAGAATCTGCAACAAAGCGATCGACGCCGACGGTGCCAGCACTCACGCATCTCGACGCGCAGGGCAGGCCAGCGATGGTCGATGTGTCAGCGAAAGCCGTCACCGCCCGCGCGGCGACGGCCGAGTGCCGCGTCAAGTTTCCGGTCGGTGTCGCCGCGCAATTGCACAAAAATGGCCTAAAAAGCGCGAAGGGCGGCGTGGTCGAAACCGCGATCGTTGCCGGTACGCTGGCGGTAAAACGCACGCACGAGTTGATCCCGTTTTGCCATCCGCTGCCGATCGACGGCATTCGCTTCAATATCGACTGGCGCGGCGAACGCGAGCTGGAGATTCTCTGCACCGTCAACACCACGCATCGCACCGGTGTCGAAATGGAAGCCTTGACCGGCGCGACCATCGCCGCGCTCACCGTCTACGACATGTGCAAAGCGCTGTCGCACGCGATCGTGCTCGGCCCGGCGAAGCTGCGCGGCAAACGCGGGGGCAAGCGCGATTTCGGCGATGTCGATGTAAATCCAGTCAATGTAAATGCAGTGGAGAAGCGCTAATGGCCTCGATCCGTGTCCTCTATTTCGCCAGCCTGCGCGATGCTGCGGGCATCGAGAGTGAGATCATCGAGCATGACGGCGATCTGCAGTCGCTCTATCTCACGCTGCGCGAAAAGTACGGCTTCGCATTGCCGCTCGGCCGTCTGCGCGTCGCGCTCAATGGCGCATTCGCACGTTGGGACGATGCCCCTATCGAAGGCGCCGAAGTCGCGTTCATTCCGCCGGTATCTGGCGGATGAATCGCCTGTTGTGGGCGACTTCTATGCGGCAGCGACACCAGTCGCGACGGAAGAATCGTCGCGCTTCCGTCGCGACTGGCGTCGCTCCCACGACAAAGCGTTTAGCGGATTGAGTCGCAGAGACTTCGAGAGTTCGAGAGATAGCAAAAGATGACCCGATTCGCCATCGCCGCCGCCCCCTTCGAGATCGCACCGCTGCGTGAACGCCTACTGCGCGCGGACGCGGGCGCATACGCCAGCTTCGAAGGCTGGGTGCGCAACCACAACGATGGCCGCGCAGCGCTCGGTTTGCGCTACGACGCCTACATCGCGCTCGCCGAAACCGAAGGCGCGGCAATCGTCGAAGAAGCGCTAGCGACATTCGCCATCACCGATGCCGCCTGCGTGCACCGCATTGGCGACCTCGATGTCGGCGATTTAGCCGTCTGGGTCGGCGTCAGCGCCGCGCACCGCGACGCCGCATTCGCCGCCTGCCGCTGGATCATCGACGAAGTGAAAACCCGCGTACCGATTTGGAAGCACGAGCGCTATGCGGAAGGGGATGCGGCGTGGTTGCATCCGAGTCCGTAATCCGGGTACGTGCGCAGCACGCACCCGGGAAAACATGAGTCGCCAAGAATCCCTGGCGGTTCAACTATCAAAAGCCCCGGGTGCGGCCTGTGGCCTTACCCGGGCTACTCGCTGACACCCACAGCGATCTTTGTAGGGGGGCTTCATGCCCACCATCGCCATATATCCATCTGCGGGAATAGTGATCGAAACTTAGCCGCGATGAAGCGGTTGATCGATATTGTTTGGGTGCTGTGGTGGTGGGCATAAAGCCCACCTTACGGCCCTTACATGATCCTACGGCTGGACGCTTCCTGGGACGGCGTTTCCTGCGAGACTTTTGGCTCTACAGGCTTTGTGGCGAGTATCGCAGCATCCGCTTGCACCTGACCTTCCTGTTTGAACTGTTTCTTGTCGGCATCTGTGATGTTCAGATTAGCCAAGATTTGATTGGCATTTGTGTTGCCAGCAAGAGACTGCCCCTCATCACCCAGGTCAGCTCGTTTGTTGTTGAGGCCGAAAGTTCGCTGGAATTGCTGCGGCGTCATCAACTCAACACCCTTGGGGACAATGGGAGTGAGATTCGGGTTGTCCGGGATCCAGATTTCCTTCGACTTGGTCCCGAGCGGAGTGATAAACGTTTTATCGAACGCTGCTGCCACCGATTTCCCTGGAGTAGTCTCCATGTTGACGAAACCATCCGGCCCCTGTGAAATCGTGACTCGAACGCCAGCAAACGGGTGCTGTTTATGGTCCAGTTGACCTAGCGCCTTGTCGACCTCGCGCGCGGTCTGCGATGACTCTTTGGCGTAATGGTCCAATTGCCGGGTGGTCTCCCACAATTTGAACCCAAAGTTGATGAGCTCAACGGATCCGCCGACTCGATTGCCCCTGTCAACTCCGCCTTGGTTGGGATTTTTAAAGGCCTGAGCGTAAAGCTCACTGGTCTCCGAATTTGCCGCTGCCGAGCTAGGGTTGACCGGTGATTCGTTCGTCTTGTCATTAGCCATGTCTGGTATCTCCTGATCGATTATGGTGGGTTAACGCATGGCTGCGAACGAGATGGGGCTGCTGCGCGGCCATTTGTGGAGACCTCAGCAATGCGTTGCCGCAGATCGAGACGAACGCTAGAGGCAGGCCTTCCAGATGTCTTCTTGAAATACTCTAAAAGTTCTCTCGTTATTCTCTTTTTTCTTAAAAAACAATTATCTATATCGGCCTTTCAACAATAGAAGCTCCGCTTTGTTCAGCTTTTGGTCAATTATCAGCCGCCTCATATTCACAGCCGAACCAGGAAGTTGAACCAGGAAGTTGAACCAGGACACCCATTGTTTAAGTCGCGCTTAGTACCCGACAGTGACGTAGCCCGGCTCTCGCAGCGAGCGAGAGCCGGGGCCTTCGGTGAGCTATGCGACACCCCGCCCCGGGTGTCCACGTCGCGGACACCCGGGCTACTCGCTAGTCGCTGGACATTAAGCTGCCGGAACACGCGCGCACCTCAACCAAAACCCATCTTTCCAACTATGAATCTATCAACCGAAGCAAAGCCCCCTTGAAGGGGGCGCGGCGAAGCCGCGGGGATCGGAAGTACGCGCCTGGGGCCCAAGGTTTGCTTTGCAAACCTTGGGATTCATGGGCTCTGCCCATGAATGGAAGTCGAACCAGGACACCCATTGTTTAAGTCGCGCTTAGTACCCGACAGTGACGTAGCCCGGCTCTCGCAGCTAGCGAGAGCCGGGGCCTTCGGTGAGCTATACGACACCACACCCCGGGTGTCCACTTCGCGGACACCCGGGCTACTCGCTAGTCGCTGGACATTAAGCTGCCGGAACACGCGCGCACCTCAACCGAAACCCACTTTTCCAACCACGCATCTGCCAACCGAAGCAAAGCCCCCTTGGTAAGGGGGCGCGGCGAAGCCGCGGGGATCGGAAGTACGCGCCTGGGGCCCAAGGTTTGCTTTGCAAACCTTGGGATTCATGGGCTCCGCCCATGAATGGAAGTCGAACCAGGAAGGAAGTCGAACCAGGACACCCATTGTTTAAGTCGCGCTTAGTACCCGACAGCGACGTAGTGACGTAGCCCGGCTCTCGCAGCTAGCGAGAGCCGGGGCCTTCGGTGAGATATGCGACACCACACCCCGGGTGTCCACTTCGCGGACACCCGGGCTACTCGCTGTCAGGGCCACCTCATGTTAATTCATGAGATGGCCCCGACAGTGCTCAACCGCGGCTTTCTAGCGTCTGAAACGTCAGAGGCGCCTGATGGTGTAGAGGACAAAGTTGCCGCAGTTCGGTGTGTTGTAGTAGGCCCCGGTGACGACCCAGCCAGACGGCACGGGCGTGGCTGAGCAGATGGTCATGTTGTTGTACAGGTTGTTGCTGATCTGGTAGTAGACGAAATTGCCGCAGTACGGGTGGCGGTTGTACGCCCCGGTGACGACCCAGCCGGGCGGCAAGGCCGTGGCTGAGCAGATGGTCATGTTGTTGTACAGGCTGTTGGTGATCTGGTACAGGACGAATCTGCCGCAGTTCGGTGTGTTGTTGTAGGCGCCGGTCACCACATAACCGGCGGGGACCGGGGAACTCGAACAAATTGTTGTGGTTGCGGCTTGCGCGGGGCTGGAGACCCCAATTGAGAGGCCGAGGCCCGCCATGGCGAGCACCAGCGCCATGAGGGCGCGGTGCACAATTTTCCGGGATTTCCTGAGATTCTCGCGTGTCTCCATAAAAGCTCCTCCATTCATAAAAGCTGCTCCATTCGGGTGAACCAACACCACTCAGTCGACTGCCCTACGGGCGATCGTGAATTGTTGTCCAACGAACTTTGATGACCTTCTGAATTTGTGTCAAGAGAACGTGATGTCAATTTTTTGCCTTCGCGTACGTCAGTGACGTAGCCCGGCTCTCGCAGCTAGCGAGAGCCGGGGCCTTCGGTGAGATATGCGACACCACACCCCGGGTGTCC
>JANMGT010000107.1:0-34837 GCA_031374725.1 Lysobacteraceae bacterium | reverse complement strand
CGACTGGGATTGCACGCTGGAGTTCGCCGACGGCGACACGCGCGGTAAGCCGGCGATCCGGCTCGGCCTACGATTGGTCAGCGGCTTTGCACAGGACCCGGCCGAACGGCTCTCGGCAGCACGCGCACAACGACCGTTCCGGGATGTGACCGATCTCTGTCATCGTGCGGGTCTTGATCGCCGACACCAGACGCTGCTCGCTGAGTCGGGTGCGCTGAAAGGCTTGAGCGGACATCGCCACCGCGCCCGCTGGGCGGTCGCTGGCGTCGAAGCGCCACTGCCGCTGTTCGACGGTATCCCGCAAACGGTCGAGCCCAACATCGCAATCCCACTGCCCACAGCAAGCGAGGACGTTGTTGCCGACAACGCCTCGATCGGCCTCACCCTTGGCCGGCACCCGCTCAGCCTGATCCGCAAACAACTCGCGGCGCGGCGATGCCTATCATCAGCCGACCTCGCCAAGCTGCCGCACGGAAGACGCGTGCGGTTCGCCGGCCTCGTGCGGATGCGCCAACGCCCCGAAACCGCCAGCGGCGTGACCTTCGTGACGCTCGAAGACGAACACGGCATGGTCAACGCAGTTGTGTGGCAGCGGACGGCCGAGGAACAGCGGCGCGAGCTGCTGGAATCAAGCTTGATGGCCATCGACGGGCGACTAGAACGGGCTGATGGCGTGCAACACCTGATCGTGAGTCGGATGGAAAATTACGGTGGCCTGCTGGCGAAGCTGCAGACTGGCAGTCGGGACTTCAGGTGATCGGTTGCAGTGGAGATCGTCTCCTTTCAGCGCCAGAAGCGGACGCTCGCGAAGCAGGCCAAGCCACGCTTTTCGTGGCCCGGGTCTCGCCCCCGGCGAGACCCGGGGTCACCACAGGCATTCCGCTTCCCGGGTGTCGTGGTACGACACCCGGGCTACGTCACTGCAGTGGAGATGGCCTGCTGTCGGACAGGGGCAGACACACGAACCCGCTTCCGTAGGGCGCATAAGCCGAAGGCGTCATGCGCCAAAGGAGCGTCGCTACCGCCGAATCTCCGGAAACGGTGCATGACGCTTCGCTTATGCACCCTACGCGTATGCGCCTTACGGCCTTCACGCAGGTGGCAGGCGAGCCACTTATCAGCGCCTCGGGGGCGGGTCCTCACGGCGCATGCTGTTGAGTCGTGGCATTCCCCGGTAGGCTTGTACACGTCCCGTGCCTCTTCGCGCGGGCAATTCAATCGACATGCAATGGAGCAGCCATGATTGACACAGGTAAAAGTTATGTGATCGCGCAAACCGCAATTGCCGGCGTCGCCGCTGTATTGAGCAGCACCCAGCACAACTCAGTTGAGGCGTTGTTTTATTCAGGACAGACTACTCAATTCTGGCAGTTGCAAGATGCCGGCCAGGGCGCATATGCCATTGTAAATCAAGCCAACGATTTGCTGCTGCAGTGTGACGCGCAGGGCAATGTGAGTGCCACTTCGCGGAGTCAACAAATCCCGGATTCGCAGGCTTGGTTTTTTGATCTTCTTGGTAATGGTTTGTATATCATTCGCAACAAGGCAACCCAGCGTGCGCTGAGAGCGGATACCAATTCCGGAGATGTGGGTACCATGCCAGCAAGCCCGACCTCGGTCGAGCAGCAATGGGCAATGCTGGACAGCAGTTTCATCAGCGTCGTTCCTGTCGATGTGCCTTGCGCTTTGAGCCCCGAAATTCTTCCCGAGCATGTGGTGAGCATCACCGGAACGCAGGGCCTGCATTTCTCCATTTACAACGGCGATGACGCCCAGATTTGGATGATCCGTGCGCTTGACCAGGGATGCTACGCCATCGTGAATGCTGCCAATGGTTTGGTCTTCGAAAGCGACACTGCGCATAATGTCTTTGCAAAGACGCAGATCCCGACCACAGAGGCAGCGTCAGCAAATCAGAGGTGGGTTTTCGACAATTTGAACAATGGCTATTGGTGCATCATAAACCAGGGCACCGGATTGTATTTGAACGCAGTTGCACCTGATAACGTCTCGGGTCAGCAGCAGTCCAATAGTACTGCTCAGAATTGGCAGATCATCACGAGTTTCGTGAAAACCGACGTTGACGCCCTGGGCCTGCTCTACAGCAATGGCTGGAACGCGACGATCAACAGTGCGCCCTGTGCCGAATATGTCAGTTCCGATTCCAGCTATCGTTCCAAGCAACCCACATGGACCCAGAATGCCGACGGTGGCGGCACCGCCGTGATGCTGCTGGATCACATCCGCGGCGGCGGCGCTCAGCAAGATGATCACGCCACCTTGACGGTGACCTTTCTGCCGACCGGGCAGTTGTATTCCGCCAGTCTGGAATGGTCGCTCGGCGGTCAATGGGCCATCGAATGGGGCACGAAAGTCGTGGTGAAAATCGAGGACGAGGTAAACGACTACGCAAGCGATGAGGCAGGAGATGCAGCGGCTGAAATTGCCGACCTGCTCTCGGAAGGGGCGTTGACTCCTTTGGACCCCGTGATCAGCAAGGCCGCGTCCGAGATGACGTCGAAGCTGATCGGTTCGCTGTTTAGTCAGTTGAACGGCATGCTCGAAAAAGAAATTGGTCATGATGATGGCGGACGGCAAACGTTCATTGCGGTGATCAACCACAATATGAACAAACTGTGCGCATCGATGAGTGTGAGCCCCGCGCTGGCGCTGCCGAATATTGGTATTTATTTCTCTGTTGACGATTTCCCTGCGACTCTGTTCACTAATTTGAAGCTGGCCTATGGCAGTACCACCGCAGAGACCTCCGTAAGCTGGGATGGCGATCAAACCACTGAATACTACGTTGCCGGCGTGGCTCCGGACGGCAATCAAAAATTCAGCACCTGGAAGCACGATTCCTCAAACTATCCGTTGAAACAGGGTTTGTACGTATCCACCAAGATCGATATGCTTCATGGGTCGGCGGCGAAAGATGGCCATTATGTTGTCATGTTGGGATTCAGCAGTAACGGCCAGGTGATTTCGGCACAAGCCGTGCTGGAATTTCCGCCGGATTCGAATGTGGATTCTTATCTCAGCCCGGTATTTACCGGCACCGACGCAAACGCGCAGCTTTATCAAGATTTGCTAACCAATAGGAATTACTGCGCTGCGCCCAATGCGGTCAAATTGAACATGGACAGCATGATTCAATGCGTGCGAGTCACAACCGGCTAAGGGCGCACGCGAGGGTTGATCCAGGAGCAGTCGCGTTCACCCAGGATCGACTGATTGATCCACGCCAACGGCATGGACGTTGAAAGCCCAGGGTGGAACGAGGAACGAGCGCAACCCTGGGGAAATCGCCCGCCGACAGATGCCGCCCCAACGGGGCGGATGTCTGCCGCCGGGCACACGGCCAGCGTCCGCCTCGAACAGCATGTGCCGGGCTTTCAGCCCTTGCCCGATCCAAGCATGTTCGACCTGGGCCTCACGGCCCAGGCTGGTTTGTGCTGCGCCGTTGGCGGGGGGCGGTAAGCCGGGGCTTTGCCCCCATTGTGATGATTCGAATGAGTTAGGGCAGAAGAACTAGCGTGGCCGAACCGCCAAGGGGGCAAAGAGGTCGGGTTCGAATGGCACTTACTTAAGCGCTTCCCACTGGATTTTCTGATTTCTGCGAAAGTACCAAGCCAGTGATTTCAGTTGTTTACGACCAGCAAAGACACTGGATCCCCGTCTTTTCTGGAGTGGTGAGGCTTATAAGCCAGTGCATTCGGGTCAGGTTTATTTCGCCAATGTCCGCTTCGGGTCGAAGCCGAGATCATCATCCAACCGCAATCTCTAAAGTGAAGTGCAACACCCCCCCTAAACACAAGGTGCTGCATGCCTCTGACATACCAGCAAGTGAGCACTCAAGAGCGCAGCGTGATCATGGCGATGAAGCTTCAGCAGGCAAGCGCGCGTTCGATCGCGCACGTGCTGGGGCGTGCGCCAAGCACGATCACGCGAGAACTGCGACGCAATGGCTACAAGTCCCAGAGTGAGTTGGGACCGATGGGACGCCCCCGCATTGCCGGTGGTTATGACGCTTGTCGTGCGGGTGTGCGCTGTCGCCGGGTACGCCGGCAGGCCTGTCCGCAGCGCAAACTGCACGTTGATGGGGCCTTATGGGCGCAGGTGCGTATGCTGCTGGAGCAGCGCTGGTCGCCGATGCAGATCGCCGCTACGCTCAAACGCGAACATCCGGAGCAACGCGCCTTGCAAGCTTCGCACGATCTGCGCCAGCTCGCCGCCGGTGTCTCCAAGATCTGGCGCGGCGCCGGGCACGGCGTCGGGTTTACGGAATGACGTTTGCGCTACGCGCGCCATCGCCGCATCGAACGCCGCCTTGGTCGCGATGCCGGCGCGCATTGCATCGTTCAGCACCTTGACCTGTTCGGTCGCCGTGCCCAGCGCGACTTCGGCCGGCGTGCGCAGACCGTCGCGGAGCGTTTCGTAGGCGCGGGTGGTCTTCTCGATCTCGGCCTTGCGCTCGCGCTCGGCTTCGGCGGCGGCGCGCGCTTTATCGAGCGCTTCGGCCTCATTGATCAGCTGCGCTTTCAGCGCGGGCGCCAGCGTCTTCAGCGCGCCCTGCGTGGTTTCGTACCGAATCCGCGCCGCTTCGCCCGCGCGGGTCTGCCCCGCTTCGACCTCCGCCAACAGCGCGACCTCGCGACGCAGCGACTCGAGTTCGCGCTCGGCGGCTTCGCGCGCACGGTCGGCGTCGGTGGCCTTCGGCTTCGCTGCACGTGCTCCCTTCGGCGCCTTGAACTGCTCGTCGATCTGCGCACGCCGCGTCTTCTCGAAGGCATCGATACCGACGCCATCCACCGTCTTCACGCCGCCCGCGCGCAGCGCAGCGATGTCGCGTTCGAGTTGTTTGAGCTGCTGCGCCTTGGCGACGGCGCGGTCCTGGCCGAGTGCCGCCTGTGCGCGACCGAGGGCGTTGATCGCGTTCGTCTGCTTCGCCTGAGTCGCGGCCTGCGCATCCGCTTTCGCCTGCTCGGCATTGGCCTCGCGCTGCAACGTCGCCTGCTCTTGCCGCAACGCACGGATGCGTTGCTTCGTATCGGCATCGACGTCACTGCTGGCGAGCACCGCATCAAGCGAGTTCAGACCGCCGAGTTCGCGCCACTCGTTGCCTATGCGGTTGAGTTCGTCCGTGGTCTTGGATAGACGGAATGCCAGATCGTCGCGACCGATGTTTTTGATCGATTGCCAGACGCCGCCGATGACCTTGCCCAGCGCGATCCACGCGCGTTCGAGCGATCCCGCGCGCGCATAGGCTTCCTGCACCCGCTGCTCGTGGACACGCGCGAAGGTCTCGATCGCGAGGCGTGCGGCGTCCTGTGCTCGTCCCTGCGCTTCGAGCGCGCGGACATGCTGGTAGACCTCGACCGAGAGGAAGCGGTATTGCTGGTTGAGTTCGGTCAATTGCGCCGAAGGCGCTTTAGCGAGCGCGATGACTTTCTGGGTCGTGTCCTCGACCGACGCGCCAGTGAGGACAGCAAGATTGACCGCCGCGCTGGCGGCAAACTCAAGCGTGTCGCCTGCGACGGTGCCTGCAGCGGCGAGCGCGGTCAGCGCCGTTTGTGCATCCCCGAACTCACCCGTCGCGCCACCGACCGTCTCCTTGATGACACCGAGTTGCCCGGCTGTGGTGGCTGCGGCGTTGCCGCTGGCGATCAAGGCACGCTCGTAGGCCTGCGTCTCGCGATAGCCGGACACCGTCGCGACCGCGAACCCACCGATCACAGCGGCGGCCAATCCGATACCGACGGCGAGCGGCGTGATCGCGCCGAGCAGCGCACGTGCGGCGGGCACGATGCCGCCGAACGAATCCTTCAATTGACCACCCTGCTGGATCGCGACCAGCCACGGCTTCTGCCCACCCGCCAGCGACGTGAAAATGTCGGTGATCTGTGCCGGCAGCATCCGCATTGCCTGCCGGGTCTGGCCGACGGAGACGCCGTACTCATTGACTGCGCGCGCACCGATGTCGGTCGCACGCGCACTGCGGCGATGGGCGCCCGCTACGGCGTCCTGCGTCTGCGTCTGGGCGGCGCTGGTGCGCGCGGCGGTCGTGCTGGTCGTGTTGAGCTGAGCGACCGCACGGTCGGCGCGGCCAAGTGCGCCTTGCACGCGGGCAAGGCTCGCTTCGGCCTGCGCGGAGTCGCCGCGGACCCTGAGGTTGAGAACGGTGTCCTGGTTCATGGTGCGATCGGTGAGCTCAGTCGGGACCGCGCAGAGCCTTCACGCGCGCCTCAGCCGCATCGCCGCCCCACACGGCCACGGCGACGTCCTCGATAAAGTCGGCGCGGCGGCGACGCTCAATGCGTTCCAGCGCATCGAAGGCGAGGTTGAGCTGGCGCTCGGTCATGCGGCCGAGTCCGGCAAAATCGCCGAGTCCGCACCCGGCGAGTCGGAGGAAACACTCGCTCCAGCCGAGGCGCCGGCCGCGAGGACGTGCGCCTCGCGCAGCCCGGTCTCGCGCAGTTCCGCCAGCGCCTCGCGCACGAAAAAAGTGGCGTTGACCGCGAACCAGGTCGCCAGATAAATCTCCAGGTCGTCGGGTGCCAACGCCTCCAGCCACGCGACGTCGACATCGCCCGCCTGCGCTGCGATCGATGGCACCACCGAACGGTGGCGGCCGAACAGGCGACGCACCTGCGTGTAGCGCAGCGTGCCGTCTTCGCTGGCAGCGACGAGATCGGCGATGAATGCCGATACGCGATCGGCGACGTCCAGTCCCTCGAAGAAGCCGTACTCGCGGATCGTCACCTGGCGCCCGCCGATCGGCAGCGTGCGATCCGGGTGCAAAACGGCGAGCTCGTCGGCGGCGGTTGCCGCCTCGGGTGGTGTGGTGTCAGGAATCTTTGTGGCCATCACGGCACCTCCGGCAGATCGAGTCGCCCAAATCCGCCGAGCAGAGTATCGGCGGCGGCTTCGGGATCGAACAGCACCGACGCGGTCATCTCGAACTGCCCGAAACTCTCGTGGATCAGACCGAGGTTGCTGACCGGGTTGAACTGCACGCGGTACAGACGGACCTGCACGGGCGCGCCGTCGATGGTGTTGGTGCCATCGAGGAACAGAAAGCGTTCCGGTGCGGACGTGGTGAGCATCGCCACGCTGACGCGTGCGCCATAGCGATACGCCGCGCGCAGCGGCAAGGTGAACGCCGCGAGGTTGAGCAGTTTGATCAGGCCGGCGCGTGCGCTCTGGATGCGGTAGTGCGTGTTCGCCGCAAGCGTCACCGGCGCGGCGTTGCTGTCGGTGATCACGAGTTGGCTGATCGTGCTGTGATCGAGCGCGATCAGATCGTTCGCGGCCAGCGGTACCGGCAACGGCTCGCCGGTGAGCGTGCCGGCGGCGATCGAGGCCTTGGTCGCATACAGGCCAAGCAACAGGTTGTCGATGTCGGCCCAGTTGATCGCGATCGACAGTTCGGCCTCCTTGCCTTTCTGCAGCACCGCCGAGGTCAGGCGATTGCCTGAGTACGATTCTTTGCGCGTCTCGGTCTCGGTCTTGAGGGTCAGGTCGCACTTGGGTGCATCGCCGACCCAGCGCAGCGCGCCGGGACGGCCACCCGCGAGACGGGTGCCGAGGTACAGCCCGCCCTGGAAGGAGAAATCTTTCATGCGGCGGTGTTCTCCTGGTCGGCGACATCGACGTGGGTGTGGTCGTCGGTGTCGGTGTCGTACGCGTCGGTCTGCGTCGATGCGACGGGCGTATCGACGAGCGCGGGCGGTGGCGTAGTCAGGCCGAGAGCCTTGAGGAAGGCGGCATCGGCGTCGTTGACGGTCAGTTCGACGCCTTCGGGCGGCGGCGTGTAGGCCACACCCTCGTGGGTGTGCGGGTGATAGAGGCGGATCGTGTTCATGACGAAGGTCCAGTGGGGGAAGATGCGGCGGCGAGCCGCAGGAGGCGGTCGGACTCCGCAGCGAGCACGCCGCGCGCGAAATCGATAAGGCGTTCGGGGCGGCGGCCCTTGGCGAGCATTTGTGCGGCGGTGGCGCCGTACTCGGCGACCAGCGGCTGGCGTCGTTTGCCGGCATAGCGGCCTTGCTGCATCTCGCGCTTGGGTCCTTCGCGGCGAAACACCTGGGCGTTGCGGTTCACGCCGACGCCGAGGAAGGCGTGCGCGCGCAAGCTGCGTTTGCCGCGCAGAACGGCGGCGGTGACGCCGCGCCGGGTCTGACGTGCCGCGAAGTTCCGCAATCCGATGCCACGGAAGCGACCCACCAGGCGAAGGCCGTCCTCAGTGGGACGGGCCTGCAGGTCCTGCGTGAGGCGACGCGCACCGACTTGGTACTCGGCCTGGATATCGCGGCGGGCCTGGACCGGCAGGCGACGACGCAGGGTGCCGATCGCGCGCACGTGCAGCGTCGACAGGCGCGAGGCCAGCGCACTGAAGTTGCGGGAGGCGGACAGGACGCCGTCGAGGTCGGCATGCAGCAGGCGCGCACCGCCAGCGGAGGTGGGGCGCTCGGCACTCATGGCCGCCTCGTCATGATAATGTGCATATCACGTCAGTACCTTTTGGAGCCCGGCCGTGGCCAAGGCAACCGTGTTCACAATGAAGTTGGAGGCGGACCTGCGGGACGCCTTCATGGCCGCCACGCAGGCCGAGGACCGACCCGCCTCGCAGGTCGTGCGTGAGTTGATGCGCGAGTACATCCGTAGCCAGCAGCAGCGGCAGACCTACGACGCCTTCCTGCAGGACAAGGTCGATATCGCCCGCGCGCAGATCGCCGAAGGTCGGCACACCTCGAACGAGGAGGTCGCCGCTGAGTTCGCCGCGCGCCGCGACGCTGTGCGGCGGCGGATCGATTCTCGCCAGTGAAGGTTCGCTGGAGCGATGCCGCCAGTCAGGATCGTCTGGTCATCTTCGAGTACGTGTGCGGCGAGGCGCCGATGGCGGCGTTGGAACTGGATGAGCGTTTCGACGAGGCGGCAGAGGCATTGGCACGGTTTCCGATGATGGGCCGCGCCGGCATCGCGCCGGGTACTCGGGAGCTCGTTCCGCACGAGAACTACCGACTGCTCTACGACGTCGATGAGGATGCGCAAACGATCTGGATTCTGGCGCTGGTGCATGTCGCACGCCTGTGGCCGCCCGCAGAGCGCTGAGCCCACGCGAAGGCGATGACTAACGGTCGTCGTCATGCGCCAGCGCTACGCCGATAGCGTGTGCCGAACATTACTTGTCCCGCCATCGCGGCGACGCCATCGGGACGATCCAGCAGCACCGATTCCTGAAACTGCAGCGGCAGTGCCAGCGGTGCCTGCATGAAGCCGTCGAGCGCATCCTCGATATCGGCGATGGTCTCGACGATCCGCTGCTGCGCGTTGTCGAGGCGCACCGGCACCAGCGCTTCGACGACGAAGGTGTAGCCGCGCTCGCCGGCACTGCGCGCATCGTCGGGGTAGAGCGTCGTCAGCGGATACAACGTGAGACGCGGTGCATCGCTCGGATCGAAAGACGCAGGTTCCAAACGCACATCTCGACCAGCATCGGTGCGATAACCGTTCGCCTTGCGCACCGTGCCCAGTCGCGTCTGGACCAGTTCGAGAATCGCCCACGGAATCGGCGTCTCACCCATGCAGCACCGTTTCGGTCACGGTGCCGTCGTCAACCACGATGCGTTCGATCAGGAACGCGCCTGCGGGCAGTTGCAGTCGGTCGCCCGCGCGCGGTCGCCACTCGCGATTGAGGAACTTCACGGTGGTCACTCGCGATAGGCCCTGGCTGTAGTCACCCAGCGCCTGCACGTTGTAGGTGATGACCACACGCACCGGCACGGTGCGACTGCGCTTGCGACGCACCTGTGCAGGCTCACCGAACACGGCGAACAGTGCATCGTGCGCGGCCTCGAAGGTCGGATCAAGCGGCGTGCTCATGCGAGGTCTTGCGCCGCAAAGCGCAGATTGGCCGCAATGCGCCGCGTCCAGCCGCGACCGTCGGTATTGGTCATGGTCGAGACTCAGTTGATCGAGAGCTTCACCAGCACGCTGGGACGCAGACACAGCGGCAGCGGGTTGGACTGGGTGTGCAGGTCGGTGCCGCGCTCGAACTTGCGCGGTTCCTGCTTGGCGTACAGCGGCTGACCGAGGGTGTTGACGGTCTCGTTGAAATCCGCCGGGGCGTTGTGGGTCGCAAAACTGTTGATCGTGCCCAGCGGAAACGCGTGCGCTTCACCCGGCGCGATAAAGCGGCGGACCACGCCGTCGAGGTCGGACGCCTTGCCGCGATACTCCTCGAACACCAGTCCGCCGAAGTTGAAGCCCTTGCGCACGTCGTTGATCAGCACCGCGCCCTGCTGCCATTGCGCGTAGGCGGTTTTGACGTCCTTGTGCGAGGTGAGCGCGGCGAAGAACTCTTGCGAGCACAGCACGCGCGCGCCGGTCATGAACTCGCCGAGCAGGCCTTCCTCGATCAGCGCGAGGGTCTCGATGCATTTCTGCTTCACATCGATACCGTTGCTCGGGTTGTCGATCTCGAAGACGACGGTCTGCTGCGCGATCCGGAACTCCTCGAACAGGTCGTAGAGAATGCTGCCATCGGCATCGAGGATCTGGCCCTTGAGCGCACCCATGCGCAAATGTTCAAGCGTGATCGCGTGCTTGTTGCGCATCGTCTCCAGGCGTTCGGCGACGACGCTGGCGACCGATTCGAGTTCGGTCTCCGAGCCGAAGGCGCGCAGGCCGTTGACGTCCTCGGGCAGGATCACGTCGTCATGCGGGATGTGCGGGACCACGAACGAGCGCATGCGGCGCTTGGCGCTGGCGCTCACGGTACCCGGCGCACCCGGCGGCCGAGTCGGCAGTAAGGTCAATACGCCCGCACGCTCTTCGACGAGCAGCTGACGCAGGCGCACCGGCTTGTCGGGGAACAGACCGAGTTCCTGCAGCCGGCCATAGCGGTTGGGGATGAGATTGATCGCGGCGGTGAGGGCCGCCATCGAGAACGCGGAATTAGAGAACGGATTCAACATGGGCGGTGACCTGCGGCGGCTGGCGGACGACGATGCCGAGCGCGGTCAGCTGCGCGTGGGCGGCCGTGGTCTGCTCGGAGGTGAGGGTGGCGGGCAGGACGAGCGAGCCGCCGAAAACGATGGCGTGGCGGGAGACGATCACGCTTCGCCTGCGTTCGGTCGGAGCGGTGACGACCGCCTCGATCAGCACGCCGGCGACGGCCTCGCGACCGTCGTTCGCCGTTGGATCGAGGGCGACGATCTCGTGGGTCGCGCTGACGCGACCGACGACGGCGCCGAGCGCGAGGGTCTGGCCGGATGCGACGACGACTTCGTCACGCGAGTAGAGGTTCGGCGCTTCGTACTTGAGCAGATCGCTCAGGTGGACCGGTTCGTGGAGGACGGGCATGGCTCAGGCTCCCTGCGGGTGCGTGGCGCCGATGCGCTTGCGCACGGCGTCGAGAACGGGGTTCGCGGTGGTCGCCCCAACGGCGGGCGCAGCATCCGCGAGGTGGTGCGAGGCGATCTCGACCTGGTCGGCGCGGGCCTGCAGTAGCACCTGTCGGACCTGCGCCGCACTCATCCGCGCGGCGAGAAACTCGGTGGTGCGTTCGGGGCATCCGGCGAGCAGACATAGCTCGGCGATGGCCGTCGCTTCGGCGTGAATATCGGTGGTCGGTGCGGTCGCCGGCGGGATGACGGTCGGCGCCGCCTTTGGTGCAGCGGTGGGCGTCGGCTGCACTGGAGCAGCCTCGGTGGGCAAGGTCATGGAGATCTCCGAAGGTGTGGGAAGCGCAAGCCGCGTCGGCAGAGCGAGCGGTGTGTTGGAATTGGGCGAACGCCCGCGCCCGCGAAGGGCGGTGGAAAAGTCGGCGAGCGTGGTGGTGAAGGGCGCGACCGCATCGGCGAGCCCCGATGCCACCGCGTCGTCGCCGAAGAACAGCGCCGCCTCGGTCGCGCGCACGCGCTCGGCGTCGAGGCCGCGCATGTCGGCGACGTGATCGACGAACAGGGCATACAAACGATCGATCTCCGATTGCAGCGCGGCCGTCGCCTGCGGCGTCAGCGGCGCGTGCGGGGTGCCATCGTTCTTGTGCGCGCCGGCCGTCAATGCGGTGACGCTCAATCCGTTCTGCGCGTTGCGCACCGACTGATCGATGTGCAGCGCGATCACGCCGATGGAACCGATCCCGCCTGTGGCCGAGAGGCTCACGCGCTGCGTGGCGCAGGCCAGTGCATAGGCGGCGGAGAACGCGGCATCGCCTGCATGCGCCCAGATCGGTTTGATCCGACTGGCCGCACGGATCTGTTCGCCAAGCTCGAATACGCCGCCGGCTTCGCCACCGGGCGAGTCCACGTCGAGGAGGATGCCGACGACATCTGGATTGGCGAGCGCCGCGTCGATGTCTGCAGCGATACGCGCATAGGAGGTCAATCCCGATGCGGCCTCCAGTCCGAGCGCGCGCCGCACCAGCGTGCCGTGAATCGGGATCACCGCGATCCCAGGTACTGAAGGCATCGGCTCGGACTGCGTCGGCACGGTGATCGGCACCGCCAGCTCGGAGTGCATCAGCCCGATGCGCGGACCGAGCACGGCGAGGATCGTGTCGAGTTTGGCGCGCGCAATCAGCAGCGGCGTCCCGTACAGACGGGACGCCAGGTGGACAAGAGCGGTCATCAAGGCGTCTGCGAAGAAGGTTCGGTGGCCGACGTCGTCGGATGGTCGTGTCTTGGATCGGAGTCAAAGACCAGATTCAGCGCATCGGCGCGGGCGTTGTCGGCAGCGATCTCGCGATCAATGTCTTCAGCGTCGTAGCCGAAACTCGAAATCGCTTCTGACCTCGACAGCAATCCGCCGCGAATCGCCGCGATCATCGCGTCGAATTCCTTCTTCGGATCGACCCACTGCCAGCCCTGCGCGATCCACTTCACCGCGAGGTAGGCACGACGGCGCGCAACGCCGCCGCGCGCGTAACCGGGCAGCACCAGCGCGCCTTCGAGCACCGCCTGCGTCATCCACGCGCGCCACAGTGGGCGGCACAGCTGATGGACGATCACGCCGTGTTGGATCGCCTCGCAGCGGCGGCGGAACTCCAGCAATCCCGCGCGGATCGACGAGTAGTTCACCTGCGTCAGATCGCCGGTGAGCATCTCGTAGGTGATGCCCATCGCGGCGGCGACCGCGCGGAACTGTTGGCGCATGAACTCAGCATAGCTCGACCCGACATCGGCCGGCTGCGAGAACGTCACGTCCTCGCCCGGCTCCAGAAACTGCATCGTTCCCGGCTCCAGACTCGCCATGGACACGCCCTGCGCATCGGCCTCGCCCTCGCCCAGCAGCGGGTCTTCCGGCGCACTGCGGGTGATGAAGCCGGCGAACATCGCCGCCGTCTTTTTGCGCACCAGTTCGGCGTCGTCGTACTGATCGAGTTCGTGCAGCTTCACCAGCGCACGCGCCAGCCACGGCTCGCCGCGGATCTGGCCCGGACGCAGCGGCCGAAACAGATGCAGCACTTCGTCGGCCGGCACGCGCACCGTGTCGAGACCGCCGTGCGCCGACATCGGCGCGAGCATCCCGTCGCCGGGGTGGCTCTTGGTCAGGTGGTAGGCCACCCGCAGGCCGATGGCGTTGAACTCGATGCCGGCGCGAATCACGTTGCCGTTCGCCAGCTCGCGGTGCAGTGTCGACGGTAGGTGCTCGGGTTCGAGCAACTGCAGTTGCAGTCCGACCGCGAGTCGATCCTCCGGACGTCGGTAGCGCAAGCGCACCAAGCACTCGCCGCCTTCAAGCATCGCGCGGCAGGCGAGTGCCTGCAGGCCGTAGAAGTCCGTCAAGCCCGCTGCATCCGCGTCCTCGCACCAGTCGCGCCACAGCGCCTGCACCGCCTCGCGCTGCGCGAGATCCTCGAGCATCGATTGCGGCTTGATCCCGGTACCGATGGCATTGGCGACGAACGCCTCGACGCCGGTCGCGGCCCAGGCATTGCGTCGAACCAGATCGCGGCTCTTGGCGCGCAACTCGTCCTGCGCATACGCCAGTGCCGCGACCGCACCCGGATTGCCGACCTGCCAGAACCGCGCACGGCGTCCGCCGCCGACACCGTCATACGTAGGCGACGCGCCGAACACACGTGCGCGGAGCCGCGTGAACCAACTCATCCGATCACGTCGCCTTATCGGTGTTCACGACGACACGACGTGGTCGACGACGCGCCGTGCCTGCCGTGATCGCTTGCTCCTGCAGATCGCGTCGCACGACGTCGATGGCCGCGATCAGGTCTTCGACCGAGCGGTACTCGACGGTGCGATCGCCGAAGGTGACGCGCTGCTCGCCGGTCGCGAGCGCGCGTTCCAGCGCGGCGAGCTGTTCGGGGGTGTAGGCCATGCGGCATTGACTCGACGTGGTTCAGCGTTGGAGCCAGCGGCTCTTGACCACACGCCGACGGGTCGGGCGCGCGGATGTGGAGAGGCCACCGTCGCCGGTGGCCTCATGGGTAGGTGGATCGGACATCGGCATCGGTGCGTCCGGTGGCGGCAGTCCCAGCGATCGTTCCAGCTCGCGCCAGTGGCGCTCCTCGAAACGATCCAGTCCCGCCGCTGCCGCTGCGGCGCGCGCGTAGTTCGCGCAGTCCAACGCTTCGTTGTGCTCGCGCAGCTTCTGCCACTCGCGCACTGCGTAACCGTTACGATCTCGGCGCGTGACCAACTGCTCCGCGCACAGCTGCTGCAGGAACTCGGCGTCGATCTTCGGTAGATGGATGTATCCGGGCGGATACACCAAGGTGGTGCCGTCTTCACCGACGGAGGCCTGCTTGCGCAGGTGGTTGTAGAACTCCTGCTTGGCGAGGCCGACCGCGACCGTGTACAGCTTCAGTCCGCGGCGCAGCTTCTTGCCGCCGACCGACACATCCACCGCTGTCGGTGTGCCGATCAGTGCCGCGCCGCGCGCGGCACCCTTGACTGCCATCACCCGGCTGTCGCGGCAGGCGCGCACGAAGGCATACGCTTCCTGCGTCGCGAAGCCGGTGTCGATCGCGAAACGCGCGAGCGGCAACTGCGCGCCGCAGGCGTGCGTCCAGGTCTCGCCGGTCATCGCGGCGAGTTGCTTCCACACCGCATCGCGGGCGGTATCGCCCATCAGCACGCGATGTTCGATCAGCCACGCTTCCTTGCCACGACCGAACGCCCAGACCGAGACCTCGATGCGATCCTTCTGCACGTCGGCGCCGCCGACCAGCAGCAGGCCGCCGCGCGGCACGCTGCCGATCCGGTAGTCCTCGCGTCGCTCCAGCAACTGCTGCCAGTCCGGCGCTTCGCCGTCCTCGACCCAGGTCTCGCCCAGCTCCGTGTTCTTGAAGGTCTTGATCGCGGACGCCGAGCCCGTAGTCTTGTCGACCGCGCCCTCCCAAGCCGCCGCGATCTCGCGCCAGGTGCGCCAGCCCACCGGGCTGTACAACGACGACAGATGGAACCCGGCCGTTCGGCCGTTACCTGTTGCCGTCGCTCGCCACTGGCCCTGCTCCAACATCGACGTCTTGTGGTGCTCGGCGATGGGTGTGTCGCAGGACTCGCACACGTAATAGACGTCACCGATGTCTGATAGTCCCGGCCGCTGCCGCGGCGTTCGCCCTTCGCTGGTGCGTCCACTGGACGCACCAAAGCGCTCGGTCTCACCCCACCTCAACTGCTCGAAGCGCAACCATTGCGCATGCGCACAGTGCGAACACGGCACGAAATACCGACGCTGGTCGGACGCCTCGTACTCGCGCTCGATACTGCTCGCGCCCGCGATCGTCGGCGTGGAGACGATGAAGATCTTGCGCCGGGTGAAGGTGCGCGTGCGCGCCTCCGCCAGCGAGATCGCATCGCCTTCGCCCTCGACGTCGAGCGGATAGCCATCCACCTCGTCGAGGAACAAATACCGCACCGGCATCGAGCGCAGACCCACCGCGCTGTTCGCGCCGGTCATCACCAGCACGCCGCCGCGAAACTCCTTGGCGAGAATCGTGTTGCCCGCATCGCGCGATCGTGCCGGCGCGATCAACCCGGCCAGCGCGGGCGACTCCTCGATCAGCGGATCGATCCGCTGCTTGGAGTTGCGCTTGGCCATCTCTACCGTCGGCCACACCGCCATCATCGGCCCGGGCGCGTGGTGGATCACGTAGCCGATCCAGCAACTGCCCGCTTCGGTGCCGCCGATCTGCGCACCCTTCATGAACACGACGCGCTCGATCGGCGATGCCGGCGAGAGCGCATCCATGATCTCGCGCAGATACGGCGTGCGCGCCGTGCGCCAACGCCCCGGTTCCGCAGACGCTTTGCTCGACAGCATCCGGTGCTGGTCGGCCCATGCCGACACCGACAGCAGCGGATCGGGGGTCAGGCCCTCGTGCCAAGCGCGCTCAATGGCATGCGCGCCTTCGTAGTCCAGCATGCTCAATCGATCCGTGGACGAAGCTCGCCCAGCTCTCGCAAGTGGTCACGTACCGCTGCTTCCAGCGCCAGGTGCATCGCATGCGGATCGACCGCGAGGGTCGCCGCCATCTGTGCCGACACGCGCGCGGGCCAGTTGAGCCACGCATCGCGTTCGTCGCGCGCCAATTTGAAGACGTGAGCGACGACCTGCGAGCGTTCGACCAGTTCGCCTTTGAGGCGGGCCAGTCGCACCTTGTTGGTTTGTGCCTTGACCACCTCATTGACGGTGCGCGCCTGCAACAGCGACGCACCGCCCGCTGGCAATGCCGTCGCGCCCGTACCCGCGTCGCGACCGGTGTCCGCTGACTCCGGCACCGCGACGCGCGGCGCACGCGCCTGGGTTCCAGCGCTTGCAGGCGCGGAGTTGCGGATCCACTGCGCATCCGCACTCGCCGCATCAATGGTGCCGTCCGCCTCCGGCGTAATGCGACCGGCGCGAATCGCCTTGTGAACCGCAGTGTCGGTCACGCCGCGATGACGCGCGTAGGCGCGGATCGAAAGTCCCATTCGGATGATTGCTCTGTATGACGATCGACTTGACTTCGCACGCGCACAGCGCATGCGCCGATGTCATCCCATCTGTGTGCTTAACACGCGGTGGATCGTGGGAATTGCGCTTGGCTTTGGTTTGGAACAGCGCGTTCATCACGTCGCGCCAACCACATCCAACACCGCACACTCACTCAAGAGCACACACACCATGAACACCGCAACGAACAGCAAGTCGATCGCGCTGAACCCGACCCAGACCGCAGTCCTGACCCACGCCATCGATCACGCGCAAGGCAACATCGAATGGTTCCCCGAGAACATCAAAGGCGGCGCGCGCAACAAAGTCATCGAGGCTTTGTTCAAACGTGCATTGATCATCGGCAGCGACGGCGATTGGCACGTCGCAGCAGAGGCTTACGACGCGCTGGGTCGCGAACGTCCCAGCCAACGCGCAACGAACGAGACGGCGACGCCGACTGGCGAAAAGACGTCCGAAGCCACACGCAAGACCGCGAAGCCAACGCCTGACGCCGCCGCATCCGGTGATGGCGAAACGCCCGCTCCGCGCACCCGGCAAAACAGCAAGCAGGCGCAGGTCATCGCCCTGCTCAAACGTCCCGAGGGCGCCACGATCCAGCAGATCTGTGAAGCGACCGAGTGGCAGGCGCACACCGTGCGCGGCACGTTCGCTGGCGCCTTCAAGAAGAAGCTCGGTTTGACGATTACTTCGGACAAGGTCGAAGGCGGCGAACGCACGTATCGCATCGCCTAGTCGCCCTTCGTGTCCTCAAATCGCACGCCATCGGCCTCGCGGATGGCGTGCAATCCCGTCCAGTCCTGCCAGCGCCGAATGATCACATCGACGTACTTCGGATCGAGTTCCATCAGCCGCGCGCGCCGGCCGCTCTTGTGCGCGGCGATCAGGGTCGTCCCCGATCCGCCGAAGCCATCGAGCACCACGTCGCCGGACCGGCTCGAATTGCGAATGCAGCGTTCGACGAGTTCGACCGGCTTCATCGTCGGGTGCAAATCGTTGCGCTGCGGCTTTTTGATCTGCCACACATCGCCCTGGTCGCGGTCGCCGCACCAGTGCCGTTGCCCGCCTTCGGGCCAGCCATAGAGCAGCGGTTCGTACTGGCGCTGGTAGTCGGCGCGACCGAGCGTGAAGGTGTTCTTCGCCCAGATCACGAACGTGGACCAGTGGCCGCCTGCGGCGCGAAATGCAGCCTGCAGCACGTCCAATTCGCTCGATGACATCGCGATATAGATCGCGCCGCGACATTGCGCCACAGTAGGCGCCAATGCAGCCAACAGGAAATCGTAGAAACCCTCGCCGAGATTGTCATTGAGGATGGCGCGGTCCTTGCCGCGGAGTTTGTCCTTGGCGCTGTTGGCGTAGTTCACGTTGTACGGCGGATCGATGAAGACCATGTCCGCCGTCTCGCCTGCAAGTAATCGCACGTAGCCCGCCGCGTCGGTGGCGTCGCCGCAGAGCACGCGGTGTTCGCCCAGCGTCCAGAGGTCGCCAGGACGCGATACAGAGATTTCGTCCGCTTCCGGCACAGCATCGTCGTCGGTCTCGCCGACGTGATCCGGTTCTTCGCCGGCCATCAACTCAGCGAGTGCATCGGGATCGAAGCCGGTTAGATCCAGATCGAAGCCATCGGCCTGCAGCGCGTCCAGTTCAGCCCGCAGCAGTGAGTCGTCCCAACCCGCATTTTCGGCGATGCGGTTATCCGCGATCACCAGCGCGCGGCGCTGCGTCGGCGAGAGATGATCGAGCACCACCACCGGCACACGATCAAGACCGAGTTTCCGGGCAGCGGCCAATCGGCCGTGACCGGCGACGATGACACCTTCGCTGCCAACCAGAACCGGGTTCGTGAATCCAAATTCGACGATCGATGCGGCGATCTGTGCGATCTGTTCGTCCGAGTGCGTGCGCGCGTTGTTCGCATACGGCAGCAGCCGCGACAGCGGCCAGTGCTCGATCTTGTCCGCGACCCAGCTCATGCCGCTGCCTGCACATCATTGCGGCGCTCGGCTGCGACGACATCGAAGGATTGTCCGGTCGCTTCGAGCGTGATCGGAAGGTCAGGAAGCTGTTGCCGGATGCGTTCGATGGCGACATCGACGTACTCTGCGGCGATCTCCACCGCACGGCAGATACGACCTGTACGCTCGCAGGCGATCAGCGTGGTGCCGCTACCGCCGAAGGGTTCGTACACCACGTCGCCCGCATCGGTATACGTATCGATCACGAACGTCGGCAACGCCACAGGAAAAACGGCCGGATGATCGATGTCGCGTCCGAGCTTGCCCTTGTGGCGCATGATGCGGATCACTGAATCGGGAATCCGCATGTCCTGCGTGGGCTGGCCCGCATGCGCCCAACTGTCGATCGCGCCATCCTTCGCGCGCATCGCGGTCGATGAACCGTCGGCACGCAGATGCGTGTCTTTTCCCGCGAACTTGCATGGCACGATCTTGTTCGCTCTGCGGCTGTCGCGATTGAAGTGAAAGACGAACTCGAAGCTAGGGGCGAGGCGGCCCGCCCAGTCGCCCGGAAGACCGGGACCTTGGTCCCAGACATACCAACCAAAACGCCGCCAACCCTGCGCGCGCATCCACGCGATCCAGGCATCCCAATAGGGCTGCACTTCGTTGTCGCGATGGACGAGGCCAAGGTTGACCAGCAGTTGCGCGTCATCGCGTAGCGCAGAACGCGCTGCAGCGAAGACGCCGCGCATGAGCGTGTCCCAATCGCCGATACCGCCGCTCGCGTAGTCGCGCTGCTGGGCGTACGGCGGCGAGGTGATGCACAGGTGCGCGGTCTCACCGCGCATCAGCGTCGCGACGACGGTCGGATCGGCAGCATCGCCGCAGATCAGCCGGTGCTTGCCGATCATCCACACATCGCCGACGCGGGACACTGGATCTGCACGCGGCTTGGAATTGTTGTCCTCGTCGCTGTTCTCGGCGTCGTCTTCGCTTTCGTCGGTGTCGGATGCGCTAGCCGAAGCGGTGGTTTCGACCGCATCGAGCAGGCGTTCGATTTCGTTCGCAGAGAAGCCGGTCAGATCCAGCTCGAACCCGATATCCGCAAGCTCCGCCAGTTCCAGCACCAGCATCGCCTCGTCCCAGCCGGCGTCGAGCGCGAGGCGGTTATCGGCGATGACCAGCGCGCGCTTCTGTGCAGACGAGAGATGCGCCAGTTCGATCACCGGCACCTCGGTCATCCCGAGCTTGCGCGCAGCGAGCAACCGGCCGTGACCGGCGATCACACCGTTGTCGCCATCAACGAGGATCGGGTTGGTCCAGCCGAACTCCACGATGCTCGCCGCGAGCTGCGCAATCTGCGCGTCGCTGTGCGTGCGTGGATTTCGTGCGTAAGGAATTAGCGCCTCGACCTTGCGGGTCTCGACGGTGAGAGCGTTGGGCATCGTGGACTCGAAAAGAAGCCCACCGACCATCGCGCCCGGGAACAGGGGGGATCGCGAACGCAATGGCCGATGGGCTGGAGAGAGGGCGCGAGTCCATTGGGATTCGCTATCGCTGGCTGTACGCCTGGCTTGGTGCAAACCTGCTTGGTGCAAACCCGCCGAGTGCAAACCTGCTTGGTGCAAACCTACCAAGTGCAAACCCGCCTGGTGCAAACCTGCCAAGTGCAAACCTGCTAGGTGCAAACCTGCTAAGTGCAAACCTGCCTGGTGCAAACCTACAGGTTTGCACCTGTGGCGAGGCTTGAATTTGCTCCCGTCTTCGCAAAAACCCCGTGTTTTATAGGATTTTTGAAGACCGGATTGATCCGGGGTGCAAACCCTGCAAACCCTGCAAACCTCAATTCGTGTGCTGACACTAGCGAGGTTTTGCGGCGCTGCCCCCCGCTCAAGCAGGGGCGCAGGAAGGACCCATAGACCTTGTGGGGCTATGTCTGACCTTGCGGGGCTACGATTCGATGGCTGCAGCGCGTGTCTGCATGCATCGTTCGATCACCGTGGTGCAAAGCTTGATGGAACGTGGTGTTGATGTCACTGCATGATCCTTCGCGCATGTCCTCGCATCGCTGCACTTGTCCCCGGAAACCCGCACAAACCCGCAGACGCCACACCGCGTGGATCATGCGCGCAGACCCTCTCGGGTCAACTCGCTGGCGATGCGCATCTGCTCGGAGCTTGCCTTGCGCCACTGCAGTAATTCGCCGGTGGCGCGCGCAGCGTTGATCATGCGCGCAGACCCTCTCGGGTCAACTCGTCGGCGATGCGCATCTGCTCGGAGCTTGCCTTGCGCCACTGCAGTAATTCGCCGGTGGCGCGCGCGTATGCGGCGCGACAGGCACTGTGAAACTCGCTCTTGTCCTGTGGCGAGGACAGATAGAATGAAAACCAGTCGTCGTCGATGCGGCGTGCGGCGAAGCGGCGCTTGAGTGCCTTCTCCATGCGCATGGCCTGCGATCGATTGCCGACGTGCGTCCACAAGGCAGCGCCGACCGCGTAGTCGCTGCCGCACTGCAATGCATGCAGTTTCTGCAGTGGTGCAGTGCTGACACCGATCCTCACGAGCCCTTGTCCGCCCGCATGCTCGACGAACGCTGCGTAGATCGACCAGCCACCTGCGCGACTGTGCAGTTTGATCCGGCCATCGCTGCAGTATTGATCGACCCGAACGATGTTCGTCACACCAGCACCCCGTTGAAAATCGTTCAATTGTTGAGCGTTGTGAAAAGACTAGGCGAATCAGGTGCATGTGTTCCAGCACCGCTGCAGCCACCTGCGCCGCATGGGTCGCAATGTCTCCGCGCATCTCCGCACAAATCCGCTAAAACCCCGCGCATACACCGTGCGGTTTCGATCACGTTCCGACGATTCGCGGCGGTTTTCCGTTGAGCTCGACCACGATCAACACCAGCGCGTGCCGCCAACGACGCCATGCGGTCTGTTTCGAGCAGTGCAGGTCTTTGCAGAGGCGACTTTTCCACCGATTGGGGGAAAAGTCCCGGTGCTCTGCGACGCAGATGAAGTCCTCGCCTTCAATGAATTCGTACTCGGCGATGCGGTCCTTGATCCAGGTTGTGTAGTCACGGCCGACATCGAGAAATACGTGCAGCAGGCGCGCGTCCACGAGCGGCACGGACTGCCCGGCGAGCTTGCCGGTGATCACGGGGATCGGGGTCATGACGTTCATCGAACCTCCTGGCAATGCGCCGCGTCCGTGGACGCATGCCGGCGCACTTCCTCGAACACCAGATGATGCAGTCCACCCGAGAGTGCCTGCACTTCGTCGAGCCAACGCACGAAGCGCAGAAAGCGCATGCCGCCGCCCTCGAAGCGTTGCGGTTTGAAGGATTGGGTGCCGCTGACGATGCGGCGATCGTTGGCGGTGCGTAGCGCCCAGCCAGTGGTGGTGCCCAGGTCGAGCGCGAGGCGTGTTCTGGTCATTCCGGAGTCCTGTGTCGGGTCGGGTCTGACGCAGTCGTCACAGTCCATGATTGTTCTCTTTACGTGCGGGCGCACGCGCACGTAAGGGATTAACCATGAGCTGTGACGACTGCGTCAGACGGGGTGCGTTGAAGCGTCATTTGTCGGTGTAAGGCATGCGTTCGGCCTTGGGCTCCGCCTTGAGGCCGACGCCCTGGAAGCCGCGAACGCCCATGCCGTTGCGCCATTTCTCGATGCCGCGCGCGATCAGCAGATCGGAAAAACGGCGCTGCGTTCCGACGAATTCGCCGGTGAACCGCACCAGCTTGCCGATGCGGTAGTGCGGGATCGCGCGCTTGCGACGTTCTGAAAAGCCAGAAGATCCGTTGAAATCAAGCATCGCAGCGTCCTCAGCAGGGAATGTCCGACGCTTCAACGTCGTCCAATGGCGGCAAACCGCCGATCGCGCGCGATTGCGAAACCTGGTCGCGCTCGTAGGCGTGGACGATGGCGTCGATGACCTGCAGCGCCTGCGTGCGCGTGTACTGCGCGAGCGGCACCGCAAAGCCGATGCGCTCGGCGGTGGATCCCAGCGCGCGCAGGCAGGCGCGTTGGGCGGAAGGGGAGAGTGGCAAGGTCACGGGGACGAGTTCCTCGATCGACGCCGGCGCGTGCCGGCACCTGGTGTCGTAGCGTTGGTGGAAGGCGTCCTGGCAGCGGCGTGAGCAGAACACCCAGCGGTGCGGATAACGCCGTGGATCGGCGAGTGGATGGCGCAGGTCAAGGTGGCCAAAGCCGCGCGCCGGTTGGCCGCAGGCCCAGCACTGCATGCGCCGGCCTCACTGCGCCCAGATCGGCCGGTCGGTCGATGCCGGTGGTGCGTCCTGTGCGGCCGGTGTCGCTGCGCCTGCGGCGACCGTTCCCGCCGCCGGGGCGGACTCCGTCGCGTACTCGGGCTGGTCCGGTTCCACCGCCAGTTTCACGACGTTGCGCAGCTCACCACGGCCGTCTTTCTCGCTCGTTGCTGCCAAGTGACGAGTCACTTGCGTGGTCAGTTCGTTCCCAACGCCGCTTCGGCATCGGCGAGTTCTTCGGCGCGGCGGCCGTAGCCGAGGGGGCGGATGAGGGTGGCGGCTTGGGCGAGTTCGGCTTTTGCATCGACGTTCATCCTTCCGCCTTCCTCCCTCAAACTTCCGGCGAGTCTCGCTCGCGTCAGGTGGATATCGGCGAGGAAGAGCGGCATGGGGCCACGCTCGGCGATTTGCTGGGCTTCGGCCAGGTGCTTCAGGGCCAGGTCGTGCTCGCCGCGGACGAAGTGGTAGAGCGAGGCGGTGAGTATGCCGAGTGGCAGGTACTGGACTTGCCCTGCGGCGCGGAGGCCGTTGACGGCGGCGACGACGTGCGGCAGGTCGAGCGTCGGTTGCGGGAGCGGGTTCGCCAGGATCGCTCGGATCAACCCACCGCGGGCGAGGGTTAGGTGATTCAAGCCGATGTCGAGCAAGTTCCGCGAGCCATTCAAGACGATGTTCAGTGCGTAGATCCCGCGACGTTCGACCTCGGCAAGGCAATCTGAGATTTGAGATTTAGAATTTGAGATGGGCTGATTGAGCAAGTGCTGCCACGCGGCCTGTTCGGCGGGGGCCAGCAGCCAGTCGCAGTAGCGGAAGCACGGCAGCGAATAGAGCAGGTCGAACTGCGGTTGCCTTTCCTGCTGCATCCGTTCGGCCTCGGCGAAGAGGGTGCCGGCGTCGGCCCGCTGGCCGGACTGGTACATGGCATCCGCCGTCGTGGTGCGACACATCATCCGAAGGAACGCATCGCCGCTCTGGTCGGCGTGGGTGATCGACTGGCGGGCGTTGGTCACGGCGTCCGGCAAGCGCCCCAGCGTCACCTCCAACTCGCTCATGTTGCTGGCGAACCTCGCCGCGTTGCCCCAGAGCTTCTGCTGAAGCCGCATCTCCAACCCGGCACGCATCGGTTGCAGCGCTTCGGTCAAGCGGCCGAGGGCACGGAGGCTGAATGCGGCCTCGTTCAGCAGCCAGGCCTGAGTGGCTTCGGTCAGGTTCGGCGACACCTGGCTCCACGATTCGTCGAAGAAGGCCGCCACCGCCGCGAGGTCGGCTCCGATCGCCCCGAGTTTCTTCGTGCTGTAGAAGCCGTTGCTCTCCGCGCCCCGGAGGATGCGGTCGACGTAGACCTTTTCGCACGCCTCCTGATGTCGTCCGGCGAGGCAGCCGTGGGTGACGGCTTCGTAGAGCGGGGCCAGTCCGTCGATGCCGTCCGGGCGGTACGGCGTGTTCTCGCACAGATCATCGAACAGCCGCGAGTGGGCCGCCCGAAACGCCGCCGGCTGGTCCCGCTTCAACTGGGCCGCGAAGTACTCGCGGATCAGCGGGTGGGCGTCGATCGCGTCGGCCGAGACCGAGAGCAGTTCCACTTCGCTCAGCCGTTTCACCGCGATGTTCCACTTTGGCTGCGTCAGCTTCACCAGCGCGTCGGTGAGCCCCGGAATCGCCGGCTCCGTCCGCAGGGCTTGCAGGCAACGCTTCGCCATCGGCCGGTCGAACAGGCCGGTCAGCCGCAGCACGGCCAGTTCCCGCTGGCGCTCGGGTCCGCCGCTGCGCAGCCAGCGCTCGTAGGCGATCATCACCTTGAACGCCGAGCGGCCCTGGTGCTCCTGGTCGGCCGCTTCGAACTTCACCTCCTTGTAGTGGCGGATGTCGCGGTCTTCATAGGCGTCGGCGATGAAGCGTCCCAGCAGGCTGAGGGTCAGCGCGTGGCCACCGGCGTCCTTCCACGCCGCGTGCAACTCCTCGTCCGTGCCGACGATCTGCAGATGCCGCAGCAGGGCGACCGCCGCTTCCTTCGCCAGCTTGTCGAGTTTCTGTTCCTGGGTGGTGGCGTATCCCTCGACGTTGGTCAGGTGTTCGCGGGTGGTGATGACGACCAGGCCGGGGTTGTCGGCGGCCAGTTCGCGCAGCAGGGCTTCGAGCGCCTGGTCTTTCAGCCGCCCGGCCTGGGGATCGTTCGGCGGGTATTGCAGCGGTTCGATGCCGTCGAGGATCAGCAGCGTGTGGTGCTGGCGAATCAGCCCAGCCAGCCGCTCGCCCCGTTCATGCGGGCCGCCGACGGTCGGATCAGGGTCGCCGAAGAATGCGAGTGCCTTGGCGATGAACAGGTCGGCGGAGGTCTGCCGGCTTTCGCCGGTCCCCTGGCTGTAGAAGCTCCAGTCGAAGTAGCGCTCGACGCCGGGCCACGTTGGCTGTTTGGCCGCGAAGCGTGTTTGCACCCAGTGGAACACCAGCGACGTCTTGCCGGCCCCGCCCCAGGCCACCAACGTGTAAACGTTCAGCGTCCCGTTCGCCCAAGCTGCATCGAGTGCGGCCAACTCCGTCTCGCGGCCGAACAACACGCGCGGCGCGTGTTTCGCCAACTGCGTCCCCGCGATTTTGCGCGTGTCATCGAAAGTTTTGTTTTTGGCTTCGGCGGCTGGCGGGGCGAACGGGAAGGACAGCGGCTGGCCAGTCGCCCGAGGCTTGCGTTTCGGGGTTCCAACCGGCCTCGGTACCACACCGCTTTGGTTGAGCAATACGTCGTACAACGCCTCGTAGCTCGCATCGGAATCCATGACGTAAAAAGTCTGTGCCCGCAGCGGTTCGGGAACATAAGGCTCGTCGGTGCGTGCGAAGAGCACGGGAATGAACTTGGTCGAAACGCTGCGGTCGTCATACAGCGACTGGGTCATCAGTGCGCCTTCCCAGTCCACTCCCTTGCCTTTGCCCGGCACCTCCCGTCCGCGAAACCGGCGGTAATACGTTTCCGTGCACACGCACACAACGTGCGTCGCTTTCTCCAGGCCATTCAGCATCCATCGAGGCCAACCCTCAGGCGGCGATCCCCTTTCGACGTAGCGGTCAAGGATCGTCTCAATGCCGTCAGCCCGCAGACGCTCGGAAAGTCCCAGGACCCGCTCCCGATGATCGTCAGAGTCATGGCTGTAACTGATGAAAATGCTAAGTGGCAATTGGTCAGTCATGGGAGGGCTCGAAGGGGTTGGTTCTGTTCTTCAATGCTGAGTTTCCTTTGGCACTCGTTGCTGCGAAGTGACGAGTAATTTGCGTGGTCAGTTCGTTCCCAACGCCGCTTCGGCGGCGGCGAGTTCTTTTTCTTTCAATCGGCGGCCGTAGCCGAGGGTGCGGATGAAGGTGGCGGCTTGGGCGCGTTCGGCTTTCGCATCGATGTTCATCCTTGATCCTTCATCCTTCCAGCGAGTCTCGCTCGCGTCAGGTGGATGTCGGCGAGAAAGAGCGGCATGGGGCCGTGTATAGGAAGTTCAAACGTCCTTTTCGAAGAGTCTGGCGAGTACGCGGCAGCCGCGCAAGCGCCGGTTGGGGCTCAGATTGGAGGTCCGCGCGCGGGATTTCGGCTGCGCGGGGCCGCGCAGCGGCACAGTGCGTCGCTGTCCTGCATCGGCCAGCGTCGGCGCAATCGCCGTCAGCCCCTGCTCAAGGCAGTTCGTTAATTCTGTGGTTCGGTACTGCTGGACGCCCAGCCCAGCCATCGACGTTGTTCGTCCCAATCCCGGGGCAGGGTGTGATCGCGGCCACGCAGGCTCTGCAGCGTCCAGTGCCGGGGTTGGCGGCCATCCAGGATCGCCTCGACCATATCCGGCGCCAGCAACGTCATCCGCAGCACTTCCGCCGCCCAGCCGGCATCGATCTGGAGGGCGAGCGCCAGCTCGCGCACGGTCGTGTACCGCCCCTCATCGAGCAGTCGCTGCCAGTGGAAGGCCTTGCCGAGCGTCTTGACGATGGCGGGGTCCAGCCGGGCGCCGGCCGTTGCCTCCGCCTCGGTTGGGGATGGGGCGACGAGCAGGGTGCGGTGGCCACGACGGCGAAACAGCAACGGCACCGTCGTGACCTGTGCGCCAGTGTCGACGCGGTCGCGCGCGGGACCATTGGCGGTCACGCGGGGAGACGGCGGGGTCATGCGGCGACCGTCGCGCGGGCGTCACGCAGTTCGTCCAACAGTGGCTGCGCCGTGCGTTCGTCCACGACGCCCTGCCAGCCCTGCGGGTGCCAGACGATGTCGAGCCCGCCCTCGTGCAGTTGCACCCGCTCGATGAGCAGTCGTGCGATCCGCTGCTGCTCCTGCGGGAAGAGGGCCTCCCATACCGTACCGAGGCGACGCATGGCGACCACGGTCTGCGGCTCGTCGAGTTCCCCGCGTTCGGGGTGCTGCCGGCAGGCGTTCCACGTCGCGACCAACATCTCCGGCGATTGCAGCGTGCGGTGGATCTGTTCCAGCACCGCCTGCTCGATTTCGGCGGCGGGCAACAGCTCCGAGTCGGCGCGGGCGGCGGCGCGCGCGGGGTCTTCGCCGCCACGTTTGCGTCGATAGGGGACGTAGTAACGATAGAGCCGGCCATTCCGCTTGCGGGTGCTGGTCGGCAGCATGCGCTGGCCGTCGGCGGCGAACAGCAGGCCTGCCAGCAGGGCAGGGCGCTCACTGTGCCGTTCGCGAGGCCCCTGGCTGCGGCGATCGATGAAGGCGTGCGCTGCGTCCCACGCTGCCTCAGTGACGATGGCCGGATGCCGGCCGGGGTAGCAGACGCCCTTGTGGGCGATCTCGCCCAGATACACGCGATTGCGCAGCAGCTTGAACAGGGCATGTTGGTCGATCAGGCGGCCCCTGCGATGGCGACCGTCCTGCGTGATCCAGTCCTTGGTGGTGTGCCCCTCGATGGCCAGCTCGCGCGACAGACGCGCGGCGGAGCCGTGTTCGGCGTAGCGACGGAAGATGTCCCGCACCAGATCCGCTTCGCGCGGGTTGATCACCAGATGTCGGTCCGCGACGTCGTACCCCAGCGGCGGCACGCCGCCCATCCACCAGCCTTTGGCTTTGCTCGCGGCGATCTTGTCGCGAATCCGCTCGCCGGCCACTTCGCGCTCGAACTGGGCGAACGAGAGCAGGATGTTGAGGGTCAACCGGCCCATCGACGTGGTGGTGTTGAACTGCTGCGTGACCGAGACGAACGAGACGCCGTGGCGGTCGAAGATATCGACCAGTTGGGCGAAGTCGGTCAGGCTGCGGGTCAGGCGATCGATCTTGTAGACGACCACGATGTCCACGCGTCCGGCCTCGATGTCGGTGAGCAGCCGGCGCAGCCCCGGTCGGTCCAACGTGCCACCGGAGTGGCCGCCGTCGTCGTAACCGTCGTCGGAGGCGATCCAGCCTTCATGCCGTTGGCTGGCGACGAAGGCCAAGCCCGCATCGTGCTGCGCTTCGAGGCTGTTGTACGCCTGCTCCAGACCCTCCTCGGAGGATTTGCGGGTGTAGACCGCGCAGCGTTTGATCGGCACGACCGCAGGCGAGGGGGCGCGATTGGATTTCATGCTCGCTCCTTGCGCGTGCGCCCGGCCTTGAGTCCGAAGAACGCCGGTCCGGACCACGCACAGCCGGCGATGGCGCGCGCAATCGCCGAGAGGCTCTTGTAGCGCTGGCCCCGGTACTCGAACGCCTTCGCGCCGTGGACGTGAACGCGATGTTCGATGCCGTCATGCACGCGCGTCAGCACGGTGCCTGGCAGCAACTGGTCGGCGTCGCGTTGCATCGCACCGGGAAGCTGGCCGGTTTCGCCGATGCGTTCGAGCTTGCGTTTGGTGGCGGGCTTGAGTCCGCCGAGGGCGAGTTCCTGAATCCGATAAGCGAGCCGGCTCTCAAGCCAGCCGCGATGATGGTGTGCAGGGCGCGCCTCGAAGTGTTCGTCCCACAGACCCCATAAATCGTCCATCGACAATTCGGGAAGTCGGGCGATGCGCTCGGCGATCATCAGCGGTGCGGTGGTATTGGCAGGTATTGCCATCAGTGCGTGCCTTCTTGGCGAGAGGAGTTTGCATTCACCCTCTGTTGGCCGCCAAAGCCAAGTCGCAAACCGCTAGTCTCTGCGGCGTTGGGAGTGCCGCCAACACGCAGTCGCAGCAGCGCCGTTGCAAGCAAGTCGGCGATTTCCTGATACGCAGATCTCGGGCGTTTTTCGTGTGTCGAATCGGGGGATGGTTTGCGCACGGGCATGTGGAGCGGACGAGATGGAAAACATCCGACAAGCGTGCGGCTTGTATTCGCTTCGCGTAACGGGAATGTGCGGGTATCAGCGGAAGGGTTGTTCGATGCCGACTAAAAGCGGGCGTCGGCAATTGAACCTGACCCGAATGGCACAGTCGAGTTTTCAATTCAGAAAACCCAGATATGCCGCCAGCCTATTCTCAGACAGGTTTCGCTACTGCGGCTTCTCGCGGCCACCGCATTGCTCAATGGAATTGTAGTTGCCGTCTGGCCCGTTTACGCAACGAAGTAGTGGGTGTCCTTGTTTTGGCACTTGTTTTGGCAGCCCGTCCATGCCGTCGCCGCCGCTCGCGCGCAGATCTGCCGATGGCCAAGCGCGCCGCTGGACAGGAACGCGTGGATTCTCTCCAGATTTTCCGCGCCGTCGGCACCGAGCCGTTCTGGAACGTCAACGTCGAAAACACCACGCTCACCTTCACCACGCCGGAGGATCAGGCTGGGCAGGTGATGCAGGGCCGGCGTCGCGCAATCGGAAACGGCGTGGAGCTCACCGGCAACCATGCAGGCAAGCCGTTCACCCTGACCGTGACCGCGGGCGAATGCAGCGACGGGATGTCCGACAATCAGTACACGATGGTGTCGACCTTCCGCCACGGCGACATTGACTACAAGGGCTGCGGCGAAGCGGTGAAATAGACTTGCGACGAGACGACGAGGGTGCCGGGTGTTCGCGCAGCGGCATTTCGAGCCGCGTAGTGAATGCCCGGCGCCCTCGTCGTCGGACTAAAGCGAAGCGAGCTCGACGCCGTCCTTGTTGACCCGCAGCACCGAGCCCTGTTCGTACCAGTCGCCCAGCACGATGCGCGTGCGGCCGTAGCCTTCGTCATGGATCGCCGGGCGATGGGTGTGGCCGTGGATCATGCGGCGCACGCCATAACGCTTGAACCATTCCTGCACGCTGGCCGGCGCCACGTCGCCGATGGATTCCGCCATGCCGGCAGAGACCAGCTCGCCGTAACGCGCCTTGCTGGCGGCGCGCGCCTGCGCCGCAAAGGCCAGGCGTGCGTCCAGCGGTTGCGACAGGAAGTGTTGTTGCCAGCGCGAGTCGCGAGTCTGTGCACGGAACTGCTGGTAGGCGGTGTCGTCGGTGCAAAGCAAGTCACCGTGCAGGACAAGGGTCGGCTCGCCGGCAAGCATCACCACCGCCGGGTCCGGAAGCACGCTCATGCCGGTACGCTTCGCATACGCAACGCCAAGCAGGAAATCGCGATTACCGCGGATGCAATAGACCGGCACGCCGGCATCGACGAGCGCACGCAGTTTGCCTGCAACGAACGCGCCAGCCGGCGACGGATCGTCATCGCCCACCCAGGCGTCGAACAGGTCGCCAAGGATGTAAAGCGCGTCGGCTTCGCGTGCTTCGCCATCGAGAAACTGGCCGAACAGCGCGGTGATCCGGGGCCGTTCCGCGTCCAGGTGCAGATCGGAGATGAACATCGTGGTCATGGCCGGCATTGTAGGACCGGGACGTTTGCTTCGGAGTCCAGGGCGCGAAAGGCATCGGGACAGGCGTTCCTCCCCCTCTCGACCGGCTCTGGCTACTGGTTCTGACTCTTGGCACTAGTCGGCTGGCGCTCGCATTGCGGATGATTCCGGTCTTCCTTCAACACCCGGGTGCAGTTCGATGGCAGCGTGGCAGTGGATTGCAGTCGCGGCAGTGATGATGGCATCGCCCCCGTGCGTTTACGCAGCACAGCCAGTGCCCGCGTCGTCCGACTGCCGCATCGGGCTCTACCAACTCGACGACGGACGCCTACTCGACGTGGGCGCAACATCGCGCGGCCTGCGGTGGCGGATGGCCGATGGTGCGACGGGTGCCCTGGCCGAGTCGGAGGGCACCTTCGCGTCCACACGGGGTTCGACAGGGAAACCCGATGGCCACGTCATCGCGATCTCGCTTTGTGGGCAGGATGGACTGCGATTTGATGGCATGGAAGGCCAGCGCATGGCCCTGGACAGCCTGGAAACGACCTTCGCAAGCGAGGGGATCAACCTGGCCGGTCGATTGGTCATGCCGCCGGGCAACGGGTCTGTTGCCGTGGTGGTCATGGTGCACGGGTCGGAGAGCACGTCGGCGATGGATTTCGCGGCTTGGCAGCGGTTGCTCCCGGCCTCGGGCGTCGGCGCATTCGTGTTTGACAAACGCGGCACCGGGCGCTCAGGTGGGAGCTACACCCAGGACTTCCACGTGCTGGCCCGAGACGTTTCTGCGGCTGCGCGCGAGGCACGCCGCCTTGCAGGCTCGCGTCTGGCCAGCCTTGTGTACGAAGGCGCAAGCCAGGGTGGCTGGGTCCTGCCACTGGCCCATGCGCTTGAGCCGGCCGATCGGCTGATTGTCGGATACGGGCTGACGGTATCGCCGCTCGAAGAAAATCGCAGCGAAGTGATGCAGCAACTAGCGGCGCGGGGCTTCGGCGACAGCGACCTTGCGGCAGCGGGCGTAGTGGTCGCGGCCACCGAACAGCTGATGGCCAGCGGCTTCCGCGAAGGGTTCGATGCCTACGCAACTGCGTGGCGCCTCTACCGTGATGCGGCGTGGTATCCGTACATCGACGGCGAGTTCAGTGGAGCGATCCTCAAGTATCCGCCGTGGTTGCTGCGCGTGGTGGCGCCAATCGCTCGGAACCGCAGTAATCGCGGCACGCCCTGGCGACATGATCCGCTGCCCGCCTTGCGTGCAGTCAAGGTACCAATCCTCTGGGTACTCGCAGGTGCCGATACCGAGGCGCCGCCGGAACGCACGCGCCGGGACCTCGCTCGCCTGCAGGCGGAGGGACAACCGATCACTGTCCTCGAATTTCCCGATACCGACCACGGCATCGTCGAATTCGAAACAGGCCCTGACGGCAAGCGCGTGACCACACGCGTCGCCGATGGGTACTTCCGGGCGGTGGTTGATTTCGCGCGTGCGGGCCGCCTGGAAGACGCGGCATACGGGCGCGCGCTGCGCAATGGCGTGGCGCAACCCTGATCCGGCGCCAGGCGGGGGCCTACCGCCGCGGGCGCAGGCGTAAAATCGCGGTTTGACCCACGCCGAGCCACGCATGACTGTCCGCACCCGCTTTGCCCCCAGCCCCACCGGTTACCTGCACATTGGCGGCGCGCGTACCGCGCTGTATTGCTGGCTGGAGGCGCGCCGCAAGGGCGGGCAGTTCATCCTGCGCATCGAGGACACCGACCGCGAGCGCAGCACCCAGGCCGCGATCGACGCCATCCTTGAAGCGATGGCCTGGCTCGGCCTGGATTACGACGAAGGCCCGATTTACCAGACCCATCGGCTCGATCGTTACAAGGAAGTCGCCGAACAGCTGGTCGCATCCGGGCATGCCTATTACGCATACGAAACCAAGGCAGAGCTTGAGGCCACCCGCGAGTCCTTGATCGCCGCCAATGAAAAGCCGCGCTACAACGGCGCCTACCGCGAAGCCAATGCCGGCTGGCGGGATGACCCCAATCGCGTGATCCGCTTCAAGAATCCCGTGGATGGCGTGGTGGCCTGGGAGGACAAGGTCAAGGGCCGCATCGAGATCGCCAACAGCGAACTCGATGACCTCGTCATCTTCCGCCCTGACGGCTACGCCACTTACAACTTCGCGGTGGTGGTGGACGACATCGAGGTATAGGAAATTCAAACGCCCATTTCTGGCAGTTTGGCGGCTAGGCGGCAGCCGCGCCAGCGCCGGTTTGGGTACGGATCGGACTTCTGTGAGTGGTATTTCGGCACCGCCAGGCCGCGCAGCCTCGCCACCCGTGGCCATTTCTCACTGAATCCAGGCATCGGGCCAAGCGCGCCCCTGCGGGATCGCTGCCGCATCTAATGGCTGTTGGTTGTCGCGGTTGGTGGCGTGGCCGATCTTGCGACTACGCGGCCTTGGCCACGGCCGGTGGGCCGCGCGGTCGGGGCCGGTAGTGCGCTTCCTCCAGCGCGCCGTGCTTTGCGAAGTGGGCGAGGATGGCGCGGATGGCGTTGGGTTCTTCGATGCTGGCCACGATCCGTACCGCACCGCCGCAGTGGACGCAGGTGGTCACGTCGATGCCAAACACGCGCTTGAGGCGTTGCGCCCACGTCATCCCGCGGCGCTTCTCCTGGGGACTGCGCGGCTCGTCGTTGACGCTGGCTTCAACCGGCGCGGCATCGGTCGCAGGCCGCTTCCCGCGCCCCGATGGCGTCAGATGCTCGCGCAGGTTCGCGTTTGGCGCAAAGACGCCATGAAACCGGGTGAGATGCGCGCGTGGCGGCGGCACCAGCGCCGCCAGCTTGGCGATAAAGTCCACCGCATCCCATTCGACATGCGTGGTGCCGTTCCGCCACGGGGTCTTGAGCTGGTAGCGCACCCTTCCCTGCGGCGAGATCGACAGCCGCTTTTCGCTGATCGCCGGGCGCGTGATGTACCGGCACAGCTTTTCCAACTTCTGGCTTTCATGCGCCTCGGCGGCAACGCCGGCATGCAGCGAGAATCCGCCGATCTTGCCGGCATCGCCTTCCAGCAGACCGGCGTCGCCGGGCAGCGTTTGCAGGGTGACGAACCGCTAGGACACCCACTATTTGCTATTGAATCCAAGTGTGTATCGGCTCCGCGTAAATCACCCCGATGTCATGCACTTTGGTGCGTCTGACGTCGGGGCTTGCCGATCATCGCCCACACAACATCCTCCCTTGCGAGCCACAACGTTTCCATCCTCGATCAAGCGGACCGTGCGATCTTCTTTGCGACCCCAAATCCCTTGACCCACCGCTGGCCTATGCGCTGAGCGACAGCGATCAGATCCTGCGTTTCGCCAACGACGCGCCAGTAGCCCGAGCCGATCGCATTCACCCGCACAGCCCAGCGCCGACTCGTCGGGTCCAGCGATTGCAGAACAGAGGGCACATCGTTCGGAATCGCACCGCGTTTGCCGTCACGCAGTTGTCGCCCGGTCCAGTCGACCAGCTCCAGATACTCGCCCGTGCGAATCGGCAGGCAGCGCAACAGCGAGCCCGATGTCGGCAACAGCGACTGGGTGAGTACGATCGGATCACGTTTGGCGTGTTCGATGCGCTGCTGAACGCTGGTGTGGTTGGCGTCCTCCAGCCGCGCGGTCATTCCGGCGCGGATCGGGTTCAGATCGACATAGGTCATCGCGGCCAATATGGCGCGCGTGTCGCACAGGAGCTGGCACTTGTAGCGACCTTCCCAGAACCGTCCCTTGCAGCGATCCTCGGCATTCGCACGTCTGGCGATCGGTTCGGCCAAACAGCGCATCAACCACGACAGGTCGCCCAGTCGTCGGCGTAGCTCGGCCAGATAGGGCGTGTCTTGAAGAATGCGCTGCCGTTTGTGCTCGCGCGCATGAAGGCTGTCGCTTCGAGGCGGGAACAGCGTCAGCCAG
>JANMGT010000094.1:0-22279 GCA_031374725.1 Lysobacteraceae bacterium | reverse complement strand
GCGATGCCCACCTTCCCTAATGCACCCAAAATCTCCACATCTGCGCGAAGCATTCGGAGTTCGATCGCAGTTCTGCAATCACGTGCAACTCCGGCTCGGCTAGGGGGTGGGCATCGCTGCGCTCACCCCACCCTACGCGCTGACAGGATGACCCATCAAATCCGCGCAAAACATTCGCACACATCCGCCAAGCAAAACGGCGCCCTCAGGCGCCGTTGTTGTTTCGTTCGCGGCTTCCGCCGCTCCCACAAAAAACCGAGATCACCCCACCGCAAACCCTTCCCGCGTAAGGTTAATCGGCTCGCCCGCCGTACACACCACATCGTCTTCGATGCGGATGCCGCCGTAAAGTTTGAAGTGCGCGACGCGGTCCCAGTTCACGCTCGGACCCAACCCTTTGTCCTTCAATCCATCGAGCAGCATGTCGATGAAGTAGATGCCCGGTTCGATGGTGACGACCATACCGGGTTCGAGGGTGCGGGTGAGGCGCAGGTACGGGTGGCCATCGGGTTTGGCGATAGTGCCGCCGCTATCGCTGGCGGCGAAGCCGGCGACCTCATGCACTTGCAGGCCGATGCCGTGGCCGATGCCGTGTGGGAAGAACGCGCTGCTGACGCCGGTGTCCACCGCGACATCCGGCGCGACGTTGATCAGCTCGAAATCGCGCAGGATGTTCGCGAGCGCGAGATGCGCATCGAGATGAATTTGCGCGTAGTCGGTGCCGGCGCGCACGTGGTCGCACATCGTGAGCTGCGCGGCATCGACCATCGCGATCAGCGCTTGGAATTCGCTATCGGTGTCGGCGGCGTAGCTGCGGGTGATGTCGCAAGCGTAGCCGCGATGGCTCGCGCCGGCATCAATCAAAAAACTGTGCGAACGCGCGGGAGCGCGGCGGTCGCGATCGGTGTAGTGCAGCACCGCGGCGTGTTCGTTGAGGCAGACGATGTTGCTGTACGGCAGGTCGTTGGTGTCTTGGCGCGCGGCTTGGCAATACGCGAGATGGATGCCGAATTCGCTGGCGCCGGCGCGGAACGCGCGTTCGGCGGCGCGATGCCCGCGCACGCCCCAGCGCGTGGCCTCGCGCATCATTTCGATTTCGTAGCGGGTCTTGTACGCGCGGTGGTAATGCAGATAGTCGAGCACCGGTACGGGATTGTTCGGTGTGAACGCGCCGTATTGGCCAAGCGCGCTTTGCGCCTCGCCAAGCACCGCGCAGCGCGCGGCATTCTTCGGCAAATGTTTCATCGCTTCGTCGGCACTGCGAATGACCACGATATCGAAATGCGCGACCCATTCACCGCTGGGCGCGGCCGGCACCACGTGCCAGTAGTCGTGCGGCTGCAAAAAGATCAAGCGCGGCCGTTCGCCGGGCGTGTAGACCAGCCAACTGCCGGGCGCATTGGTCAACGGCAGCCACGCTTTGAACTGCGGATTCACGACATACGGATAATCGCGATCGTCGAACAGGTGGTAATGCACGGTGCCGCTGGGCACGACCAGATGCTCGAATCCACCGCGCGCCAATGCGGTATCGGCGCGCGCGCGCAGTGTGTCGAGATGTTCGGCGTACAGCGCAGCGAGGGTGATATTCATAGCGGGCCAGTGTGTTGTGATGGAAGCACGGTGGAACACAGTGCGGGATGCGCTCACTGTGCCATTGAAAAACGCACACTCTGCGTTTTTGAAGTCGCGGCCTTCCATAGTCGCGCTAGCAGCCGGCTTTTCAACAGCATGCTTTTCAACAGCCGGCAAGCCGCCGTCGGCTAATCGTATTCGGCGCCGGGCGATTCGATCCAGCCGACCAAGCGTTCGCGCTGTTCTTCTGACATCGCGATAAAACGGAAACCCGCCCAGGCTTGGCCGAGTGCGGTGCCGCGGTCGAGCCACAGCAAATGCACGCCGATATCGAAGTCGAGATCCTCCAGACCGGGCAATCGGAATCTGAACTGGTACAGCGCGTCATCGCTCAGCGATACGTTCGCGATCAACAGCAAACCGCCTTCGGAGACGTTGCCGATGCGGCCGACCACTTCATCGGTCATCACATCGCTGACCAATACGATTTCGGAAATCTTGCGCCGCGGCGAGCGCCGATATTCTTTCTTGTTCATCGGCCTTCGCCTCCAGTCGGCGGTATCGCGGACTCATCGCCGATCAGCCCGATCGGCGGAGGCGTTGGCTTGGGAGGCGTTGGCTTAGGCGACACCGACGAAACTTCGTCGCTATCGTGCTTTTTCGCGCCGCCCGCTGCCGCACGTTCACGTAACGATAGCGGTGCGGCTGGCGTCTGCTCGTGGTGTCCGCCGTGATCGACGTGACGCTGATCATCGTGCTCGTCGTCGCGACGGCCGGTCAGGCTGCGCAAGGCGTTGAGTGCGGCGTGCCAAGCGCGATCGACGAGGCCCGCGCGCTGGGCGGTGACGATACGCACCTGATCTTTGTCCATCATCCGCGCCAAACTATCGAGCGAATGTTCGCCGACGCGCTGACCGCGCTGATTGACGAACAACGCCGTGCCGGTGACGGGACTGAACCACGACATGCGGCGACGCACGACATCGCCCTGCTGATTGGTGACGAATTCGATCCAGGTACCGAACGGCAATAGCCGCAGTTGCTCGAAGCATTCCTGCTCGTGCGCGCTGCGCGTGGGCAGGTCCTCCTTCTTCGTCTTCGCCGAATCGTCGCCCAGGCGCACGCGCGACTTGAGCTTCATCGTCAGTTCGGTGCGCGACTCGCCTTGTTCGTCGTCCAAACGCTGGCCGCTGGACAAACGACGGGCGATGACGTCGGCTTCGTCCTCGTGATAGCCCACCAACTTCAGCGCCGACTCGATGTGCTCCTTGAGCGCGAGGTCTTCGGCGGCGGGGTCGGGATGGGTGCAGGCTTCGACGATCTTGCGGGTGACGTCGATCTGGCGACGCCATTCTTCCGAGCCTTCGCCCTGACGCAAGAAGGTGAGCGTAAGCACATCCGCCCACGTTTGTTTGAGCAGGGCGCGCGTGAATTTCGGCAACTGTTGATCGCCGAGAATCTCGTCGAGCACCTGAGTGGCGCGCGTTTTCGCGACTTCGAATTTTTCCTTGCCGCGCGCGGCTTCGATGTGCCGGCGTTCCAGCGTCTCGGCGCGCCTGACGTGCTGGGAGACGTGACTCTGCAGTTCTTTGTTGCTTTTCTCGAAGACCGCGACGTCGCCGTCGTAGTTCTTCACCGCTTGGGTGACCGCCTCTTGCAGCGGCGCCAGCAATTGCGGATCGAAATCGTCTTCGCCGAGCCATTTCGCGGCGGTTTCCGAGACCGTGTTCAACAATTGCCGCGCAGGGTGGTTCGGACGCACGAAGAACGAGCGATCCTGCAGCGCGACCCGCAGCAGGGTGAGCTGCAGGCGCTTGATCAGCGCGGTGGCGGGGGCGTCATCGCGAATCTCGGTCTGCAGGTGTTTGTAGAGCAGGTCGATCAGCTCGAAGGTGTCGTTATCGGCCGGCGACAGATCCATCGGCCGCCCGGTCTGCTGCTGCGCCTGCGCAAGCATCGAACGTCTGACGTCCGCCAAATTCACTGCGCTGCTGGAGCCGGGCAGATTCGGGTCCAAACTCAGACGATTGAGCGCCGACAGCACGTCGTTGGTCGGCAGCGGCATCCCGCGCGGTTGACCGGGCAACATCGTCGTCTGGGTCATGCGCCGATGATTGACCAGCAGTTTCTGCAGATCTTGGTAGGCCGCCTGCTCATCGACCTGCTCGGTATGCGCGATCGGCTGGCCCATCCAATTGGTGAACGGCCGATGCGGGTCGTAGCGCATGCCGGCGCCCGTGTCCGAAGCGTCCGCACCTGCGTAGCCGGCATTGCCATGGTCTTGCATCATCTCGCCGGGCGTGAGCGGGGCCGTGCCGCGCGACGGCGGTTTGCCTGTGTCCTTCAGCCAGGGCGTATGCTGCGGTTCTTCGTCGTCGCCCTGCTCTGCAGCGCTACCCAATGCGGCGGCTCTGGTCCGCATCGGCACATAGCTGAGGCTCGGCAGTACGCCCTCTTCGACCAGCAGCATGTCCAATTTTTCGGTCAGATTGGCGTAGGAGCCCATCACCTTGCGATCGAAGATGCGATAGAACAGCAGCCGCGGTTCTTGCGGCAACTGCAGGGTTTCGCTGGCATGGCGAATCGCGCGACACAAGGACTGCGGGCCAAGCGGCATGCGTTCGCTGTCGAACGCCGGCGCTGCGGCGAGCACGCCAAATCGCTGGCCCAGGAGGTGCAGCACCAGATTGGCGCGCGATTCTTGGCGCGACGCGATCTCATGCAGGACGGCGCCTTCGTCCATCACCCCCTGATCGACCAAGGTCAGGTTTTGAAACGTCAGACGGGCCCCGCCGGTCGGAGTGATCGATGCCGGCACCGGGGCATTGGACATGCGCAGGCCGGCCAAGCCGCTTTCGAGCAGTTGCATAAAGCGCGGCACGAAGTCATGCCGGTTTAGGCGCACGACGCGCAAGGTTTGCATGTGGTCGGCGGTGCCGCCGTACACGCCATAGCGCTCGGCCATGCGGAACAGTTCATCTTCAAACTCGCTGATTGCGCCGACCAACAGGGGCTCTAGTTCGCCGGCGAACAGGCTCAAGGCGCGCTCTAGGGTGCGGCGGACGCGTCGCGGTAGGCCGGCGCTAACCAGATTGCGGGGCGAGGATGGGTCTTGCGGCAGCATCGGGGGGGCCATATCCACTCATCGAAAGTGCGACGCGAATCGCGTTTCTTAACATGCTACCGGTCAAGCTGCCAATCCCGATAGCAGGAATGGCCGCTGCAGCGGCAGGGATCACCGGGGATCCTGCAAAATCGCGCAGGGAGATTGGTGTTGGGCGTGCTCTGGTTGGGCATGCTCTAGTTGAGCGTGCTCTGGTTAGGGTTGCTCTAACGGCTTGCCCTCTGAAGACGTACTTTCCGAGGCCGCGCTTTCTGGGGGCATGCTTTCTGGGGGCATGATTTTTAGGGGCATGTGTTCCAAAAGCGTATTTTTTAGGACCGTATTCTCTAGGAACGTATTTTCCAAAAACAGGCCGATGATGTCGTTGGCGAAACGCAGCCCGGTGTCGGTCGGCCGAATGCGGCCGGCGGGATCGCCCGCTTCAGCCTGATCGATCAGCCAGCCCCGACGCTGAGCCTCCGCGAGGGGCACTGCGATCGCATCGCGACTCAGCCCAGTGCGCGCCTCGAACTGCACCATACCGAAGCCTTCGACCAGCCGCAGCGCATTGAGCATGAACTCGAACGGGCGGTGCTCCAGCGGAATATCGCGGTCTTCGCCGATCGCAGCGGAGCCGCCCGCAGCAGCGATGTACCCGGCCGGATGCTTGGTTTTGCTGCGCCGCAAGATACGGCCATCGTCCACCCGCGCGCTGGATTGGGCGTCTTCAGCGGCGGCGTCCGCCACTTCCAACAACTCGCGTCCCGCCGGCAGTGTGAGCTTGCCGTGGGCGCCCGCACCGATGCCGAGATAATCGCCGAAGCGCCAGTAGTTCAAGTTATGCGCGCACTGCCGCCCCGGCTGGGCGTAGGCGCTGATCTCGTACTGCGCATAGCCGGCCGCGTCCAACATGGCTTGGCAGGCCTCCTGCATGTCCCAGGCGAGGTCTTCATCGGGAATTCCAGCCGGGGGACGCGCCGCGAACAGCGTGTTCGGCTCAAGCGTCAACTGATAGTGGCTGATATGCGCTGGTGCCAGCAGCAGCGCGCGTTCCAGGTCGCGCTCGGCCATGGCGAGGGTCTGCTCCGGCAGCGCATACATCAGATCGAGGTTGAGATTGTCGAAGCCCGCGTCCTGCGCCAGCTTGATCGCCGCCTCGGCCTGCCCGCTGTCGTGGATACGACCGAGCCGCTGCAGGCAGCCGTCGTCGAAACTTTGCACGCCGAAGGAAATGCGGTTCACGCCGGCCTTGCGATAGTCCTCGAAACGGCCGTGTTCGGCGGTGCCTGGGTTGGTTTCGAGCGTGATCTCACAGCCCGGGGCGATGCGCAGACGCGCGTTCGCCGCTTGCAGGAAACGGTCGATCTGCTCGGGCGGAAACAGACTCGGTGTGCCGCCGCCGAAGAAAATACTGTGTACCGATCGGCCCCAGACCAGGGGCAGGTCGTATTCCAGATCAGCGACCAAGGCATCGATATACGCCGCGAACGGCGGCTCAGCGCGTCCAGATGCCTCGCGATCAGAGCCGTCGCGACCGCTCGTGGCGCGGAACTCGTGCGAGTTGAAATCGCAATACGGGCATTTGCGCACGCACCACGGCAGATGCACGTAAAGCGCGAGCGGCGGCAGCGTGAGACTCATGAATCCAGGCTCGGCACGTTATTCGAAGACATCGAACGAGCCGATGCGACGTTCCGACAGCATCAGCCGGTCGCCGCGCGCATCGATCGCGGCATACGCGACCTGCGCCGACAGCCGGAACGCGGCGTACTCGGCAGCCGAGGCCCAGCGATCGATCGTGATGTAGTCGTTCTTGGTGATGTCGCTCATCGCACGCCCCCGGACAGTGTCTCGCACAGCCGCGCCAGCGCCCGTCCACGATGACTGGCGCGGTTCTTCACCGCCGCGTCGAGTTCGGCCGCGCCCATGCCGCGTTCGGGATCAAAAAACACCGGGTCGTAGCCGAAACCGCCGCTGCCGCGCGGCGCATCCAGAATACGCCCTTCCCACACGCCCTCGGCGATCAGCGGCTGCGGGTCGTCGGCGTGACGCAGCAGCGCCAGCACGCAGACAAAGCGCGCAGTGCGCGCGGGCGCCGGGGTGTCGCGCAGCGCATGCAGCAGCTTCGCGATGTTCGCTGGCATATCGCCATGGGTGCCGGCGTAGCGCGCGCTGTACAGCCCCGGCGCGCCGTTCAGCGCATCGACGCACAGCCCGGAATCGTCGCCGAGCGCCGGCAAACCGGTGGCGCGCGCGGCGTGCCGCGCCTTGAGGATCGCGTTCTCGACGAAAGTGCGGCCGGTTTCGTCGGCATCGCTGACGCCGAACTCGGATTGCGCATGCAGTTGCAGGTCGAGATCGCCGAGCAGATCGCGCAGTTCAGCGAGTTTGCCGACATTGCTGCTGGCGAGCACGAGCTTCATGCCTGCGGCTCCGGGCTGCGCGGCTCCAGCAAATCCCAGCGATTGCCGTAGAGGTCTTCGAACACCGCGACGATGCCGTAGTCCTCTTCGCGCGGGTCTTCCATGAAGCGCACGCCCTTGGCGCGCATCGCGGCGTGATCGCGATAGAAATCATCGGTGTGCAGGAAAAACCCGACGCGGCCGCCGGTCTGATCGCCGATCCGCGCGCGCTGCGCATCAGTGGCCGCCTGCGCGAGCAAAATGGCGGTATCGGCGCCCGCAGGCGCCACCACGACCCAGCGCTTGCCGGGGCCGCGCGGTGAGTCTTCGCGCAACTCGAAGCCTAGCGTGTCGGTGTAGTACGCGATTGCGCGGTTGTAATCATCGATAATCAAGGCGAAACAAGCGATGTGACGCTTCATTCGCGCGTCCCACATCAGCCGGCGAGCGCTGCGCGCTGCGCGGCGAACAGTTCGCCGACGCCCAGCTCGGCGAGGCCGAGCAAGCCATCGAGTTCATCGCGACGAAAGGCATGGCCTTCGGCCGTGCCCTGCACTTCGATAAAACCGCCGCCGTCGTTCATCACCACGTTCATATCGGTGTCGCAATCGCTGTCTTCGGCGTAATCCAAATCCAGCACCGGCGCACCGCGATACAAGCCGACCGACACCGCGGCGATCGCGCCATGAATCGGATCGCGCGAAATGTCTTTGCGCGCCCGCAGCACGCGCACCGCATCGACCAAGGCCACGTAGGCGCCGGTGATTGCGGCTGTGCGCGTGCCGCCGTCGGCCTGCAGCACATCGCAATCGAGCGTGATCGTGCGTTCGCCCAGGGCCGCGCGATCGACGCAGGCGCGCAGTGAGCGGCCGATCAAACGCTGGATTTCGAGCGTGCGCCCGCCCTGTTTACCGCGCGCGGCTTCGCGATCGCTGCGGGTGTGGGTGGCGCGCGGCAGCATGCCGTATTCGGCCGTCACCCAGCCTTCGCCCTTGCCGCGCATGAATGCAGGCACCTTGTTGTCGATGCTTGCGGTGCACAGCACGCGGGTTTCGCCGAAGCAGATCAAGACCGAACCTTCGGCGTGGCGGGTGTATCCGCGCTGGATCGACACCGCCCGCATCTGTTCGGGGCGTCGGCCGCTGGGGCGCTGGATCATGGTCATTCGCGGTCCTGCTCAAGGGCGCGGCAGTTTAGCATCGCCCACTTACCCGCGCCGGGTCGCACCGGGTCGCGCCATCTCGCATCCTCTGTGCATGGCGCACGCTGGCAGCGCTGATCGGACAAGCGCCGGCCAATGCGGGACAATGCGGCGCACATCGACATAGGACCCAGACATGATCCGCAGCATGACCGCCTTCGCGTCCGGCGAGCGCAGCATCGACACCGGCACGCTCACCTGCGAGTTGCGCGCAGTCAATCACCGTTTTCTCGAAATCGGCATGCGTATGCCCGACGAATTGCGTGCGTTGGAATCGACGATGCGCGAACGCATCGCCGCGCGCATCTCGCGCGGCAAGCTCGATCTGAGCCTGCGTCTGCGTTCGCGCGACAACGACGACACCCTGCATCTCAATCCCGCCCTGGTCTCGCGCATGGGCGCGATGGCCCGCACCTTGCAAGAACATTTCCCGACCCTGCGCGTGGAAATGACCGAACTGCTGAAATTTCCGGGTGTACTGCATATCGATCAGGCCGACCCCGCGATTTTGCAGGGCGAAGCGATGGTCCTGCTGGATGCGGTGCTCGACGACTTCGTCGCCGCGCGCGGACGCGAAGGCGCAAATTTGGCAGCGGTGATCCGCGACCGCGTGGACGCGATCGAACGCCATGCCGCCGACGCGCGCGCGCTGATGCCGACGATTCGTGCAGGCCAAAAACAAAAATTGGAACAGCGGCTCGTCGATCTGCCGCAGCCGCTGGATCCGGGCCGCTTCGAGCAGGAACTGGTGATGTCGCTGCAGAAACTCGACGTGGACGAAGAACTCGATCGCCTCGATAGCCACATCGCCGAACTGCGGCGCGTGCTGTCGCAAAAAGAGCCGGCCGGACGCCGCTTGGACTTCCTGCTGCAGGAATTCAATCGCGAAGCCAACACCTTCGGCTCCAAATCGGTCGATGCGCGCACCTCCGCCGCAGCGGTGGAGCTGAAAGTGCTGATCGATCAGATTCGCGAGCAGGCGCAGAACATCGAGTGAGCGATGCGGAATCAACAAGGCGCGATGCGCGGTATCGCAAGCGCGACGACGACATGACAAACAGCAGCGCAGCAAGAAACGGCGTAAGCAGCAACGGCGCGATCGGCTTGGTTGTCCTCTATCGCTGGCGCCTGCATCCAGGATGCGAGGACGTATTCGTGGCGGCTTGGCAAGGGGTCACACGGGCTTTGCTCGAACACGGCTCGTTCGGTTCGCGCCTGCACAGCGGCGACGACGGCTGGTGGTACGGCTACGCCCAGTGGCCGGACGATGCCACCCGCAAACGCGCCTTCAACGCAGACGCCTTCGCTGCCGGGGCCGAGCATGCTGCGCTGCTGCAGCGCATGCGCGCATGCATCGCCGAGTCCGCAGCGGAGGTCGACCTGACCCCCGTGGCGGACTGGCTGCGCCTGCCGCACAATCCAGCCCTCTGACGGCGCCACGGCGTCGCCTCTCCGACCGAGCGAAGCCAAAACCGTATGCGCGGAACCCTGTTCATCGTCGCGGCCCCGTCCGGCGCCGGCAAATCCAGCATCGTCAACGCGTGTCGCACACGGTTTACGGACATCGCACTGTCGATCTCCTACACCTCGCGCGGCATGCGCCCGGGCGAGCGCCACGAAAAGCACTACCACTTCATCTCGAAAGAGGCGTTCCAGCGGATGATCGACGCTGGCGAGTTCTTCGAGTGGGCCAACGTCCACGGCGACCTCAAAGGCACCGCTCGGCAGTCGGTGGAGCCGCAGTTAGCGGCCGGCCACGACGTGCTGCTGGAGATCGATTGGCAGGGCGCGCAGCAGGTGCGCAAACACGTGCCGGATGCGATCGGTATCTTCATCCTGCCGCCGTCGCGCGCCGCGCTGGAAGAGCGCATGCGCAAACGCGGCCAGGACAGCGATGAGACGATCGCACTACGACTGAAAAACGCGCATCGGGAAATGTCGCACTACCACGAATTCGACTACGTGATCGTCAACGAGGTGTTCGAGACCGCTGTGGACGAGATGTGCGCGATCTTCACCGCCAGCCGGCTGCGTCTCGACGCGCAGCGAGCGCGGCATCAGGCGTTGATCGACGGCCTGCTGGGCTGATTCGATGTCGCGCGACGCATTGTAGAGGCGACGCCAGTCGCGACCTGGATCCTACGATCGCAGGCGCGTCGCGACTGGCGTCGATTCCACAGGGCGAATCGTCGCGACTGGCGTCGCTCCCACAGGGCGAATCGTTTGTGGCGACTGGCGTCGGTCCTATATAACGAGTCCGCAGGCCGTCGTAGCACGGCCTGCGGACTCGGTGACGCCATCGGCCGGCGTTATGCCGACATGATCTTCGGCTTGGTCTGCTCCGGCGGTTTCTCCATCTCCGGATTGGACTGCACCTGGTTGCTCTGCTGCGGCTTGGTCGTGTCCATCTGAGCGATCAGCATCGGCTGCGCTGGCGCCTGTTTCTGCGACTGTTCCGCCATCATTTGCGCGCTGACCGCCAACGGTTGATCCTTCGCCGCATTCAAATTCACCGGTTCCGGGCGGCTCGTGGCCAACGACGGGTCCTTCGACGGATCTTTGCTCTCGAACACGAAAACATAGCCTGCGCCGTTCTTGTCCAACACCATCGATTGCGGGTTGAACTTGCCGGAGACCGCCAATTCGGCTGCGATCGCGCCCGCTGCGCGCTGCTGTTCTTCCGGATTCTTGAACGTACCTTTCGGCAGCGTGTTGGTCAGCTCGAATGTCTGGTCGTACAGCATGCGCATCCTCGGGTCCGTGAATTGATCGCTGGGCGTCGCCGGCTTTTCCGGTTTGTTCGACGCCACTTCGGACGTCGCCGGATTGGTGGCGTTCGGCGTCGTTCCGGTCTGCGCCGTCGGCTTGTCGCTCGTCGGCTGCACCGCAGCCTCCGGCTTCGGTCGCGGCGCTTCGGTATTGTCCGCGCCCTGCGTCTGCACTTTCGCCTGACGAATCGCGTTCAAGGTGTTCGGATCGACCACGCCGGTCGCTTCGATTCCGTTGGCTTTCTGAAATTCTTTGACCGCATGCGTGGTGCGCGACCCGAACTGATTGTCGGGCGACAGCTCTTTGCCTTCCTGATCTTTGAAACCTAGCGTCTTGAGTTTGTTCTGGATCTCACCGACCACCGCACTGCGCTCGCCCTCGAAATGGAAGAATTTGCGCGGATCGGCCAAACCGCCTTTGTCGTACATCTCGAAATGCAGATGGGTATCGCCCTGCTTCGGCGTATTTCCGGATCGTCCCATGGTGGCGATCTGGGTATCGGCATCGACGCGATCGCCGACCTTCACCTGCACTTTGTCCAAATGCAAATAGCGGCTGCGGGTGCCATCGTCGTGCTGGATGGTGACGGTGTTGCCGGCAACACTGCCAGCGGATCCCGCCTGGACAACTTTGCCTGGACCGACCGATTGAATCGGATCGCCGACCTTGCCGACGATATCGATACCCGCATGACCTCTGCCGCTGCTGCGCGCTTCGCCGAATTCACCGCCGCCTTCGCGCGGCTTGTCGGCGACGTTGATCGTGTAATTGCCGGGTGTGGGCCAACCGCTGGACTTGGTGGTCGGCGGGGACGGCGTGTTCGAGGGGCCATCGGGCGTCTGCGGTGCGTTCTGCACCAGCGGCTTGTTTTCGCGCAGCGCCTTGAGCGTGTCGGGGCCGGCTTCGCCGTCGACTTTCAGGCCACGCGAACGCTGATAGTTTTCGACCGCTTCTTTGGTGCGATCGCCGAAGTCGCTATCGGCAGTGACCTTGTTGCCTTTCGCGTCGCGCGCGCCAGCGGCGTTGAGCGCGTCCTGCAGCTTGCGCACATCCTCGCCCTTCTCGCCTTTTTCAAGCACGCCGTCCTTGATCGCGGCGCCCTGACTCGCAGGTTTGTTGGCCGGCGTCTCGGGCTGCGTCGGCGTCGGCTGGGTTTGACCGCCTTTGTCGAGCGCTTTGTGGAACGCGAGACGCTCGTTGTAGTAATCGACGGCATTCTCGACGGTATACCCCTTCTGCACTTGGCCATACGGCGAGCCGGGGAGCGACGCCCACTCCTGGCCGCCTTTCTTGATCGCGCCGCGGATATCGCCTTCCTCAAGCTCACTCATAACGCCGCGATACTTCATCTTCGCGACGGCGATGCGATCCTGGCTTTCGGGCGAAAAATCGTCGATTTTCGAGTCGTAACGCTTGCGCATGTCATCGACATCGACCTGCTTCATCTGATAGCGGCCGACGTTGTAACGCAGTTCGTCTGTCGGCAACTTGCCGTTGTCGGCGATCGCCGATTCGGGCATCACACCTTTACTGCCGGGCACACCATTGCGCTCGCGGTAGCCGCTTGGCGAGCCATCGGGGTTCAGCGATTGATGCACTTCTTTCCACGCCACCAAATCGAGGTAAGCGCGCACCTCCGGCGTCTGCTGCTTAAGGAAATTGCTGGCGTTGTAATTCGACGGTGCGCCCGAATTGGTCGGCGCGTTCGGCGATGCGGGCTCGGTCTGCTGCACAGGCGGCTTGTTCTCGCGCAGCGCTTTAAGCGTGTCCGGGCCGGCTTCGCCATCGACCTTCAAACCGCGCGAACGCTGATAGTTTTCGACCGTTTCTTTGGTGCGTTCGCCGAAATCGCTATCGGGCGTGATCTTGTTGCCTTTCGCATCGCGCGCGCCCGCCGCGACCAAGGCTTCTTGCAGCTTGCGCACCGCTTCGCCTTTCTCGCCCTTCTCCAGCGTGCCGTCGGCCATCGGATCGGCGGGCTTGGCTGCAGGCGTATTCGGGGAATTCTGCGTTTGGCCCGCCGCGAGCGGCTCCACGCCCTTCTCCGGAATCGCGATGCGGTCGTACTTGGTTTCCCAATATTTCACGAAGGTTTTCGCCAAATCGCGATCGGACAGGCCGCTGAGCTGCTCCTTGCGAATGCCGGTCAGTTCGTCGATGTCGTTACCGACGTTGGCGATGATGTTGCGGCGGGTGGAGGTATCGTTGAAGAAACGGTCGAAGTTCGGATCGAGCGCGGCTTGGATCGAGCGGTAGCCGTACGGCCCCTGCTGATGCGCCATGTAGAGATCGAAACCGTTGGGCTGCGGGTCGCCGGAGAGGAACGGGCGCCCGGAACGCCCGCTGCTTTCGATGATGTCGCGCTTGTTGTCGTTGAACAGACGGGCGCCGGCGTCGGCGTTGGCGACCGGGTCCAATTCACGGCCGGCGATGCCGTATTGCTTCGCCGTATCGGGTAGGAACTGATACAGCCCTTTCGCGCCGGAACTGGAATTGACCGCGCGTTCGTTATAGGTAAACCCGGTTTCGATCGCAGTGAAGCGAAGAAAATCGTCGCGCGGCACACCGTGTTTCTTGGCGGCGGCTTCGACAATGTCCAACACTTCTTGTTTTGAATAGTCGCGCATACATCTGCTCCGTTGATATCGGGATGAATTGGGTACTGGCGTGGTGATGGGTGAGTGGTCTGGTTCTGGCAGTTTGGTTCAGGTAGCTTGGTTCAGGTAGCGATGTCGAGCCGGTGTGGTTGGTCGAGAATTTCTGGGTAGATCGTATTCGGCGGCATTTTCGGCGGCATTTCCGGTTTGGATGCGGCGATGGCGTTTCGCGTTGTGCGTTGTGCGTTCGAGCGCACCTGTAACGAGAAACTAAGGCGTCGAAGCGACATAGCGCGCCGCCGCCTCGTCGTAGCGGTAAACGATGGCGTCGCGCTCGGTCAGCGCGCGAATGGCGCCGTCGTCGCCGCGCGCGCTGCCGGTGCGGGTCACAACGATCGCAGGCATCGCGCCATCCGCAGTTGCGTCGAGGCGCAAACTGCCGGTATTGCGGACACAGGCTGTGTTGGGCGTGGACGGGCCATCGGCGCAGTTGGCGCTGTGGTCTTCGCCGGTCTTGACGTCGCCAAAATAGCGCCAGCGCCCGCCCTTCGCTTCGAAGGCGAACAAGGCATAGCCGCTGATGGTGGCGCCGGTCGCGAAAAATGCGGTCGGCACGCCGAGTAACGCGCGGTCGGCGGCGATGTCGAACACCACCGGCGCGCGCGCAGCATCGACCTCCGGCGCCCGACCCAGCCCGCCGAACTCGCCGACATCGGTCTGCGCCGCATCGGCGCGCCACGCGCCGTTGTCGAGCGTATAGGTGATGCGTGCGAGCGCGACCTGTTCATCGGGCGCAGGAAATCCGCTTTCATTTGGTTTAGCCGTCGCAGCGAATGCGGTATAGCGGTCGCGTCCGCCGGAACGGTAGCGATAACCGTACCAAAACGCGGCCTCGCGGCCGTCGGCGAGCGTTTGGCTGTCGCTGCTGCCGCCTTCGTCGCCATAGATGGCCGCCACTACCGCAGCGGCACTCGGCACAGGCGTTTGTGCGGTGGAAGCTCCAAGCACAGGCGATGCGGGCGTCGCTGCGGCAGGCAGCGTTGAAGCAGGCGTCGTTGCAGCAGGCGTCGTCGCATCGGCGGGCCCGTCCGCAGGCGCACGTTCGCAGGCGACGAGCCCAGCGAGCGCAGCGCTCAGGAGCAACCATGCGATGGCATTGCGCCGCCGCGCGGCGCTAGCGAAGGAATAATCGTCTAAGGAACGGTCGCCTAAGGAACGGTCGTCTATGGAACTGTCGTCTGTTGCGTTCACGGCATCTCCTGGTGGCATTCCCTGATGAAATGAGACATCGCCGACACGGCGAACATGGCGAAAAAGTAAAAAACGGATCGATTCGCAGGCAGGCGGGCGGCATAGCGCAGTTCCGTCGGCCAGAGTCGTTCGGTGCATCGTGCGGTCGTCTGCGGTCGGCGGAGGGGCGTCCATGCGCACATCGCGTCGCCGCGAGACGGCGCCTCAGCGCCGCACGAACGCGCGAACGCGACCCGTGCCCGAGCAGCTCAGGGTCTGCACCTGTACATGAGCCATCGCGCCATACGGCGCGCGCGCGATCGACCCGATCGGACGCAGGTGGGAACGCCTGCGGGTGACACCGAGATGCAGGGCGAGAGCGTGCCGACACGTGGCCGGACGGCCCATCGCCGATGCCGAAGCAGGCATCGAGACAGGCGACAGTGGGTGGAGCGAGCGGGCAAAAACGGTGATACCTTCGCCGTCAGCGGATAACCGCAGGCGATGGACATGGCGAGTAGGGCCATCAAGGGCGGTGCGAGCAGCCCGCGCATCGGGGCAGCCACCGCCATCAACGCCAGTCGATTGGATGTCCGGGGCGGCCGCGGACGGAGTCCGGGCGCAATGTTCGACAGTGGCCACTGCCTTTAATCTCGTATCAGCCATGACGACCTCTGATTGGATACGATTGAGTATTGAGTTGTGAACCGAAGCCCGACAGGCCTAGGCGAGTGGAACTTAGCACAACTCAGGCGCGGCATTTGCGATGCCATCAAAAAAAGAGGGCCGTCGTCTCTGCCACGACGGCCCCATCGAAGCGCCCGGGTGGTGGGCGAGCGCACGACGGGCACCGGACGCAACTGCGGCGGATGCCTCTCAAACTGTGAGTGTTGGGGCCTGTTCACGATCTCCGCATGCTTCGCGCTGAGCCACAGAACGCGCTGCGCCACAGAATGCGCGGCGCAAGGAGGTGCGAGGGAATGGCGAGACCCATGATCGAGCGAGGCCGCAGTGCCGCGAAAGCGCCACGTCTTGGGATGCGCGCGCGTTCGGAAACCGTCATTTAACGCGGCAAAATCAATGCCTTACTGTGCAGCAACAGTCGCGGAACGACTTGCCGAGCAGGGGACTTGCGCAACAGGACGCTTGCGCCGGTATCAGCGCACCTCGGCGACTTCCACACCGTCCAGACCGGCCGACAGCGTGCGCACATCGCCGCCTTGCGCGAGCTTGATCTTCAGGCGCACCTCGTTTTGCGAGTCGGCGAAACGCAGCGCGTCTTCGTAGCCGATCTCGCCGGCCTGATACAGCTCGAACAAGGCTTGATCGAAGGTCTTCATGCCAAGATTGGTGGATTCCTTCATCACTTCCTTGAGCTTGTGGATCTCGCCGTCGCGGATGTAATCCTGCACCAGCGGCGTGCCGAGCAGAATTTCCATCGCCACCTTGCGGCCCTTGCCGTCGGGGGTGGGAATCAACTGCTGCGCGACCACGCCCTTGATGTTGAGCGACAGATCCATCAGCAATTGGCCGCGGCGATCCTCGGGAAAGAAGTTGATGATGCGATCCATCGCCTGATTGGCGTTGTTCGCATGCAGCGTACACAGCACCAGATGCCCGGTTTCGGCGAAAGCGATCGCGTGATCCATGCCTTCGCGGGTGCGCACCTCGCCGATCATGATCACGTCCGGCGCCTGACGCAGGGTGTTCTTCAGCGCGTTCTCCCAACTGTCGGTGTCGATGCCGACTTCGCGCTGGGTGATGATGCAGCCTTCATGCTTGTGCACGAATTCGATCGGGTCTTCGATGGTGATGATGTGGCCGGAGGAATTCATATTGCGATAACCGATCATCGCCGCCAGCGATGTCGATTTGCCGGTGCCGGTGGCGCCGACGAAGATGATGATGCCGCGCTTGGTCATCGCCAGCGTTTTGATGATCGGCGGCAGCGCGAGTTCTTCGATGGTCGGGATCTTCGACTCGATCCGGCGCAGCACCATGCCGACTTGATTGCGTTGGTAGAAGCACGAGACGCGGAAGCGGCCGACGCCGGAGACGCCGATCGCGAAGTTGCATTCGTGGGTCTTCTCGAACTCTTCGCGCTGCTGCGGCGTCATCACGTTCAGCACCAAATCGCGACTCTGCTGCGGCGTGAGTGGGTTCTGGGTGATCGGCGCCAGCTTGCCGTGGACTTTCATCGACGGCGGCATGCCCGCGGTGATGAACAAGTCCGACGCCTTTTGATGCGCCATCAGTTTGAGAAATGAGGTGAAGTCGATGGTGCTCATGGAATGCTCCTTCGGAGCCAAGAATCGGAAGTGAGTTGTCGGGAATCACCGACACGAGAGCGACAGGTCAACATGCGCGCGGCGCGGCGGGGCGGATGCGGATGCGGGGGCGGATGCGGAATCGGGCGTAAACATGCGCGCTGCGCACGACTGCCGGTTCGGCATCGCTTACCCGCGCTTACTCGAACAGCCGCTTTTCTTTCGCGTATATCTTCGCCTGCTGGCGGGTGATCAAGCTGCGCTTAACCAAGTCTTGCAGATGCTGATCGAGGGTCATCATGCCGGCGTTTTGGCCGGTCTGGATCGCCGAATACATCTGCGCCACCTTGTCTTCGCGGATCAAGTTGCGGATCGCGGGCGTGCCGACCATGATTTCCCAGGCTGCGGTGCGGCCGCCGCCGACTTTCTTCAGCAGCGCCTGCGAGATCACCGCGCGCAGCGATTCGGACAGCATCGAGCGCACCATCGGTTTTTCGCCGGCCGGGAACACGTCGATGATGCGATCGACGGTCTTGGCCGCAGAGCTGGTGTGCAGGGTGCCGAACACCAGATGCCCGGTTTCGGCAGCGGTCAGCGCGAGGCGAATGGTTTCCAGGTCGCGCAACTCACCGACCAAAATATAGTCGGGGTCTTCGCGCAGCGCCGAGCGCAGCGCTTCGTTGAAGCCGTGGGTGTCGCGATGGACTTCGCGCTGATTGATCAAACACTTCTGCGAGGTGTGGACGAATTCGATCGGATCTTCGACCGAGAGGATGTGCGCGTATTCGCCCTTGTTGATGTAATCGATCATCGCCGCCAGCGTGGTCGATTTGCCGGAACCGGTCGGGCCGGTGACGAGGATCAAGCCCTGCGGCTGGTCGATCAACTCTTTGAAAATCGGCGGGCAGCCGAGATCTTCGAGGGTCAACACTTCGGAGGGAATGGTCCGGAACACTGCGCCGGCGCCGCGGTTCTGATTGAAGGCATTGACGCGGAAACGCGCGAGGCCGGGAATTTCGAACGAGAAATCGACTTCGAGAAATTCTTCGTAGTCGCGACGCTGCTTGTCCGACATGATGTCGTACACCAGCGAATGCACTTGTTTGTGATCGAGCGCCGGGATGTTGATCCGGCGCACGTCGCCATCGACGCGGATCATCGGCGGCAGGCCCGCCGACAGATGCAGGTCGGAGGCTTTGTTCTTGACCGAGAATGCCAGTAGTTCGGCGATATCCATGCAAGTTCCCCGCGTCGCGATGTTTGAAAGGTTTGGTCGAGTATAGCCCCGTCCCCGGTCGTGGGCGTGTGATGACCTTTACACTGTGGTGGCGCGGCCCGATCCGCAGCGCCCGCTCGCCCTCCGCTCCCTTCTCAAACGCCCGACGCCGCGCATGCCCGCATCCCAGGTTCATCCCGACGCCCCGACGCCGCGCAACGCGACGCTGGATACCGTGCTGCGCGGCATCGCCGATGCGTCCGCAGCGGCGAGGTGCGCGCAACCCGCGCGGCTGCTGGCGGTGAGCAAAACCCGCAGCGCGGAGGAGATCGCCGCCCTCGCGGCGGCGTGGTCGGCGCAGCGTCGGCCCGACGCAGCAGCGCCAGCCTTCGGCGAAAACTACGTGCAAGAAACCCTGGCCAAGCAGCCCGCATTGGCCAGCTTGGGCCTGGAATGGCATCTGATCGGGCACCTGCAGTCGAACAAGGCGAAAGAGGCCGCCATCGCCTACGACTGGGTGCAGACGGTCGATCGGCTGAAATTGATTGCCGCCCTCGCCGCCCACCGGCCGCTGGATCGGTCGCCGCTGAACGTGCTGGTTCAAGTGAATATCGACGACGAAACCAGCAAGCACGGCTGCCGGCCCGAGGACATCGACGCCCTCGCCGCCGCTATCGCCGCCGAACCCCGGCTACGGCTGCGCGGGCTGATGGCGATACCGGCGCCCGACCCCGACATGGACCGGCGCCGAGCCGCCTTCCACCGGATGCACGCACTGTTCGCCGCGCTTGCGGCGCAGCACAGCTACGTCGATACGCTGTCGATGGGCATGAGCGAGGACTACGCCCTGGCGATCGCCGAGGGCGCGACGATGGTGCGGGTGGGCACAGCGCTGTTCGGGCCGCGACCGACGCCTGCCGCAGCGGAGACGGCGGCATGATCGACGGGCGCATTCTATTTCCCGGCAACCCGTGGCCCGAGGGGCATCCGATTGAGGAGTTCGAATGGACCGCTCGCATCGAAGGCGGCGACCTGTGGTTCGACCTGCATCTACGCAGCGCCGATTACTCCAGCGAACGCGAATACGATGTTGATGACGAAGATGAAGATGCCCCGGCGTGGGAAGCTCCTTTCGTCTGGAATAACTACCACTGCTGCACACTGTCTTCGACCTTCTGGGGCGAAAAAGGCGGCTTCCGGATCTGCCCGATCGAGGCGTTCTCGCTCGCCTGGCTCGATGGCCGCGTGTTTGCGGTCGATCCCGTGGACGGCGAGATCGGCGAGACCGATGCCGACGATACTGCCGATGCCGAGAATTCCGGCGACCGCCCATTCCATATCTATCTGCAAGGTCACGACAGCGTCGCGAACCATCGAATCGAATTCCGCCGCATTGCAGGTTCCGATGCTTTCGACATCCTCTGGACCGGCGATATCGCCCTGAGTTATTTCGGCAACTATCGGCTCGAACGCAAGTTCGAGGCCCGCATCGCCCGCGTGCCCTGCCCGGCCATACCGCCGCTATCCGACCGCTAACGCACTCATCCCCTCTCGCTGCCGACGAAGACCCGCATGCCGACTCAATTCACTCCCCCGCATTCCGACACCATCGCCTTCATCGGCGGCGGCAACATGGCCCGCAGCCTAATCGGCGGCCTGATCGCTCGCGGCCGGCCCGCCCAGGCGATCCACGTCGCCGAGCCGGTCGAACCGCTGCGCGAGGCCCTTGCACGCGATTTTGGCGTGCATGCCGGCGCCGATAACGCCGAAGCCGCATCTGCGGCCCGGGTCTGGGTGCTGGCGGTGAAGCCGCAGGTGATGCGCGCCGTGTGCGAAGCCCTGGCGCCGCTGGCGCAGGCCGCGCGCCCGCTGGTGATCTCGATCGCCGCCGGCATCACCGCCGCCCAGCTCGCGCGCTGGCTCGGCGGCGGCGTGGCGGTGGTCCGTACCATGCCCAACACCCCGGCCATGTTGGGCGCGGGTGTTACTGGCCTGTTCGCGACGCCTGAAGTCGAGGACGACGGTCGCGAACAGGCGGTCAGTTTGCTCGCGAGCGCGGGCAAAACCGTTTGGATCGACGACGAGGCCAAGATGGATGCGGTCACCGCGACATCCGGCAGCGGCCCGGCTTACATCTTCTTACTCGCCGAGGCCATGGAAGCCGCCGCCATCGCCGAGGGCCTGCCGGCCGACGCTGCGCGCACCCTGGTGCTGGAAACCGTGCTCGGCGCCGCGCGCATGCTCACCGAGTCCAACGAGGACCCCGCCGAGCTGCGCCGCCGCGTCACCTCCCCCGGCGGCACCACCCAGGCCGCGATCGAGACCTTCGAGGCCGGCGGCTTTCGCGCGCTCGTGGCCGACGCCATCCGTAACGCCACCGAACGCGGCCGGCAGTTGTCGGCGGCGAACGATTGAATAGCGAAGGATTGAACGGCGAGCGATTGGAAGGAGGACGATTGAATGGCGAACGCAGCAGCATCTATCCGGCCGTCGTTCTCGTATGCGCTACGCGACGCTGACATCCGCACGTATTTAAGCCGCACGTATTCAAGCCGCACGTATTTAAGCCGCACGTATTAAAGCCGCAAGTATCGAAGCCGCAGAAGCCGCACATCGAAGACACCCATCAACCGCACGCAGATCGAGACCATCGGCCCGCGCGCCCGATCAGGAACGCCAGCATGCTCCGCCTTCAACCGCAGATTGCCGCAGCCCTCATCATCGTCGCGCTTAGCGCCGGCTGCGGCGGCGGGCCGAAACCCGCGAAATTGGCCGATGCGCCGCAAGAAGCGATCAGCCGCGTCGGCGACGTGACCGTGCGCGCGAACTTGCTGCCCACGCTGAATCTGAGCGAAGCCGTCGCCAAGCAGTATGGGATTGCGCGTGAAGACGACCGCATGATGCTGCTGGTCTCGGTGCGCAAAGGCCCGGACGGCCAGGACGTTGCGCTGCCAGCGACGATCGAAGCCGAAGCGACGAATCTGCAAGGCCAGCGCCGCGGCATTGAGATGCGCGAACTACGCGCCGGTGAGTACGTGGATTACGTCGGCACGGTCGGCATCTCGCCGCCCGACACCCTGCGTTTCGATCTGGAGATCGAACGCGAAGGCGGCGCGCGTTCGACGATGACGTTCTCGCGGGATTTTGCGAAAGAGTGAGTTTGGATGAGGTCAACGCGTCGGGCCTGAAGGCCCTCCTACGTCGCGCTGCCTAGGCCATGCCTCAGCCGCGAGTGTCGCGCTTCAAAAATAATGAACACGTTGTTTGCGGCCTAGGCCCTCTCCTCGTGCTGCGCACGGGGAGAGGGTGGCCGAAGAGCCTGCCCCGTACTCGATACGGGGCCGGATGAGGGACGCTCTTCGTGACGTACCGCGGCGGCCAGCCTCGCATGCTGCCGTCGCCCCTCATCCGGCGCTGCGCGCCACCTTCTCCCCGCACAGCGGAGAGAAGGAAACACGGATCTCTGCTGTCAGAGCGATGCACATCGCGAAGTGAACAGCATTCAACATGCTTCCAACTGAGTGAAGCACTACAAGAGTACCCTCTCCCCGTGCGCAGCACGGGGAGAGGGTGGCCGAAGGCCGGGTGAGGGGCGCTCTTCGCAACGCATCGTGGCGGCCTACCACTCATGTTGTCTTCGCCCCTCATCCGTCGCTGCGCGCCACCTTCGTCCGGCCCTCGCGCACTGCGCTCCGGCGCTCATCGGCGCGCGAGGCAATGCCGCGCAAGCGCGCCTCTTCGTTCCGGCCCTCGCGCGCTGGGCTCGGGCGCTAGTCGGCGCGCGCGGGAATGCCTCGCCATCGCGCCAGCGACGCCGGAGAAGGAATCGCATGCCCGCGACAATTACACCACCATCATCGCCGATCCCCAGGATCCCGTGCACCAGGCGATCCAAAGCGGCGTCTCGGTGTTGATTGGC
>JANMGT010000057.1:0-21170 GCA_031374725.1 Lysobacteraceae bacterium | reverse complement strand
GGCGCTGCCGGACAAATCGAAGGCCACACTATTTGCGCATTCGGTGAAGCTGCAGCTTGGCCAGTACAGGGGTTCCTGCGTCATTACTGGAATGAATTCGAGTACGCGATCATCAATAAGCGTTTTCTGGTCGATGACGAGCAAGCCGGTGTTGTGGAGAAGGCGGCATGAGCGCCCAACCCACCGTTCCCAACACGCCACCCGATGCCGTCAATATCGAAATAAACGGCGTGCCGATGTTGGCGCCGAAAGGTTCGATGATTATCCATGCCGCCGATAAAGCCGGCATGGCGATTCCACGTTTTTGCTATCACGAAAAATTACCGATCGCTGCCAATTGCCGCATGTGTCTGGTTGATGTCGAAAAAATGCCGAAGCCGGCACCTGCTTGTGCCACGCCAGTGATGGAAGGCATGAAGGTTTACACGCAAACCAAACGCGCGCTCGATGCACAGCGCAACGTGATGGAATTTTTGCTGATCAACCATCCTCTCGATTGCCCGATTTGCGATCAGGGCGGCGAGTGCGAACTGCAGGATTTGTCGCTGGGTTATGGCCGTTCGGTCAGCCGTTTTTCCGAGCGCAAGCGCGTGGTCGCCGATGAGGATATGGGTCCATTGGTCGCCACCGAAATGACCCGCTGCATTCAGTGCACGCGCTGCGTGCGCTTCACCGCGGATATCGCCGGTACCTACGAACTCGGAGGCATGCAGCGCGGCGAGAATCTGCAAATCGGCACCTACGACGGCAAGCCGTTGACCACCGAATTGTCCGGCAACGTCATCGACGTTTGTCCGGTCGGCGCGCTGACGAACAAAGTGTTCCGCTTCCGCGCCCGCCCGTGGGAACTGATTGCGAAAGAATCGCTCGGTTATCACGATGCGCTCGGCAGCAATCTGTTTCTCCACGCGCGCCGCGGCGACGTGATGCGCACCGTGCCGCGCGATAACGAAGCTGTGAACGAATGCTGGCTCTCCGATCGCGACCGCTATTCGCATCAGGGCCTGTACGCCGACGATCGCGCGACCAAGCCCCTGATCAGAGACGGCGATCCCGCCATTAACGACGGCTGGCGTGAGACGTCCTGGGAACAAGCGCTAGCGAAGGCCGCCGACATCCTGCGCGCCAATCGCGGCGACGATCTTGGCGTTCTCGTGCATCCGGCGACTTCGAACGAGGAGGGCGCGCTCTTGGCACGTCTCGCCGACGCGCTGGGTACCGGCAATCTCGATCACCGCATCGCTCAGCGCGACCTGTCCGACGGCGCTATTGCGGCGCAGTTCGGCATGTCGGTCGCCGACATCGAAAGCGCTGATGCCATCGTGATCGTCGGCTCGAATCTGCGCCATGAAGTGCCGTTGCTGCATCAGCGTCTGCATAAGGCGGCGAAGCGCGGCGCGAAGATTCATACGATCAATCCGGTCGATTTCGATGTGAGTTTCAATCTCGCATCGAGGACGATCGTGCCGCCGTCGCAGTTGGCTGCGGCAATTACCGGTTTCAAGTTAGATAACTTCGCGCGCGTCGCGGTGATCGTCGGCGCTGTCGCCGAACGTTCGATTCACGCCGCAGCGATTCGCAAAGCCGCCGCCGATTTCGCCGCTGCGAATAACGCCGCGATCTGCCGCATTCCGCAGGGCGCGAATGCGCTGGGCTTGACCCAGTATGGCGTGCTGCCGAACGCGCGCGACGCACAGGCGATGCTCGCCGACGCGCGCACGGCGTATGTGATCTACGGCATCGAGCCGGGCCTGGATTTCGCCGATCAAGCGTTAGCGTTGAAAGCGCTGGGCGCGGCGAACGTCGTGGCATTTAGCCAGTTCGCGTGTCGTTCAACGCGCGCTGTCGCCGATGTGATCTTGCCGATCGGCGCATTGCCTGAAATCGATGCGACCTTGACCAATCTCGACGGTCGCGATCAGCGCGCCATCGCTGGCGGCAAGCTGCCAGGCGAAGCGCGGCCCGGTTGGCGCGTGCTGCGTGCATTGGGCACCGAATTCGGCGCCGCCGGTTTCGACTTCACCGATCTCGCCGGTGCGCGCGCATCGCTCGCGCCGCGCAGCGTCAACATCGCAGCGTCGGCAGCGCCAGTCGCGGTGGGCGAAGGGCTTGAATTGGCGGTGTCCGCTGCGATCTATCGCGTCGATTCCGTTGTGCGTCGCACGGCCGCGCTGCAGGCGCATCCCCTCAATGCGGGCCCGCGCATCGTGCTGCATTCCGCCGATGCTGCCGCCGCTTCGCTCGTGGATGGAGCAATGGCGAAGGTCGATAACGGCCTCGGCACCGCAACACTGCAGCTTGCGATCGACGATCGCGTCGCTCGCGGCGCGGTGTGGGTCGAATCCGGTTACGGCCCAACCGCTGCGCTCGGCGCTGGCCGCGTTCGCGTGACGGGGGCGGGCGCATGAACCACTTGTTCGACGGCACGCTGATCGACTCGTTGCGCGATTGGTTTTTCTCGCTCGGGACGTTTGGCGTGTTGCTGTGGGTCGTCGTCAAGGTGCTGGCGATCGCGGTGCCGGTGATCGTGAGCGTCGCGTTCTATGTGGTGTGGGAACGCAAGCTGATCGGCTGGATGCACGTGCGTCACGGGCCGATGTATGTCGGCTGGGGCATCCTTCAGGCCTTCGCCGACGTGTTCAAGCTGCTGTTCAAAGAAGTGCTGCAGCCGACTAGCGCCAACAAGCCGCTGTTCATCCTCGCGCCGATGCTCGCTCTGGTTCCAGCGTTTGCTGCATGGGCGGTGGTGCCGTTCGATGCGCGACTGGTGCTCTCGAACGCCAATGCCGGCCTGCTGTATTTGCTGGCGATGACCTCGCTCGGCGTTTACGGCGTCATTCTCGCGGGTTGGGCCTCGAACTCGAAATACGCATTTCTCGGCGCCATGCGCGCGGCCTCGCAGGTGGTGTCCTACGAAATCGCAATGGGTTTCGCGCTGGTCGGCGTATTGATGGCCGCCGGTAGTTTGAACCTTACCGACATCGTGGTCGCACAGTCTGGCAATGCCGGTTTCTTCGAGTGGTTCTGGCTGCCGCTGCTGCCGCTGTTCGTCGTGTACTTCGTCTCCGGCGTGGCCGAAACCAACCGCGCGCCCTTCGACGTGGTCGAAGGCGAATCGGAAATCGTCGCCGGCCACATGGTCGAGTACTCGGGTTCGCAGTTTTCGCTGTTCTTCTTGGCCGAATACGCCAACATGATCTTGGTGAGCTTCCTCACCGCGCTGTTCTTCCTCGGTGGCTGGCTCAGCCCGCTGCAGGGTTGGATCGTGGCCGATGTGTCGCCGTGGGTCGATTGGATTTGGAAAGGCGGCTGGCCGTGGCTGCTGATGAAAGTTTTCGTCTTCGCCAGCGCCTTCATCTGGTTCCGCGCCTCGTTCCCGCGCTATCGCTACGACCAGATCATGCGCCTGGGCTGGAAAGTCTTCATTCCGATCACGATCGCGTGGATCTTCGCCACCGCGCTGCTGGTGTATTTCAAAGTGTTCGAGGCAGGGCAGTGATGAACAAGGTGACGTCCTATCTCAAGAGTCTGCTGCTGCTGGAATTGTTCCAGGGCATGGGCCTCACGCTGAAGTATCTGTTCCGTCCCAAGTACACGCTGATGTACCCGATGGAAAAGACGCCGCAGTCGCCGCGTTTCCGCGGCCTGCACGCACTGCGCCGCTATCCCAACGGCGAAGAGCGCTGCATCGCCTGCAAATTGTGCGAAGCGGTGTGTCCAGCGCTGGCGATCACCATCGACTCGGAACAGCGCGAAGACGGCACCCGCCGCACCACGCGCTACGACATCGATTTGTTCAAGTGCATTTATTGCGGCTTCTGCGAAGAATCTTGCCCCGTGGACTCGATCGTGGAAACCCATATCCACGAGTATCACTTCGAAAAGCGCGGCGAAAACATCGTGAACAAGCAGCAACTGTTGGCGATCGGCGATCGATTGGAACAAGAAATCGCCGAACGTCGCGCTGCCGATGCGCCGTTCCGATAAATACGATGCTTAGAACGACTCCTAAAAAAATGATTCCGAACAGAACGACTCGCTGAGGATCTCCGTGGATTTCGCAACCCTCGCTTTCATGGTCTTCGCCACCATCGCGGTTATCGCCGCGGGCGGCGTCGTCACCGTGCGCAATCCGGTGCATGCTGCGCTCTGCCTCGTGCTGACGTTTTTCACCGTCGCCTGCACTTGGATTCTCGCCGACGCCGAGTTCCTCGGCCTAGCGCTGATCTTGGTCTATGTCGGCGCAGTGATGGTGCTGTTCCTGTTCGTGGTGATGATGCTCGACGTAGACACCACGCCGATGCGCGAAGGCTTCGCTCGCTATTTGCCGGTCGGACTGTTGGTCGCTGTGGTGATGTTGCTGGAGATGATCACCCTTATTGGCGTTAAGGCGCAGATGACCAACGCCTTCGGCCAAGACCCGGCGGAAGCGGCGGGTATTTCCAATACCGAATGGATCGCGCGCGCGCTGTTCACCGATTTCCTGCTGCCGTTTGAAGTGGCGGCGGTGATTCTGACCATCGCCGTGATCGCCGCCGTGATGCTGACTCTGCGTCGCCGCGTCGGTACCAAGCATCAGAATCCAGCGGAACAATCGCGCGTCCGCGCCCAGGACCGCATCCGTATGGTGAAGATGGATGCGACGGTGCCGGGCGAAGTGGCGGCCCCAGGCAACGCTGCCGCTGCGGCAGATGAGGTGAAATCATGATGGGTTCGCTCGCGCTTGGCCATTATCTGGCGCTTGGCGCTGTGCTGTTCTGCATCAGCGTGGCCGGCATCATCTTGAATCGCAAGAACGTCATCATCCTGTTGATGTCGATCGAGTTGATGCTGCTCAGCGTCAACGTCAATTTCGTGGCATTTTCGCGTCATCACGGCGATGCCGCCGGCCAAATCTTCGTGTTTTTCATCCTCACCGTCGCAGCCGCCGAGGCCGCGATCGGCCTAGCGATCCTGGTCACGCTGTTCCGCAATCGGCGCACGATCAACGTGACCGAAATCGATACTTTGAAAGGCTGACCTTCGGCATGGAACATACTGCTATGGAGAATGTCATCTCCAAGTCCCTCCTGATCGCGATCGTGCTCGCGCCGCTATTCGGCGCGATCCTCGCCGGCCTGTTCGGCCGTCGTATCGGTCGTGCCGGTTCGCACACCGTGACCATTCTTGGCGTCGGTACGAGCTGCGCGCTGTCGTGCTACGTGCTTTGGCAATTGCTGCAGGGCGCATCGCCGTTCAACGAGAACGTCTACTCCTTCTTCGATGTCGCCGGCTACGATGCTCACGTCGGTTTCATGGTCGATAAATTGACCGCGATGATGATGGTCGTCGTCACCTTCGTCTCGCTGCTGGTGCATATCTACACCATCGGCTACATGGCCGAAGATCCGGGCTACCAGCGCTTCTTCAGCTACATCAGCCTGTTCACGTTCTCGATGCTGATGCTGGTGATGGCGAATAACTTCCTGCAGTTGTTCTTCGGCTGGGAAGCGGTGGGTCTGGTGTCGTATTTGCTGATCGGCTTCTGGTTCAAACGGCCCAGCGCGATCTTCGCCAATCTCAAGGCCTTCTTGGTCAACCGCGTCGGCGATTTCGGCTTCCTGCTCGGCATCGCCGGCGTGCTGTATTGGTTCGGCACGCTCGATTACGCCACCGTATTCGCGAACGCCAGCGCCACCATCGGCGGCGATCAGACCGTGCAGATCATTGCGGGCTACGAATGGTCGGTTGCGACTCTGATCTGCATTTGTTTGTTCATCGGCGCGATGGGTAAGTCCGCGCAGGTGCCGCTGCACGTGTGGCTGCCGGACTCAATGGAAGGCCCGACCCCGATCTCGGCGCTGATCCACGCCGCGACGATGGTGACCGCCGGCATCTTCATGGTCGCGCGCATGTCGCCGTTGTTCGAACTGTCGGAAACCGCGCTGAACTTCGTGCTGTTCATCGGCGCCACAACCGCGTTCTTCACCGGTTTGATCGGTATCGTCCAGAACGACATCAAGCGCGTCGTCGCCTATTCCACACTGTCCCAGCTCGGTTATATGACGGTGGCCCTGGGCGTGTCGGCGTATTCGGCTGCGGTCTATCACTTGATGACGCACGCCTTTTTCAAGGCGCTGCTGTTCTTGGCCGCGGGCTCGGTCATCATCGGCATGCATCACGAGCAGGACATGCGCAAGATGGGCGGCCTGCGCAAGTACATGCCGATCACATTCTGGACCAGCGTTATCGGCACGTTGGCTTTGGTCGGCACGCCGTTCTTCAGCGGTTTCTACTCGAAAGACACGATTATCGAAGCCGCCGCGCACCATGCGCACGAGTCGCATAGCTGGGTTGCGACCTACGGCTACTGGGCAGTGCTGCTCGGTGCGTTCGTCACCTCGTTCTACAGCTTCCGTCTGCTGTACATGACGTATTTTGGCGAGGAGCGCTTCCGTCATGCGCATGCCGGCCATGCGCACGGCGACGATGCGCACGGCCATGACGATCATACGCATCACGATGCACATGCTGACGCGCATCACGGCGAGAGCCACGACGATCATGCTCATGGCCATGGCGCGCACGAGCCGCACGAGTCCTCTTGGGTCGTAACCGTGCCGCTAATTCTGCTCGCGATCCCATCGATTTTCATCGGTTTCTTCACCGTCGGTCCGATGCTGTTCGGCACGGATCTGAGCGGTCACAACGAGGTCGCGCCGTTCTTCCTTGGTGCCATCGACGTCTTGCCGCAGCACGATGTGATGGCAGCGCTGAAAGAAGAATTCCAAGGCGCAGTTGGTTTCGCGCTGCACGGTTTCATGGTGCCGGCATTCTGGCTCGCCTTCGGCGGCTTCCTGCTCGCGACCATCATGTATTGGTGGAAGCCAGAACTGCCGGCGAAAGTCGCTGCATTCGGGCCGGCGAAGCTGGCCGCTCGCATCCTCAACAATAAATTCGGCATGGACGATCTGTGGATCGGTGGCTTCGCGCGCGGCGGCATACTCGCGGGCAAGATCTCGCGCAGGCACGACGAAAAAGTCATCGATGGCCTGTTCGTCAACGGCAGCGCGCGGTTCGTCGATCTCTGCGCAGGCTTGCTGCGCAAGACCCAGACCGGTTACCTCTACCACTATGCGTTCGCGATGATCCTCGGCCTAATCGGTTTGTTGGCTGTACTGATCACGTTCTGGCGCTGACCCCGACGATGGATACCTAAGCACGATGCAACACTGGCCTCTCTTCAGCACGCATCTATTGAGCATCTTGATTTGGCTGCCAATCCTCGGCGGCGCTTCGATCTTGCTGCTCGGCAACGAACGTGCGCAAACTGCGCGCTGGGTAGCGCTCGGCGTCGCAGTGCTCACGTTCGTCATCAGCCTAGCGCTGCTGGTCCATTTCGACTATTTCACGTCCGCTATGCAGTTCGTCGAACAGCGCGAATGGATCCCGGCTTACGACATCCAATATCACCTCGGTGCGGACGGCATCTCGGTCGCTCTGATCGTATTGACGACGCTGACCACAGCGCTGGTGCTGATCGGCGCCTGGGGCTCGATCGACAAGCGCGTCAGTCAGTATGTCGCGGCTTTCCTGTTCCTCGAAGGCTTGATGATCGGCGTGTTCTCTGCGATCGACGCAATGCTGTTTTACGTGTTCTTCGAGGGCATGCTAATCCCGATGTTCATCATCATCGGCATCTGGGGCGGCCCGCGACGCGTTTACGCATCGGTGAAATTCTTTCTGTACACGTTCCTCGGCTCCGTGTTTATGCTGGTGGGCTTGATTTACCTGTATTTGAAGGCCGGCAGTTGGCAGTTGCCCGACCTGCAGGCGGTGTCGCTCGATTCGGTCGAACAGATGTGGCTGTTCTTCGCGTTCCTGGTCGCGTTCGCAGTCAAGGTGCCGATGTTTCCGGTGCACACGTGGCTGCCCGACGCCCACGTCGAAGCTCCGACCGGCGGCTCGGTGATTCTGGCCGCGATCATGCTGAAGATCGGCGGTTACGGCTTCTTGCGCTTCAATCTGCCGATCGTGCCCGATGCCAGCCACGAATACGCGATGCTGGTGATCGTGTTGAGCTTGATCGCTGTGGTCTACATCGGCCTGGTCGCGCTGGTGCAGGAAGACATGAAGAAGCTGATCGCCTATTCGTCGATCTCGCACATGGGCTTCGTCACCCTCGGCATTTTCATCGCGATGATGCTGGTGCGCGACAACGGCAACCCGGAAGCCGCGCGGCTCGGCATGCAGGGCGCGATGGTGCAGATGATTTCGCACGGCTTCATTTCTGGCGCGATGTTTTCCTGCGTCGGCGTGCTGTACGACCGCATGCATTCGCGCATGATCAAAGATTACGGCGGCGTCGCCAACGTGATGCCGTGGTTCGCCGCGTTCTTCGTGTTCTTCGGTATGGCCAACTCCGGTTTGCCGGGCACCTCCGGCTTCGTCGGCGAGTTCATGGTCGTGCTCGCCAGCTTCCAGGCGCATCCAGGCCTTGCTTTCACCGCTGCGATTACCCTGATCATCGGCGCCGCCTACACGCTCTGGCTGGTCAAGCGCGTGGTCTTCGGCGATATCGGCAACGCCCATGTCGCCGAACTCGAAGACATCAACCCGCGCGAATGGATCGTGCTCGGCACGTTCGCGATCGGTGTGCTGTTGATCGGTATTTATCCCAAGCCGTTGACCGATCTGATGGAACCCGCGATCGCCCAACTCGCCAGTCAAATCGCCGCGAGCAAGCTCTGAGAGCTTCACAAGCTTCGAGAAACCAATGATTCAGACCACCGTTACCACCGCCGATTTGATGCCGCTGCTGCCGGAAATGGCGCTCGTCGGCGCCGCGTTCGCGCTGTTACTGCTCGATCTGTTCACCAACGAGCGCCGCCGCGGTTTGGTGCATGCGCTTAGCGTGCTGACCTTGATCGCGGTTGCCGCGATGTTGGCGACCGGCACGGGCGGGCAGGGCACCGTGCTCAACGGCATGTTCATTCGCGACACCATGGCCGATGTGCTGAAGTTCTTCGTCGCCATCGTCAGCGCGATGGCGCTGATCTACAGCTACGATTTTTTCAAGCAGCGCGGCTTGTACAAGAGCGAAATCCCGGTGCTGATGCTGTTTTCGACCGCCGGCATGATGTTGTTGATCTCAGCCGGCAGTCTGGTGATGGTGTATCTCGGCCTCGAAATGCTTGCGCTATGTTCGTATGCGTTGGTCGCGATCGATCGCGATAACCCGACCTCATCCGAAGCGGCGATGAAGTATTTCGTGCTCGGTTCGCTCGCCTCCGGTTTGTTGCTTTACGGCATGTCGTTGGTTTACGGCGCAACCGGTTCGCTCGATTTGAGCGCCATTCACAGCGCTAGCGACTCGGCGCCGATGTTGCTGACCGGCATGGTGTTCTTGGTTGCCGGCATCGCCTTCAAATTCGGCGCCGCCCCGTTCCACATGTGGCTGCCGGACGTGTACCACGGTGCGCCGACGCCGATCACGCTGTTCATCGGCGCCGCGCCGAAGATGGCAGCGTTCGCGATGACGTATCGGCTGCTCGAAGGCGGCGTCGGCCCGCTCGACGAGCAATGGCGTCTGCTCTTGTCCGGCTTGGCCGGCTTGTCGCTGGTGATGGGCAATCTGATCGCGCTGGCGCAGACCAATCTCAAGCGCATGCTCGCTTATTCGACGATCTCTCACGTCGGTTTCTTATTCATGGGCTTGTCCGGCGGCGGCGACGTCGGCTATGCGGCTGCGATGTTCTATGCCATCGCGTATTCGCTGATGTCAGCTGCTGCCTTCGGTGCCATCGTCGTGCTCTCGCGCAAGGGGTTCGAGGCCGATCGCATCGACGATTATAAAGGCTTGAACGCGCGCAACCCGTGGATGGCAGGTTTGATCCTCTGCATCATGGCGTCGCTCGCAGGGGTTCCGCCGTTCCTCGGTTTCTGGGCCAAACTCGCTGTGCTCCGCGCGGCCTGGGAAGGCGGACAGATTTGGCTGGTCATCGTCGGTATCGTCTTCGCCGTGATCGGCGCGTTCTATTACCTGCGCGTGATCAAGGCGATGTACTTCGACGAGCCCGAAGGCGAGCCCATGGTCGAACGCGACGACAAATCGCTGCGGCTGGTCTTCGCGATCAATGCCTTGTCGCTGTTGGCGCTCGGCATCAGTTGGAGTCCGATCATGACCTGGTGCCAGCGCGCTTTCGCTTGATCGGTGCATTAACAGCAGTGCCGCTCGGCCGCGCATGGCTCCAGGCTTGCGCCCGAAAGCGTACAGCTCACGCAGGTTAGCGAGTGGCGTAATTCGCACCGCCGATGCCGTAAGTTTCTTGCGTTGACGCGGGCTGTTGTATTCGGAGCGATATGGCTTGCAATCCTTAGCCGTAATCGCCATAATTCCGCTCCTGATGCGGGGTGGAGCAGTCTGGCAGCTCGTCGGGCTCATAACCCGAAGGTCGCAGGTTCAAATCCTGCCCCCGCTACCACGTTCGTTAGTATTCGCGCACCGGTCTAACGATCAAGCGCGAATCGGCAAACGGGGCTTGTCGCAGCGATTGCTTCCGCTTCGACGCCGACATCCAGCTGTATCGGACAAGGGGCCCCTGTGGCCCCTTTGTCTTTTCTGGCGTCCTGAATGCGCATGTTGCGTTTGGAGCCGTGCAAGGATTGAAGGGCAAGGATTGAAGGGCTGGGGTTGAAGGGCTGGCTGCGGCAAGGTCGGCAGCGTTTGGTTCGACAACCGTTTTTTTTTCGATCACGTCTCAAACAACGCGACACATCGACACGACTATGGCGGACAAAGCCACCGACATCGCGAATCTTCTTTCGCCGACGATCGAGTCACTTGGACTTGAATTGCTCGGCGTCGAGTATCTGCCCTCGCCGGGTGGCGCTTTGTTGCGGTTGTATATCGATGTAGCGGCCGTTGATGCGAACGATCCATCTGCGGAACCTCCGCGTATGGTCGGAATCGAAGATTGCGAATCGGTGAGTCGCGAAGTGTCGGCATTGCTTGATGTAGAGGATCCGATCAGCAGTCACTACACGCTGGAAGTATCTTCTCCGGGTGTGGATCGCCCCTTGTTCGCGCCAGCGCAATTCATGCGCTTCGTGGGCGAACAGGCCAAGGTGACGCTGAAGCTGCCGCAGGACGGCCGACGCAAGCTGCAAGGTAAAATCGTAGCGGTCGAGGGCGATCGTATCGATTTCGATGTCGATGGGAAAGCGTTCCCGATGATGTTCGAAAATATCGAGAAAGCCCGTTTGGTTCCTGACTGGGTGGCGCTAGGTTTTGCGCCGGCGAAAAAGGAAAGCGCGGCGAATCTCGGCGGAAAACCAAGTAAGCAACCAGCTAAGAAGCTGGGCAAGAAGAAGGCAGCAAGAAAACCGAGCAAGAACCGTCCGGCTTGAAGCGAATACTTCGCCGGTTTCGGTAAGACGAATCGAGCGGAAGCGCAGCGAAACGAAACGCATCACTGCGGAACGAAGACACGCATTCAAGACACGCATTCAAGACACGTTAGAAACACGAACTTAAGAGTTCTAGAGGCTTAACAGAATGAGTAAGGAATTGTTGCTGGTCGTAGATGCGGTCGCCAATGAAAAAGGCGTGCCGGAATCGGTCATCATCGAAGCCCTGGAGGCCGCGCTTGCGACCGCCGCGAAGAAACGCTACCACGATCAGGACGTGCTCACGCGCGTGTCGATCAATCCGAAAGACGGCAGCTACGAAACCTTTCGCCGTTGGGAAGTGGTAGCCGACGACGTCGTGATGGAATCGCCTGACCGCCAGACGCGCATGATGGATGCGATCGATGAAGTGGAAGGCGTCGAAATCGGCGACTATATTGAAGAGCAGATCGAGAATTCGGAGTTCGGCCGCATCGCCGCTCAGGCGGCGAAGCAGGTGATCGTGCAACGCGTGCGCGAAGCCGAGCGCAATCAAGTCATCGATGCATGGAAAGATCGCGTCGGTGAGCTGGTGACCGGTATCGTCAAACGCGTCGAACGCGGCAACGTTTTCGTCGATCTTGGCGGCAATGCTGAGGCCTTCATTCCGAAAGACAAGGCCATCCCGCGCGATGTCGTGCGCGCTGGCGATCGCGTTCGCGGCTATTTGTTTGATGTCCGCAGCGAGCCCCGTGGTCCGCAGTTGTTCATCAGCCGCGCCGCGCCGGAATTCATGATGGAGTTGTTCAAGCTTGAGGTGCCGGAAGTCGGCCAGGGTTTGGTTGAGATCAAGGCGTGCGCCCGCGACCCAGGCGATCGTGCCAAGATCGCGGTCATTGCCTACGACACCCGCACCGACCCGATCGGCGCCTGTATCGGCATGCGCGGTTCGCGCGTGCAAGCGGTGTCGAACGAACTCAACGGCGAGCGCGTCGATATCGTGCTGTGGTCGGATAATCCGGCGCAGTTCGTGATTAATGCGATGGCGCCGGCCGAAGTGCAGTCGATCATTGTCGATGAAGATAAGCATTCGATGGATTTGGCGGTTGCCGAAGAGCGCTTGGCGCAGGCGATAGGCAAAGGCGGCCAGAACGTGCGCCTTGCCAGCCGCCTCACGGGCTGGCAGCTGAATGTGATGACCGCCGATCAGGTCCAAGCCAAGAGCGAAGGCGAGCAAATCGCGGCCCGTAAGCTGTTTATGGACAAGCTTGAAGTGGACGAAGAAATCGCCAGCATCCTGGTCGCGGAGGGTTTCAGTACGGTTGAAGAAATCGCCTATGTGCCGGTCGGCGAGCTGCTGGCGGTAGAGGGTTTCGACGAGGATATTGTCGAGGAACTGCGCTCGCGCGCACGCGATGCCTTGCTGAACGAGGCGCTGGCGGTTGAAGAGGAGCTGGACGAACACCAGCCCAGCGACGACCTGCTTGCACTCGACGGCATGGACAGCGATACCGCTTATGCCCTCGCCGCGCACGGTGTGTGTACGGTCGAAGATCTGGGCGAGTTGGCTGCTGATGAAGTGGTCGAATTCACTATCGAAGGCTTGGACGAGCATCGCGCTGCGAAGCTGATCCTGGCTGCTCGCGCCGAAGAAATCGCTCGTCTCGAACGGGAAGCATAAGAAGCGACTGTGCGGCTGGGGCTCGACGGCTCTCGGCTTAGCGGTCGCGAAGACCTGGTCAGCGATGGCCAGGGTGGTCGTCGAAGCCGATTTCGGCGCCGGCTCAGGCTTGCTCCTGGCGGTCCTTGTCGGCAACGCCCATCTTGCGTTGGCGGTGTCTGTGGGCATGCTGGTCGCCTGAAAAGGGCGCAAGTGAACACCGCGGTTGTTACCGCAGTAAACTAGAGTCATCACGCGTGCGGCGCCTGCTGCACCACCAGATACGGACACCGAATGTCGCAGCAAACCACCATCCGAAAGCTCGCCGAACTGGTCAACACGCCGGTCGAGAAGTTGCTTGAACAACTGGCCGAGGCTGGCATGAAGTTCAGCGGGCCCGATCAGTCCGTGACCAGCGCCGAGAAGCTGAAGCTGCTCGGATTCCTGAAGCGCTCGCACGGCAAGAGCGAGACGGCGACCGAAGAAGCGGAAGGGCCGAAGAAGATCACGCTCAACCGTAATCGCAAGCAGGAAATAACTGTCGGCGGCGGCAAAAATAAGACCACGGTCGATGTGGTCGTGCGCAAGAAGGTCACCCTGCTTAAGCCGGCGGACGGCGCTTCGAGCCCCGGCGACGAGCACGCGGAAATCCTGCGCAAACTTGAGGAATCGCGTCAGCGTAACCTCGACGAACAGCAGCGGTTGGCCGAAGTCGATCGCGCTCGTGCCGAAGAAATTGCTGAACGTAAGCGGGCGGCCGACGAAGTCGTTGCGCGCGCCCGCGCGGCAGCTGATGCGGCAGCGGCTCCACCGGCACCGGCACCGGTGCCTGCTGCGGCAACTGGCGCTGAGACGGCAGCGGTAGCGGCGCGTCCCGCCAGTCCCAAGCCCGGCCCGCATGGCCATGCCAAGCCGGCGCGTCCAGATGCGCCGCGCGTCGACGATCGCAACGCCCATAACAAGAGCAAGCCCAATCGCGGCTCGCACGTGATGGTGGCTGAGGTCGAAGACGACGACAGTACCGCGCGTTTCGCCGGCCAGTTACATCTCACCCCCTCCGATCGCGAGCGTCGTTCGACATCGCGTAACAAGCCCAAGCCCAAGCGCCAGCTCGAACAGGCTCGCAGCGGCGGCGGCCAACACGGTTTCACCCGCCCCACGGAGAAAGTCGTGCGCGAAATCGCCATCGGCGAGGCCATTACCGTTTCGGATCTCGCTCAGAAACTCGCGCTCAAGGGCGGCGACGTGGTCAAAGCGTTGTTCAAGATGGGCGTGATGGCGACCATCACCCAGAGCATCGACCACGACACTGCGGTGCTGATCACCGAAGAACTCGGCCATAAGGCGCTTCGCGCCGGTGGCGATGATGCCGAATCTGAGTTGCTTGCGCATATCGAAGACCAAAAAGGCGATAAGACCTCACGTCCGCCAGTGGTCACGATCATGGGTCACGTCGATCACGGCAAAACTTCGCTGCTCGACTACATCCGCCGTACCAAGGTTGCCTCAGGCGAAGCCGGTGGCATCACCCAGCACATCGGCGCGTATCACGTCGAAACCGAGAAGGGTGTCATCAGCTTTCTCGACACCCCGGGCCATGCGGCGTTCACCGCGATGCGCGCCCGCGGCGCGAAGCTCACCGATATCGTCATTCTGGTCGTTGCTGCCGATGACGGCGTGATGCCGCAAACGGTGGAAGCCGTGCAGCATGCAAAAGCGGCCGGCGTGCAGTTGGTGGTGGCGGTCAACAAGATCGACAAGTCCGGCGCCGACCCGCTGCGGGTCAAGAACGATCTGCTCGCGCATGGCATCGTGGCCGAAGAGTTCGGTGGCGAAACCCAATTCATCGAAGTCTCGGCCAAAACCGGCCAAGGTGTCGACGCCTTGCTCGATGCGATCCTGCTGCAGGCCGAAGTGCTCGAGTTGAAGGCCGTCTCCGAAGGCCGTGCCACCGGCGTGGTCATCGAGTCCGCGCTCGACAAGGGCCGCGGCCCCGTCGCGACCGTGCTGGTCCAGGAAGGCTCTCTGCAGAAGGGCGACTATTTGGTCTGCGGCGTGCAATACGGCCGTGTCCGCGCGCTGTTCAACGAAACCGGCACGCAGGTGCAGGCGGCGGGCCCGTCGATTCCGGTGCAGGTGCTCGGCCTGTCAGGCGTGCCCGATGCCGGCGACGACTTCGTGGTCGTGGCCGATGAACGTCTCGCCAAGGAAGTCGCCCAGCAGCGCGACACCAAGCGCCGCGAATCGCGTCTGGTCGCAGCGGCCGGCAACCGTATGGAAGACATCATGGCCCAGATGGGTCAGGGTAGCGCTCAGCTCAGCCTCAATCTCGTGGTCAAGGCGGATGTGCAGGGCTCGGCCGAAGCGCTGCGACAGGCGCTCGTCGGACTGTCGAACGATCAGATCCGCATCAATATGATCGTCTCGGGCGTGGGCGGTATCACCGAATCCGACGCCAATTCGGCGCTGGCGGCGAAGGCCACCATCATCGGCTTCAACGTCCGTGCCGATGCATCCGCGCGCAAAGTGATCGATGCCAATGGTTTGGATCTGCGCTATTTCTCGATCATCTACGACGTGATCGATCAGGTGAAACAAGTGGCGTCTGGTCTGCTCGGCGTGGAGATTCGCGAAGAGATCATCGGTACCGCCGAGGTCCGCGACGTGTTCCGCAGCTCGAAGTTCGGCGCGATCGCCGGCTCGATGGTCATCGAGGGCGTGGTCAGGCGCAACAAACCGATTCGCGTGCTGCGCGACAACACCGTGGTCTTCGAGGGCGAACTCGAATCGCTGCGTCGCTTCAAGGAGAACGTCGACGAGGTGCGCAACGGCACCGAATGCGGCATCGGCGTGAAGGCGTACAACGACGTGAAACCGGGCGATCAGATCGAGTGCTTCGAGCGCATCGAAGTGCAGCGCACGCTGTGACCACTGCGCTTTGATGCGACTGCTCTGATGCCTAAGAAGTCATTCCACCGTACCGACCGCGTGTCCGCCCAGCTCCGTCGCGAGCTGGGCACGATCGTGCACGCGATTGTGCGCGAGTACGGGTTGCCGTCGGTCAGCGTGTCCGATGTCGAAGTCACCCGCGATATGGCGCATGCCAAAGTCTTTTTCACCGCGCTGCAGGGCGAGCGTGCGAAAGAAGCGCTCAAGGGATTGAAGGAACTGGTGCCGGAAATCCGGCACGAACTCTCGCGCGCGGTGAAAATGCGGCATACGCCCGAGTTGCATTTCCAATACGACGATTCGGTCGATCGCGGCGAGCTCATCGATAACCTGCTGCGCGATCTGAATTCCGACGACCCCGAATCGTAGGGCGGGCCCAGGCCCGCCATTGCCGATCGCCATTGCCTGCCGCCATTGCCATTGCCATCACCATCGCCGTCGCCACGGCACAGGCGTCGGCATCGTGGTGCGCTCGAAGACACGTCGCCTAGCATGCGTGATGAACGAAGTTTCATGACGGTGGGTCTAGGCCCACTCTACGCCTCGTCCGAATCCGGCATATCATCCTTCGAATGGCTAAGGCCCCCAAGACATCGTTCCGGAAGCTCGACGGCATTCTGCTGCTCGATAAGCCGCAGGGACTGAGTTCGAATCAGGCCCTGCAGCGCGTGCGACATCTGTTCCGCGCGGAGAAAGGCGGGCATACCGGCAGTCTCGATCCGCTGGCCACTGGTCTGCTGCCGATCTGTTTCGGCGAAGCCACCAAAATTGCGGGCGGCCTGCTCGGCGCGCGCAAGGCCTACGACACCGTCGCCCGATTGGGCATCGTCACCGACACCGACGACGCCGAAGGCCAACCGCTTCGCGAACGCCCTGTGGGCGCTTACGACATTACGACGATCGACACTGCATTGCATAAGCTGACTGGACGCATCCAACAGCGTCCGCCGATCTATTCCGCGCTCAAGCGCGGCGGCGAGCCGCTCTACGCGAAAGCGCGACGCGGAGAAATCGTCGAAGTGGACGAACGTGAGGTCGAGATCCACAGTTTCGATTTGCAGTCCGAAGCCGATTTGCTGGACGGCGGCGAATCGCTGCTGCGGTTGCACGTCGAATGCGGTTCAGGCACCTATGTGCGCAGCTTGGTGCGCGACCTCGGCGAGATGCTGGGTTGCGGCGCGCATGTCGCCGAGCTGCGCCGCTTGTGGGTGGATCCATTTCGCGATCCGCGGATGTGGACGATCGATGCGCTGCAGGCACTGGCCGAACGCGACGAACGCAGTCTCGATGCCTGTCTGCTGCCGTTGGAAGTCGGCTTGGTCGGCTACCGGCGCGTCGATCTAGGCGCAGACGCGATGCGTCGTTTTTTGCATGGGCAGCGGCTTAAAGTCGCCGCGCAGGCCACAGGCGCTTGCGCCGTGTTCGACAGTGCCGGCCGCGCCCACGGTTTGGCGCAAATAGACGAAGAGGGCATGCTGTTGCCGCAGCGTATCTTCGTGTCTCAATCGCTATAAGGATATTTCGATGAAGCGTTCAGTCTGTCGCTCGCTCGCAATCGCTGCGTTATGTCTGTCGCTGCTATCCGCCTGTGTACCGCTCTATGCGGCAGACTTGAAACCCGACGATTCGCCTGAGGCGGTGCTGCGCGAGTCGTATCGTCGAATGCAGGCTAACGACTGGTCTGCCGCTGCCGAGACCTTCGATCCGGCGGCCCTGAAACAATTCCGAGACATGCTGGCGCCGATGTTGGAAGCGGGCGACGGTGCTGGGGTTTTGGCGATGTTGTTCGGCCCCGAGCAGACGCCGGATTCGCTGAAGACGATGAGCGATCAAGCGTTCTTCGCCGGGCTGATCTCCAGCATGATGCGCACGTCTGGCGGCACGCTTGAAGGTCAAGATGTCGTGGGCGGCGTTGCCGAAGGCCCCGCGCGCATGCACATGGTCGTGCGCAGCAAGGCCGCGGCGATGGGTATTACGATCACCCAAATGGAAGTCGTGACCCTGAACAAGACCACTGAAGGATGGCGTTTGGCGCTCAGCGGCAAGATGGAAGGCATGGCCCAGGCATTGAACATGTTGCGCCCCAAGTCGAAGCCTGAGCCTGCGGATGACCCTGCAGAATCTGAAAATTAAGTCGTGTCGACGCATTGCGGCATATCGGCGGCATATCGCGAGCGCTCTTTCCTAGTCTAGCGCCTTGTTGCGCATGGGGCGGAGGGCTATAATTTCGGGGCTTTCCAGGGGCAAAGCCCTGGCTGGTCCTTCATTCACTTTCACGGCGGCCCAGGCGGTGCGCCGCAGGCGACCATCCCAAACGATCGTTGTCTGCGCTGCGTTCCTGTCGTTCCCGCGTCTACGAGGTTTATATGTCCATCGACTCTGCCCCCATCATCGAAGCGAACAAGCGCAGCGACAATGACACCGGTTCGCCGGAAGTCCAGGTTGCGCTGCTCACCGCGCGCATCACCCAGCTCACCGAACATTTCAAGGCGCACAAGCAGGATCACCACAGCCGCCGCGGCCTGCTCAAGATGGTCAATCGCCGTCGCAGCTTGCTCGACTACCTGCACCGTAAAGATGCCGTTCGCTACAAGGCTCTGATCGAAAAACTCGGTTTGCGCCGCTAAGCCTCAGACCCACCGCGGCGCAGTAATGCGCCGCGGTTTCGTTTTTTGGGGATGAAACCCCGCTGTAATTCCTAATGCGACCATTCCAAACATCATTGCTTTGAACATCGTTGCTCCGAACATCGTTGTCCTGAACATCGCCATCGCTTTCGCAACATTATTAAGCATCATCGTTTTAAGGCCGCATCGCGCGGCCACCCGCTCGGGGCAGGGGCCTCGCTCGGTTCATCGAAAAGTTTTTCCGAGGACATTCCAACGTGGCAAAAGTGACTAAGAGTTTCCAGTACGGCAAGCACACCGTGGTGCTCGAAACCGGTGAAATCGCCCGCCAAGCCGGCGGCGCTGTGATGGTATCGGCCGATGGCACCGTGGTGCTGGTGACGGCCGTCGCTGCGAAAACCGCGCGCGAAGGGCAGGATTTCTTCCCGCTCACCGTCGATTACCAAGAGAAGTTCTATGCCGGTGGCCGCATCCCGGGTGGCTTCTTCAAGCGCGAAGGACGCCAGACCGAAAAGGAAACTCTGACGTCACGCCTGATCGACCGTCCGATTCGTCCGCTGTTTCCGGAAGACTTCAAGAATGAAGTTCAAATCATCGCGACCGTGATGTCGCTGAATCCGGAAGTCGATGGCGACATCTTGGCTCTCCTCGGCGCGTCTGCCGCGATGGCCCTGACCGGCGCCCCGTTCGACGGCCCGATCGGCGCCGCCAAGGTCGGTTATAAGGACGGCCAGTACATCCTCAATCCGAGCACGACCGAACTGGTCGAGAGTGAACTCGAACTGGTCGTCGCCGGCACCAAGAGCGCGGTGTTGATGGTCGAATCCGAAGCGAAAGAGCTGTCGGAAGAGGTGATGCTCGGCGCGGTCATGTTCGGTCACCAGCAGATGCAGATCGCGATCGACACGATCAACGAACTGGTCGCCGAAGCCGGCAAACCGAAGTGGAACTGGCAGGCTCCGGCCAAGAACGACGCCATGATCGCTGCGATCAAAGCCGCGATCGGCGACCGTCTCGGCGCCGCCTTCCAGGTGCGCGACAAGCTCGAGCGCAAAGACGCGATCTCGGCGCTGCGTAAAGACGTGATGGCCTCGCTGGCTGCACAAATCGAAGCCAACGGCTGGAACAGCGCCGAGGCGACGAAAGAGTTTTATGAGCTGGAATATCAGACCCTGCGCGATGCAGTGTTGAGCACCAAGATCCGCATCGACGGCCGCGCGCTCGATACCGTGCGTCCGATCACCTCGAAAGTCACAGTGCTGCCGCGCGTTCACGGCTCTTCGCTGTTCACCCGCGGCGAAACCCAGGCGATCGTTGCGGTCACGCTCGGCACCGCGCGCGACGGCCAGGTCATCGACGCCGTCGGTGGCGAGTACAAAGAACACTTCCTGTTCCATTACAACTTCCCGCCCTATTCGGTCGGTGAAGCCGGCCGCATGATGGGCCCGAAGCGTCGCGAAATCGGCCACGGCCGTCTCGCCAAGCGCGGCGTGCTTGCAGTGATGCCGACGATGGAAGCGTTCCCATACACCATCCGCGTCGTGTCTGAAATCACCGAATCGAACGGCTCGTCTTCGATGGCCTCGGTCTGCGGCAGCTCGCTGGCGCTAATGGATGCCGGCGTGCCGATCAAGGCGCCGGTCGCCGGTATCGCGATGGGTCTGGTGAAGGAAGGCGACGATTTTGTCGTGCTGTCCGACATCCTCGGTGACGAGGACCACCTCGGCGACATGGATTTCAAGGTCGCCGGCACCGAGAAGGGCGTTTCCGCTCTGCAGATGGACATCAAAATCCAGGGCATCACCGAAGAGATCATGAAGACCGCGTTGGCCCAGGCCAAGCACGGTCGTCTGCATATCCTTGGCGAAATGGCCCACGCGATGACTGCACCGCGTGCGGAGCTGTCCGAGTACGCGCCGCGTCTGATCACCATCAAGATTCACCCCGACAAGATCCGCGAAGTGATCGGCAAGGGCGGTTCGGTGATCCAAGCGATCACCAAGGAAACCGGCACCCAGATCGATATCCAGGACGACGGCACGATCACCATCGCGTCGGTCAGCGCCGCTGCCGGCCAGGCCGCGAAGTCGCGGATCGAACAGATTACCTCCGACGTCGAACCGGGCCGCATCTACGAGGGCAAAGTCGCCAAGCTGATGGACTTCGGTGCGTTCGTTACCATCTCCCCCGGCAAAGACGGTTTGGTTCACGTGTCGCAGATCTCCAACGATCGCGTCGAGAAAGTCAGCGACGTGCTCAAGGAAGGCGATATCGTCAAGGTCAAAGTGCTTGAAGTCGATAAACAGGGCCGCATCCGCCTGTCGATGAAGGCGGTTGAGGAAGGCGAGGGCTGAGCCGCGAATAATTAGCGACTCGCTTCTGTTTCGATGCATCGATGCCCGCCGTGAAAACGGCGGGCATTTTCGTTTCTGCCATTAAAACGCTATCCGCGCTCTCGAAGCAGTGCGACTAAAAAGTTCTAAGAGCCTGTTCACGATCTTCGAATACCGCAATCGCTTTGGCGTTGTAGGAGGGCCTTTAGGCCCGATCCGACGGCATCTAAGCCG
>JANMGT010000055.1:0-34061 GCA_031374725.1 Lysobacteraceae bacterium | reverse complement strand
GCAGAGGACACCGCGGGACTCGTATTCGGAGATGGGGGCGGAGTATACCGGGCTGGGCGTGGTGGCCTGCTTCACGCGCCATGGTGTATCAGAACGTTTGAGATCGGGGTCAGCGCTTCCCGGGTGTCGCGTGGCGACACCCGGGCTACGGGACTGCTTCACGCGCCATGGCGTATCAGTTCGTAGCCCGGGTCTCGCCACCGGCGAGACCCGGGAACGCCGCACGCAAAGGGACACACACCAGTTCGTAGCCCGGGTCTCGTCACCGGCGAGACCCGGGAACGTCGCACGCAAACACGCTATGCATCTCCGCCCCCATCCGCGCTACCCGGCGATACACCCCAATCGGGATGCGATCTACCCATGACGACATCACGATGAAACGTGGAATACGGCCATGCCGAAACGCGATCGGTCAAACCATGTTTGACCGGATTGTAGTGAACGTACTCGATATGCGCCCGTAGATCGTCGTCGTCGCGGATCGTGTGCTCCCAAAAACGCCGCGCCCATATCGCGGGCTCGCCGCAACCGCGCCGAGGAATGCACGCGCCTTGGGCTTTCAAAGCCTCCGTGAACCTGTATTTGAACACCTGCAGCCGAGTCGAATAGCGATCATCGCCTTCAGGCAAACGCCAGACGGCATGCAGATGATCCGGCAACACCACCATCGCCACGATCTCGAACGGGCGCTCCGTTCTGGTTTTCCGCAGCGAGCATCGCAAAGCCTCGATCTGCTCCACCAGTGTCCGCGCAGAACGATCCGCTAGCGTCAGCGTAAAGAAATATGTGCCGCCAGGGACACGATTGCGTCGATATAGCACCATTGGAGCAGGATGCGATCTTCGTGCGCCATGGCGTATAGGAAAAGTCTGAGATAGCGGTCAGGCTTTCCCGGGTCACGCCGTTGGCGAGACCCGGGCTACGGGGTTGCGCCGCGAAGCGAAACGTAAGCGAAGTACCGGAAGCGTGCGGCAGCGGAATGACATGCCATGGTGTGGGGCGCGAGCGGAAGAATTCGCGTTATCCCGCAAGAACCACTTTCGTAACGACGTCGTAGCCCGGTTGCGCGCACAGCGCGTAGCCGGGAGTTGGTTCTTTCGTAACGACGTCGTAGCCCGGTTGCGCGCGCAGCGCGTAGCCGGGAGTTAGTTCTTTCGTAACGACGTCGTAGCCCGGTTGCGCGCACGGCGCGTAGCCGGGGGTTGGTTCAGCCCGAGAGTTCCTCCCACAGCCGATCCAATAATTGCTCGTATTCCGAATCCTGCGGTTCCACTCGATGTATCCGCGCATCGTTGCGCTCCGCTTCAAGCGACGTCACTGGCCCCAGCCGCAGACACTCGCGTGTATGCACTTCCGCCTCATCAATCGCGCCGGACAGGAACAGGGCATAGCCGAGGTTGCCAAGCAGCTCGGGCAAGCTATCGTTTGCACACTGTTGCTTCGCACGACCCAAATCGCTGATCGGCAAGGCAAGAAGATTGCGGCGTTCTGTTTCGGTCTGCCAATGTTGCTGAGCCTGCAGCGAGCGAAGGAACGCACGGCGAGTTAGCGCCCTGGCAACCTGATCGCGCAGGGCCGGATTTGCATCCGCACCGTAGCGACGGTCGATCTCGTCACAGACCGCAATCGGCTCTTCAGTGCGAGCACTCTGCCCCAACGCTCGCCCAACACCGGCAAGCTAAGTGTGTCAACGCACAGTGCGGTTGGTCTTTTTAGCGTATGGTGCACCGTATTCAAAGGCGTTCGGCTGAATGCCTCCGCCGATAGACGGCCAGCCCGCGACCTCGCCATGCACTTTGTTGCCGTGGTTGCATGCTGCATTCCCCCAACGCCTACCCAGTCACCGTGGGCTGGACACTGTCCCCATCGCGGGAAGGTAGACATGAAAATCCGATCGAAGATCCTTCCGCTAGCGCTGCTGGCGTTGGGACACAGCGCGTTCGCGCAGCAACCCCCGGGCGCCGGCAGCCAGCTCAACCAGCTTCCGCCTCCGGTCGAACTGCCGCGCGCGCCAGCGAAGGTTCTGATTGAGGAGTCCACGACCGCCGCCGAGCCCGCCGCCGAGGGCGCCCGCGTCCTGGTGAACGAACTCAGGTTCACCGGCGCCGGCACCTTCCCCGAGGCCGAACTGCAGGCTGCCAGCGGCTTCGTGCCAGGCACCGAGGTCACGCTCGCCGAACTGCAGGCCATGGCCGCGCGCATCACCGCCTTCTACCGCGAGCGCGGCTACTTCGTCGCGCGCGCCTACCTGCCGGCCCAGGACATCAGCGCCCACGTGGTGACCATCGCCATCAGCGAGGGTCGCTACGGCGAGGTGATCCTGCGCAACACGAGCAACCTGTCCGATGGCCTAATCCACAAGGTCCTGGATGCCCCCGACGCTGGCGAGCCGATCCTGATTGAGCCGCTAGAAAGCCGGTTGCTGCGCCTGTCGGACATCCCCGGCGTCAACATCCAGTCCACGCTCGCCCCGGGCACCGCGCCGGGCAGCAGCGACCTGGTTATCGATGTCGAGCCGGGCCGCCGCATCACCGGCTTCGTCGACGCCGACAACGCGGGCAATCCCTATACCGGCGAGAACCGGATCGGGGGCCAGCTCAATGTCAACAATCCGCTGGGCCGCGGCGATGTGGCCAGCCTGCGCCTGCTGACCTCGGGCGAAGGCCTGAAGTACGGGCGCGCGTCGTACCAGATGATGTTCGGCCGGGCCACCGCTGGTGTCGCCTACAGCTGGCTGGAGTATGAGTTGGGCAAGCAGTTCAAGCCGCTGGGCGCCAACGGCACCGCGAAGGTCGCCAGCCTCTTCGGTTCGCGGCCGCTGATCCGCTCGCGCCGCACCAACCTCTACATGGGCCTGACCTTCGAGCACAAACAGTTCGAAGACCGGCTGGACCTGTTCCCCACGGCGAACCGCCTTGCCGATGCCGACGTGCTCGGCTTGTCGCTCTACGGCGACCATCGTGACGACATCGGCGGCGGCGGCATCACCGCCTTCTACCTGAATCTCTCGGGCGGACAGTTCGATATCGAATCGCCGCTGCCCCGCGCCATCGACGCGGCCACGGCGCGCACCCAGGGCGACTACGCCAAGCTCTGGTTCCACCTCAACCGCGTGCAGCGCATCACCGACACGCTCTCGCTCGGCGGGTCCGTCACCGGCCAGTGGGCTTCGAAGAACCTCGACCCGTCCGAGAAGCTCGTGCTGGGCGGCATGGACGGCATCCGCGCCTATCCCCAGGGCGAAGCCACCGGCGACGAAGGTGTGATCGCCAACCTTGAGGCCCGGCTGCTGCTGGCCCGCACCTCCGAGCGCATCCCGGGGCAGTTGCACCTGCTGGGCTTCGTGGATGCCGGCCGCATCACCATCAATAAGGACCCGTGGTTCGCTGGCGACAACCAACGCAACCTCAGCGGCGCCGGTGTCGGCATGTCCTGGAGCGAGCCGGGCAACTGGTCCGTTCGCAGCTACTACGCCTGGAAGCTGGGCAGCGAAGACGCCCTCTCCGCACCAGACAAGTCCGGACGTTTCTGGATCCAGGTCGTCAAGTACTTCTGAAGTTATCCCCTCGCCGCTTCGCGCGGCACATGTAAGGAATCGCCATGAGCCCCCCTCTCACCACCCGCCACGCGCGTCTCGCGCTATCCACTCTCTCCAGCGCGCTGCTGCTGGCCTTGGCCACGCCGGTCCTGGCGCAGTCGATGGCGCCGACCGGAGGCCAAGTGATCGCCGGCCAGGCCGGCATCGTCCAGAGCGGCAACCAGACCACCATCACCCAGAACAGTGCACTGGCGATCATCAACTGGCAGTCCTTCAGCATCGGCGCCAACCAGGGCGTGCAGTTCGTGCAGCCCGGCGCCAGCTCGGTCGCGCTTAACCGCGTCATCGGCGCCGACCCGTCGGTGATCATGGGCACGCTGACCTCCAACGGTCAGGTGTTTCTGATCAACCCCAGCGGCGTGCTGTTCGGCAGCGGTTCGTCGGTCAGTGTCGGTGGCTTGGTCGCCACCACGATGGGCATCACCGACGCCGACTTCCTGGCCGGCCGCCACCGCTTCACCGCTGCCGGCAGCGGCGACGTAGTCAACCAGGGCACCTTGACCGCCAACGGCGGCGGCTATATCGCGCTGATGGGCCGCAACGTGCGCAATGAGGGTGTGATCTCGGCGCGGCTGGGCAGCGTGGCGCTGGCCGGCGGCGAAGCGATCACCCTCGACGTGGCGGGCGATGGCTTGCTCAACGTCTCAGTGACCCAGGGCGCGGTGAATGCCCTGGTCCAGAACGGCGGCCTGATCCAGGCCCACGGCGGCCGTGTGCTACTGACCGCCCAGGCGGCCGGCAACCTGCTGCACACGGTGGTGAACAACAGCGGCGTGATCCAGGCGCATACGCTGCAGAACCGCAACGGCAGCATCCTTCTGCTGGCCGACATGGCCACCGGCACGGTGAACGTCGGCGGCGTGCTCGATGCCAGCGCGCCAACGACCGGCAACGGCGGCTTCATCGAAACCTCCGCCGCCCGCGTCAACGTCGCCGCGAGCACCCGGGTGACCACCGCCGCCGCCAACGGCCGCACCGGCCACTGGCTGATCGATCCGACGGACTTCACCATCGGCAGCGCGTCGGGCAACAACATCTCGGGTTCGACCCTGTCGGCGCAGTTGGTGACCAACAACATCACCATCAATACGGCCGGCGCCGGCACCGGCAACGGCGACATCTTCGTCAACGACGCCATCACCTGGTCGGCCAGCGGTGCGCCCACCACGCTGAGCCTGATCGCCGACCGCAACGTCGACATCAACGCCGCCATCACCGCCACCAACGGCAACCTGTCGGTGTGCTGCGGCCAAGACATCAACGTCAATGCTGCCATCACCGCCACCAACGGCAGCGTGCTGCTGGCCGCAGGCCGCAACATCAACCAGTCCGGCGCCATCACCGTCACCGACGGCAACCTGACGATGTGCGCGGCGAACGACGTCAACGTCTCGGGCGCCATCACCGTGACCCGCGGCACCAACGACCCCACCCGCAGCCTCGGCCTGGCGCGCGGCTTGGTGCTGAGCGCCGACACCGACGGCACCGGCCCTGGCATCACCGGCGGCACCGTGCGCTTCGCCGCACTGGCCCCCCCGACCACGGTCACCGCCGCGCCGGTGTCGATCTACTACAACCCGGTGTCCTACACCTCGCCGACCGACTACAGCACCCGCTTCACGCTTACCGAGGGCGCGGCGTTGAGCAGCTATATGCTGGTGTTCGCCAACGCCGCCCCCCGGGTCTTCGACGGAACCAACACGGCTATCCTGTCGGGCCTGATCGGCAACCCCGCCGGCGTCACCCTGGTCGCCGGACCCAATGCCGTGGCCCGCTACGACTCCCCGGATGTCGGCAGCCGCGCCATCACGTACTCCGGCTACACGCTGGGCGGCGCCAACGCCGGCCTGTATGCGCTGGCGCTGAACTGCTGCGGCACTGCGGTGGCGCACAGCACGGGCACCATCACTGCCACGCCGCCGGTGGTCGTCCCCCCGCCACCGCTGGTGACCATGCCGGTGGTTCCGCCGACGATCCCGCCGCCGACCCTCGTCGCGGTCACTCAGCCGCCGCCCCCCACCACCGTAATGACGGTCGTCCCGGCGGTCGTTCCGGTCGAGGAAAAAAAGAAAGTGCCGCCTTACGTGGCGCCGGTGCGCGCGCCCAAGCCATATCGCAACTGAGGGCATGACCGCGACCCTCAACGCCTCGTCGGCTGCCCGCCTGGCTTGGCAGCGGCTTGCGCTGATCGCGCTGTGCGTGGCGAGCGCAGGCGCCGCCGCCAGCGCCGACTTCGGCAGCCACGACGCATCGCCGGAGGTGCGTCGCATGGCGCACTGGATCGGCGAGTCTGGCGACAACGCCGGCCTGCCCTTCATGCTGATCGACAAGGTGTCCGCGCACGTGTTTGTGTTCGACGCGGCGGGCAAGCTGCAGGGCGATGACGCTGCCCTGCTGGGCTTGGCCCGCGGCGACAAGACCGCAGCCGGCATCGGTGATCTGTCGCTGTCGGCCATCCGGCCCCAAGATCGCATCACGCCGGCAGGCCGTTTCGTGGCTCACCTGGACAAGGACATCCACGGCCGCAGCGTCCTGTTGATCGACTACGACGCGGCCATCGCGCTGCATCCGGTCGTTCCGGGCACGCCGAAGGAACGCCGCGCCGAGCGCCTGCGCAGCGCGACCCCGGACGACAACCGCATCTCGTTCGGCTGCATCAACGTGCCAGCCTTGTTCTACCAGTCCGTGGTGGCACCCGCGTTCAAGCAGACCGCAGGCGTCGTCTACATCCTCCCCGAGACGAGCCCGGCAAGCGACTGGTTCGGCAAATGATCGAGCCATCCTTCGCAACCCGCCGACGGGTCGTAGGGTGGGGTGAGCGCAGCGATGCCCACCCAAACCCCAAAAGCGAGTCGTAGGGTGGGGTGAGCGCAGCGATGCCCACCCAAACCCCCAAAGCATCAACAACCCTGCGACAAATCTCGCGATGCTTTTTTGCTCCGCTTAATGTCTTCCGCATCTGACGTATCGGAATGGTGGGCATCGCTGCGCTCACCCCACCCTACGCGCTACTTCAAGCACTTCGCAAAAAACGCATCGGTCAACCGATACCGATGCAACAAATCTTTCCCGCGCAGGCCGTGTTTGGCGCCGGGATAGGTCATCAGCTCAAAGTTGATGGCACGTTTTTGCAGATCGCTCATCAACTTGGTGCTGTTGCTGAACAGCACGTTGTCGTCGGCCATGCCGTGAATCAGCAGCAGCGCGTTCGATTTGATGCCGCCGACATGGGTGAAGACGCTGGCTTCGCGATAACCTTCGACGTTCGCCTTCGGCAAATTCATATAACGCTCGGTGTAGTGCGTGTCGTACAGCGCCCAATCGGTGACGGGTGCGCCGGCCACGCCGCAGGCGTAATCGTCGGCGGCTTTGCCCAGCAGCATCAAACTCATGTAGCCGCCGTTGGACCAGCCATAGACGCCGATGCGCGCGCCGTCCACCCACGCTTGATCGCGTAGCCAAGCGACGCCTTTGCGCTGGTCGTCCACTTCCACCGTGCCCTGCTTGGCGTACAGCGCACCGCCGAAGGCCGCGCCGCGCCGCGGCGTGCCGCGATTGTCCAGCGAGAACACCACATAGCCCTGCTGCGCAAGATATTGGTTATAGAAATGATCGCCGCGCCCGGGCCAGCTATTGGTGACGGTTTGCGCGGCGGGTCCGCCGTAGACGTAGACGACGACCGGATATTGCTTCGACGGATCGAAATCCGCCGGCTTCGTCACGCTGTAATGCAGCGGCGTCTTGCCGTCGGCGGCGGTCAGCGTGCCGAATTCGACCGGCCGATGCGCGGCGCGGTATGTCGCGTAGGGATGTTCCGGTTTGGTCGGGTCGTTATCGATCAGCGCCGCGATGCGGGTGCCGTCGGCGCGATGCAATGCGATCTGCGGCGGCGTGGCGGCGCTCGACCAGCTATCGACATACACGCTGGCGTTCTTGGCGAAATTCGCGCTGTGCATGCCCGATTCGCTCGATAGCGTGCGAATTTCGCCGCCGCCCAGCGCCACCGCATGCACATGCGACTGCCGCGCATCGGCGTTGCCATCGGGCGTGCGGCCGGCGCTGAAATACACCAGCCCGTTCGCTTCGTCCACCGCCAGCAGCGCATCCACCGGCCAATCGCCGCGGGTCAGCGCTGTCAGCGTTTTGCCGTCTTTGCTGGCGAGATACAGATGCTCGAAACCGCTGCGCTCGCTGCTCCACACGAAGCGGCCATCTTTCAAAAAGCGCAGATCGTTATGCAGCGGCACCCAGGTCGTGCTGGTTTCGGTGATCAACGTGCGCTGTGTGCCGGTGGCAAGCGCGACTTCGATCAATTCGAGCGTGCGTTGATCGCGCGACTGGCGTTGGAAGGTCAGATGCGTCGGGTCGCGCCAATCGACGCGAGTGAGATAGATGTCGGGGTTGGCACCGAGGTCGATCCATCGCGGCGTCGCAGCGCGTTTTGGCGCGATAGTCGCGAGCCTGATCGCCACATTGGTATCGCCCGCAGCGGGATAGCGCTGCTCCACCACCTCAGTGCGATCGGGATACACCTCATAGCGCTTCTGAATCGGTACGCCGGACTCGTCGATCCGGGTGAAGGCGACCGCCGAATCGTCCGGCGCCCACCAGTAGCCGGTGTGGCGATCCATTTCCTCATCGGCGACGAACTCGGCCACACCGTTGCCGATGGTCTCGCTGCCGTCGCCGGTGAGCTGAATTTCTTCGCCAGTCGCCAGCGCGATCACCCAAAGGTTGCGAGCGCGAATAAAGCTGACGAAGCCGCCCTGCGGCGAGACTTTCGGGTCGGTCGCGAAGCCGGCGCCCGAGGTGAGCTTGCGTACCGCGGCTTTGCCTGAGCTGTTCAGATCGTACAGATACAGCTCGCCGCCCAGCGGGAACAGCAGCGACTTGCCGTCCGGCGACCACTGGTAATCGACGATGCCCGACAGCGCCGCAGTGCGCTGCCGCTCACGCCGCGCTTTTTCTTCGTCGCTCAGGGTTTCCTCGCCCGGCAGCACATCGGTCGAATCGACCAACAGCGCGGCGCTGCCGGTGACGACATCGAACGCCCAGAGATCAAGCCGATTGCGGTCGCTGTTTTTGCCGCGCAAGAACGTCACCCGCGAGCCGTCGGGCGCGATCTGCGGCTTCAGCAGCGTTGGCCCGGACAGCGGGGCATCGCCGGTGATCGCCTCCAGCGTGAGTTTGGCGGCAGCGGGCGCGTCGGCGGCGTGCAGGGGAGAGGCGGAGGCGAGCATCAGACAGAGGGCGAGGGCAGGCAGGCGCATGGGGCAGTCCGGGGATTCGGCAGGGGCAAGCTTAGCCCTAACCCTTCCGGCCGTCTGCCGGCGAAACTGGTCACCTTCGAACGAGCGGCTCGGAGAGCCGCTCTACCGAGGTCTCAGGTGTTGTGGAGCGGGTCTCCGACCCGCTGCTCTTTGCCTTCGCCCTTGCTTGATAGAACGCGTGATCTTCGAACGAGCGGCTCAGAGAGCCGCTCTACCAAGACCAGCAAGCGGCTCGGAGAGCCGCTCTACCAAGACCAGCGAGCGGCTCGGAGAGCCGCTCTATCGCCGCTCATCGACCGAACAGGGCCTTGCGCGCTTCGTCGCTCAACGGCTGGCCCGCATCGGGGTTCACTTGTTTGGTCCATGCATACGCGCGCGCGGTCGCCGGGCGTGCGGCGATGGCGGCGCGCCAGCGGCGGATTCCGGCATATGGTTCCAGGTCGATCGGCGCGGTTTTGTACACGTCGATCCACGGGTAACAGGCCATATCGGCGATGGTGTACTCGTCGCCGACGATGAAGGCGCGGCCGGCAAGACGTTTGTCGAGCACGCCGAGCAAACGATGCGCTTCGCGGGTGTAGCGGTCGATGGCGTAGGCGATTTTTTCAGGTGCGTACACGTTGAAATGCCCGTATTGCCCGGTCATCGGGCCCAGGCCCGCCATTTGCCAGAACAGCCATTCCACCGTTGCGGCGCGACCGCGCAGATCGGCCGGCAGGAACTGGCCGGTTTTCTCGGCCAAATACAGCAAGATCGCGCCGGATTCGAACAGGCTGATCGGCGCACCGCCGTCGGCGGGGGCATGATCGACGATCGCCGGCATGCGGTTGTTCGGCGCGATCGCTAAAAACTCAGGCGCGAACTGTTCGCCAGCGCCGATATTCACCGGTTTAATGCTGTACGCCAGCGGCTGGCCTGCATCGGCGAGCTCTTCCAGCAGCAGGGTGACTTTGTGGCCGTTTGGGGTGGGCCAGTAATGCAGGTCGATCATAAGGCGGCGTCCGTCGCAAAGAATTGGGCGCCAGTGTACGCAGGGCGACAGCCGCTGGCAGCGTCGCCGCTGCGACAGCGCGTGCCATTGCGGCATGACGCGGCACGACGCGGCATGGCGCGATTGCAGCGTCCGGCTTACCCTATGGCGCTTATCGCCACCCTTGCAGCCGCTCATGCCCAACGCCCCGCAACCCCCGCTCAATCCGCTGTCCCGCGTGATCTTCGCCTCGCGCTGGCTGCAACTGCCGCTGTATCTGGGTCTGATCGTGGCGCAGGGCGTGTACGTGTTCCTGTTTCTCAAAGAGCTGTTGCATCTGATCCATGACGCCAACACGCTCAGCGAGCAGGGCATCATGCTGATCGTACTTGGCTTGATCGATGTGGTGATGATCTCCAACCTGCTGGTGATGGTGATCGTCGGCGGCTATGAAACCTTCGTCTCGCGCCTGAATCTGCAGGGCCATCCCGATCAGCCGGAATGGCTCAGCCACGTTAACGCCAGTGTGCTGAAAGTGAAGTTGGCGATGGCGATCATCGGCATCTCCTCGATCCATTTGCTCAAGACCTTCATCGAAGCCGGCCAGCTCGGCCTGCCGCTGTGTACGCCAGCGCTGCAAGCCGCCAGTGCGCTGTGTACAAAGACCACCGAAGCCGGCGTGATGTGGCAAGCCATCATCCACGCACTGTTCATTCTCTCGGCGATCGGCATTGCATATACCGACAAGCTGATGTCGGCGACGCCGAGCAAGCACGCATCGCATTGATCCATCACCGGCATTGACCCGTTGTCATGATTGACCCGTTGTCGTAGGAGGGCCTTCAGGCCCGACCTGATACGGGATCATTCGCGTCGGGCCTGAAGGCCCTTCTATGCGAGTGCGAAAAAATGCGTTGCGCCCATCGCGTAGAATGCGCGCATGGATGTCTCTCATTTGCTCGACGGCCTGAACGCCGCACAGCGCGACGCGGTCAGTGCCGAACCGGGCCACATGCTGGTGCTCGCCGGCGCCGGTTCCGGCAAAACCCGCGTGCTCACCCATCGCATCGCTTGGCTGCACGAGGTGCACGGCGTGCCGATGCACGCGATTTTCGCCGTCACCTTCACCAACAAAGCCGCAGGCGAAATGCGCCATCGCGCGCAGTCGCTGCTGCCGCACGGCGCGCGCGGCATGTGGATCGGCACCTTCCACGGCCTCGCGCATCGGCTGCTACGCCTGCACTGGCAGGACGCGAAACTGCCTGAGAGTTTTCAGATTCTTGATAGCGACGACCAATTGCGTCTCGTCAAGCGCGTGGTGCAGGCGTTGGAGATCGACGAAGCGCGCTTCCCGCCGCGCCAAATCGCGTGGTGGATCAACGCGCAAAAAGACGAAGGCCGACGGCCGCAGCATATTCAGCCCGAGCATTCTCGTGATGGCGTGGACGAATGGGCCAGCGTGATGCTGCGCGTCTACACGCTGTACCAACAGCGCTGCGAACAATCGGGATTGGTCGATTTCGCCGAAATTCTGCTGCGCGCGCATGAAGTGCTGCGCGATCATCCCGCATTGCTGGCCCACTATCGCCAGCGTTTCCGCGAATTGTTGATCGACGAATTCCAAGACACCAATACCCTGCAATACGCCTTCATTCGTTTGCTCGCCGGCAGCAATACCGATCAAAGCCGCGGCCATGTGTTCGCGGTCGGCGACGACGACCAAGCGATCTACGGCTGGCGCGGCGCGAAAGTCGAGAACGTGCAGCGCTTCCTGCACGATTTCGGCGATGTCAAAACCATTCGTCTGGAACAGAACTACCGCTCCAGCGCCAATATCCTCAACGCCGCGAATGCGGTGATCGCGCACAACCCATCGCGTTTGGGCAAACGCCTGTGGACCGATAGCGGCGAAGGCGATTCGATCGATTTGTATTCGGCCTACAACGAAATCGACGAAGCGCGGTTCGTCGTCGAACGCACTCGTCAGTGGGTGCGCGACGGCGGCAGCTACGGTGAGGCCGCGATTCTGTATCGCAGCAACGCGCAGTCGCGTGCGTTCGAAGAAACGTTGTTGGGCGAGCAGATTCCATTCCGCGTTTATGGCGGCATGCGTTTCTTCGAGCGCGCCGAAATCAAGGACACGTTGGCGTATCTGCGCCTGATCGCCAACCGCGACGATGACGCCGCCTACGAGCGCGCGGTGAACACGCCCACCCGCGGCATCGGCGAGCGCACGCTTGACGAAGTGCGCCGGCATGCGCGTTCGCAGAGCGTCTCGCTGTGGAAAGCGGCGGCGCTAATCGCGCAAAGTGATTTGCTGCCGGCGCGCGCGCGGACCGCGATCGGCGGCTTCCACGCCCTGATCGATGCGATCCAAAGCGAATGCATCGACTTGCCGCTGAAGGATAAAATCGATCACGTGCTGGCGCGCTCCGGTCTGCGCGTGCATTACGAACTGCAATCGAAGGGCTCGCTCGACTCGCGCACTGATAACTTGGACGAACTGGTGTCGGTGGCCTCGCGTTTCGTCCGCGGCGACGACGAGGAGACCGCTGCGTTGAGCGAACTGGTCGCGTTCCTCGCCTACGCCGCGCTGGAAGCCGGCGAAGGCCAAACCGAAGCCGGCGAAGACGGTGTGCAACTGATGACCCTGCATAGCGCAAAAGGTTTGGAGTTTCCGCTGGTGTTTTTGGTCGGCTTGGAAGAAGGGCTGTTCCCGAACAACAAGTCGATCGACGAAGCCGGACGCTTGGAAGAAGAGCGCCGCCTTGCGTACGTCGGCATCACCCGCGCGCGGCAAAAGCTCGTGCTGTGCTACGCCGAAGCGCGGCGCCTGCATGGCCAGGACATGTACGGTATGCCGTCGCGCTTCCTGCGCGAAATTCCGCCTTCTTTAGTCCACGAAGTGCGGCCGAAGATCCAAGTATCGCGACCGATGTACACCCCGCAGCCGCGCAAGCAGTGGGGCCATGCCTCGCTCGACGAATCGCCCGGCGTGCAGCTCGGCCAGAACGTCGTGCATGCCACCTATGGCAGCGGTGTGGTCACCGATATCGAAGGCAGCGGCGCGCACGCGCGCGTGCAGGTGAATTTCGACGATGCTGGCAGCAAGTGGTTGGTGTTGGCGTATGCGAAGTTGCAGCCGGCGTGACACGTTTTCGTAGGGTGGGCCTTGGCCCACCATGACATCGCGCCCCGTGCCGCCGACAATTAGGCACACCGCTTCGACGCAGGTGTGGTGCGATCGGTAAGATGGCGACGGCGGGTCAAGACCCGCCCTACGATGACGCTTCGATCAAAGCTAAATGAAAATGACCGAAAATACCGATCCCGATTTCCTTCGCGTCCGCGACTACCTCACCGGGTTGCAAGACCGCATCTGCACCGCGATCGAAGCGGTCGATGGCGCGGCGACGTTCAAAGAAGACCTCTGGGAGCGCGCCGAAGGCGGCGGTGGGCGCACGCGGATTTTGCGCGATGGCGCGGTGTTCGAGCAGGCCGGAATTGGTTTTTCCGATGTGTCGGGCACCAAGCTGCCACCATCGGCCACCGCAGCGCGGCCCGAGCTGGAAGGCGCGTCGTGGCGCGCGGTCGGGGTGTCGCTGGTGTTTCATCCGCGCAATCCCTACGTGCCGACCACGCACGCGAATGTGCGCCATTTCCGCGCGATCCGCGACGGCGAAACGGTGGCGTGGTGGTTCGGCGGCGGTTTCGATCTCACCCCGTTCTATCCGGTCGATGAGGATGTGCGTCACTGGCATCGCGTCGCCCGCGATCTGTGCGAACCGTTCGGCGGACAGGCGCGCTACGAGGCGCATAAACGCTGGTGCGACGACTATTTCTTCCTGAAACATCGCAACGAAACCCGCGGCGTCGGCGGTCTGTTTTTCGATGATCTGCACGAGGATTTCGAGCGCGACTTCGCCTATCAGCGCGCGGTCGGCGATGGTTTTCTCGATGCGTATCTGCCGATCGTGGAGCGCCGCAATGACATGCCTTACGGCGAACACGAGCGCCAGTTCCAACTCTATCGTCGCGGCCGTTACGTCGAATTCAATTTGGTGTTCGATCGTGGCACTTTGTTCGGCTTGCAATCGGGCGGGCGCACCGAGTCGATCCTGATGAGCCTGCCGCCGTTGGTGCGTTGGGAATACGGCTATACGCCGGAGGCCGATAGCGCTGAGGCGCGCTTGGCTGAGTATCTGAAACCGCGCGATTGGTTGGTCGAAGACAGCGCTGGGTAGATGCGCATCGATCGATATGTTCATCGGTAGAGCGGTCTTAAGAGCCTGTTCAAAATTTCCGAAAGCATCGCCTTGCGTCGAATGGTGTTTGCTTTGTAGGAGGGGCTTCAGCCCCGACCATGGTGAACAGGCTCTTAGATGCCGCCGGATCGGGCCTAAAGGCCCTCCTACAACGCCAAAGCGATTGCGGTATTCGGAAATTTTGAACAGGCTCGAAGGCCGCTTCGCCCGTCTGCGCGAGCCATCAGCGGCCTGAAGGCCGCTCTACCAATGCCATAAGCCCTCAGCGGCCTGAAGGCCGCTCTACCAATGTTATAAGCCCTCAGCGGCCTGAAGGCCGCTCTACAGCGCGCTACGAAGAAGATGTACTGTCGTTCTCGATCAGCACGATGCTGATGTGGCCGTTGGTTTCCAGCGTGGCCACGCGGATGCGCTCGATCTCGTCGCAGCCGGTTTCTCGCATCGCTTCGTGAAAATCGGCATTGCTCACCAATTGGTGCCGCAGCACATCGCGGAACACCTTGCCGTCGCGCGCCAACACCACCGCTTCGCCTTCGATCAGGCGCCGCGCGCGCGCGTTGCGCGAGACGATGAAGGCCACGGCGTAATTCAGCCCGATCAAGCAGCCGGCCAGCAGCGCGGCGCCGGTCAGCGAGTTGTCGCCGCCGTTCATGCCGTTTTGCACCGCATTGCCGATCAGGATCAGCAGCACGAGGTCGAACGGCGTGAATTGCCCGACCGCGCGTTTGCCGGACATCCGCACCAGCAGCATCACCAACACATAGATGACGACGGCGCGCAGAACGAAATGCCACCAGGGCGAAGCCAGTTGGAAAAGTTCGGTCATGACAGCCACCTCGTGAACGCGGAGGCACCCAGTCTCATACGTGAACGCGCCAATGGCTAGGGCGGACGGGCGAGCCACCGGCCCGGCATCGTGCGATACCGCTCCAATCGCTGGCGGGTTGGGCAAAACTGCGGGCAATAAAAAGCCCCGCAGGTGGGGGGACCGGCGGGGCTTGGGACGTGACTTGGGGAGAGTCGAACGTCCCGGGGGATCGCCCTAGGGGAGTGGGCGATCTATGACAGACGTTGCATCTGTCAGGCGTAGTTGACCACGTTGAATGTAGAAAGTATGTGAAGAGGCCAGTTAAAATTCGTTGAATTCAGCACTTATTCATGGCTTCAGCGATGACGCCATTGAAAATCATCGGGAATTTCGCGAAATCGCGTCGAATCCATCCTGTAAAAACTGACAGGTAAGCAAACGTGCGCGATTGGGTGACGAAAGTCATGGTTTCTGCTGTCGATCGGGCAAAGTGCGCGAAACTGCGCAAGATCGCGCGTTGAAGCGGCGCAAACGGCCCGCTAATGCGCTTCGTCCCAATTCGCCCCCACCCCCGTATCGATCACCAGCGGCACCCGAAGTTCCGCCGCCGCGGCCATCCGCGCGGTGACGTCCGGCACCAAGGTCGCGACGAAGCCCTCGTCGCACTCGAACACCAGTTCGTCGTGCACCTGCAGCAGCATCTTTGCCTGCGCGCCGTGCGGGACGATCCAGCGGTCGATCTCGATCATCGCGCGCTTGATGATGTCTGCGGCGGTGCCCTGCATCGGCGCGTTGATCGCGGCGCGCTCGGCGCCGGCACGCAGGCCCTGGTTACGGGCGTTGATATTGTCCAGATACAGCCGGCGGCCGAACACGGTTTCGACGTAGCCGCGTTCGTGGGCTTCCTTGCGCGTGCGCTCCATGAACTCGCGCACGCCGGGATAGCGGTTGAAGTACAGCGCGATGTAGTCCTGGGCCTCGCCGCGGCCGATGTCGAGCTGCTTCGCGAGCCCGAACGCGCTCATCCCGTACATCAGGCCGAAGTTGATCGCTTTCGCGGCGCGGCGTTCGTTCAGGCTCACCTCGTCCAGCGGTTTGCCGAAGACTTCGGCCGCAGTGGCGCGATGGATGTCCGCACCCGCCGCGAAGGCGCGCAGCAAGCCGGCGTCTTCGGACAGATGCGCCATGATCCGCAGCTCGATCTGCGAATAATCGCAGGCCACCAGTTTGCGGCCTAGCGGCGCGACGAAGGCTTTGCGGATGCGGCGCCCGTCTTCGGTGCGGATCGGGATGTTCTGCAGATTCGGATCGCTCGACGCTAAACGCCCGGTCGCGGCGCCGGCTTGGTGGTAGCTGGTGTGGACCCGGCCGGTGTCCGGGTTGATCATCTCCGGCAGCTTGTCGGTGTAGGTGCTGCGCAGCTTCGCCAGGCTGCGATAGTCGAGGATGATCCGCGGCAGCTCGTGCTGATCGGCGATCGCTTCCAGCGCTTCCTCGTTGGTCGATGGCTGCCCGGTTGGCGTTTTCACCAGCGCCGGTAGCTTGAGTTCGTCGAACAACAGCGCCTGCAGTTGCTTCGGCGAATCCAGATTGAAGCTGCGGCCGGCCAGTTCGGTCGCTTTCTGCTGCGCGGCCAGCATGCGCCGCGACAGGTCCACACTTTGCCGGCGCAGTTCGTCGGCGTCGATCAGAATGCCGTTCGCTTCCATCCGCGCCAGCACCGGCACCAGCGGAATTTCGATGTCGCGATACACCTTTTCCAGGGCTGGAATCTCCGCCAGCTTCGCCGACAGCACGCGATGCAGGCGCAGGGTGATGTCGGCGTCTTCGGCGGCGTAACCGGCGGCATCGTCGATCGCCACGTCAGCGAACGAAATCTGCTTCGCGCCCTTGCCGGCCACGTCCTCGAACGCGATGGTGTCGTAGCCGAGATAGCGCTTGGCCAGCGAGTCCATGTCGTGACGGGTGGCGCTTGAGTTCCAGATAAAACTTTCCAGCATCGTGTCGTCGTGATAGCCATCGACGTTCACGCCGTGGCGGCGCAGCACGTGGATGTCGTATTTGCCGTGCTGGCCAAGTTTCTTGTACTGCGGGCTTTCCAGCAGCGGGCGCAGCGCGTCGAGCGTCTCGTGCATGTCGAGCTGCACGGGCGCGCCCGGATACGTATGCCCCAGCGGGATGTAGCAGCCGTGGCCGGGTTCGGTGGAAAAACTCAGGCCGACCAAATTCGCGCGCATCGCATCGAGCGCATCGGTTTCGGTGTCGAATGCGAATTCATCGGCGGCGGTGAGTTTCGCGACCCATGCATCCAACTGTTCGCGGCTGAGCACGGTGTCGTACACGCCTTTCGCCGCGAGTGCGGGATCGACGGTTTCGTCCGCAGTCGGCGCGCTGCGCGCATAGCCCGCTGGCGTATTGCGCACGCCGGCGCGTTCGGCGGAGGCCGCAGCGTCGCCGCTCGCGCCGCCGAGATCTTTCAACGCTTGGTTGAAGCCATAGCGCAGATACAGCGCGCGCAAATCCTCCAGATGCGGTTCGCGCAGGCCCAGCGTCGTTGGGCCGCCGTCCAGTGCGACATCGGTCTTGATCGTTGCCAATTGTTTGTTCAATGGCAAACGATGCAGCGCAGCGCGCAAGTTGTCGCCGATCTTGCCCTTGAAGCCGTCGGCATTGACCATGATGCTGTCGAGATTGCCGTATTCGCTGAGCCATTTCGCCGCAGTTTTCGGCCCGCATTTATCGACGCCGGGAATATTGTCGGCGGTGTCGCCCATTAGCGACAGCAAATCGACGATTTGATCGGCGCGCACGCCGAACTTCTCCATCACCGCGGCGTCGCTGTCGAGCCGGCTGCCGCTCATCGTATTCACCAAACTCACGCCCGCGCCGTTGTCGAGCCGCCGCACCAACTGCGCGAAATCTTTATCGCCGGTGGAGATGGTGACGTCGATCCCGCCGTCCGCCGCCTGCAGCGCCAGCGTGCCGATCACGTCGTCGGCCTCCACGCCCGGCACGCGCAGGATCGGCAGGCCCAATGCCGTCACGATGTTCATCATCGGCTCGATCTGCGCGCGCATGTCGTCTGGCATCGGCGGGCGATGCGCCTTGTATTCGGGGTCGAGCGCATCGCGGAAGGTCGGGCCGGAGGCATCGACCACGAACGCGATGTACTCCGGTTTTTCCCTGATGTGCGCGCGCAGCATGTTGACGATGCCGAACAGCGCGCCGGTGGGCTCGCCCTGGGCATTGCTCAACGGCGGCAGCGCGTGGAAGGCGCGGTAGAGGTAGGAAGAACCGTCGATCAGTACGAGTCGTGTCATGGGCCGATTCTACCGCCGATTTTTATCGGCTACCCCGGCCATCTTTCTGCTCACGATGGTGCCGGCGATTCCACAGGCGATTCCGCCCAATGCCCCGTCAGCAGCGCACGCGATCGTTCGGCCGTGCATCGCCGCTGCAGCGACCAGAAAATTCGCGCCGGCAGCGTGGTTTCATGGCGTTGCGTGGGCGCATACTCGTCGCGTTGCTATCCCCCGGAGCCACACCATGCGCGCCACTGCCCCGAAGACATCCTATTTGCTCGTTCCGCTGCTGTTATCGCTTGCCGCCTGCGCCAGCCTTTCCGAACGCCGCGCCGAAGCCGATGTTCCTGCCGGCGCGATCGAAACCGTTCGCACCGAAGCCAACGGCGACCGCATCACCGAGTATCGCGTTGCCGGCCAACTGCGGATCGTGAAAGTACAGCCCCTGCGCGGCCCGGCGTATTTCCTGCAAGACCGCAACGGCGACGGTAGGCCCGATGGCGATAATGTCTCGCCGGTCTATTTCAAATTGTTCGAGTGGTGAATTCGATAGCGCTAATCGACCTCGCTTGCGCCAGGCGCAGCGCGTAGGGTGGGGTGAGCGCAGCGATGCCCACCCCCACCCAAACCATCAACAAGCCTTCGATGAGCGCAGCGATGCTTTTTTGCTCCGCTCGTTGTCTTCAGCTCAATGTCTTCCGCGCTTGACGTACCGCAATGGTGGGCATCGCTGCGCTCACCCCACCCTACTGGCTATCGCTGTCCATCAATCCGCTGGAACGCCAGCGGGCCTACCGTACCCTGGTCATGAACACGGTAGACCCGGACGAACTGGACACCATTCGCCTGCATGTGCAGCGGCAGTATGCTTACGGCTCGAACCGATTTCGGGTCGCGATCGAAGCCCAGCTTGGGCGGCCCGCAGGTCCTCACAAGGTGGGGCGTCCAAGCAAGTCTGAGCCGCCCCCGAAATGCTCAGAAACGCTACTCTGACCCATGTTTCTCGATGCGCTGTCTGGCCGAACCGATCGCCAGGCGCGCGAATGCCGAGGATCGCTGCAAAGGGCGGTTCTGGGAAGGTCGTTACAAGTGTCGACTCTTGTGCGATACGCGCGCTGTGTTGGCTGCGATGGCCTATGTCTATCTGAACCCGATCCGCGCCGGAATGACCACGCGGCTGGAGGACTCCGACCACACCAGCGTTCAGCAGTGCATCGATCACGCCAAACGCGATGCAAGCATGTTGACGCAATCGTTGTTGCCGACATCGGGCTCGCTGTTGCGCTGTCTGCCGATTCGCACGGGAGACTATTTGGAACGCGTCGACTGGACCGGGCGACAACTGCGCGATGGCAAGCGCAGCGCGATTCACAGAGATGCGCCATCGGTGCTGCAGTCACTCGACCTGACGAATCAGCGCTGGGCCGTGTGGGTGAATGCGATTGGCTCGGGCTACTGGCGCGTCGTCGGCGAAGCGCAGGACCTGATCGCTGTCGCGCAGCGTATCGGTCAGCGATGGGCAAGGGACTGGGGTTCGCAAAGAAGGTCGCGCCGCCCATCTGATTGAGGATGGAAACGTCGTGGCCCGTGAGGGAGGATGCTGCGTGGGTGATGATCGCTCAGCCCCGGCGTCAAGTACACAGCGCACGACGTCGGGGGTGTTTTACGCAGAGCCGATGCAGGCTTGGACTGAACAGCAAATAGTGGGTGTCCTAGTCATGCTCTAGTCATGCTAATCGGACGACAGTGGGAGTCCAGGTCTTTGTTCGTTTTGTTCTAGGAATCCGGCGCTCCGGGTTCTCGCGCCGGATCGACAAAAAACAGAAACCTCATGATCATCGACCCGTTGGCCTCAGGCATCGTCGCAGCCGTGACATTAGCACCCGATAGCTCTGGCGCGAGAGCGAACTCGTCTCTCCACATAATGTAATCGAAGATATTTCCATCTTCCATGGTGCCAACACAGACTTGAGCGCCGCACGCGAACCCTGTCAAGCGTACCCTGCTCCTGGCCTTGATGATTGAGCGATCAATGACCGATCGAAAAATCCTCGAAAGCATCTCCGCATCCCGATCTGCGCCGCTTTCTGCGGCGAAGCGGTCAATCAACCTGGGGAGATCCTGTTTCGTGATCAGCGACTCAGCATCCTCCATCGTCATGCCCGCATCACTTTCCAGTGAGCGCTCGAACGAGAACCCGGTGGAAATCAACTTGTCCGAGTCGACAGGCCGACCTCCAGCATGCCCGAGTGCGGTCTCATCGCGGACCGATGTCGGGTCCGGAACGGGCGATACAAACGCGCCAGGAATCTCTCGATCACTGTTGCGCCCCTGCTTCACTTCTTGCGCCGACGGGGCTGACGGCAGCGCGTTGGCATCTCGCCGAGAAAACTCCAGCGATTTTCCAAGCTCCCAAATGGGACCGGGATTTCGATCGTATATAAATACCAGCAACCCCGAAGCCAAGATGATCGCCAGTGAAGTCCTGACGGTTCGAGAGCGGGTGTAGCCAGCATGCAATTTGTTCGACATGGGATCGACGAATTCCAGATAGATACCGACTCGAATCTGAAGCGCTTCCGACACGACATGTCACGCCGAGTCGAGCGCAAATTCCGTGCTTTCAATCATGACTCGCACCGAGACTCAGACTCACGATGCCTGCTGATCAATCGATTCCACGAATCGAAGTCGCATCTCATTGGTGCCAAAAACACGCTCTTCTCACTTGGGCCCTTCGGGAATCGAGGCAACGCCGTACGTGACGGCGTTGCCTGTTGCCGATAGCTTCAAAACCAAGGCTTATGGTGTTCCAGGCAGCTTGCGGCACAGAAACTGAACGCCCTTGAGTCGGCCGCCGGAATGGAAAGCCCGCATGCCGGATACGTAGGATTTCTCATTACACAGGCGGGCAACAGCGGTGCCGCCCGACCCGATCGTAGAATTGGTATCGTCCGTCCCGGTCACATTGTCGCATTTCATGGTGAAACTAACGAAGTTGCCGCTGGTGAGGCCAGCGGTAAATCCTTGTGCCATCCTACCTGATGCGCAAGCCGTCCCCAGCTCGAAGGTGTCTCCACTGGGAGGAGGACTCGGGCCCGCACCGTACGCCAGACCATTCGTGCAAATCAGCGTGAATCTCGATGTGGCGCCTGCCGAATTCTTGTAACGACTGATACGCGAGACGCGATGCGAACCGGGACAGCCCACGGTGACATCGGTTGTGCCGGTACCAGTCGGCGCTGCTCCAATCAAACCACTGGGAATGATCGTCGTCGACGGTTGAGGCTTGATTTCGGTAACGCAGTCTACGCCCATGGCTAAGCAGGAGCCTCTCGCAGCTGCGAACAAGTCGCCGCACACAATATCAGCTACGGGGTTCACTCCAGCCTCAGCGCCGGCTGCGGCGCATACGAGCAAACTGCCCACCGACGTACCCGCACACGCAGCGGCAGTGGCTTTGCACAAAGCGGTAGCTGCTGCCGCTTTTTCGACCGGCGCGAGATAGGCTGCGACGGCGAACATCGCGAGATATATTGAATTCCTTGCAGTGTTCATGATGTAAATCCCTCATTTTATTGAAATTGGATGAAATTCGTTGGTGAAACTGGTGAAACTGGTGAAACTGGTGAAATTGGGGTCAGACTGGAATGGCACTTACGTAAGCCTCGCCGCTCCAGAAAAGACGGGGATCCAGATGTCTTTGTTGGCCGTAAGCCACTGAAATCACTGGGTTGGAACTTTCGCAGAAATCAGAAAATCCGGCGACAAGGGCTTAAGTAAGTGCCATTCGGGTCAGAGTAGCTTTTCAAAATAAGCGCCCCGACCGGGATGGCCGATGCGTCAACAACCAGACCCCCGCTTGTAGCAATGCCTCGTGTTGCGAGAAACGAAGTGAAACTTGTTCATAGATCAAGCCAACGCGACGCCATCCGTGAAGCCTGAATCACCTTTGCCATGTTTCGACCTTCGTATTTCGAGTTGGACGAAACGGTTTGCAGGTGACCGGCGGGTTGCGACCGCAGTGGATTTGTAGCACCTGTTATGCATCGGTCAATCGTGCAGTCAGCGGAATGGAGAAGAAGTGAGCGCAAGGGAGAGAAAAATGATCGGTTATGGCGCAAGCGCTTGATTTGCCTGCACAGACGCAGTCAAAAATGAGAAAAAAACGAGAAAAAAAATGATAGTTCAAAGGTCTTGGCGAGGCTGGCGCGCGGCCTTGCGCATAACCGCGCATCAACCGCGCGGTCGCTGTGGATGCAGCGCAGCTCTGCCTGCATGAGGGCGCCGCTGGATGTCTCTAGCGGATGTGGGCGTCGGCCCGGCTAGCGGGCCCCTGCCTTGGGGCCATGGTCGCGGTGCTGCGCAGATCACCGTATCGGTGAGCTGCTCATTATTTGCCGGTCATAGCACTGCGGCGGCCGGCTGTGCGCCGCCCTTATTCAATGTGTCGAGTTTCTTGCGCCAGACATCGGCCTTCGCATCGTGGCCCGATCCCGGCTGAGCCGTGCGCCACTGTTCGTAGAATGCGGTGCAGCCCTGGATGAGTTCGTCAACAGGCTTCGCGGGGCGTTCCCCTGCGGAAAATTGGCCTTCGCTTTGTCGAGCATCTGCTCGGCATCTTCGAACTGTCGGAGGTCCAGCAGCGTTCGCCCGTGATGGCGCCCGATGTGCCGACTCACTACTTTTTGGCGGTGGGTGCGCGTTTCTCGGACGTGGCAAACGCGCGTTCCAATGCGGCAGCTTCGTCCGACGCGCCGCGTTTACGCAGGACCTGGCTGAGCTGCTCGACTGTTGCCAACGTCGTCGCATGATCGTCGCCAAGTGTTTGGCGATAACCGGCGAGGGCTTCGCGCAATAACGTTTCGGCCAGCTTGAGATTGCCTTGCGCATTCTCCAACGCGCCCATCTCAGCGATCGACGTCAATGTGTCCATGTCAAGGTTACCCAATGTCCGACGCTGTATTTTAAGCACATCCTGAAGCAGGGCTTTGGCCTCGCTGATTTCGCCCTTTTCGCCCAATACGCTGGCCAAGCCACGCATCACGTGTAGGGTATAGCGGTTTTCGTTTCCTAGAGAACGGCGCCATGTTGCCGACACTTGAGTGAACAGTGCTTCGGCTTCTTCATATTTACCTTGATCGCGTAAGACAAACGCCAGAACGTAGCTGAAATCGCTCGTGTTGAATTGATCCTCACCAAACAGCCGCCGATGGTCGACGATGGCGTTACGCAACATCCGCTCAGCCTCGTCTTTTTTTCCTTGGTCCGCCAATACCCCTGCAATATCCGCTCGGGTGAAGAGTACATCCTCATGCTCATCGCCGAGAACTGCGCGTCGGCCCTCCAGCGCCTGTCGGAAGTACACTTCAGCTTCCGCAGGCCGGCCCTCTTGCGCGAGCGAACGCGCTAAATTGGTGTTCAAAATTGACGTTGTCGGATGATTATCGCCCAACAACCGACGACTTACTGCGACTGCCTCACGTAAGAGCGCTGCCGACTCAGCGTACCGACCTAGATTGCGATACGTTACAGACAACGTATTTTCCGCGTCGAGCATATCGCGGTCGCGACTGGCCAGCACATCGTCCGGCACTCGGCGAAACCCGTTATAGGATGCCTCTGCAAAAGGCAACGCTTCCTTGTGCTTTCCAAGTGCATTTAACGCGGCAGCCAAATCGCGTGCCGATACCAGTGTGTCCCGATGATCGTTACCGAGCGTGCGGCGCCGACGCTCGTACGCTTCACGAAACAATAGCAGTGCCATGTCAACTTTGCCCTGATACATCAGGCAGCGACCGGTTGCCCTGATCGATCGCAATGTGTCCGGATGGTCGTTGCCCAACACTCGCCGCAATCCTGTCGCTGCCGCTCGCAGATCGACTTCCGCCTCGTTGTACTGGGTCATCTCACAACCCAGCTCACCTCGACGGTACAACGCGACAAGCGTCAAAGGGTCGTCTGCACCCAGCAGCCGGCGGCGCTGCTCCAGCGCCAGCCGTTGCGGCTCGACCGCCGCCTTGAAGTCGCCGAGGTCGACCAGGGTATCGGCCATGGTTTGCCACAGGCGCGCCTGCAGCAACGGGGATTTGCCGAAATCGCTCTCGATTGCGGCCAATGCCGGTTGGAATGAATGGGTCTGCAACTGACTCAGCGCCAGGTCGGTGAAGTTCACGCCCTTGAGCAGGCTCTCCTGTTGCTGCCTGCGCTGCGCAGCGGTGGCCGGATCTCCGTCGCGTCCGGGGCCTTGTGTCTGGACCGCCTCGATCAAGGCGCTGCGCAAGCTGAGCCCCATCGCGGCCGGGTCGATGGCCTGCATCTGCTTGACTTGAAAATCGGCGGCCATCTCCGCTTCGGCAGTGGCCTTGCGTGCGGCCTTCAGTGCATCTTCGGCGCGCACAAAACCAATCACGGCGGCGGTGGTCGTCGTCAGCAGGGCCAATGTCACCACGCTGGCCAGCGCGACCCCGATCCGGTGCCGGCGCACGAACTTGCGCATCCGATACATCCGCGACGTGGGACGCGCTTCGACCGGTTGGTCGTCGAGCCACCGGCGCAGGTCCTTCTCCAGTTCCAGCACCGACGGGTAGCGGTCGTCCGGATCGCTTTGCAAACACTTGCCGACGATCCACGATAGGTCGCTGCCCAACATGGCTTTCATCTGATCGACCGACAACGATCGGTGTCTGGCGATCTCGCTTTCGTCGTCGGCGCTCAGGCTGGAGAAGCGCGTCAGCAGACTCGGCGGGCGCTCCGCGCTCAACAGCCGCGCAAGTTCTACGGGGGTCTTGCGGTTCAGTTCTTCTTCGCTGTACGGCGTCACGCCCGCCAGCAATTGATACAGCACCACGCCCAGCGAATAGATATCGGCGCGCGTATCGACATTGACCAGCGGCCCGGACACCTGCTCCGGGCTGCTGTAGGCCGGCGTGCCGACGAAGCTGCCCAGGCGCGTGTGCGCCGCATGGCCGGTCAGCACGCCCGACAGCGATTTGGCCACGCCGAAGTCGATGATCTTGACGGTTGTCGGCTGGTCCTGCGCACGGCTGACCAGGATGTTGCCGGGCTTGATGTCGCGGTGGATCAGTCCTTTCTGATGCGCGTGCAGCACGCCTTCGCAGGCCTGAAGAAACAGTGCAATGCGTTCGCGGAAATCCATCTCCAGCTGATCGCAATGGGCGGCGATGTCCAGACCGCGCACGTACTCCATCGCAAAATACGGCTGCCCCAACGACGTGCTGCCGGCCTCGTAGACCGTGGCCACATTGGCATGATTCATCAGCGCCAAGGCTTGGCGCTCGGCCTCGAAGCGGGCGAGCACCTGCTTGCTGTCCATGCCGGTCTTGATCAGCTTCAGCGCGACCTTGCGTTGCACCGGTTCGCGCTGTTCGGCCAGATACACCGCGCCCATGCCGCCCTCGCCGAGTTGGTCGAGCAGCCGATAGGGGCCGATGGTTTGGCCGATCATCGAGACCGGCACGCTGGGTGCGACGGCGCTGGACGTGGCCGGATCGGACGGCCGCTGCGCGGCGTGTTCTGCTGGTGTCTTGTCGGCGTTGTCTGCGACGGCAGGGCGCTCTGTCGCAGCGTCGGCGCCGATGTCCTGCAGCTTCCGTGCCACGTCCGCAGCCGAAGGCCGGCGTTCCGCCTGTGCGCCGGTGCAGGCTGCGATCAGCGCGCGCAGCGGCTCGGATTCGACATCGCGTTCCCAACCGGCATCGATTGTGCGCTGCAGGTCGCCGACGACCATCTGCAACAGCAGCACGCCCAACGCATAGACATCGCTGGCTGATGTTGCGGCCTGTCCTGCCGCGCATTCGGGTGCCAAATACAACGGCTCGCCGATGCCTTCATCGCCGATCAGGGTCAGCCCCGCGCTGGTGATCTTCATGGACTCGAGCGGGGTCCGGTCGGTCAGATCGCTCCATCCGAACTCGCCCAGCCGGGCATGCACCCGGTCATGGTCGTGATCGTCGTCGATCAAGATGCTCGTCGCACCCACGTTGCGATGCACCACGCGCGTTGCGTGCACTGCAGCGAGCGCACCCGCAACTTCACCGATCAAGCGCATGCGCTTTGCCTGCGCGACTTGAGCCAGCCCGCCCCGCGATGCGGCCCACTGCGCCAGCGTGCCGTGGGCGGCGTAGTCCATTTCCAGGAAATAGGGCGGCTCGTCCAGCTGCCAGTCGAGGATGATCGCGATGTCCTTGCGGCCTGCCAGCGCTTCGCGCAGATAGCGCGTGACCGTGGTTTCGCGCTGCAGCCGCCGCAGGTGCTGCTCGCTGCGGCAAAAACGAAACATGCGCTGCGCCTGACTGTCCTGCGCCTGCGCAAGCCAGGTCTCGCTGACCGGACTGCTGCCCAACTGGCGCGATAGATGCCACTCCGGTTTACCGATGACCGGCGACCCTGCAGAAAACGCCGCTGCCGCTTTGCGGTCAGTCAGGCGCGCCTCGACCGTGAGCTGATAGCCGCGGCGCGGAATGGTGCGGATCAGCGGCTTGTCGGTATCCGTGTCGTGCAGTGCGCGACGAAGGTAATAAATGGCATTGGTCAACCCGGCGTCCCCGACCAGCGCATTGCCGTTCCAGACCAGATCGATGAGCGCGCTGCGGGTGACCATCGTATCCTTGGCGCTGGCCAGACAGGCCAGGACTTCCAGATGTTTGCGTTTGAGCGGACTACACGCATTGTTGTAACTGACCGAGCCGCGGATCGGATCGATCAGCCGACCCGACAGTTCGTAGGATTGATCCAGGTAGTGGTCATCCAGTCTTGCTGCTGCGTTCATGTCCGCGAAAACCTCCACGTGTTGCCTACCCCCTAGCCGCATGCAACCGGCCTCGCCCCCGAACCCAGCATGCATCATCCGATGGATTCGCAGACATGCTTCCGTTGCACCGGTGCTGGTCAAGTCGATTCATCAGGCATGTGGAGCTTACAGGACCAGCCCGTTGCTCTGAAGCGCGTAGGGTGGGGTGAGCGCAGCGATGCCCACCCAAACCATCAACAAGCGCGAGGGTGGGGTGAGCGCAGCGATGCCCACCCAAAACCCAAAGCATCAACAACCCTGCGACAAGTCTCGCGATGCTTTTTTGCTCCGCTTAATGTCTTCCGCATCTGACGTATCGAAATGGTGGGCATCGCTGCGCTCACCCCACCCTACTGGCTCAAGCTCGACATCATTCTCGCGTCGAACGCGCTGTCGATCGTCCGCTGGGTCACAGTGCTCAATGCGGATGCCGCCGCCCAGATCGGCGTCAGCGCTTGATCTCGACCTGCCATAGCCCTGGACGGCGTTCCGTCCAATCGATCTCCACCGCAAGAAACTTTTCGATCAAACGCGCATTGCTCTGCAGATGTTCGCTGATGACGTGCGTGGTGAATGCGCCGCCGCCGGCTAACGCCATCGGCAGCAATAATTGATCGGACAGGTGTTCGCCGACGCAGGCGGCGCTGTCGAGATAGGCACGTGCTTCGTCTGCGAGCCGTTCGGCGACATTCTCGGCAGATAGCCCGCGTTCGCCGTGACCGGTAAAAGTTTCGACATGCTGCGCGTGCCGCACCTGCAGCAACAGCGCATTGCCTGGGCCGATCGACGGGCGCACTTGGCGCAGATGCAGCGCGTTCGGCGTCAGATCGAACGCCGACCCCACGCTGCGCAGCTCGCGCTCGCCGATGCTCGACGACAAACCCGACAACAGCGCGGTCGCTGCGATCGACTGTAACTCGCCGCGCTCGATGAACGCGGCGTGCCGCAGATGCGGTGCCGGTGCGACCGTCGCATGCAGGATGCCGCCGCCCGCCGGAAAAAAACCGGGGCGTTCGAGTTCGACCGTCGCGTCGATACCGATCTTCGCCAGCGCCGGTGCATAGCTATCGGCGATGAAGTCCGCACTTGGCGCCAGCGGGTTGTGGGTGCCGCCTTCGAGCCGAAGTGTCGACGGTGCAGCGCACTGCCACAGCGGCGGCAGCACGGTTTGCAACACCAAGGTCGCCGACCCAGCGCTGCCGGTCGCGAAACGATACTCACCGGGCATCACCACCCCGGGTTCGAAACGCAGCGCGGTTGCACCCAGCTCCGCGCCTTCCATGTAGGCGTTGCCGATCTTCGCTGCGGCGTTCACCGCAGTCAGATGCTGACGCATCAGGCCAGGCTTTGAACGCTTGGCGCGGATGCGGGTGATGCTGAAGGCGGTGCCGGTGCACAGGCTGAGGCTCAATGCGGTGCGGAGCAGTTGTCCGCCGCCGGCGGAGCCGTCGATTTCGATCATGTCCATCGTGAATGTACTTGTATGAAATGTCTTGCATGAATGTTCTTGAACAAATATCGAGCGGATCGTCAGCGGCGTATAAATCCATCGCGGCTGCCCGCCCGAACGTCGTGTCGCATCGCGTTAGCGATCAACCCTTCACGCACACCACCTGCCGCAAGGTATGCACGATCTCGACCAGATCCTTCTGCGCCGCCATCACCGCGTCGATCGACTTGTACGCCGCCGGCGACTCGTCCACCACATCCGCATCCTTGCGGCACTCCACGTGCGCGGTGGCGGCGATATGATCGTCCAGGCTGATCAACTTCTTCGCCTGGGTGCGACTCATCACGCGGCCGGCGCCGTGACTGCAACTGCAGAAACTCTCCTCATTGCCGAGGCCGCGCACGATGAAGCTCTTCGCGCCCATGCTGCCCGGGATGATGCCAAGCTCGCCCTTGCGCGCGCTCACCGCACCCTTGCGCGTCACCAGCACGTTCTTGCCGTAATGATGTTCGCGCTGCACGTAGTTGTGATGGCAATTCACCGCTTCGGCCTGCGCCTCGAACGGCTTGGGGATCGCCTTGCGCATCGCTTCGACCACGTGACGCATCATGATTTCGCGGTTCATGCGCGCGTAGCGCTGCGCCCAATCCACCGCGAACACGTAATCGGCATAGTGCGTGCTGCCCTCCGGCAAATAGGCGAGATCTTGATCCGGTAAGTTGATCATCCAGCGACGCATTTCCTGCTTCGCCAGCTCGATGAAATGCGAGCCGATGGCGTTGCCGACGCCGCGCGAACCCGAGTGCAGCATGAACCAGACGCGCTGGTCTTCATCGAGACATATCTCGATGAAGTGGTTGCCGGTGCCAAGCGTGCCGAGATGCTTGAGGTTGTTGGTGTTCTTCAAGCGCGGATGGCGTTCGCAGATGGTGTCGAAATCGGCGACGAGCTGCGACCAACCCTCAACCGCGAGCGTCGGCGCGTTCTCCCAGGCGCCCTTGTCGCGACGACCGCGCTCGGCGGTGCGGCCGTGCGGCACCGCGCGTTCGATCGCGCTGCGGATGTCGGCTAAATTGTCCGGCAAATCGCTTGCGGTCAGCGAAGTGCGCGCGGCGATCATGCCGCAGCCGATGTCCACGCCGACCGCCGCAGGTACGATCGCGCCGATGGTCGGCACCACCGAGCCCACGGTCGCGCCCTTGCCCAGATGCACGTCGGGCATCACCGCGATCCAACGGTGAATAAACGGCAGTTTTGCGATGTTCTGCAGCTGCTTGCGCGCCTCGTCTTCCAGCGGCACGCCGCGGGTCCATAGTTTGATCGGCACGGCGCCGGGCTCTTGGATCACATCGTAGGGATACGTCGTCATGATGAATTCTCGCATGTAGATGAGGTGCGGCGACAAGGGTCGGTGGAAGGTTCTACACGGCAAGTAATCGCTGTGTGCCCGGGGCTTGAACCCGGTCGCGCTGCAGGGCAACGCTTTACCTGTACTTCCACTGGCATTCGCCGCGAAAAAAGTGTTACCAAAACCAAAGCGGCGTGTTGCCGCGCTTACTGCCACCGATGCAGTAGTCTCCGATCGGATTGCAAATGTCTGTAAATCCTTTCCGTAGCCGAGGCAACCAGCTTTTGCCGATGTGTAACTCAGCGTATTCGTCCGTTTCCTCGAATCGCCATGTATCGTCGTTGGAAATCGTTATCCGCCAATTTTTTGGCGTTACGACATTGCCTATCTGTCGAAAATGGGTTCCGCCGGTTGCGGCATCAAGAGTATCGATATTCATGACGCGAGTCGCATCGACGCCATCAGTTATGAATCCGTCTACTAGAGCGATGAGTGCATCACGACCAGCCGAATCGGCAGAGAGATGCCATCCAAGATAGTTGCGATTGCGTTCGGCATAGCGCCATAGCCATATTTGCCCGGAGCGTTTCCAGTCATGGCAGCGCATGCGCATACAGGCACTCTCTTTCATCGCACTCTCAATGATGGGTCGCCGATCGCGACAAGGGAGCGGGACAGGTTCAACGCTCTACCGGGCTGAGCTACCGCCTCGCGGCGGGCGAGATTCGAACTCGCGACAACTGAAGTATGTAGTCCCGACAGCATTCGCGATCGGCGATTTTCAGAAAATTCTTAAGCCTCTTGAATCCAGCGCACAGCCGATGGCCGCACATAGGTTTTCTTTCCGCATGCCTGCATGAAGACCAGCATCGCGCCCCAGTCGCCAAGCGCCGACGCAGCGGGTTGCGTGTCGGTCGTGCCGAGCAATTGCACGTTCGCGAATACACGTCCGTCCGAGAGTTGCAGATCGTAACGCGGGCCCGCGCTGGGCGCGTCTTCAAGGAACGGGAGCCTTGCCTCGCGAGCTTCGCGCAGTTTGCGCGCTTGCCGCTTCGCCGACGCGACCGCGTAGACCGCCCACAGAAAGATCGCTGCGATCAGGATCGCCCAAACGATCGCCATGTTCGTATCTCCATTGCATTTCATAACGGATGGCCCTGCAGCGATGGGTAAGCGAACAATTGGATGGCGGCGAGTTCGAACCCGCGCGCGGCTTGGAAAGGTTAATCGGCAGCGCTTTGAATCAAAAACCAAGTCAGCGATGACAAGAGTGACGGAACGTATTTTTCCTGCTCTACCCGCCCAGGCGAAGAATAGGAATACGACGCATCTGAGGCCGCGCGCGCGGCTTGGAAAGGTTGATCGGCAGCGCTTTGAATCGAAAACCAAGTCAGCGATGACAAGAGTGACGGAACGTATTTTTCCTGCTCTACCGCTGAGCTACAGCCGCATGGATTAGCGGCTGGCCGGACTCGAACCGGCGACCTGGACCTTCAGAGGGTGTAGTTCCGTCGGCATTCGTCGCCGACAAGGTTGAAAACATAGGTATCGCGTGTTTCTGTCATCCCGAGCGCAGCGAGGGACCTGCTGATGATTGAAAAACAGGTCCCTCGCTACGCTCGGGATGACAATTTAAAAAACCATCGACTATCGCGACAACGAGTAAGGGAACGTCCTGCTCTAACCGACTGAGCTACCGTCTTGCGACGAGCGGGACTCGAACCCGCCCACGCGAACAACAGGCGTACGACACATTCGAGGCCGCGCGCGCGGCGTGGAAGACTAAAAAACAGGTAACGCATATTTCTGTCATCCCGGGTGCAGCGAGGGAGCGGCTGATAAAAATGAATTGAATGACCACAGACAATCGCGCACCGACAGCAACCGGTTCGGCCCCTGCGACAAGTATCGGTGCGACGTCTTTGGGTGTAGTCGCACCAGCATTCGCAACAACCGCAAACGCGTGAATTCTTTCTGTGCGCCCGGCCGGCCAATTCCGGCCGGGACTCACTTTTCCTACAATAAAACGCTCACACATCGATCGAAGCGATCTTCTCGACCCAGCGCGTCGCAGCTGCGCCTTCCGCTGCGAAGTTAGCCAGCAGATCGAACACTGCGTCGCTGAAGCCGCCGACGTGCAGCACATCCTCGCGCTCGACCGTTTGGCTGGTCGCGGTCGGCTGCAAATCGATGCACACCAGTTTCGCCTGCGGGCAACGGGCCTTGAGCTGCGCCCACTGCAACATCGTTGCGGTCGCACCGCCGCTGCGGGTATCCGCCCAGCTTTCGTTGTCGGACACGATCACCAACACATCGACCGCCGCCTGCTCGCGGTTCAACTGCTGCAGCGGTTCGCTGATCTTAGTGCCGCCGCCGCCGACGTTCGCCAGCTCGCGCGCCTGCGTGATCACGCTATCGCGCGGGTTCAAGCGCACGTTGCGAATCGCGGTGTCGAACGGCATCACGCGGGCCAGCGGGTTAGCGCGCAGCACGCAGGCCGCGATCAACGCCGCCGCATCGACGCAGCGCACCTTGCTGGTCGCACCCTGGCGATAACCGGTGATCGGCGAGCTCATCGAACCCGACACGTCCACCGCCACCACCACCTTGCCCTCGATCGTCGGCACGTTGCGGGTCGCGATTTCCATCGCGTCCTGCAGCGCTTCGCGGATCTTTGTGGGTACGGCTGCCGTCGGCACGTTCTGCTCCGACTGGCTTGCGGTCGCGTTGTACGCGGTCAGCAATTGGTACGGAAACGCACGCGCGCGCCGAATCGACTCGGCATCGGTCAGCTTCGCCACCACGTCGTACACCACCGCCTGATCCTCGAACACACCGTGACGCGCGAAAGTGTTGAGGTTCTGACGCAGGGTCTGCCACGACGCACGGCGGGCCAGGGCCTGAGGTATCCCCACATTTTCATCTTGGAATCGAGTTGGTTTTCATTCCTCCCGCAATCACGCCCCGTACCGCCTTCGCCAATGGAGGCGGCCAGACACACATCCGCAACCACTCAATCGCACGACGGAAGTCTGAGTATCGTCCGCGCAATTCTGGCCTCGCCGCTAGCGGGTCTTGTTTCATCGAGGTTCGTTTCAGCGCCTGCACAAACAGCCAAGCCGCAAAGCCGGCCAGCATATTCAGCAAGAACAGCACAGACAGTCGCTTCGAGCACCGCGTCTGACTGTCCTCGAACCCCATCCCGTAACGATGACTCTTCAGGTCACGAAACGACTCCTCAATCTGCATCCGTTTGCCGTACATCAGTGCAATCGACGCAGCACTGGACTGCGACGAGGTCAACGATGTCGCCAACAGCCACGGCTCACGCGCGCCCTTGCTATGCCTCAACGCATCGGTTCCGCAGTGTGGCTTGCCCGCTCGCGTCAGCTGGCTGCGCCCTTTACGCTTGCGCCTGATCCGCATCAGACGGCAGGCCCATGGCTGTCCTTTGACAATCTGATAGTGCCCAAGATCTTCGGCCCGCCGTGTCGCCTTCTCGTGAAGATCGCTGCACGCAAACCACGGATTTTCCGGTGATTGCCGCACTTTCACGTTGTTCCTCACCCGTCCCACGTAATCCCAGCCGTGCGACGCCACCGCGCGGAACCAGTCGCTGCGGAAGCCAGCATCTGTCACCAGGATCGGGCGTACATTCGCTGGAATCACCTGTGCCAATCCCACCAGAAAGTCCCGCTGCGCTTGCGGAGCATTGATCTGCTTGATCGGATAAATCCGCTCGTACACCGTGACCGTTCGACCTTGCGTCGGCATCCCGGCGCGCAATGCGCACCAACGACCATCCCGTTGCAAATCCACCCAGTCCACCACCAGCACGGGCCGCGAAACCGACAACAGCCATCGGGCCATCGCCTGACTCAACGGCACGATCGCCTGCTGCACGTGAGCATTGCTCAGCAACCGGTCGACCGCCTTCAGCGGCGCGTGAGAAAAGGTGGCCCCCGGCCAGGAACGCGACAAGTCCGTCATGGTCAAACGACGGCCTTCGATCAATGCCTCCAGTGCTTGCAGCAACACCCTGCGGCGCTTTGCATGCATGGGGGCTAGCACCGGGGCCAGGGATCGGAGCAATATCTCACTTGCGTGCATGACGTGGTCCTCAGGCGTCGACACCCCGAGGATGAAACTGCGTCATGCACGCGCTTTTTTATGGACCGTAAATGTTATCTGTTTGATTTTCAAGCACATAATGTGGGGATACCTCAGGCCTGGGC
>JANMGT010000034.1:0-83394 GCA_031374725.1 Lysobacteraceae bacterium | reverse complement strand
CGAAGGCCTGCATTCGCGCCGGATCGAAGCGCTCACCCTCGATCACCACGCCCAGCGGATTGCCGGCGCCGGGGCGGTCGGCGAACACGTCTAACTGTAAGTAGCGGAACGTATTCATCGTGGCGACGGGTCTCCCGGGTGCATGGCTTCGCATAGAATGGAACGCTTTGCCGTCGTCGGTTCGACCGCCGCCGCCCTAGGGCCTGTTAACACTTCCTTGCACGCCACTGAATTCGCAACGCAATGTACCCGGATCGTGTTAACAGGCCCTAGTCTACCGAACCCCACCACAGCTCACTCGCCAATGCCCGACGCTCTCCCCTGGTTCGTACTCAAGTTCGGCGGCACGTCGGTGTCGCGCCGTCATCGCTGGGACACCATCGGGCGCTTGGCGAAAAAACGGGCCGACGACCACGACGCCCGCGTGCTGGTGGTGGTGTCGGCGCTGTCCGGGGTGACCAACGAACTTCAAGCCATCGCCGATGGGAAAGCGATCGCCTCGCGTACCGACGCATTGATCGAGCGCCATCGCGCGTTCTGCGCCGATCTCGACCTCGATCCCGATGCGGCGCTTGGCGCACGCTTGAACGCGCTGCGAGCGCTCGGTGCCGATGCGCGCGCCGAAATGCGCCGCCTCGATTGGCAAGCCGACGTGTTAGCGCAGGGCGAACTGTTGTCGTCCATGATCGGCGCCGCATATCTGCGTGCGCAGGGTTTGGACATGGGCTGGTGCGATGCTCGCGACTGGCTGCGCGCGGTGTCGCTGCCCAACGCCAGCGCCTGGGCGCAGAGGCTGTCTGTCAATTGCGATTACAGCGGCGACGCGGAGATCCGCGCGCGCTTCGCCGAACAGCCGACGCGGCTGCTGATCTCGCAAGGATTCATCGCCCGCCATGACGACGGCGGCACTGCGATTCTCGGCCGCGGCGGTTCGGATACATCGGCGGCGTATTTCGGCGCTTTGCTCAAAGCGCAGCGCGTGGAAATCTGGACCGACGTGCCCGGCATGTTCAGCGCTAATCCGCGCGATGTGCCCGATGCGCGGCTGTTGGCGCGGCTGGATTACGCCGAAGCCCAGGAAATCGCGACGACCGGCGCAAAAGTGCTGCATCCACGCTCGATCGCCCCCTGCCGCGATGCCGGCGTGCCGCTGATCATTCTCGACACCGAGCGCACCGATCTGCCCGGCACCCGCATCGACGCTAGCGCGGCGACCGTGCCCGGCGTCAAAGCGATCAGCCGTCGCAACGGCATCGTGCTGGTGTCGATGGAAACCATCGGCATGTGGCAGCAGGTCGGCTTCCTGGCCGATGTGTTCGAGCGCTTCAAGAAGCATGGCTTATCGATCGACTTGATCGGCTCGTCCGAAACCAACGTCACCGTCTCGCTTGATCCCAGCGAAAACTTGGTGAACACCGACGTGCTGGCCGAACTGTCGGCCGATCTCGCCCATGTTTGCCGAGTCAAAGTGATCGCGCCGTGCGCGGCGATTACCTTAGTCGGCCGCGGCATGCGCTCGCTGCTGCATAAGTTGTCGGACGTGTGGGCGACGTTCGGCCAAGAACGCGTGCATTTGATTTCGCAGTCGTCCAACGATCTCAACCTCACTTTCGTCATCGATGAAGCCGACGCTGATGGTCTACTAACGCAGTTGCATGCGGCCTTGATCGGCAGCGGCGCAATGCCGGTGCAGGACGATGCGGTATTCGGGCCGAGTTGGCGTGAGCTGTTCCAACCCACGTCGCAAACCGTTCGCGAAACGCCGTGGTGGCATGCTGCGCGCGAGCGTTTGCTCGCTGCTGCGATGCAAGGCACACCGCGCTATGTTTACGATCTCGCCACTGTGCGCCGTCGCGCGCAGTCGCTGCTTGCGATCGCGGCGATCGACCGGCGTTTCTTCGCGCTCAAGGCCAATCCGCATGCCGATATTCTGCGCACGCTAGAGGCCGAAGGCTATGGTTTCGAGTGCGTGTCGCTGGACGAAGTCGAGCACGTGATGCGCACGTTCCCGCAGATCGATCGCAGCCGCGTACTGTTCACGCCGAGTTTCGCGCCGCGCGCCGAGTACGTCGCTGCGCTCGCGCACGGCATCAACGTCACCGTCGATAACGTCGAAGCATTGCAGCGCTGGCCCGACACCTTTCGCGACCGCACGCTGTGGCTGCGGGTGGATTTGGGACGCGGCGATGGCCATCACGCCAAAGTGCGTACCGGCGGCCAGGAATCGAAGTTCGGGCTGCCGCTGAGCAAAGTGAACACCTTTGTCGATGAAGCGCGCCGCCTCGGCGCGCGCATCGTCGGCCTGCATGCGCATCTGGGTAGCGGTATCGAAACGGCGGCGCACTGGCGCGAGGTCTACGCCGAACTTGCCGGCGTCGCCGACGACATCGGCACGGTCGCGACCATCGACATCGGCGGCGGTTTGCCGATTCCGTACCGCCCGGAAGATCGCCCCTTCGATCTCGACGCTTGGGCCGCGGGACTCGCCGATATCAAAGCCGCATACGCGCGCTACGCGCTGGCGATCGAACCGGGCCGTTATTTGGTCGCCGAAGCGGGCGTTCTGCTGCTGCAGACGACGCAAGTGGTGGAGAAAGAAGGCGTTCGCCGCGTCGGCGCCGACGCCGGCATGAACGCATTGATGCGCCCGGCGATGTACGGCGCTTGGCACGGCATCCATAATCTTTCGCGTTTGCACGACGATGACACGGCTGTCTTCGATGTCGTCGGCCCGATCTGCGAATCCAGCGACGTCATCGGCCTGCAGCGTGCGCTGCCCGCCGCGACGGCCGAAGGCGACGTGCTGTTGATTGCCGATGCCGGTGCTTATGGGATGAGTATGGCGAACGGTTATAACTTGCGTGCGCTACCGGTTGAGGAGGTGTTCGAGTGAATGAGCGCCGCACTGTGATGATCGGTAGCGCGTTGGCGGCCAGCGTCGTATCCGTGCTCGGTCTCGCGATCTTCTTCCTGTTGACTGGGATGCTTTCATTGTCGCAGCCAAATACGATCATTCTTGATTTATACGAAGAACTCCTGGTTCTGGCAGTCATGCCCACTGTCATCGCCGCAAGTCTGTCGAGCGCATTTTTTTCGCGTGTTAAAAAATTCGAGCGATATGGCGATATGTTGCGGGCCATCGGTATTGTTCTGCTGTCGTATCCTGTTTTATTCGTCGTGCTGTCGATCATGATCGTCGTCTGGTTGCAGTTCGAGACGTATCTGCCGCTACACGAGAGGCCGGGCGCCTTAGCCGAAATCGCCAAAAACGTGCTCGTTTGGAGTCTGCTCGCTTTCGTGGTTGGTGCGCTGCCCGCGACGATTTCCGAGTTTTTCGTCATTCGTTTCGCACGCGCACGTCGTCTGCGCGCGTGTTTAGCCGGAGTGGTTTCGTGAGTCTCGATGCAGGTTTGAATTTCCAACGCGACACGATTCGCGCTTTCCGTTTCGTACGCTGCGAATTCGATGCGCAGACTGGCGTCGCGCGTTTGCTCTACGCCTTCGACGACGGCCCGGAGTTGACCGAAACCGTGACTGTACCGGGCGCACCGTTTGTGCTCGACGATGCGCGTGCCGCAGCGGTCGAACGCGCGCTGCGGCTACTGCATCTGATCGCGGGCGTGAGCTATTACAAAGCCGCAGTGCCGCCGGAGATCCGCATCGATAGCTACGCCATCGATGCGGACACGGCTGAGCTGCTGGAGACGATCTACCTCAACGGCCTAGGCGAGTTCGCCTATCGCAATGGTTTGAATCTGCACGGGAAGATCGAATTTCCCGTAGCCCGGCTAGAGGCCGAAGGCCGAAACCCGGGGGCTTTAGCGAATATTCGTGAATCACATGCAAAAGTCGAAGCCCCATCTTCTCGCGAACAGCCCCGGGTTTCGCTGCGCTCTACCCGGGCTACGTCTAGCGTCGGTGGCGATGCTGCGGCCGTTGGTTTGCGCGAACACGCGCTGGTCGCCATCGGCGGCGGCAAGGATTCGCTGGTCAGCATCGAAGCGCTGCGCAGCCTGGGGATCGAACAGACGGTGACATGGATCGGCGGCTCGCAGCTCATCAATGCCTGCGCCGAGCGTACCGGTTTGCCGACGCTCAATCCCGGCCGCCAGCTCGCGCCGGAATTGTTCGAGTACAACCGCATCGGCGCCTGGAATGGCCATATTCCGGTGACGGCGGTGAATTCGGCGATTCTGGTGTTCGCCGCGCTGCTGCATGGCGTGGACCAAGTGGTGTTTTCCAACGAGCGCTCGGCCAGCTATGGCAGCATCATTCCCGGCACCGGCGAAGTGAATCACCAGTGGTCGAAAGGCTGGGCGTTCGAGCGTGCGTTCGGCGATTACGTGCAGACGCATATCGCCGCCGATCTGAAGTATTACTCGCTGCTGCGCCCGCTCAGCGAACTCGCGGTCGCGCGGCAATTCGCGAAAACCGATCGTTACGATGCGCATTTCTCCAGCTGCAACCGCAATTTTCACATCCTCGGCGAGCGTCCGGTGAATCGCTGGTGCGGTGTCTGCCCGAAATGCCATTTCGTGTTTCTGGCGTTGGCGCCGTTTATGCCCAAGCCACGGTTGGTCGGTATTTTCGGCCGCAACTTGCTCGACGATACTGCGCAGATTCCTGGCTACGATGCATTGCTTGAATTCCGAGATCACAAGCCGTTCGAGTGCGTCGGCGAAGGCCGCGAATCGCGCGCGGCGATGGCGGCCTTGGCCGAACGCCCGGAATGGCGCGAGGACGAGATCGTCGCGCGTTTCGCGCGCGAGATTCGACCGCATCTGGCGGCCGACGAATTGCCGATCGCGCCGCTGCTGGTGATCGATGACGAACAGCGCATTCCCGCCCTACTGTGGGGCCGGCTGCGCGCGCAGCTCGCCGCTTAGCGTCATGCCGCACACGTTGATGCCGCTTAGAATCGGGCAGCTTGCGGGTAAACGCGTCGCGCTGTGGGGCTGGGGCCGCGAGGGGCGTGCGGCGTATGCGGCTTTGCGCGCGCGTCTGCCTACGCAGAGCAGCGAATCGAGTGCCGGCGAATCGAACACAGGCGACTCGAATACGAGTGACAATCCTATGCTGACCGTGTTTTGTTCGGCGGACGAAGTCGAACAGATTCGTGCGCTCGGCGATCCTGATGTACATGCCGAGACCGATGCGAGCGCCGAGCGTCTATCCGCGTTCGATGTGGTGATCAAATCGCCCGGCATCAGTCCATATCAATCCGAGGCGCTGAGCGCCGCAGAGCATGGCACGCGCTTCATCGGCGGCACTGCGCTGTGGTTTGCTGAACATGCCGCCGAGCACACCGCCGAGCACAACGCCGAACATCCCGATGCGCGCACGGTCTGCGTCACCGGCACCAAGGGCAAAAGCACCACCACCGCACTGCTCGCGCATCTTTTGCGCGCGAGTGGTCATCGCACTGCGCTGTGCGGGAACATCGGTCTGCCGCTGTTGGAGCTTTTGGATGTCGGTATCGACGCCGAGCCCGAGTTCTGGGCGATCGAATTGTCGAGCTACCAGACCCGCGATGTCGCTGCATCGGGCGCGAGGCCATCGATCGCGATCGTGACCAATATTTTTCCGGAGCATCTCGACTGGCACGGCAGCGAAGCGCGCTATGTCGAAGACAAACTGGCCCTCGTCACCGCTGCCAAGCCGCGGATCGCGATCCTCAATCGCGCTGATCCGACGTTGGCTCGGCTTGATCTGCCGGAATCGCACGTGATCTGGTACGGGCATGCGCAGGGCTGGCATTTGCGCGAGGACACGATTTATCGCGGCGAGGACGCGATTTTCGACACCCGCGACGTACCGCTGCCGGGCCGCCACAATCGCGGCAATCTGTGCGCGGTGCTAGCTGCGATCGAGGCCTTGGGACTGGATGCCGCTGCGCTGGCGCCGGCGGCGCTGACGTTCCGACCGCTGCCGCACCGATTGCAGACGCTCGGCGAGCATGATGGCTTCACCTACGTTAACGATTCGATCAGCACCACCCCGCACGCCACTGCGGCGGCGCTGGACTGCTTTTCCGATCGCCGAGTCGCTTTGCTTGTTGGCGGCCACGACCGCGGCGTGGACTGGTCCGCGTTCGCCGCTGCGATGCGGCAGCGGGCGCCGGTCGCTATCGTCGCCCTCGGTCAGAACGGGCCGCGCATCCACGCCTTACTGGCGCCGCTGGCGGCGCAGGGCCTGTTCGCGCTGCACACAGCCGTCGATCTTGCCGATGGCATGTCCCAGGCCCGCACTGCGCTGGGCACGAGCGGCGGCGTGGTGCTGCTGTCGCCGGGTGCGCCCAGCTTCGGCGCCTACCGCGATTACACAGAACGCGGCCGCCATTTCGCTGCCTTGGCGGGTTTCGACCCGCTCGCAATCGCCGCGATCCCAGGGCTTGGAATCGCCTGAACGGGCGCATCGCTGGCAGGATGCTGAAATACCTGCGATTGCAGGTTTTCAGCAGCCTGGTCATTCAGTCGTGGCACGCAGCCATGGATGGCTGCGCCGGCGAAACAAGCGCGTAAGCGATTGATTTGCCGTGAGCGCGTCCGGACATGTGCCGGACGTGCGAACTGAAATACCTCCTGGAAGGAGGTATTTCAGTAACCTGCTAGAACAAGCGCACCGAACGAGGCAGCAACTGTCTCCGTTTCCGGGTAGGCTTGATCATCTGTCTTTAGCTAAGGAGTTCGGCCATGCGTTCGATTCGAACGATCGGTATCCTCGCCCTGTTGTGCGCATCTTGGCTGTGTTCGGCTTCGGCTTTCGCCGCGATGCAAGCCAAGCCGGTCGAGTGGAAACAAGGCAAGCAGCGTTTCAGCGGGTTCATCGTCTACAACGATTCCACCGCAATCAAACGCCCCGGGCTATTGATGGTGCCGGACTGGAAAGGCGTGACGTCGGCGTCGGTCGAAAAGGCCAAACAAGTGGCCGCCGCCGGTTATGTGGTCTTAGTGGCCGATGTGTTCGGCAAAGGCGTGCGTCCGAGGGACGATAAAGCCGCGATGGCGCAAGTCACTAAGATGTATCAAGACCTGCCCGGACTGCGCGCGCGCGCTGCGGCAGCCCTGGACTTCCTCCGCAGCCAAGCCGTGAGTGCGCCAATCGATACCGCGCGCATTGGCGCCTTCGGTTATTGCTTTGGCGGCAAGACGGTGCTGGAACTTGCGCGCAGCGGTGCGGACATCGCCGGGGTGGTCAGTTATCACGGCGGGCTCGACACCACATTGCCGGCGCAATCGGGCGGGCTGAAGGCCAGCGTGCTCGTGCTCAACGGCGCCGATGACACCTATGTGCCGGCCCAGCAGATCCAAGGCTTCGAGAGCGAAATGAAGGCCGCGGGCGCCGACTTGCAGTTCGTCAATTTCAGCGGTGCGGTGCACTGTTTCGCGCTGGAAACAGCGAACAGTCCGCCGGGTTGCGTGTACAACGAACGTGCCGCCAAACGTGCTTTCACGATGATGAATCAGTTCTTTTTCGAGCGATTCGGTCAATAACGCGGTTCGCTCGATACGCCTGCGACGATGGTGGATGGCCCGAGCTTCGTAGAGCGGATCGAAGCTCGGCTATCTCGTATCGGGCGCCTGAAAACGATCAAGATCGTCCGACTCAGCGATCGTTTGGCTCAGCGATCGTCTGGCTCAATGGCCGTCCGACTCAGCGATCGCGGCGAACTGCGTAATGGGCCAAGCCGCGTAAGGCGGCGATGGCCTCGTTCTCGCTCAAACCGTCCAGTGCACGCTCCGCCGTCTCGGCATATTCCTCGGCGCGGCTGCGGCTGTAGGCAATGCCGCCGCTGGCCTCGATCGCGATCAACACCTCTGGCAGCGCATCTGCATCGCCGTTCTCGATGATGCTGCGCAGGCGCGCGCGGGTTGGCGCATCGGCGTGCAGCATCGCGTGGATCAAGGGTAGGGTGGCTTTGCCTTCGGCCAGATCGTCGCCCAGATGTTTGCCTAACGCCGCTTCATCGGCGCTGTAGTCCAAGACATCGTCGGCGATTTGGAAGGCATAGCCCAGCGCCATGCCGTAGTCGCGCAGGCGCTGCTGCGTGGCTTCATCGGCGCCGGCCAGCAGCGCGCCCAACTGGGTTGCGGCGGCGAACAGCACTGCGGTTTTGCGCTCGATCACCTTGAGATAGGCCGGCTCATCGGTATCGGGGTTGCGAATATGCAGCAACTGCAACACCTCGCCCTCGGCGATGGCATTGGTGGTATCGGCCAGGATTTTCATCACCGGCAGGCGTTCCAGCTCGACCATCAGTTGGAAGCTGCGCGAATACAAGAAGTCGCCGACCAGCACGCTGGCGGCATTGCCGAACAGGGCGTTGGCGGTCTTACGTCCGCGACGCAGGTCGGACTCGTCCACCACATCGTCGTGTAGCAAGGTGGCGGTGTGGATGAATTCGACCACCGCTGCGAGCTGGTGGGTATCGGCGCTAAGCGCATGCGCTTGCTCGCCAAGCGCCCGCGCGGCCAACAACAGCAGCATCGGCCGCAGGCGTTTACCGCCCGCGGCGACGATGTGCTCGGCCACCTGATTGATCAGGGCCACGTCCGAGCCTAGCCGACGGCGGATTAGCGCATCGACGGCGCGCATGTCGGCGTGGGTCAGTGCCTGGATCGCCGCGAGGTCGAGGGCCGGGCGGGCTGGGGCTTCGGGCGCGGTAACGGCTGACATGAACGGTCCGGTCGGGCGAAGTGGTCATTATACGAGCAGGCTCGGGGGTCCGCCCCTCATCGGCGCGTTCAGGCCGACTGCGGCATTCCCCTACACGCGAAAGCGGCTTTTTCCGATGCCGGGGGACAGCCGGCTATAATCCAATATTCATCGCCAATTCCGGCGAATCTGCAGGACCCATACTCCATGGCACGCGGCATCAATAAGGTCATTCTGGTCGGCAACCTCGGCAACGATCCGGAAACCCGCTACACCCAGGGCGGCATGGCCGTCACCAAAATCAGCCTCGCAACGTCCAGCTCGCGCAAGGACAAGGACGGCAATCAGCAAGAGCGCACCGACTGGCACCGCGTCACGATGTTCGGCAAGCTCGGCGAAATCGCCGCCGAGTACCTGAAAAAAGGCTCGCAGGTGTATATCGAAGGCTCGATCCGTTACGACAAATACACAGGAACGGACGGCGTCGAGAAATACAGCACCGACATCATCGCCGACGAAATGCAGATGCTGGGCGGCCGTAGCGAAGGCGGCGGTGGCGGCGGTATGCGCAGCCAGCGTTCCGAAGGCGGCGAAAACCAAGGTGCCGGCCAGCGCAGCAGCGGTGGGTACGGTGGCGGTTCATCGGGCGGTAGCTCCGGTGGCGGCCAGCGCAGTGGCGGTTACGGCGGCGGCGCATCGCGTCAGGCGCCGGCGAATTCGCCGCCACCGACGGACGACTTCTCCGACGACGATATCCCGTTCTAATTCGGTGTCGGCTGGCCTCGGTACAGGCCGGCGAACGCGCGGGCGTCGCCATCGATGCCCGCGCATGTTTTTTGTCGGCTATGTGTTGCCGACTATTTTTTGACGATCTATCTCCCCCGACTGGAGTTCCCAAATGCCGACATGGCTCGTGCCGACATGGCTCGTAACCGGCGGTGCCGGTTTCATCGGCGGTAATTTTGTGCTCGACGCCGTTGCGCGCGGGGTGCGCATCGTCAATCTCGACGTGCTGACCTACGCGGGCAATCTCGACACCTTGTCGGTGCTGGACGGCAATGCCGACCATGTGTTCGTGCAAGGCGACATCGGCGATAGCGCTCTCGTCGCGCAGTTGCTCGCCGAGCATCGGCCGGATGCGGTCATCAATTTTGCCGCGGAGAGCCACGTCGATCGCTCGATCGACGGCCCGGCGGCGTTCGTGCAGACCAATGTGGTCGGCACCCTGGCGTTGTTGGAGTGCGCGCGCGATTACTGGAAATCGTTGGAAGGCGCGGCGCGCGACGCTTTTCGTTTTTTGCATGTGTCCACCGACGAGGTCTACGGCTCGCTCGGGGATACCGGCAAGTTCAGCGAAACCACGCCATATGCGCCGAATTCGCCGTATTCCGCGTCCAAAGCCGCGTCCGACCACTTGGTCCGCGCCTTTCATCACACCTACGGCTTGCCGACGCTGACGACGAACTGCTCGAACAACTACGGGCCGTATCAGTTCCCGGAGAAACTCATTCCGCTGATCGTCGCTAAAGCCTTGGCCGGCGAGCCGCTGCCGGTCTACGGCGATGGCCGCAATATCCGCGACTGGCTGTACGTCGGCGACCATTGCAGCGCGATTCGCGCGGTGCTCGAACGCGGGCGCGTGGGCGAAACCTACAACGTCGGCGGCGAAGCCGAACGCGAGAATATCGTTGTGGTGAAAACCATTTGTGCGCTGCTCGATGCACGCCGCCCGCTCGCCGACGGTCGCGCACGCGAGTCGCTGATTACCTACGTGAAAGACCGCCCCGGCCACGATCGCCGCTATGCGATCGACGCTTCGAAATTGCACGGCGAACTCGGCTGGGCGCCGTCGCTCACGTTTGAAGAGGGCATCGCTCGCACCGTCGATTGGTATCTCGACCATCAGGCCTGGGTTCAACGCGTGCTCGATGGCAGCTATCGTCTCGAACGCATCGGAGGCACGGCATGACCGCGCGCAAAGGCATCATTTTGGCCGGCGGGTCTGGCACGCGGCTGTATCCGATCACTCAGGCGGTGAGCAAGCAACTGCTGCCGGTGTACGACAAGCCGATGATCTATTACCCGCTCAGCGTCCTGATGCTAGCGGGCATCCGCGAAGTGCTGGTGATTAATACGCCGCACGAACAGGTGTTGTTCAAAACGCTGCTCGGCGACGGCTCGCAGTGGGGCATGCGCATCGAATACGCGGCGCAGCCCAGTCCCGATGGCCTAGCGCAGGCCTATGTGATTGGCCGCGAATTCGTGGATGGGCAGCCGAGCTGTTTGGTTCTGGGCGACAATATTTTCCACGGCCCGGGTTTGACCGCGATGCTGAAACAGGCCGATACAGTGCAGCACGGCGCGACCGTGTTCGGTTACTGGGTGAGCGATCCGGAACGTTATGGCGTGGCCGAATTCGACGCCGCCGGCAAGGTGATCGGGCTGGAAGAAAAGCCGGCGAAGCCGAAGTCGCATTACGCCGTCACCGGCCTGTATTTTTACGACGGACGCGCCAGCGATTTCGCAGCGGATCTCAGGCCATCGCCGCGCGGCGAGCTAGAAATCACCGATCTCAATCGGCGCTATCTCGACGAGGGCTCGCTGCATCTGCAGCAGCTCGGTCGTGGTTACGCCTGGCTCGACACCGGCACGCATCAGTCGCTGCTGGAAGCCTCGAACTACATCGAAACCATCGAAGCGCGACAAGGCTTACGTGTGTGCTGCCCGGAAGAAATCGCCTGGAATAACGGCTGGATCGACGCCGCGCAGTTGGAAGCCTTGGCCAAGCCGCTCGCCAAGAACGGCTACGGTCAGTATTTGCTCGGCCTCGCCGAACGCGGGTTCGTGCCGTGAGCCGGGACATCATCTCCACGAGCACGCGCGCATGAAAGTCATCAAAACCGATCTGCCCGGCTGCGTCGTGATCGAGCCGCACGTCTTCGGCGATAGCCGCGGGTTTTTCTTTGAATCCTTCAACCGCGACAAGTTCGCGGAGCACGGGCTTGCGATCCCGGAATTCGTGCAAGGCAATGCATCCTCGTCCACGCGCGGGGTGCTGCGTGGCTTGCATTATCAGTGGCCTAAGCCGCAGGGCAAATACGTCTCGGTGATCGAAGGCGAAGTGTGGGATGTCGCCGCCGATATTCGCCGCGGCTCGCCCACGTTCGGCCGTTGGACCGCGGTCGTGCTTAGCGCCGAGAACAAGCGCCATTTCTGGATTCCGCCGGGGTTCGCCCACGGTTTCGTGACGATGAGCGAACGTGCACTGTTCACCTATTTATGTACCGAAACCTACGACCGCGATGCCGATGCCGCTGTGCGTTGGAACGACGGCGACCTCGCGATCGATTGGCCGGTCTCGTCGCCGCAGCTCTCGGACAAGGACGCGAAGGCGCCGCTGTTGGCCGATGTCGCGCCTGAACGGCTTCCGACGTATACGACCTGAGGCGTGCCGATGACCATTCTGCTGCTCGGCGCCAATGGACAAGTCGGGCATGCGCTGCGATCCGCGTTGTTACCGCTTGGTGAGGTCGTTCCGACCACGCGCTCCGGCACGCTGGACGATGGCAATGTCTGCGAGATCGCTGATTTCGACCGCCCGGAGACTCTGCCAGCGCTGATCGCGCGCCTCGCGCCGCAGGCCGTGGTGAATGCAGCGGCTTACACTGCGGTCGATCGTGCCGAAACCGAGCGCGACGCCGCATTCCGCGCCAATGCGGACGCGCCCGCTGCGATCGCGAAAGCCTGTGCTGCGGCTGGAATTCCGCTGATCCACTATTCCACCGATTACGTCTTCGACGGCAGCGGCACGCGGCCGTATCGCGAAGACGATCCGACCTCGCCGCTGGGTGTGTACGGCGAGAGCAAGCGGGCCGGTGAAGAGGCGATCGATGCCAGCGGCGCGCGCCATGCCATCCTGCGCACGGCCTGGGTGTATGCCGCCCACGGCAAGAACTTTATGCGCACGATGCTGCGACTCGCCGCCGAACGCGACGAACTGCGGGTGGTCGCCGACCAGATCGGCAGCCCGACCTCGGCCGACCTCATCGCCGAAACCACCGTTGCGGTCCTGCGCGCGATGATCGACGACCCGCAGCGTTCGTTCGGCACGCGCCATCTCACTGCGTCCGAGCAGACCAGTTGGCACGGTTTCGCCGCAGCCATCGTCGAGCGCGCACATGCGCAAGGCCTCCTGGCGCGACGTCCGGCCGTCACCGCGATCGCGACGGCCGACTACCCCACGCCGGCCCGCCGTCCGGCCTATTCGGTGTTGGATTGTGGCCTCCTGCAGTCCGAACTCGGGCTAAGATTGCCGCGCTGGAGCGACGATCTGGATCGCGTCGTCGCGCAGTTGCGATAAGGGTTCTCGCGAGTTTTCCGATACACGGGTTCTACTAAGGAAGAGAACAATCTCAAGCTCTACACCGAAAGGGTTGAATGTCTTCGCGAGGTATATCGGCGGGGCGTCGGCGTAGTTTGCGACCAGCCGTTGCGATTCCTCTGATGCGTAATCCCAACGGGGAAGGTCTCCAGAAATCGCCGCTAGCGGTGCAGCGGTCACAAATCGGCGGAATCGCAGTCTAGGTATCGATGAGACACACGACAGCGATAGTTCACCCCAAGCGATCCTTGACGCGGCAGCATATACAGCTAACCTTCCGTGTCCGCTGCGTCCAGACAGGCTGCGGCATCGGCTGCGGGCTGGCCTAGAAGCTTGGTTTTCTTGAGTCACCACATCGGCGGACGACCGCCAGATCGACAACACCATTTTTGACGCCACCAGGACCACATGATGAAGACCAAACACTGGCTACTGCCTCTCTTGCTTGCGCTGCCGGGCGTATCGCCCGCCGTGGCGCTGGCTGCCGATAACACCCAATACGAAGTCGCCGATTTCATCCGCGACGATCGTTTCGTCAATATCAAAATCTCGCCCAAAGGCACTTACGCCGCGGCGACGGTGCCGCGCGGCGATAAGACGATACTGATCGTCATCAAGCCAGGGCAGAACGAGCCTTATGGTTTGGTGAATTTCCGCGAAAGTAATACCCACGTCGTCGATTTCTGGTGGGTGAACGACGATCGCATCTTGTTCACCGTCGGCGAAAAAGCCGGTGGACTTGAAAGTCCAGTCAGTTATGGCGAAATTTGGGGCACCAATGCCGATGGCGGTAAACAAGGATTGGTGGCAGGTGCGCGCGCATCCCGCGACGCGGGCCGCGCTGGTGGACGTGCCCGCGGCGCGCAAGTCGCACTGCAGATGCTCGACTCGCTGGTCAACGACGACGACAACGTGCTGGTCTCGACCACGCCGCCGAGCGCTGGCGGAATTCCATACACCTCGGTAGAGCGTATGAACGCCTACACCGGCGTTCGTCAACCGATCACGCGTGCGCCAGCTCGCGGCGCTTCGTTCACGGTCGATCAGGAGGGGCAGATTCGCTTCGCGCAAGGGCTGAATCGCGATTTCAAATCGGTGCTCTACTACCGCACGAACGATAAAGCCGACTGGGAATTGATCAATGACGAATCGGTCAGCGGCTTGATGGTGCAAGCACTGGATTTCAGCGCAGACGATAAGTTCGCGTATCTGCAGTCGCAGGAGAAGTCGGGCCCGGATTCGCTGATGGAATTCGATGTCGCGACCAAAAAGATGGCGCGTATCGCGCGCGACGATCTGGTCGATCCTGCCGGCTTGATCTACGCGATCGGCAAACCGTATCCGATCGGCGTGATGTTCATGGACGGCAAGCCGCGTTTCGAATATTTCAACGAAAAATCGCGCGACGCGCAGATTCATAAAAGTCTGCAGGAAGGCTTCGGCGGCGAATTCGTGGACGGCCGCAGCTTCACTCAGGACGGGAAGCAGGCGCTGCTGTCGGTGAGTTCCGACAAGAATCCCGGCGAAATTTTTCTCTACAACACCGACACCGGCAAAGCCACGCGTTTGATGAATCGCGCCGATTGGTTGGATCGCAAGCGTCTGGGCGAGATGCGTCCGATCGTCTTCACCAGCCGCGACGGCCGCAAGATGGAAGCTTTTCTGACCCTGCCGCCCGGAAGCAACGGCAAGAATCTGCCGATGATCATCAATCCGCACGGTGGCCCGTTTGGACCGAAGGACCAATGGGGCTTCGAGCTCGAACCGCAGATGATGGCAGCGCATGGTTATGCGGTGCTGCAGGTCAACTTCCGCGGCTCTGGCGGCTACGGTAAGGAGTTCATGGAGTCCGGCTATAAACAGTGGGGCGGCACCATGCAGGACGACCTCACCGACGCCACGCAGTGGGCGATTAAAGAGGGCGTTGCCGATGCCAAGCGCATCTGCATCTACGGCGGCAGCTACGGTGGCTACGCGTCGCTGATGGGCGTCGCCAAGGAACCGGATCTGTACCAATGCGCGGTTGGCTATGTCGGCGTTTACGATATGAGAATACTCTGGGGCCAAGGCGATATCAGTGAATCCTCGTTCGGCAAGGATTTCTTGAGCTATGCAGTTGGCAAAGACCAACTCGACACAGCATCGCCTAACAAACAAGTGGCGCGAATCAAGGTGCCGGTGTTCTTGGCTGCGGGTGGTGCGGACGTGCGCGCGCCGCAAGAGCATTCCGAAGCGATGGAAAAGGCGCTGAAAGGCGCCGGCAAGTATGTCGAGAGCTTGTACTACCCGACCGAAGGCCATGGTTTCGCTAAGGAGGAGAACAATCGCGAGTACTACGCGCGGTTGTTCACCTTCTTCAATCGCTACATCGGCGGTCGCGCGCCGGCGGTCGCGCCGACAACTGGGCCAGGCAAGAAGTGATGTTGCGACGCGCCGGTTTTTTCGACCGGAGCGTTCGCTGAGACCGCGATTGTCGCCATTCGCTCGAGCGTTTGCCGGCGACCGGCGGATCAAACGAAAGGCCCGGGGCAATTGCGCCCGGGCCTTTTCGTTATCTGTGCATATCCGCGAGGCGGATACGCCATATCGTTTGATTGACGAATCGTTTCATTGACGAGACCTTACGATCTCAAGCGACGACAGCCTCAAGCAGTGACAGCCTCAAGCAGTGACGGCTTCAAGCAGTAACGGCCTCAAGCAGTGATGGCTTCAAGCAGTAACGGCTTCAAGCAGTGACGGCTTCAAGCAGTAACGATCGTGCCGATCTTTTCGCCGCGCAAAATTCGCAGCAGCATGCCGGGCTGACGCATGTCGAAAATGCGCAGCGGCAGATGGCTATCGCGGCACAGCGCGAACGCGGCGGTGTCCATCACCTGGATGTCGCGCGCGATCACTTCGTCGTAGGTCAGGCTGTCGTAGCGCACGGCATCGGGATACTTGTTCGGATCTTTGTCGTACACACCGTCCACCTTCGTCGCTTTGAGCAGCAGATCGGCGCCGATCTCGATCGCGCGCAGCGCGGCGCCGGAGTCGGTGGTGAAGAAGGGGTTGCCGGTGCCCGCAGCGAAGATGGTGATGCGGCCTTTTTCGAGATGGCGGATCGCGCGGCGGCGGATGTAGTCCTCGCACACGTCGTTGATTTTGATCGCGCTCATCACCCGCGACTTCGCGCCGAGTTTCTCCAGCGCATCCTGCATCGCCAGCGCATTGATGACCGTGGCCAACATGCCCATTTGATCGCCAGTGACGCGGTCCATGCCCTCAGCGGCCAAACCGGCGCCGCGGAAGATGTTGCCGCCGCCGATGACCAGCGCGACCTCGGCGCCAGCGTCGCGGGCTTCGATGACCTCGCGCGCCAGCCGCTGGATCACTTTCGGATCGATGCCGTAGTCCTCGTCGCCCATCAGGGCCTCGCCGGAGAGTTTGAGCAAGATGCGGCGGTAGGCGAGTGTGGACATAGCGGACTCCAAGGTAAGCAAACAGCGGAATTCTAACCCGCTTGCACAGGAGTACGGACTCAGCACCCCACGTTCAGGCTGCGGGCTCGTACACCGCGTAGAGCTTGCGGGCGGGTTCCAACACCTCCCAAATGCCTGAAAAACCAGCGGGAATTACGAAGCTGTCGCCCGCAGCAACCACCCGCTCGCTGCCGTCGTCGCCGTGGATGCGCACCCCGCCGGCGAGCATGTGGCAGAACTCGTGCTCGGTGTAGCGCACCCGCCATGCGCCGATATCGCCCTCCCACACGCCGCAATGGAAGGCCTGATCGCCGCTTGAATAGGCATTCGCGATCCGCTGCAGCGGTTGGCCGGAGATCAGCCGCTCGGCCGCGATCGGCTCGGATGGGGCATCGGCGATGTGCGAGATTGCGATGAGTGGGGCTGCGATGAGTGGGGCTGCGATGAGCGGGGCTGCTATGAGCGGTGAGGCCTGATCGGACATTGCGCGGTTCCGGTGCTGCTGCGAGGACAGTGCATGACTTTACGGGATGGCGCCGCCGCGCGCCTGCGGCGACAATCGCCGCAATCGCATCGTCCCCTGTTTTGACTCCGATTGTTCATTCCGATTTTCCATTCCGACCCGAGGAACCGCCCATGGCCGTCAAAACTCTGCAAGAATTCGTCGCCAATTCGAAAGAAAAAGACCTCTCCGGCGATGTCTTCGAACTCGAAAGCTCGCACATGCTCGAAGCCCGCGTCGATGGCCTGATCTGGGCTAAGTCTGGGGCGATGGTGGCGCGCAAGGGCGGCATCAAGTTCACGCGCCAAGGTATCCGCGAGCAAGGCCTAGGCAATCTGCTGAAGAAAGCCGTCAGTGGCGAGGGCATGACCTTAATGAAGATCGAGGGCCAAGGCCGCGTGTATCTGGCCGACGTCGGCAAGAAGATCACCCTGCTGCGCTTGCAGGGCGAGTCGATCTTCGTCAACGGCAACGACGTGCTCGCCACCGAAGCGACGATCAGCAACGAGATCAAACTCATGCGCAAAGCCGCCGGCATGATGACCGGCGGCTTGTTCAACGTGAAGCTGAGCGGCCATGGCTTAGTCGCGATCACCTCGCACTACGAGCCGTTGACGCTGCCGGTGAGCGCCAGCACCGGCCCGGTGTTCACCGATCCCAACGCGACCGTCGCATGGTCGGGCGGTTTGCAACCGGAAATCGTCACCGACATCAGCTTCAAAACCCTGATCGGCCGCGGTTCGGGCGAAAGCATCCAACTGCGCTTCGCTGGCGAAGGCTGGGTGGTGGTGCAGCCTTACGAAGAAGTGTATTTCCAGCAGGGCGGCAGTTCGTCCGGCGGCGGGCTGCTGGGTGCGTTGACCGATTGAGGGTTGCGCGCGGCCATGCTCCGATGTCGCGGCCTCGCAAGTGTGCGCTAGGAGCCGCCGATGGATGCCTGTCGCCCATATGCGATGGCGATATGTTTCACGGAATTGATGCGGCCCCTCATCCGTCGCTTCGCGCTAGGCCCTCGCGCGTAGCGCTCGGACGCTCATCGGCGCGCGAGGCAATGCCTCGCAAACGCGCCTCTTCGCCCCCTCGCGCGGGAAGAAGGAAACCCGCATCGTCCTTCTCCTCAGCTACTCCTTCTCCCTGCGCATCGCGCGGGGAGAAGGTGGCCGAAGAGCCTGCCCCGTACTTGATACGGGGCCGGATGAGGGGCGCTGTTGCGACTGCATGCATTCACGCCTTTCGCCGATACGCGCGCGGCGTAGTGCCCACCCGTATTCGAAATTGCCGATTGAAGTGCGACAGGGTCGCGAAGCCGCAGCGCTGCGCGATGTCGGCGACCGGGCGGTCGTGTTGACGCAGCAACATGCAGGCTTCGGCGATGCGCAGATCGTTGACATAGTCGGTGAACGGTTTGCCGGCGAGACGGTGGAAACTGCGGCTGAAGGCGCCGGGGCTGACGTGCAGGATCGCGGCGGCCTCTTCGACGCTCAGCGTGCCGTGCAGATGCTTCCGAATCCACACCAGCAGCGCGTCCAGCCGGCGCTGCTGGCCTGGGTCGTGCTGCAACACGGGCAGCGGCAGCGGATCCAATGGGCGCAGCACGTCATCTGCTTCGGCCAGCATGGACAGCGTCGATAGCGCCTGGCCCAGCAAGCCAAGCCCGGGTGTGTCCGGCATACGTCCCAGCGCGTCGATGATGCGACTGCGCAGGGCACCTTCTACCGCCAGCCCGCGCTGCGCGCGCTGGAGCAGGGCGCCGATGCCGCGCCATTCCGGCAGTGCAGCCAGCGGCGTGGACGGCATCAGTTGCAGCACGGTGGCCCAGGCGCCCTCAGGCGGCACGCCATGACTCATCCACACATGCGGCAACCCGGGGCCGATCAGCACCAGATCGCCCGCCGCGAACGGCTCCACCCGGCTGCCGACGATGCGCACGCCCTCGCCGCGCTCGATCCAGGTCAACTCCAGCGCCTGATGGGCGTGCAGCGCGCCAGCGAAGGACGTCAGCCGCAGCCGCATCAGCCGCGCAGACTGGGTTTCAGCCTCGATGGACTCCCAAGCGACTTTCATCGGTCACTATTCCTGCTAATGCGGTCGAAATAGTATCGGTATTGGTTGTGTGGCACATCTGTTCTCAGGCCGGGAGCGGGCACACTGCTTCGCATGTCGATCGCGCATCCGTCTTCATCGCCGCACGCATCGCCGCACGCGTCGCCCCATGCATCGCCATGGTGGCGCGGTGCCGTGCTGTACCAGGTCTACCCGCGCAGCTTTGCCGACAGCGACGGCGATGGCATCGGCGACCTGCGCGGACTGACCGCGCGGTTGGGCTACATCGCCGACCTCGGCGTCGATGGGCTCTGGATCAGCCCGTTCTTCCCAAGCCCGATGCGCGATTTCGGTTACGACGTTAGCGATCACTGCGGCGTCGATCCGCGCTTCGGCACCTTGGCCGATGTCGATGTTTTGCTGGCGCGCGCGCATGCGCTTGGGCTGAAGGTGTTGATCGATCAGGTCTGGAGCCATACCGCTGCCGAGCATCCGTGGTTTATCGAAAGCCGCAGCAGTCGCGACAACCCCAAGGCCGACTGGTACGTCTGGGCCGACGCCAAGCCCGACGGCAGCGTGCCGAACAATTGGCAGAGCTGGATGGGCGGGCCGGCCTGGCGCTGGGAGCCGCGCCGTCGGCAATACCATCTGCACAACTTCCTGCCGCAGATGCCGGATCTGAATTTCCATTGTGCGGCTGTGCAGGGGGCGATCCTCGGCATCGCGCGCTGTTGGCTCGATCGCGGCGTCGATGGTTTCCGTCTCGACACCGCGAATCTTTATTTCCATGACCGTCTGTTGCGCGACAACCCGCCGCTGCCGCCGGACCTCGCGGGCGAATCGCCAGTGTTGATGCAGCAGCATCTGCATAACGCCGATCAGCCAGAGACACTGGCATTCCTCGAACGGCTGCGCACGTTGATGGACGCCTACGGCCACGGCGAGCGGATGGCGGTGGGCGAGATCGGCGGGGTCGATGCGCTGCGCACGATGCAGGGCTACACCGCTGGCGATCGGCGCCTGCATACGGCCTATTCGTTCGGCTTTCTCGGCGCACGGCCGGATCCAGCTGCAGTTTCCACACAACTGCTGCCGTGGCAGGACAGCGACGGCTGGCCGAGCTGGGCGTTCTCGAACCACGACGCACCGCGCGTGGCCTCGCGCTGGGGAGCGGGCGCCGCGCGCGGGTTCGATTTCGGTGCGCAGTCGAGCGCTGCGGACGACGCGAACGCAGCGCTGCCACCCGAAACCTGGATGGCGCTGCTGCTGTGCCTGCGCGGTACGATTTTTTTGTATCAGGGCGAAGAATTGGGTCTGCCGCAAAGCGAGATTCCGTTCGAGCAGATGCAGGACCCCTTCGGCATCGCGAACTGGCCGCTGAGCCCGGGTCGCGATGGTTGCCGCACACCGATGCCCTGGCAGGCCGAGGCGCCGAACGCGGGCTTCAGCATCGGCACGCCGTGGTTGCCGATGGACCCCGCGCACCTGCCGCTGGCCGTGGATCGACAGCAGGCGGATACGCGATCAATGCTGCACACCACGCGGCGATTGATCGCGCTGCGTCGCCACTATCCGGCATTGCGCGATGGCGATTTGGAGATTCTGCGTGCCGATGGCGCCGTGCTGTTGCTGCGCCGTCGCAGTCCATCGCAGACGCTGTGGGCGGCGTTCAATCTGTCGGCGCAGGTGCAGCGCCTGAACGTGTCTGCAGAACTGCCGACAGCATCGATCTGGCAACACGCAGACCCGCAGCGACAGCACGACGAATTGCAACTCCCTGGCGGCGCCGTGTGGATCGCCGTTGATGCGGAAAACGCGGCATGAACATCATCGAGACGAATACGGGCGACATTGACATGAACGACATCGGCATCGAACACGACCGCATCGAACACGACCGCAGCGAACACGACCGCATCGAACACGACAGCAGGGACATGATCGACCTCGACAGCGCCTATGCGTTGAGTGACGAACACATCGCGCGGTTCCGTCGCGACGGCTTCATCAAACTCAAGCATGCGCTCAGCGCTGAAACGCTGGCGCACTATGGCCGCGAGATCACCCGGCTCACCATCGACCTCAACACCGAGCGTCGGCCGCTGGAAGCACGCAGCACCTACGATCGCGCGTTTCTGCAGGTGATGAACCTTTGGGAACAGAGCCCCTTGGTCGGCCGCTTCGTGATGGGAAAACGATTGGCGCGGATCGCTGCCGAACTGCTGCAAGTGCAGGGTGTGCGCCTGTATCACGACCAGTCGCTGTACAAGGAGCCCGGTGGCGGCATCACCCCGGCGCATGCCGATCAATATTATTGGCCGCTCGCCAGCGACCGCACCGTCACCGCCTGGGTGCCGCTGCAGGCGGTGCCGCCGGAGATGGGGGCGCTGGGCTTCTATGCGCGCAGCCAATCGGTCGCTTTCGGCCGCGATCTGGGCATCTCCGACGAAAGCGAAGAGAAGATCAGCGTTAACATGACTGCGCACGGTTTCGCATTCGAGAGCGGCGGTTTCGATCTGGGCGAAGTCAGTTTTCATCTTGGCTGGACCTTCCACAAAGCCGGCGCGAATCTGAGCGATCGCCCGCGTTCGGTGATGACCATCATTTATATGGATGCCGACATGCGGCTAACCGAAGCATCGAATCCTGTGCAGGCCAACGACCGCGACCAATGGTGCCCGGGTGCGAAACCGGGGCAGGAGATCGATACGCGCAAGAACCCGGTGATCTGGAGGCATGCATGAATATGTTTCCGTCCGGTCTTGCACTGGCGTTGTGTCTGCTGCCGCTGCAGGTATCCGCACAGCGCTTCACCGATCTCGTCGATCCCTTCATCGGCACCGACGGCACCGGCCACGTGTTCCCAGGCGCATCGATGCCGTTCGGCATGGTCCAACCCAGTCCGGACAACGCCGATCGCGGCTGGAGTTATAGCAGCGGCTATCAATATCGCGCGCCGAAGATTCTCGGCTTCTCCAACACCCACATCAGCGGCGCGGGGATCGGTGAACTCGGCGATGTCCTGCTTCAGCCATCGCAGGGCGATGCGTGGAATGCACAAACCGTGGATTTCGCCAGCTCATACGACAAAAATACCGAAACCGCGCACCCGGGTTACTACGCCGTGACCCTGCGCGATCGCGGCGTGCGGGTGGAACTCACCGCCAGCGAGCGCGTCGCGTTTCAGCGCTACACATTCGATCATCCGGGCCGCGTGCAGGTGCTGGTGGATCTGCAGCACGGCATCCTGTTCGGCGATGGGCCGCGCGTGACGCGAGCGGATGTTGCCCAGGCCGACGTTACCCAGGCCGGCGTTACCCAGGCCGATCTCGCGATACGCACGCAGACGCTTCAAGGAACGGTGTTCTCGAAAAACTGGGTCGAGCGTCAAGCGTCGTTCGCGCTGCGATTCAGCGCCCCGATTGCCGAGCGCATCGTGCTGCCGCCGCGCGCTGGCGACAAAGCGCCGCGCTATGTCTTCACCTTCGACCTGGGCAAGGGCAGGGTGCTGGAAGCGCGCGTTGCAGTCTCGACGGTGGACGAAGCCGGTGCCTTGAAAAATCTCGCGACCGCCGACGATCATGACTTCACGCGCACGCGCCGCGATGCCGATGCCGCGTGGAACGCATTGCTCGGCCGCATCCGGATCGACGCCGATGCGCGCACGAAGCGAATTTTTTATTCCGCGCTGTATCGCACGCTGCTGCATCCCAGCCAGATTGCCGATGTCGATGGCCGCGTGCGCGGGCCGAAGGGCGAGGTGCTGCAAGCGCCGGGCGGCGTGTATTACTCGACGCTGAGCTTGTGGGACACGTTCCGCGCCTCGCATCCGCTGTACACGCTGATCGTGCCCGAACGCGTGCCCGGCTTCGTCAATACGATGATCGCGCACCAGCAGCAGATGGGTTATTTGCCGCTGTGGACGGCATGGGGCCGCGAAACCCACACCATGATCGGCAACCCGGCGATGCCGGTGATCGCCGATGCGCTGGCCAAAGGCGTTGCCGGCATCGATGCCGACGCTGCGCTGCAGGCGATGCTGGCCACCAGCACCCAGCCGCGCCCCAATGCGCCGGTGTGGGCGCAGCGCGGTTGGGACATCCTCGATCGCTACGGCTATCTGCCGTTCGACGTGCAGACCGGCGAATCGGTGTCGATGACTGCCGAACTGGGCTACGGCGATGCTGCACTCGCGCAGGTGGCGAAGCAGCTCGGCCGCGACGATCTCGCAGCGCGTTTTTCGCAACGCGCTGCGGCTTGGAAACAGTTGTTCGATCCAACCACGCGCACGCTGCGCGGCAAGGACAGTGCCGGCCGTTGGCGCACGCCGTTCGACCCGACCATCGCGACCTCGCCGATGAACAATCCCGGCGATTACACCGAAGCCAATGCGTTTCAATACACCGCCACGCCTGCGCTTCACGATGCTGAAGGCTTTCGCGATGCGCTCGGCGGCGCGAAAGGGCTGGAAGCGTGGCTGGATGATTTCTTCAGCCGCGAGGTGCCCAACCCCGACAAGCATCTTGGCCAGGAAGCGCTGATTGGCCAGTACGCACACGGCAATGAACCCAGCCATCACATCGCCTGGTTGTATGCCTTTACCGATGCGCCGCAGAAGGGCCATGCGCGCGTGCGGGAGATCGTGCAGCGCTTCTATCGCGAGACGCCCGACGGCATCGTCGGCAACGACGACGCCGGACAGATGAGCGCATGGCTGGTGTTCGCCACGCTCGGCTTCTATCCGGCGCAACCGGCGCGCGGCGAATACGTGCTGGGCGTGCCGCTGGTGCGCGCGGCGACCGTGCGCATCGGCGATGCGCGGCTGCGTATCCTGCGTGAACCGCGCGCAGGAGCAATGCGCAATACTATCGACGGCCACGCGCTCTCGCGCACCGCAACACCGCATGCTGCACTTGCTGCAGGTGGCACACTGCGTCTTGGGCCAGCACAATGATCGATCTTCGCGCGCCGTCACTCTCAGCACACGGCGCAGTCGCACACGTATCGCTTTCGTGGGGAGTCACGATGAAATCTTGCAGCATGAAATCTTGCAGCATGAAATCTTGTCCGCAGCGGCGTTATATCGCCGTATTCGCATCGCTGTTGCTGCTGTGCCTCTCGGCGCTGCCATCGTTCGCTGCGAACCGGGCACATGCGCAGACATCGGCATCATCGGTGCCCGTGGCCTATCCGCCGAATTGGTGGGTCGGTATGCGCGACCAGCGGTTGCAGATCATGCTGCAGGCGTCCGGCATCGCCGCCAGCGAACCGCGCCTCGAAGACACCGCGCGTGCGCGCATCGTCAAGGTTGTTCGCGGCGATAGCCCGAACTATTTATTTGTCGATGTGGAGATCGCTGCCGATGCCGCGCCCGGCGACCTGCGCTTGCGTTTCGACGGCAAAGCGCGCATGGCTGAGCTGCGTTACCCATTGCTGCCGCGCGCGCCGGGCTCCGCGCAGCGACGCGGTTTCGACGGCCGCGACGCCATTTTGAATCTCATGCCCGATCGCTTCGCCAACGGCGACCCGAGCAACGACCGCGTCGCCGGTTATGTCGAAGCGGCGGATCGCACTAACCCCGGCGGCCGTCACGGCGGCGATCTGCGCGGCATGCGCGACCGTCTCGATTACATCGCAGGCATGGGTTACACCATGGTCTGGCCGACGCCGCTGATCGAAAATGCGCAGGATGCCTACTCCTATCACGGTTATGCCGCGACCGATCTGTATCGCATCGATCCGCGCTACGGCAGCAATGCGGACTATCGCGATTTCGTCGCGAAGGCGCGCAGCAAAGGCATCGGCGTGATTCAAGACGTGGTGCCCAATCACATCGGCGATGGTCATGTCTGGATGAAAGATCCACCAACCACAGATTGGCTCACCTACGGCGGCCGTTACGATCCGACACGTCACGGCCGCACTGCGATCGCCGACCCATATGCTGCGCAAAGCGATCGCGACGACTTCACCCAAGGCTGGTTCGCGCCGACCATGCCCGACCTCAATCAGCAGCAGCCGCTGTTGGCGACGTATCTCGCGCAGAACGCGATCTGGTGGATCGAATACGCCGATCTTTCTGGGTTGCGCATCGATACCTACGGCTATTCCGATACTGCGTTTCTTGCCGAATGGACGCGGCGCATTCGCGCCGAATATCCGAAATTTTCGATGGTGGGCGAAGAATGGAGCAACAACGCGTATGTCGTTGCGCGCTGGCAGAACGGCTGGGTCGATGGCAAACCCGGCATGCCGAACATGATGGACTTCCCGCTCAGCGAAACCCTGCGCACCGCGCTGAACGAACCCGAGAACGACTATGCCGGCGGCCTGCGTCGCCTGTACGAAGCGATGGTTAACGACCGCTTGTACACCGCGCCGACGGCGCTGGTGGCGTTCGAAGGCAATCACGACATGCCGCGCATCTACAGCGTGCTCGGCGAGAATCTCGACGCCTACAAACTCGCCTTGGTGTATCTAGCGACAGTGCCGCGCATTCCGCAGTTTTATTACGGCACCGAAGTATTGATGACCAGCCCGACCACGCGCGACGATGCCGCCACCCGCCTGGATTTTCCCGGCGGCTGGGTCGGCGATAGCGTGAATGCATTCACCGGTGTTGGGCTCACGCAGAAACAAACCGAAGCGCAAACCTGGCTGCGCGCACTGCTGAATTGGCGCAAGACCGCCACCGCCGCGCACAACGGCCGCTTCCTGCATTACCTGCCGCGCGATGGCGTTTACGTCTACTTCCGCGACGACGACAAACAGCGATTGATGATCGTGCTCAGCCGCAGCAACAAAGCGGTCGAACTGCCGCTCGACCGCTTCGCCGAAGGCCTGAAAGGCGCCACCGCCGCCCGCAACGCACTCACCGCAGCCCCGATCGCACTCGGCAACACGATGACGGTGCCGGCGCATACCGCGCTGATTATCGATGTGTGCACGCCCACGCGAGCGTGCTGAGCGCAAAGCCGCGACAGTCTTCGGCTGCTTTTGTTCACCCACGTAGAGCGCCCCTCATCCGGCCTTCGGCCACCTTCTCCCCGCAATGCGGGGAGAAGGAGAACAAGAGCAGCGAATGCAACCAGCGACCGCGTTATCCCTTCTCTCCGCCACGCGGGGAGAAGGTGGCCGAAGGCCGGATGAGGGGCGCTTTTCGCACTGCCGCGACATTCTCGCCAATTGACCACCATCGCCCCTCATCCGTCGCTGCGCGCCACCTTCTCCCCGCACGCGGGGAGAAGGTGAACAAGAGCAGCAAATGCAACCAGCGACCGCGTTATCCCTTCTCCCCGCCATGCGGGGAGAAGGTGGCCGAAGGCCGGATGAGGGGTGCTTTTCGCACTGCCGCGACATTCTCGCCAATTGACCACCATCGCCCCTCATCCGTCGCTGCGCGCCACCTTCTCCCCGCACGCGGGGAGAAGGTGAACAAGAGCAGCGAATGCAACCAGCGCACCGCGTTATCCCTTCTCCCCGCCATGCGGGGAGAAGGTGGCCGAAGGCCGGATGAGGGGTGCTTTTCGCGCCTATTTCGCTTGTGTAGCAGCTCCAGCACCGCGGCCGCGCCGACGTCGCCATAACCCCGCGCGTCCATCGACCCTGTCTGATCTAACAACTCGGTCTGCCAGGAATCGCTGGCTCCGGTACTATCCTTCCAGGCGAAATGGGAAATCACGCATGAGAAGCATATGGATAGGCTATTCGGGTGGCTCACGATAATGAAGCGAAATCGAGTGTTCACATTCGTATCCACATGTTTGTTGGTCAACGCGCCTAAGTGCCAGCGCAGTGGCCCATGACAACCCAGAAAGAAGCTACCGCAAGAATCAAGATCAACCGGCTGCTGGAACAAGCCGGCTGGCGTTTTTTCGATGAAGATGGTGGCAAGGCGAACATCCGCCTTGAACCGGGAACCAAGCTCATTCAGAGCGATCTCGACGGCCTCGGTGAGGACTTCCAGGCAGCCAAGCGAGGCTTCATCGATTTCCTCTTGCTGGACGACAAGAATTTTCCGCTCATCGTCCTTGAGGCCAAATCCGAGGAGAAGAATCCGCTGGTGGGCAAGGAGCAGGCGCGCAAATACGCGAAATCGATGCATTGCCGGTTCGTCATTCTGTCCAACGGCAATCTGCATTATTTCTGGGATCTTGAGCGCGGCAACCCCTACGTCATCACCTCATTTCCGAAGCCGCAATCCGTGCTCGGCTATCAGCGCTCCAAGCCGGACCGCGCGCGTCTTGTCGAAGCATCCATCGACAGCGACTACATCGTTCTCACCCAGCGCCCCAGTTACAAGACAGAAGCGGGTTGGATCAACGAAGCCGAGCGCGCCGGCTACCTCCAGGCAAACAAGCTGCGATTCCTGCGTCCGTATCAGTTGGAAGCCGTGCAGGCAGTGCAGGGTGCAGTGCGTGGCGGTCAGGAGCGTTTCCTGCTCGAAATGGCGACCGGAACCGGCAAGACGCTCACCGCCGCCGCCATCATCAAATTGTTTTTGCGCACCGGCAATGCAGCGCGCGTGCTGTTTCTCGTCGACCGTCTCGAACTGGAAGATCAGGCCAAGAAAGCATTCGTCGCCTTACTGTCCGCCGATGCCAAGACCGTCATCTACAAGGAAAATCGGGACGACTGGCAGCGTGCGGAGATCGTCGTCACCACCGTGCAGTCGCTGTTGTTCAACAACAAGTACCAGCGCCACTTCTCGCCCACGGATTTCGATCTGGTGATTTCCGACGAAGCGCACCGCTCCATCGGCGGCAACGCCCGCGCGGTGTTCGACTACTTCATCGGCTACAAGCTCGGCCTCACTGCGACACCGCGCGACTATCTCAAGAACTTCGATCCGGCCAAGCGTCCCACCCGCGATCCGCGCGAAACCGAGCGCAGGCTGATGCTGGACACCTACCGCACCTTCGGCTGCGAAAACGGCCAACCTACGTTCCGCTATTCCCTGCTCGACGGGGTGAAGCAGGGCTATCTGATCAATCCCACCGTGGTCGATGCGCGTACCGATGTCACCACGCAGTTGCTATCCGATGAAGGCTTCGTCGCCATCTTCACCGACGACACCGGCGACAGCGTCGAAGAGACCTTCAAACAGCGCGAATTCGAGAAGAGCTTCTTCTCCGACGCCACCAATGCGCTGTTCTGCAAGACCTTCCTGGAAAACGCGCTGCGCGACCCGATCAGCGGTGAAACCGGCAAGTCCATCATCTTCGCGGTCAGTCAGCGCCATGCGGCCAAGTTGACCCAAGTGCTGAATGAAATGGCCGATGTGATCTTCCCCGGCCGCTATCAGTCGGACTTCGCGGTCCAGGTCACCTCTGAGATCCCGGACGCGCAGCAGTTCACCATCAACTTCGCGAACAACAAGCTCCTGGGCTCGGGCAATGTGCAGCCGGCCTACAAGACCAGCAAGGCGCGCGTCTGCGTGACTGTCGGCATGATGACCACCGGCTACGACTGTCCGGACATCCTCAATCTTGGCCTGTTCCGCCCGGTGTTCTCGCCCACCGACTTCATCCAGATCAAGGGTCGCGGCACCCGCAAGCACGACTTCCGCGATGAGCTGCTCGACCAGCGCGCCAAGGCGGATGTCGCAAACCCGCACAAGACCGCGTTCAAATTGTTCGACTTCTTCGCCAACTGCGAATACTTCGAAGATGAATTCGACTACGACCAGGTGTTGACGTTGCCGAAGCCGAAGCCCGGCGGTAAAGGGGACGACGGCCCCGAACCGCCACCACCACCACCGGGCGGCGGCGCATACCGGCATCTCGGCGAAGACATCATCGCGTCCATGCGCGTGCAGGAGATCGGCGTCGAAGGCATGAAGATCGATCGCATGTTCTTCCAGTCGTTCGAGAACACGGTCAGGCAGGACGCGGTCATCGCCACCGCTGTCGAAGCGGGCGAGTGGGACCGCGTGATCGATTACGTCAACCGCCGGGTCTTCGACAAGCCCGACGACTACTACACGCTGGACAAACTGCGCCGTGCAGCGGACGTCGACCGCCAGCTGTCGCTGCGTGAGATCATCGAGAAAGTATTCGGCCTGATTCCGCGCTTCAAGTCGAAAGACGAACTGCTGGAAGAAGAGTTCGCCAAGTTCGTCGCCGATATCAAACCCGAAGAGGCGACCGAAATTCCCGCGATCAAGACCTATTTCAAAGCCTACGTGGTCAGCGAACGCGTGCGCGACGCCATCGAGCGCAAGCACTACCAGGATCTGGCCACCAATCCCTATTTCGACAGTCGCGATTTCAAGGCCGTCCCGGCCAAGTACCGCACGCTGATTCCTGATTACGTCAAGGGCTACGTGTCCTTGAGTCAATTCACTCCATAAGAAGACCTATGAAAGGTCTGAATTACCCGTCACCCCGGCGAAAGCCGGGGCCCAGCTCTTCACTAAGTCATTGATAAAGCTGAATCTCGGCTTTCGCCGGGATGACGGTGAGTTAATTATTAAGAGGTTCCCTATGCTCGATACCGATACCAAGCGCCGCATCGACACCGCCCGCGACATCCTCGTGGGCAAAGTGCCGGACCCGAAATCGCAGGTCGAACAGATCACCATCGCCCTGATCTACAAGTTCATGGACGACATGGATGCCGAATCCGCATCCATGGGCGGGGATCGCAAATTCTTTACCGGCGAGTTCGCGCGTTACGGTTGGCAACAACTGATGCATTCCGGCTTGGGCGGCCACGAAACGCTGGCGCTGTATGCCGAAGGCATCGACAAGATGCCGAAGAATCCCGGCATCCCAGCGTTGTTCCGCGACATCTTCAAGAACGCCTATCTGCCGTATCGCGACCCGGAGACGCTGCGCGCCTTCCTCAAGATCATCGACGAATTCAGCTACGACCACAGCGAGCGCTTGGGCGATGCCTTCGAGTATCTGCTGTCGGTATTGGGCTCGCAGGGCGATGCCGGCCAGTTCCGTACCCCGCGCCACATCATCGATTTCATGGTCGAAGTGCTGAAGCCGCAGAAGCACGAGGTCATCCTCGACCCGGCCTGCGGCACCGCCGGCTTCCTGATCTCCGCCTACAAACACATCCTGCGCAGCAACGTAGATACCAAAGGCAAAAGCACGCTCACGCCGGACGATCGCGCCGGCCTTGCCGTGAACTTCAAGGGCTACGACATCTCGCCGGACATGGTGCGGCTGTCGTTGGTGAATCTGTATCTGCACGGCTTCACCGACCCGCATATCTACGAGTACGACACGCTCACGCAGGAAGACCGCTGGAACGAATCGGCCGATGTGATCCTGGCCAATCCGCCGTTCATGTCGCCGAAGGGCGGTATCAAGCCGCACAAACGCTTTTCCATCGACGCCAAGCGCAGCGAAGTGCTGTTCGTGGACTACATGGCCGAGCATCTCACCGCCAACGGCCGCGCCGGCATCATCGTGCCCGAGGGCATCATCTTCCAGAGCCAGACCGCTTACAAAGCGCTGCGTAAGATGCTGGTTGATGAGGCGCTGGTCGCCGTGGTGTCGCTGCCGACGGGCTGTTTCAACCCGTACTCGGGGGTGAAGACCAGCATTCTGATTCTCGATAAGTCCATCGCTAAGCACAGCGACAGCATCGCGTTCTTCAAGGTGGAGAATGACGGGTTTGGGCTTGGGGCGCAGCGGCGTGCGATTGGAAAGGATGATTTGCCGCAGGTCAAGGCCGAGATCGAAGCGTATCTGCGGGCGCTACGTGAGGGGGTGGCTACGGATGCGCTGGTGCTTTCGACGGGGCATGTGGTGTCGAAAGAGAAGATTGCGGCGAATGGTGAGTATGGTTTGACTGGCGAAAGATATCGGGAGGCCGCCAGCAACGCTGGGTTGATGTGGCCGTTGATTTCTCTCGGTGATCTTTGCGTTATCGAAAGAGGCGCTTCGCCCCGCCCGATTCACGATTTCATGACGGACGCAGCAGATGGCGTTAACTGGATCAAGATCGGTGATGCAGAAGTTGGTGGTAAGTACATTACTAAAACTAAAGAGCGGGTGACTCTAGAGGGCGCGTCGAAATCACGTCGTGTGAAACCCGGTGATTTTGTTCTCTCCAATTCAATGAGTTTCGGAAGGCCTTACATCATGGCGACAGATGGTTGCATACATGACGGATGGCTATTGCTTCGAGACCATTCGCCAAGTTTGGATCAAAACTATCTCTATAGCATCCTCGGGTCAGGTCGCGTATTTCAGCAGTTCAAGCGAGCAGCTACAGGGGGAGTGGTCAACAATCTCAATAGTGAGATCGTGCGCGGGGTTAAGATTCCTCTGCCGCCGCTGGAGGTGCAGAAGGAGATCGTGGCTGAAATCGAGGCATATCAGAAAGTCATCGATGGTGCGCGCGCTGTCCTCGATCACTACCGTCCCCACATTCCCATCCACGCCGACTGGCCGATGGTGGAGTTGAGAGAAATTACGAAGCCTGAATACGGCTTCACCGATAGGGCGGCGGAACAAGGTGATGCCCGTTTCGTCCGCATCACCGACATCTCTCAAGACGGCAAGCTCCGAGCAGAAGACCCCAAGTTCATCACGCTGACCGAAGACGCGCGGGAGTCATTGCTCTCAAACGGCGACATCCTCGTTGCTCGAACCGGAGCGACCTTTGGGAAGACCATGATTTTCGAAGAAACCTATCCGGCTGTGTTTGCCTCGTTTCTCATCCGGCTCCGCTTCCCGAAAGATCGAGTCCTTCCGCGCTACTACTGGGTTTTTGCTCAGAGCGATTTGTATTGGAGCCAAGCGACTGCGCTCATGACCGGCGGGGGGCAACCACAGTTCAACGGAAATGCGCTGGTTCAGGTGAAAATTCCCCTCCCGCCCCTCGCCACGCAGCAAGCCATCGTGACGGAGATCGAAGCCGAGCAAGCGCTAGTGGCCGCCAACCGCGAACTAATCGTCCGCTTCGAGCAAAAGATCCAAGCCACTCTCGCCCGCGTCTGGGGCGAAGAATCGCCTGCCATCCCGGAGCTTTGAGTCATGGAAGTTGCATTCGAACTTGGCAACTATTTGCCGCTCTCATTCAAGACCCGAAGCGAGGAGGACTATCTTCGCTTCCTGTGCGAAGCATTCGAGTCTAACTATCAGAACGGAAAGTACCAGTTTGCATTTCTTGCTTATCACATGCTCACGATGAGCTTCATCTACTTCAATGCCCGGCAGAAACGCTGATGCGTTTACCAAGAAGCGGGATCCCGGCTTTCGCCGGGATGACGTGACTGTTTGGGATATTCTGCGGCAGCATCTGTTGCCGCTCGTTCTCCACCCAAGAAAGGTAAAGCTATGAAAGCAAGTAGCCCGGGTAGAGCGCAGCGACACCCGGGGCTTTTCGCGAGAAAACTAGCGCCTATAGTTCCGTGATTGATGCCGCGTCAAATACGGTCAAAGCAGGTAATAGGATTGCAGGCGATGTAACGGTATTGAGATATCGCAAAGAACCCCGGGTGTCGCTGCGCTCTACCCGGGCTACTTGCTTCTCGGAGGTTCAAGCGCTGCACAGCAGTCTGCAGGCGAATTACGGCAATGCATTAAGGTGTGCGATCTGCGCTAACTGCGCAGCCGGGTTGTCCATTTTTTCTCGAAAGGAGTCGGATCATGATGGTGCTGTATCGCGAAGTCGAAGATGTGCAACAACTGAAAAAGATCAACGCTGATCTGACGCGCCGCATTTCCAAGCAGGCACCGCATAAGAAGCGCAAGGAGGTCGGTTATCCCAGCGGGCGCGCTGAGATTTCGGTGCAGTTCGAGCGCCGGAGCGGCAACGAAGTGCGCTGGTGGTCCAGTCACCCGTCGGAGGACAAATCGACGATCATCAATCTGGTGGGCGCTGGAGACCCGGACAGCAAAAGCTATCTGGAAATCGATCTGCAATTCAGTATTGTGGTCGAGCATTTTGATCGCAGGCATGGCGGTGCGTTTGTCGAAGAATTTTCCACCGGACGTGTCTTCCTTGCCCATCGCGGCATTGTCACTCGCGGAAAAGCCCGGGTGAAACGTGAGGATCTGTTGGCGGAGACGACCCACGAGATGGTGCCGGTTGCTACGTCTTCGGGACAGACCGACCTGTTGATCGTTGCACCATTGGATTCAACAAGGCTGTTCGACGACGTCGCCAGGTTCGGGCACGAAATCCGACGTGCGGCCAAAGTGGCGATGGGCGAAGAGACACCTGCTTCTGCGCCAACGCCCGGCGCGCTGAGTTCGCGGAAGTTTTCTGCGATCGATCAGAACATCCGTGGCTATTTCGATGAGTTCGAGGGTGTACGGAAATCGCCCGCACGACGCGCTTCGAAGGTGTTCGTGCAACATGGCAGCGTAGTCCGACAATTGGCCGATGCACTTCAATCTTGCCGATTGCACAAGTCTCAGCTCATCGACCTGCTGGCGGAGGGCAAGAATGAGGTCTGTGTGTACGAGGTCAAGACCGCTTCTGATCGCGCCAGCATCTACACGGCGATCGGGCAGTTGTCGCTGCATGCCCTCGCATCTGCAAAGCAGTTTCCGAAGAAGGGTGTCAGGAAAGTTTTCGTAGTGCCTTCCGGTGTCTCGGATGATTTCAAGGCGTTGATGCGCCGCGATCTCGGCATCGAAGTGCTTTGCTTTCACAGGAACGGCGACGGCACGATTGAGTTCGACGGCATTGATGCGGTATCGCCGAAGCATTGATGGATTGTGCTATTGCGGCTGGTAGACGCGTGATGCGTTGCGCGAAGAGCGCCCCTCATCCGTCGCTGCGCGCCACCTTCGCCCAGCCCTCGCGCGTAGCGCTCGGGCGCTCATCAGCGCGCGAGGCAGTGCCTCGCAGGCGCGCTTCTTCGCCCCCGCGTGGCGGGGAGAAGGAGAGCAAGCGCCGCGACTGCGGCAAGAACAGCGACTGCGGCAAGAACAGCGACTACGGCAAGAACAGCGATTGCGGCGAGAACAGCGACTGCAGCAAGCGCACTGCTTTATTCCTTCTCCCCGCCACGCGGGGGCGAAGAAGCGCGCCTGCGAGGCACTGCCTCGCGCGCTGATGAGCGCCCGAGCGCTACGCGCGAGGGCTGGGCGAAGGTGGCGCGCAGCGACGGATGAGGGGCGGCTAACGCAGCCGCGACTGCAGCGAGAACAGCGACAGCAGCGAGAACAGCGAGAACAGCGACAGTGGCGAGCGCACTGCTTTATTCCTTCTCCCCGCCACGCGGGGAGAAGGTGGCGCGCAGCGACGGATGAGGGGCGGCCAACGCGGCTGCGATCGCAGCCAGCGCATCATCGATCCGAAGCAGTACATCGTCGTTCCACAAGCGCAGCACGCGATAACCATGCTGGTGCAGACAATGCGTGCGGGCATCGTCGTATGTCTGTTGATCGAGATGCTGGCTGCCGTCTAGTTCCACCACCAATCGGGCGTGCAAACAGACGAAATCCGGGTAGAAACGATCGATACGGTGCTGGCGGCGAAATTTGTAGCCGAGCAGGCGGCGGTCGCGAAGATGCTGCCATAGGCTGCGCTCTGCCTCGGTCTGCTGACGGCGCAGGCCGCGTTCGCGAGTGTGTGGTTGTGGGCCGCGCATTGGATGGCTCCTGATCTGTGCAGGGCATCGTGGCGGCGCGCGGATTGCGTGGGTATAGGTGTTGTTTGCGATGCGGTGTAGGGAAAGCCCGCCCCTCATCCGGCGCTGCGCGCCACCTTCTCCCCGCTGCGCGGGGAGAAGGAGAGCAAACGCCGCGACTGCGGCAAGAACAGCGACTGCGGCAAGAACAGCGACTACGGCAAGAACAGCGACTACGGCAAGAACAGCGACTGCAGCAAGCGCACTGCTTTGTTCCTTCTCCCCGCCACGCGGGGAGAAGGTGGCCGAAGAGCCTGCCCCGTACTTGATACGGGGCCGGATGAGGGGCGCTTTTCGCAAAGTCGCGACATTCTCGCCAATTGATCGCCCTCGCGCCTCATCCGTCGCTGCGCGCCATCTTCTCCCCGCCTGCGGGGGCGAAGAGGCGCGTTTTCGAGGCATTGCCTCGGGCGTCGGTGAGCGCCGAGTGCTAGGCGCGGGGGCTGGTCGAAGCTGGTCGCAGAGCCTGCCCCGTACTTGATACGGGGCTGGGTGATGGGGACTTACGGCGTAGCGGTCGCAGTCCATCGCCACCTTCGTTTGATCATGGCGAGTGCGATCGCAGCGAGTGCGATCGTAGCGGGCGCTTAGTCGCTGGGGAACCCGCCGCCGCGCGGGCCGCGGTTGCCGGCGCCGGGGCCACGGCCACCGGGTCGCGGGCCGCTTGGGCGCGGGCCGCCGGGGCCTCGTGCGCCGGGGCCACGCGCACCAGGACCGGGAGCGCCGGGACCGGGGGCAGGGCCGCCGAACTTGGGGCCACCGAATTTGGGACCGCCGGGCCTGGCGCTAGCCGGTTTCGGGCCACCGAACTTCGGGCCGCCGGGGTTGGCACCGCCCGGTTTTGGGCCACCGTATTTCGGGCCGCCGGGGCCTTGCGGGCGCGGGCCGCGTGGGCCGCGCGGCGGTTGGTCGCCGAAGGGGCTGTAGCCGCCGCCGTTGGCGTGATCGGACGGGAAACTCGGCGCGCTGGCCGGATGCCCATAAGGCCGTGCCGGACGCGCGGGCTTGGCGCCTTGGGGGCCAGGGCCGCGACGGTGTTGGCCTTGTTCGCCGAAACGGTCGCCGGAACGTTCGTTGAAACCAGGCTGCGCATCGCCGCGATAGCCGCCTTGACCGCCCGGGCCGCGTTGACCGCCGCCACCGGGGCCGGCTTGACCCGCCGGGCCGGGTTGGCCGGTCTGAGCACGGCGTTTGTACGGATGGCCTTGGCCTGGGTGCGTGCCGCTGCCCTGGTCGTTGCCGAAGCTTTTTTCGCCGTAGGTGCGCGGTTGCCCGTAGCCGGTGCGCGCGGCTTGGCCGCCTGGGCCGGCAGGCTTTTTGACGTAGGGCCGCTTCGGTGCCTGCGGATCGACGTTGCGATGACCGGTCGGGCCGGTATCGACGCCCTCTGGCACGTACCAGGTGCGGAACGCGGCCGGATTACCGTCGGGCAGCGGCTTCGGGCCGTTGTCGCGGCGCTGTTTGAAGGGCTTGTTCTGCGATTGACGCGCGGCGGATTCGCCGCTGACGGTGAGGTCGCCGCGCTTTTTCTTATTGCCGAAACGGCCGCGATCTTCGCGGACATTGTCGAAGCGGCGCAGTTCGCGACCTTCATCGGCGGTGTTATGGCCGTTGACGTAGGCCTGGCTGCGGCCTTCCTGGCCGATATGTACGGTGGCTTTGGCCGCTTTGCGCTGGCCGATCACCGGCTGCAGCGTGAGCGCGGGCGGCGGGCCTTCTTCGAGATTGAGTTTTTTACGCAGCGCTTCGACTTGGCCTGCCGGCAGTTCCTGGCTCTGGCCGCGCAGCAGCGGCTGCGGCAGCACCACATCGCCATAGCGAATGCGTTTCAGGCGGCTGACCTGACAGCCCTGCGATTCCCACAGGCGGCGCACTTCGCGATTGCGGCCTTCGCTCAGGCCGACCCGGAACCAGTCGTGAGAATCGGTGCCGCCGATGCGTTCGATCGCATCGAACTTCGCCGGGCCGTCTTCCAGCGCCACGCCGCGGCGCAGGCGGTCGATCAGCTTGTCGGACACGTCCTCTTCGCCTTCCGGCGCGCGCACGCGGCAGAGGTATTCGCGTTCGATCTCGAACGAGGGGTGCATCATCGCGTTGGCCAGCTCGCCGTCGGTGGTCAGCAACAGCAGGCCGGTGGTGTTGATGTCGAGGCGGCCGATCGCGATCCAGCGCGCGCCTTTGAGCACCGGCAGTGCTTCGAAAATGGTCGGCCGGCCTTCGGGGTCTTCGCGGGTGGTGACTTCGCCTTCGGGCTTGTTGTAGATCAGCATACGCGCCGGTTCGGTGAGCGCGCTTGCAACGAAGATTTTGCCGTCAATCTCGATGCGGTCGCCGCCTTTCACGCTCATCCCGGTCTGGGCGATTTCGCCGTTGACCTTGACCATGTTTTCGGCGATGCGCTGCTCCAGCGCGCGACGCGAGCCAAGCCCGGCCTGGGCCAGGACTTTATGCAGGCGTTCTTCGAGGCGCGGGGCTTCGGCGGTGGTGTCTTTCTCGCGTTTGAGCGAAAGGGTCGTAGGGCGTTTTTCTTTCATATCAGGCTCCGGTGCTGTCGTCGTCGGCGACGAGGGCGTTGTTCGAATCGTCGTGGGTGAAGGACGCCGCAGCGTGATCGCTGCGGTCGTTGTCGAGAATGGTGTCTTCGCTGCTCGAATCGATGCTGCTCGAATCGATGATGCGCTCATCGGATTCGGTCGAAATGGTGTCTACCGCAGCCGCTTCTGTCGAAAAGGGTGCGATTGAAGACGCTTCGGTCAAATCGTTCTGTGCCGAATCGTACTGGCTTGAATCGTACTGGGTTGAATCGTACTGGGTTGAAGCTGCGGCGCTATCGTCGTCGTTCGCCGCAGCGATGTTGGTTTCAGCGCTGTCGTGCTCGGAACCCGCGTCCATCGACACGCCGGCCGCGATCGGTGCCGGCGCGTCGCCCAGACTCATCGCTTCGGCCAGCGCTGCCGCTTTGACGCCATCGGGGTCGCTGAACGACAACTGCGGGTCTAGCTCGCCGAAATCCTTCAATTCCGACAGCGGCGGCAGTTGGTCCAGGCTCTTGAGCCCGAAGTAGTCGAGGAAGGTCTTGGTGGTGCCGAGCAATTCGGGACGGCCCGGCATGTCGCGATGGCCCAAGGAGCGGATCCACTCGCGCTCTTCCAGCGCTTTAATAATGTTGCTGCTGACCGCAACGCCGCGGACCTGTTCGATCTCGCCGCGGGTGATCGGCTGGCGGTAGGCGATGATCGCCAGCGTTTCCAGCGTGGCACGGGTGTATTTGGTCTGGCGTTCGGTCCACAGACGCGCGACCCAGGCGTGCACATCGGCTTGCACCTGGAAGCGATAACCGGATGCGGTTTCGGCCAGTTCGATGCCGCGCTCGGCGCAGCCGTTACGCAAATCGGTCAGCGCCTGTTCGATATTGCCGTCTGCGGGCGGCTCATCCAGCGTGAACAGATCGCGCAGCTGCGCGATGGTCAGCGGGTGATTGGCTGCCAATAGCGCGGCTTCGACGATGCGGGTAATGAAATGTTGATCCATGGATCGGTCTGGTGATGGCGCTTTGTGGGTGGCCGCGCGTGCGGCGGCGTGGGTGGATGCAAGGTCCGCGTCGTGCGCTGCCGCCGTCACGGCGCGTCAGCGCCGGGGCCGGGGCCGGGGCCGGGGCCGGGGCCGGGGCCGGAATAGGCTTGCGCCTCGTCCTCGGCGATTGAAGCGTCGTTGGTGTTGCGCTTGTTTGCGATCACCTCGTTCGGCTCGGCTTCGACGATGTCGTCGTCGAATTCGCTGCGCAGATCGATTCTGCCGGTGTCGTTATCGCCCTCTCGCGCCGCCAGCGATTTGAGATAAATCGGCGCTAGCGACCCTTCTTGCACGATGTCGAGCAGCCGCTCTTTCGCGAGTTCGAGGATCGACAAGAACGTCACCACCACGCCCAGTTTGCCTTCGCGGGCCTCGAACAGGCTCTCGAAGCGGTGGAAGCTGCCATCGGACAGTCGGTCCAAGACATCGGTCATGCGCTGGCGCACGCTCAGCGCGTCGCGCTTGATCGCGTGGCCGGTGAACAGTTCCGCACGCTTGAGCACGTCGTGCAGCGCTAACAGCATTTCTTTCAACTGCACCGGGGGCGGCAGCTTCACGCTGGCGCGGTCCGGCACGAAGGCCGCGACCGCCGCGGTGTCGCGGTCCATCCGGGGCAGGGTATCGAGATCCTCGGCGGCCTGTTTGAAGCGTTCGTAATCCTGAAGACGGCGAACCAAGTCGGCGCGGGGGTCGTGTTCGAGACTTTCATCGTTCGGCGGCCGCGGCAGCAGCATCCGCGATTTGATCTCGGCCAAGATCGCAGCCATGACCAGGTATTCCGCCGCCAGCTCGAAGCGCATTTCGCGCATTACGCCGATGTATTCGACGTATTGCTTGGTGATCGACGCGACCGGGATGTCGAGGATGTCCAGGTTCTGCCGACGGATCAGATACAGCAGCAGATCGAGCGGGCCCTCGAAGGCTTCGAGAATCACTTCCAGCGCGTCCGGCGGAATGTAGAGGTCCTGCGGAATCTGCAGCACCGGTTGGCCCAGCACGATCGCTAGACGCATTTCCTGCTGCTGCGGCGCTAGGTTGGGCGTCGCGGCTTGCGGCGAGTACACGGCCGCTGCGGCCGGATCAACGGTCGCGAGGGGCGCATCGGGCGCGGTTTCGGTGCTCATTAAGACGGCATAGGTGACAACGGCGAAGGCAGGCAAGGGTGGTGCGGACGTTCCGGTGCATCGGCGACCCCGGTCTGCGTTGAGCGAGGATCCGAATGGTCGAGCATCTGCGGTGGGTCGCAGGCCGAGCGTCTCGCATGCCGTAAACGCACTTCTCGCGACCAACATCTGGATGAGATGCGATCCCAGCGTGCGGGATCAGGATGCGAATGGGGCGAATGTGCAACTGCCAAGGGCAAGCCGCGAACGACAGGCGGGTGGATGACGGCTGACGAACAAGTAGAGGAGCAGTCGGTTTCAGCGTATCGGCGCCGTTTGGGGGCGACCCGGTTGGAGGCGGAAAAACACCGCGACCGGCCGATGTAAAGTCCGATGGTCGGGAAGAGTACGTCCTGGGGCGTCCGCTGTCCAGCCGAGCCATGGTTGCGTGCCTGCGCGCGCTAACAATAGTGCGTGCGATGTATCGGCCGCAGTGCGTCGAAGCGGCATCAGCGCGGGGTGAAATCACGTGTCTCATCTGAAGCCGATCGGCGATCCTGTCGCAAATGGTTGTTACTCTTTGCCGCTTATCAGTCCGCGAACGCTTCGGAGAATGTCGCCTTATGTGGTATGCCATCGAGGGCTACGACGCCCCCAACACCCTGGACCACCGCCTTGCGGCGCGTCCGGCGCATCTGGCCCGATTGATTGCGCTGCGCGACCAAGGGCGACTGCTCCTGGCTGGCCCGTGCCCCGCGATCGATGCCGAAGATCCAGGTCCGGCTGGGTTCAGCGGCAGTATCGTGATCGCCGAATTCGACTCGCTTGGCACAGCGCGCGCCTGGGCCGAGGCCGACCCCTACGTCGACGCTGGGGTCTATGCGCGGGTCGAGGTCCGGCCGTTTAAGGCGGTGTTGCCATGACCACCCCAGAACAGACAGCGGCTAGTCAGGCTGAGGCTCAGGCTGGAGGACGCCTGGCGCGCGACGCCCGCGCGGCGGCGATTCATGCCGCACTGGACGCCGCGTTCGCGCCGGTGGCGTTGGACGTGATCGATGACAGCCACAAGCACGCCGGACACGCCGGTGCTGCGGACGGTCGCGGCCATTTTCGGGTCCGCATCGTCAGCGCTGCCTTCGCAGGCATGGCGACGCTGGCACGGCATCGGGCCGTGTACGCCGCGCTCGGTGATTTGATGCAGACCGATATCCACGCGCTGTCGATCCAAGCGGCCGTGCCGGACGCTTAACAGGCTGCTGAAATACCGACAGAAGCGAGGTCTTCAGCGGCCGGTTATTAAGCGACGTATTGTTAACCGACGTATTATTAACCGACATAGCTAGGGTTTAGGCGCCGTTTTCTCGGGCTTAGGGGCCGCATTTTGGGGCTTGGGGGCCGCATTTTCGGTCAGCATATTCTTCAGCATATCGACGGCACAGGTGCTGCCGGCCTCTTGCAGGGCCTGCTGATCGACGGGGGACATCGATTCCCCGCCAGAGATCGCGCGGATACGCGTTGCCCCCAGCGAGGTCACTGCTTTTTCGGCCGAACAATCGCAATACTTCCCGATCGCTTCGGGCGTCATGTGACTATTCGATTTCGTGGCGTTTTCTTTACAACTCGCCGCCAAGATAGGCTTCAGCTCCGCGATGATCTCAGCGTCGCTCTGCTTGCCGCAGCCTGCCACGAGGGCGGTGGATACGATGGCGAATAAGCTGATGCTCAGCACCTGATGTTTCATCGGAGCCCCTGTGGTCGGCGGTAGGTTGAGCGGCATGGCTGCCGGCATCGGCTGCGCCGAGCGGCGGCGGCATCGCTATACTGCATGATTGCAACCGCGCTATCGCCGTGTCAACTCTAATAGAGTCAATCTGTTGGAAACGATAGTGCACCCGATTTCTTATCATTATCCGGCGTCGCCTTTGGCGGCCGGTGCCCCAGGCCACAGAATCAGCGCATGCGTCTTTCCACCATCAAGCTCTCCGGCTTCAAATCCTTCGTCGATCCGACCACGCTGCATCTGCCGACGAACATGACCGGAGTGGTCGGCCCGAACGGCTGCGGCAAGTCGAACATCATCGATGCCATCCGCTGGGTGATGGGTGAGAGCGCCGCCAGCCGCCTGCGCGGCGACTCGCTGACCGACGTGATCTTCTCGGGCAGCTCAGCGCGCAAGCCGGTGTCGCAGGCCACGGTCGAACTGATCTTCGACAACGCCGACCACACCATCACCGGCGAATACGCGGCCTTCAACGAAATTTCGGTCAAGCGCTTGGTCAGCCGCGACGGCCAAAGCAGCTATTACCTCAACGGCACCAAGTGCCGGCGTCGCGATATCACCGATCTTTTCCTCGGCACCGGCCTGGGCCCGCGCAGCTACTCGATTATCGAGCAGGGAATGATCTCGCAGATCATCGAGGCCCGGCCCGAGGAATTGCGCGTCTACCTCGAAGAAGCCGCCGGCATCTCTAAATATAAGGAGCGCCGCAAGGAAACCGAAACCCGCATCCGCCACACCCGCGAGAACCTCGACCGCCTCAACGACCTGCGCGAAGAAGTCGGAAAGCAGCTACAGCACCTTGCCCGACAGGCCAAACAAGCCGAGCAGTACCAGACGATTCAGGCCGAGCGCCGGATCAAAGACGCCGAGTGGAAAACGCTCGAATATCGCCTCCTCGACCGGCAACTGCAGGCGCTGCGCGAGGGCTTGTCGCAGGAAGAAACCCGGTTGCAGCAGATCATCGCCGAGCAGCGCGAGGCCGAACGCGAGCTCGAACTCGGCCGCGCCCGCCGCGAAGCCGCGGCCGAGGCTTTGAACAAGGCGCAGGCCGAAGGCTATGAAGTCGGCGGCGCGCTGGCGCGGATCGAACAGCAGATCGCCCATCAGCGCGAAATGGCGCAGCGTTTGCAGCGCGCCCGCGATGAAGCCCAGCAGGCGCTGTCCGAGATCGGCCTGCATATCGAAAGCGACCAGAGCCGCCTTGACGCGTTGCGCAGCGAGATCGCCGAGGCCGATCCGCGGCTAGAGGCATTGAAGGAAGCCGATGCCGATCGTCAGCAAGCGCTGCACGACGCGGAAGCGATGCTCGCCGACTGGCAGCAGCGCTGGGATGCGCATACCCGCGAACAGAGCGAAGCGGCGCGCGCGGGCGACGTGGAGCGCACGAAAGTCGATTATCTGGATCGTCAGTCGTTGGATGCCGACCGTCGCCGCGAGCAGCTCAGCAACGAACGCCAGTCGCTCGATGTGCACGCCTTGGCCGAGGCTTTCGCCGACCTGCAAATGCGGCACGACGAGAAGAAATTCGCGCTCGATGGCATGAATACCGACCTGGATGCGCGCAAAGACGCGGTGCTCGGCGTCCAAGATCAGGTCCGTAACGCGCAGGCCGAGTTGGCCGACGTGCGCAAACAAGCGCAGGCCGCGCGCGGCCGGCTGTCGTCGCTGGAAACCCTACAGCACGCCGCCCTCGGCCAGGAACAGGGCGCCGCAGTGGCATGGTTGAAACAGCGCGGGCTCGATTCCGCCGCCCGCGTCGGTGAGGTGCTGAACGTCGAAGCCGGCTGGGAAAATGCGGTCGAGAGTGCGTTGGGACAATTGATCGAAGGCGTGCTGATCGAATCGCCGGGGCATTCCATTCAAAGCGGGCTTGTCGATGCGCTCGATGAACTCGGCGAAGGCCGGCTCGCGCTGGTCTCATCGGAACGCGAAGACACGAACTTCGCACCGACCTCGCTGGCGACTAAAGTGCAGGGTCCGCTCGCGATCCGCCGCATGCTCTCGAAACTGCATGTCGCCGAAACCCTCGGCGATGCGCGCGCGCTGATCATGTCGTTAGGCGACGGCGAATCGATCATCACCCGCAGCGGCGAGCGTCTCGGCGCCGGCTGGGTGCGGGTCGTGCGCTCCGGCGCGGCCAAGCAGGGCGCACTGCTGCGCGAACGCGAGATTCAATCGCTGCGCGCCGACATCGAAAGCCTGCAGCAGCGCGAAGTCGAGCTCGATCGGCGCATCGCTGGCCTGCGCGATCAACTGCTTGCCGCCGAGCAGCAGCGCGAAGACGCACAGCGCAGCCTGTATCTGGCGCACCGTAATCTGTCCGAACTGGCCGGCCAGTTGCAAAGTCAGCAGGGCCGGCTCGATTCTGCGCGCAGCCGCATCGACAAGATCGATATCGATCTGGCGCAGTTGATCGAAGTGATCGACGCCAGCGCACAGCAGGCGCGCGACGCGCGTTCGCGGCTGGAAGACGCGGTATCGCGCATGGGCGAACTGGAAGGTTCGCGACAAACGCTCGACGCTGAGCGCCGCAGTTTGGACGAGGCGCGCGGAGGCGCGCGGCAGGCGGCGCGCGAATCGCGCGACGCCGCGCATGCGCTTGCGCTCAATCTCGAATCGCAGCGCGCGCAGGTCGCCGCATTGACGCAGGCGCTGGATCGTATGGGCGGCCAGCGTGGGCAGCTCGATTCGCGGCTCAACGAGCTCGCCTCGCAGCTATCGGACGGCGATGCGCCGGTGGTCGCGTTGGAGCACGAGCGTCAAACCGCGCTCGAACAGCGCGTATTGGCCGAGAAGAATCTCAACGTCGCACGCGCCGCGCTCGAAGGTGTCGATAGCGAATTGCGCGGTTTCGAGCAGACCCGCCATCAGCGCGACGAGCAATCCTTGGGCCAGCGCGAGGCGATATCGCAGCGCAAATTGGACCAACAGGCGCTTGCGCTGAAGGCCGACCAACTGTCCGAAGCGGTGGTCGCAAGCGGTTTCGCGCTGGACGAGGTGATCGCAACCTTGCCGGACGACGCGAACCCATCGGCCTGGGAAAAAGTCGTCACCGATTTCGACAACAAACTGCGCCGCTTGGAGCCGGTGAATCTGGCCGCGATCCAGGAGCACGCCGAAGCGGCGCAGCGCAAGGACTATCTCGACGCGCAGGACGCCGACCTCAGCACCGCGTTGGATACGCTGGAAGATGCGATTCGTAAGATCGATCGCGAAACCCGCGGCCGTTTCAAAGACACCTTCGATCGCGTCAACACCGGCGTGCAGGAGCTGTATCCGCGGCTGTTCGGCGGCGGCCACGCCTATCTCGAACTCACCGGCGAAGACATGCTCGATACCGGCGTCGCGATCATGGCGCGCCCACCGGGCAAGCGCGTATCGAATATCTCGCTGCTGTCAGGCGGCGAAAAAGCGATGACCGCGGTCGCGCTGGTGTTCGCGATCTTCCAGCTGAATCCCGCGCCGTTCTGTCTGCTGGACGAGGTGGACGCGCCGCTGGACGAAGCCAATGTTGGCCGCTTCACCGCCATGGTGACCGAAATGAGTGAACAGGTGCAGTTCCTGTTTGTTACCCACAATAAATCGACGATGGAAGCCGCGCACCAGCTCAGCGGTGTGACCATGCGCGAGCCCGGCGTCAGCCGTTTGGTCTCGGTGGACCTCGCCGAAGCCGCGCGTTTGGTCGGTGCGGCGTGACTCAGGTGTTTACACAGAGAATGGGAAATCAAGAGTCGGGAATCGGGAATCAAGAATCGTTGGCAGCGGCGCAGGATGTCGCAGTCGCTGTCCGCAGTTCCAGAGTCACGATGTTCCATCGTCGATTGTCGTTTTTAGGAGATAACGCATGTCCGAGACCATGATGCTTCGTATCGGAATCGTCATCGCTGGCGTTCTGTTGATCGCGGCGATCTATTTTTTCGGCCGCCCGCGCAAACCCAGCCAGGGCCGTAAGCTGCGCGACGAGACGCGATCGCGCGCCGAGCCGCGTCTCGATTCGCGCGCTGGCGATCCACTCGCATCGGCGCCGCATGCTGTAGGCGACGACCTCATTGCGCACGGCAGTATCGGCTTTGAAGCGCCGACGGACCCACCGCTGTCCGGCCCAGAAGTCGGCAGGCGCGATCGCGAAGAATTCGACAAAATCATTACGCTGTACGTCGCCGCGCGCGCTGGCCAGCAACTGCTTGGCCCGGACATCATCGTCGCTGCGGAAAAAGCCGGGCTTAGCTATGGTTACATGAATATCTTCCATCGTTTGGTCGATGGCCGCCCACAAGGCGGGCCGGTGTTCAGCGTCGCCAACATCAAGAAACCCGGCAGTTTCGAGATGGCCGAGATTCAGTCGATGCAAACGCCCGCGATCGCATTCTTCCTCACGTTGCCGGCGCCGATTCCTGCGCTCGATGCGTGGGAAAAGCTGCTGCCCACCGCGCAGCGAATGGCCGAATTGCTCGACGGCGTGGTGCTGGACGAATCGCGCAATGCGCTCGGCCGCCAGCGTATCTCGCATATCCGCGACGAACTGCGCGCCTACGATCGCCAGCATGAAGCGCCGCCGATTTCTAAAAACACCAAGTGGTGACGGTGATCGCGTAGCCCGGGTCTCGCCATCGGCGAGACCCGGGAAGCCGACGCAGAGTCTCGGCCGATGCGACGATGCGATGCCATCATCCATGGATTTATTAGCTTTGTCGTCGACGCTGCACCTCATGCATTCCACGAACAGCCCCGGGTTGACCGGCTACGCCGTTAAACACCGCCCGCGCTGCGCGCTCTACCCGGGCTACGAAGAGTGAACGATGACCGATCCCGCTTCCCGCATCGCCGACCTGCGTCGTCAAATCGAAGACGCGAACTACCGTTATTACGTGCTCGATGATCCGTCGATTCCCGATATCGAATACGACCGGTTGATGCGCGAATTGGAAGCGCTGGAATCGGCGCATCCCGAGTTAGCGGACACGACATCGCCGAGCCAGCGCGTCGGCAACAAGCCTTCGGCGAAGTTCGATGAAGTGACGCATACGGTGCCGATGCTGTCGCTGGCCAATGCGTTCGCCGATGAGGAAGTGCAGGACTTCGTCGATCGCATCGAAAAAGAAACCGGCGACGGCAACCCAGTGTTCTCGGTCGAGCCGAAGCTCGACGGTCTGGCGATCAGTTTGCGCTACGAGAAAGGAGTGTTCGTGCGCGGCGCGACCCGCGGCGACGGCAGCACCGGCGAAGATGTCACCGCTAATTTGCGCACGATCAAATGCATTCCGCTGCGCTTGCGCGGCGATGCGGTGCCCGACGTGCTCGACGTGCGCGGCGAAGTGTTCATGCCGAGAGAAGCGTTCGATAAATACAACGTCTGGGCGCTCGCGAACGGCGAAAAAACCCTGGCCAATCCACGCAACGGCGCTGCGGGCTCTTTGCGCCAGCTCGACCCGCGCATGACCGCGAAGCGGCCGCTGAGTTTTTACGCCTATGCGCTCGGCGAAGCCGACGGCATGTCTGCGGAAATCAAAACCCATAGCCAGATGTTGGCGTGGTTGAAAACGCTGGGCTTGCCGATTTGTCCGCAAGCGCGCACCGCGCGCGGGGTCGAGGGCGTGCTCGGTTTTTATCGCGATCTCGGCGCGCAGCGCGACGCGCTGCCTTACGACATCGACGGTTCGGTGTACAAGCTCGATCGCTACGATCAGCAGCGCGCGATGGGTTTCGTCTCGCGCGCGCCGCGTTGGGCCATTGCGCACAAATATCCGGCGCAAGAAGAAGCGACTGAGGTCGAAGCGATCGACGTGCAGGTCGGCCGCACCGGCGCGCTGACCCCGGTTGCGCGGTTGAAGCCGGTGCAGGTCGCGGGCGTCGTCGTCACCAATGCCACCCTGCATAACGCCGATCAGGTCGCGCGCTTGGACGTGCGCGTCGGCGATCACGTGATCGTGCGTCGGGCTGGCGATGTGATTCCGGAAGTGGCGCGGGTGATCGAAGAACGTCGCCCGCGCGATGCGGCCGGCGAGCCGCGATACCCAGCGTATGCGCTGCCAACCGAATGCCCGGTCTGCGGTTCGGCGGTAGAGCGTGAAGAAGGCGAAGTTGTCGCGCGCTGCACCGGCGGGCTGTTTTGCGCTGCACAGCGCAAGCAGGCGCTGATTCATTTCGCGTCACGGCGGGCGATGGATATTGAAGGGCTGGGCGAGAAGATCATTGATGATCTTGTTGAGTTCGATTACGTCAAAACGGTGGCCGATCTCTATGCGCTGACGCTCAATGATTTCATCGACATGAAGCGCCGCGCCGATGAACGCGCGCTTGCCCTGACGAACGCCGGGGGAACAATGCCGGAAACCGTCAAAGCCGGCAAAGTCGCGAGTAAATGGGCTGAGAATCTTATCGCTGCGATCGCTGCGAGTCGCAACACGACATTGGAGCGCGTGCTGTTCGCGCTCGGCATTCGCGACGTCGGCGAAAGCACCGCGAAAACCCTAGCGCGCTATTTCGGCGCGCTCGATCCGCTGATGGCTGCGGACGAAGCCGCGCTGCAGCAGGTGCCGGATGTCGGCCCGATCGTCGCCGCGCGCATCGCGCATTTCTTCGCCGAGCCGCATAACCGCGATGTCATCGCCGCGTTGCGCGGCTTCGATGGCAAGCATCCGGGCGTGCATTGGCCCGAAGGCGCGCCGCAGCGTTCGAGCGACGGCCCGCTCGCCGGAAAAACCGTGGTGCTGACCGGCGGCCTTGCGTCGATGTCGCGCGACGAAGCCGGTGCGAAGCTCGAAGCCTTGGGCGCGAAGGTGTCCGGCAGCGTCTCCAAAAAAACCAGCATCGTCGTCGCAGGCGAGGCAGCGGGCAGCAAGCTCGCGAAAGCGCAGGAACTGGGCGTCGAGATTTGGGATGAAGCGACATTGCTCGCGTTTTTGGCGGAGCGCAGTGCGTGAAATGCTGGCGTCGTAGCAGCGGCGCAAGCTGCGAACGCTCCGATGGGTACGCGATACCGCGGCCCACATCGCAGCATTCGTGGCCAAAATCAAAGCATTCGCGGCCAAAATCAAAGCATTCGCGGCTTGCGCCGCTGCTACGATGAGCGTATCGCAATGAATCGCGGATACGATGCGGGCAAGATCGATGCGCTGCGTTTGCGCGCGCGCTTGTACGCCATGATCCGCGCATTTTTCGCCGAACGCGATGTGTTGGAAGTCGAAACGCCGATGTTCTCGGTTGCCGGCAATACCGACCCGAACATCCGGCCATTTTCGCTGCAATTTTCCGGACGCACCGACGGCGCGCCGCGCACGCGCTGGCTGCGGACATCGCCAGAGTTTGCGATGAAACGGCTGCTCGCAGCCGGTGTCGGCGATTGCTACGAACTCGGGCGGGTGTTTCGCGACGGCGAAGCGGGAGGGCGACACAATCCGGAATTCACGATGCTGGAGTGGTATCGCATCGGTTGGGATCACCTGCGGCTGATCGACGAAACCGTTGCCGTTGTGCAGGCGTCGCTAGGCTTGGTCGGTCGCGACGCGCGCGTCTTACGCAGCACGTATCGCGAATTGTATCGCGAACGAATCGGCATCGATCCGTTGCTCGCCGATGAGGCGACGCTGCGCGCTGCACTGGGCGATATTCGGATCGATCCCGAAGGCCTGACTCGCGACGACTGGTTGGATCTGTTGATGACGCATCGTCTGCAACCCGCGTTCGCTGCGGACGAGATTCGCGTCATCGTCGATTACCCAGCGACGCAGTGCGCGCTTGCGCGCGTCCGCCCCGCTGCTTCGGATCAGCCGCCGGTGGCCGAGCGTTTCGAGCTGTATCTGGGTCAACTCGAACTTGCGAATGGGTATCACGAACTCGTCGATGCTGAGGAGCAACGTGCGCGCTTCCTCCGCGATCACGAGGTGCGTCGAGCCCGCGGCGAGGCGCTGCCGCCGCTGGACGAGGCATTGATTGACGCGCTACGTCAGGGTTTTCCCGCCTGCGCAGGGGTCGCGATGGGCGTTGAGCGTCTGCTGATGGCGATGCTGGGTACGACGAGAATTGCAGACGTGCTCGCGTTCGACTTCGTGCATGCTTGAGCGCTCTATCGCCTGTCGAGAACGCTTTGCAAGCGACTGAATAGACAGAGAATTCGCAGAATAGTGCGCGCGTCGTACGTGCTCAAGAGTGCGCTATTGATATGTTTTTCGACCGCTGTAAATTCGGTGCCGAGGCAGCACGGGTTGTCGCACGCCAGTTAAACGTCTTGAAGCTTGAGACGGATCAGCGTAAAAAATTTGTGGGCCGTTCATAGTGACTCTCTACGATGCCATCTCATCTGCATCATTCACCTCAACCGGAGGCTTCGGCCATGCGTCTCGCTCTCTTCTTGATCGGTACCGCACTCGGATCGGCGCTGTTTAGCCCTGCTGCCCGCGCGCAAAGTGGTTATTACGGCGGTAGTGGTTACGGCGACAGCGTGATTCGCTGCGAATCGCGCGACGCTCGTACCGAACGCTGCGACACCGGCGGCGGTTACGCCGAATTCGTGCGTCAACTATCGTCGACTCCCTGCACCCGTGGCCGCACCTGGGGCACCGACAGCTACGGCGTTTGGGTCAGCGGCGGTTGTCGCGCCGAATTCCGGGTCAACCGCGATGGCGGCTATGGCGGCGGCTCCGGTTATGGCTCGGGCTATGGCTCCGGTTATGGCTCGGGCTATGACGATGACACCATTCGCTGTGAGTCGCGCGACGCTCGTACCAGCCGCTGCGACACCGGTGGCCGTGACGTGACGCTCGTTCGCCAGCTCTCGTCCTCGCCTTGCATCGAGGGCCGCAACTGGGGCACCGATTCGCGCGGCGTCTGGGTCAACGGCGGCTGTCGTGCGGAGTTCCGAATCGACGACCGTGGATATGGCAGCGATTACGGCGGCGGCTACGGCAGCGGCTACGGCAGCGGCTACAACCAAGGAACGGGCGTGATTCGCTGCGAATCGCGCGATAACCGCAGCACGACGTGCGCCGTTCCCAACGGCCGGCGCAGCAGCGTGCGACTGATCCGTCAAATGTCGTCGACGCCTTGCGTTGAGGGCGATACCTGGGGCCGCAGCAGCGGCGGAATTTGGGTCACACGCGGCTGCAGAGGCGAGTTCGTCGTGTCTCGCGGCACAAGTTCTTCTTGGAATGGCCGTCCGCCCGGCGATCTGGGCAATGGCAGTGGCGATGGCAGTGGTGATGGCAGCTCAGGGCAATCTGTCCGCTGCGAATCCAACGATCAGCGCACCGTGCGTTGCAATGTCGCTGTCTATCGCCGCGCTGAACTCGCGCGTCAACTTTCCGACACGCCGTGCACGGAAGGCGGCAGTTGGGGTTGGGACAGAAGCGGCATTTGGGTGAGTCGCGGATGCCGAGGTGAATTCCGCGTTTGGTGAGGCAACATGCGTGGAAGCAGATGCGCTGATTGATTGCCGAAGCGTAGATATCGAATTCGGTACGCGACGAAACCCGCAAACCGCACAGGCCGCCGCAAGGCGGCTTGTGCTTTTTAGCTCCCAGTGAAAGCAGGGGCCTTACGCAGGTCATTCCAATTCAAGTGGCGAGATCTGCGTGACCGCATCGATTCGTCATGCCGCTACTGGCGCGGGATCAGCCTTCGCCTGATCTGTAGCATGCAGAGATCGTGAACAGGCTCTTACAATACGCACATGAACAACCTGATCGACTACGCCCGCTACGACCGCATCCGCCCGATCCGCTGGACCGGCGATGCGCTCGAACTCCTCGACCAACGCAAGCTGCCGTTTCAGGTCGAATACGCACTCTGCCGCGATAGCGATGCGGTTGCCGCTGCAATCCATGCGCTGATCGTGCGCGGCGCGCCGGCGATCGGCATCGCTGCCGCATGGGGCGTGGCGCTCGCTGCGCGCGATTGCATTGCGGACAATGCCGCAGATGCCGCCGTTGCGCTCGAACCGGTGATCCAGCGCCTGAATGCCGCGCGACCGACTGCGGTGAATCTCGCCTGGGCGCTGCAGCGCATGCGTCGCGCACTGGCCGGCGTCGCAGCAAACGAGGACTGGCGCGCAGCACTGACCAGGGAAGCGCAGGCGATCGCCGATGAAGATCTCGCAGCGAATCGGCGCATGGGTGCGCTCGGCGCAGCGCTCATCGCAGAAGGAAGCGGCGTGCTGACCCATTGCAATACCGGCTCGCTCGCGACTGCCGGCTTCGGCACCGCGCTCGGCGTGATTCGCGCAGGCGTCGCCCAAGGCCGCATCCAGCGCGTATTCGCGGGCGAAACCCGCCCTTGGCTGCAGGGCGCGCGGCTGACAGTGTGGGAGCTGCAGCAGGACGGGATCGACGCCACGCTGATCGCCGATGCCGCCGCCTCGCATTTGATGAAGACCGGGCAGGTGCAGTGGGTCATCGTCGGCGCCGACCGCATCTGCGCCAATGGCGATGTCGCCAATAAGATCGGCACCTACCAACTCGCGATCGCAGCGCGCTACCACGGTGTCAAAACGATGGTGGTAGCGCCGTTTTCGACGGTCGATATGGCGACGGCTGCCGGTCGCCAAATCGAGATCGAAGAGCGCGATCCTGCCGAATTGTTCGGCATTGGCGGCGTGCGCACGGTAGCCGATGGTATTCGCGCCTGGAACCCGGTGTTCGATGTCACCCCCGCCGAATTGATCGATGCGATCGTCACTGAACGCGGCGTCATCGAGCATCCGAATCCGATCTCGATGCAGGCGATGTTCGGAGCTGGTTGAGTGCCGCGTGTTCGGTTGAGTTGCCCGTCGAGCGGGCGTGCGCCGTGAGTGGGTTTCCGCGGTTCCCTGTGCGGCGAGCGGCGACGACCGTGCGGAATCGCGCAAGTGTTTGTTTCCGAATGAAAATCTAGCGGTCCGCAGGCGGGTTTGGCGGCCCCGTTCATGCTATGATTTGCTGTTCGCGCGAAACCCCTGCGCGTGCCCGATGCGAAGCCCAGACGAGCCCCTGAATCCTGCGGGCCTGGAAGCGCTTTTTGCTCGGACTGGTCCCGCGTTGGCCCGTTGTCGTTACGGTCCGCGTCATGAAGGTCCCATGTCATGACGGCCGCCGGTCTTCGTAATCGTCCCACCAGCAAAAGAAGTCGTAATGGCAGAACTCGCGAAGGAAATCATCCCCGTCAATCTCGAAGACGAGATGCGCCGCAGCTATCTCGATTACGCCATGAGCGTGATCGTAGGCCGCGCGCTCCCGGATGTGAGAGACGGCCTCAAGCCGGTGCATCGTCGCGTGCTGTTCGCGATGAACGAACTGGGCGCGCACAGCAACAAGCCGTACTACAAGTCGGCGCGTATCGTCGGCGACGTGATCGGTAAGTACCACCCGCATGGCGATCAATCGGTGTACGACACCCTGGTGCGCATGGCGCAGCCGTTCTCGCTGCGCTATCTGCTGGTGGATGGACAGGGCAACTTCGGTTCGGTCGATGGCGACAACGCCGCGGCGATGCGCTACACCGAAGCGCGCATGTCCAAGCTCACCCATGAGCTGATGGCCGATATCGATAAAGACACGGTCAATTTCCAACCGAACTACGACGAGAAGGAACAGGAACCGACGGTCATGCCGGCGCGGTTTCCGAACTTGCTGGTCAACGGTTCCGCCGGTATCGCGGTTGGCATGGCGACGAATATCCCGCCGCATAACCTGTCCGAGGTTATCAACGCCACTATCGCCTTGATCGACGATCCCGAGATCGATGTCGAAGGCCTGATGCAGCACATCCCAGGCCCGGATTTCCCCACCGCCGGCATCATCAACGGCGTCGGCGGCATCCATTTGGCCTATCGCACCGGTCGTGGCCGGGTGCGGATGCGCGCGCGGGCCGAGGTCGAAGTGGCCGACAACGGCCGCGAATCGATCATCGTTACCGAGATTCCATACCAGGTGAATAAAGCGCGGTTGATCGAGAAGATCGCCGAGCTGGTGAAGGAAAAGAAGCTCGAAGGCATCAGCGAATTGCGCGACGAGTCCGATAAGGACGGCATGCGCATTTTTATCGAGGTCAAGCGCGGCGAATCGGCCGAGGTTGTGCTCAACAACCTCTACTCGCAGACCCAGATGGAATCGGTGTTCGGCATCAATATGGTGGCGCTGGTCGACGGCCGCCCGCAGTTGTTGAACCTCAAACAGATTCTCCAAGCCTTCGTGCGTCATCGCCGCGAAGTGGTCACGCGCCGCACGATCTTCGAGCTGCGCAAGGCCCGCGCGCGTGCGCATATTTTGGAAGGTTTGACGGTCGCGCTCGCGAATATCGACGAGATGATCGAGCTGATCAAAACCTCGGCGAACCCCAACGAAGCGCGCGAGCGCATGCTGGCCAAGACCTGGGATCCGGGCTTGGTCGCAGCATTGCTTGCCGCTGCCGGCAGCGATGCCTCGCGTCCGGAAGACTTGCCGCTGGGCGTCGGCCTGGGCGAAGACGGTCGCTACCAGTTGACCGAAGTGCAGGCCAGGGAAATCCTGGAAATGCGCTTGCACCGCCTTACCGGGTTGGAGCAGGACAAACTGACCGACGAATACAGGACGTTATTGGAGGTCATTCGCGGCTTGATCGAAATCCTCGAAAATTCCGACCGCCTGCGCGAAGTAATCCGCGACGAGCTGAAGGACATCAAGGACGAATACGGCGACGATCGACGCAGCGAAATCCGCGCCAGCGAAGAGGATCTCGACATTCTCGATCTGATCGCGCCGGAAGACGTGGTGGTGACGTTGTCGCATTCGGGTTATGCCAAGCGCCAACCGGTCACGGCCTACCGTGCGCAGAAGCGCGGCGGCAGAGGCCGCAACGCGGCGGCGACCAAAGACGAAGATTTCATCGATCAGCTTTGGTTGGTCAACACCCACGACACCCTGCTCACGTTCACCAGCAGCGGCCGGGTGTTCTGGCTGCCGGTGTATCAGTTGCCCGATGCCGGCCCGAACGCGCGCGGCCGGCCGATCGTCAACTGGCTGGCGCTGGAGGAGGGCGAGAAGGTCCAGGCCGTGGTGCCGGTGCGCGCATATGAGGAAGGCAGATTCGTATTTTTCGCGACCCGCAACGGCACCGTGAAAAAGACCCCGCTGACCGAATTCGCGTTCCGATTGGCGCGCGGCAAGATCGCGATCAACCTCGATGCGGGCGACGCCTTGGTCGGCGTGGGCCTGACCGACGGCGAGCGCGACATCATGCTGTTCGCCAGCAACGGCCGTGCTGTACGTTTCACCGAAACGCTGGTACGGCCGATGGGCCGCACCGCCACCGGCGTGCGCGGTATGCGCCTGGTCGCTGCCACCGATGCCGATACCGATGATGCCGGCAGCAGCGAGAACGAAACCGATGTCATCGCCGATGCAGTGGTGGCCGATGTGCCCAACGACAGCGGCAGCGAAGTGGTGAGTTTGGTCGTGGTCGATGGCGATGGCGATATTCTCACCGCCAGCGAGCGCGGTTACGGTAAGCGCACGCCGGTGGACGACTACCCGCGTAAGGGGCGCGGCACCAAGGGCGTGATCGCGCTGAAGACCACCGAACGCAACGGTCGCTTGGTCGGTGCGATTCAGCTCAGCGATCATCATGAGGTGCTGTTGATCTCCGACGGCGGCACCCTGGTCCGCACCCGCGCTGCGGAAATCTCCCAAGTCGGTCGCAACACCCAGGGCGTTACCCTGATGCGGCTGGGCGATGGCGAAAGCCTGCAGGCGCTGGAACGGGTGGATGCTTCGCTGCTCGACGAGGACGACGTTAGCGAAGCGATCGGTTTTGCGCCGCCGCTAGCCGAAGGCGCGGAGCCGCTGGTGGATGGCGAAACGGTTCCAGATCCGCCGGTTTGAGAGCGTGAACAGGCTCTGAGCGCTTCGTACAAGCGCCTCTATCCCGGAAAATTCCCGCAAATGCCGCCCCGCAAATGCCGCCCTTGGGCGGCGTTTGCGTATGCGCGGCAGGCCATTTGGATCGGAGGCCTATCTGCAGGACGTAAAGCTCGGGGTGGCTTCGCATGAGCGAGCGTTTCGAGCATAACCGCGCTACAGTCGGGGCGGTTGAATGGGGAAACTTTGGTTGGTGGGCCGGCGGCGCATTAAAACCGCAGTACGGATGATTGGGCGCTACCAGGACACCCATTCCAGGAACGCAGCGTTATGAAAATTGCGTTAAATAAATGTAAAAAAAATGTTCAGCAGGGTGATGTATTACCCAAAATCTTCTCTATACTCCGCCCCACATCCAGGAGGCTCTATGTGTCGCATGTCGCGGGTTGGGGTAGTGGTGCAAGGTCGCGGTTTGATGCAGAAATTGGCAATAGGAGGGGCGATGTGGGCGGCGTTGGCGCTGTCTCTAGCAACCCTTCCAGGTTGTGGTAACAGAGAAACCGGGCAATTGCCCGAAGTGAGTGGCGAAGCCATTCAGGCCAAGCGAGAAGAGAACAAAGCCTTCGCTGTGGCCCGGGCCTACCCGGATCAGGATGGCGAGACCCTCGCCATCGCCCTAGAATTCACCCGGCCGCTGGTGGGCACCCAGGATTTCGACAAATTAGTGGTCTTCTCCACTCCGAACGCGCAGAAGAGCGGCTGGAAGCTGGACGAAGGCGGCAAGATCCTCCGCTACCCGTTCGTCACCGCGAATACCGAATACAACCTCAAGATTTCGGGCGATCTCACCGCCAGCGACGGCAGCGTGCTCGGCCGCGAAGTCGAGCAGAAGGTTTACACCGGCGCACTCGAACCTGCTGTGGGCTTCGCTTCGCAAGGCAGCGTGCTGCCGGCGCGCGAGAGCCGCGGCCTGCCGATCGTTTCGATCAACGTGCCCGAAGTGGACGTGGAATTTCTGCGCGTCCGTGAGAAGTCGCTGCCGCAGTTTTTTCGCGAATACCAGCGCGCCGGCCGCCGCAGCGGTTGGGAGTTGGACAACGAATACGGCGATAACGCGCCGATTTCCAAACTCGCCGAGCCGGTATTCACTAACCGCTTCGCGATCGACGGCAAGCCGAACGAACGCGTCGTCACTTATCTGCCGATTCAAGACATCGAAGAGCTGCAAGAACCGGGCATGTACTTCGCGGTGATGAAACGCACCGGCCTGTTCCGCGATCAGTTCGACACCACCTTCTTCACGGTCAGCGATATCGGCCTGCACATCCGCGCGTACAAGGACAAATTATTCGTCCACACCGCCTCGCTGCAGGACGGCGCCAGCGTCAGCGGTGTCGAATTGCGCATCCTCGACGCCAAGGGTGAGGACGCGCTCAAAGGCCAGACCGACCGCAACGGCAACGCGATGCTGGGCTACAAGCTCGACGCGCAGCATGTATTGGTGGCGCGCCGCGGCAGCGACGTGACGATGCTGCCGTTCAACCAGCCGGCATTGGATTTGTCGGAGTTCACGGTCAGCGGCCGCGAACCGGCGTGGTTCGATGTCTTCGCCTGGTCCGGTCGCGATCTCTATCGCCCGGGCGAAACCGTGCGTATCTCCGCATTGCTGCGCGATAACGACGGCAAACCGATACCGATCAAAGGCAAGAAAGCGCAGCCGCTGTTCGTGCGCTTGAAGCAGCCCGACGGCAAGCCTTTCGTCGAAAGCCGAATCGAGGCCGGTGCGCAGGGCTACTACAGTTTCGAGAAGCTCATTCCGGTCGAAGCGCCGACCGGCCGTTGGCAGGTGGAATTCCGCACCGACCCAGCCAGCGCCGAAGCGGTGCAGGGCATGGCTCTGCGCATCGAAGAATTCCTGCCCGAGCGCATGAAGCTGGATCTCACGGTCGCCGACCCGGTGCTCAAGCCCGGCCAACCGTTCAAACTGCAGGCGATCGGCGCGTATCTGTACGGCGCGCCGGCTGCCGGCAACCGTTTCACCGCGAAAATGGCGGTCGCGGTCGAGCAGCACCCGTTGGACTCGCTGCCGGGTTATTTCTTCGGCGACCCGACGCTGAATCTGCCGAAAGAAGCGCGGGATGTGGTCGATACCACGCTCGACGATCAAGGCAAGCTGGACCAAGACATCGCGCTGCCCGACGAAGCCAAACCGGTGTCGCCGATTGCGGCGATCGTCTCCGGCAGTTTGTTCGAAACCGGCGGCCGCAGCGTTAATCGTTCGATCAAGCACGTGCTGTGGCCGGCGGATGCGTTGGTCGGCGTGCGTCCGATGTTCGACGATAAAGACGGCGCCGATAGCGACAGCAATGCGCGCTTCGAGCTGACCCGCGTGGGCCGCGACGGCAAGCCGCGCCCTGCCAAGGGGTTGAAGCTGTCGCTGATCCGCGAACATCGCGACTACCACTGGAATTACGACGCGGACGAAGGTTGGGACTACGACTTCACCACCCGTTTCGAGACCATCGAAACCCGCACGATCGATGCCGGCGTATCGGCCACCCGCTTCGATGTCCCGGTTCAGTGGGGCGAATACCGCGTCGATGTGCTCGACCCGGCGACCGGCTTAACCATGCGCTATCCCTTTACTGCCGGTTGGAGCTGGGACGACGACAACCGCGGCCTCGATGCGCGCCCCGACAAAGTCAAACTCGCGCTCGACAAGACCGGCTATAAGACTGGCGATACCATGAAAGTGACGGTGACGCCGCCGCATCCAGGCAAGGGCCTGCTGATGGTCGAAGGCGACCGCATGCTGTACGTGCAGGAAATCGAGATCGGTGCGGGCGACAAGAAGCCGGGTGCCACCTTTGAAATCCCGGTCACCAAGGATTGGGAGCGTCACGATCTTTACGTCACCGCGCTGGTGTTTCGCGGCGGCAGCGCAAGCAGCAAGATCACGCCCGCCCGCGCGGTCGGCGTCGCCCATGTGCCGATCAATCGCGCCGCGCGCCGCGTCGATGTCGGTTTGATCGTGCCCAAACAGATGCGGCCCGAGCAGACATTGCAAGCGACGGTCGCCGTGCCGCAGTTGGCCGGTCAGGAGGCGTTCGTCACCGTTTCGGCGGTCGATATCGGCATCATCAACATCACCCGCTTCCCGGTGCCCGATGCGAACAAGCATTTCTTCGCGCAGCGCCGTTTGGGTGTGGATTCCTACGATATCTACGGCCGCGTGATCGAAAGCCTCGAAGGCGATATCGCGAAAATCCGCTTCGGCGGCGATATGGCGCTGCAACCGTTGGCGCAGGCGCGTCGCCCGACCTCGAAAGTGCAAACCGTCGATCTGTTCTCCGGCCCGGTCAAACTCGATGCCAAAGGCAACGCGTCGATTCCGCTGAAAGTGCCGGATTTCAACGGCACCCTGCGCGTCTCGGCGATGGCCTATTCGGCGGAACGCTACGGCAATAAAGATGCGGAAGTGGTGGTGCGCGCGCCGATCGTGGCCGAAGCCAGCTATCCGCGCGTGCTCGCGCCCGGCGATCGCAGCGTGGTCACGCTCGACCTGACCAACTTCACCGGCGAGCCCGGCGATTTCAACATCAACATCGACGGCATCGGTCCGCTGTCGATTGGCGATGGCGGGCGCAAAGTGAAGCTAGGCGCCGGCGCCAAATCGACGCTGAGTTTCCCGCTGACCGCAAACGAGGGCTACACCACGGCGCAGGTGCGCGTGCGCGTGGACGGCAACGGCTTCAAGGTCGATCGCAAGTTCGACGTGCCGGTCCGTCCGGCATGGCCGAGCGTGGTGCGGGTAAAAACGCAGGTGCTCAGCGATACCTCGCCGATTTCGCTCGATACCGCATTTGCTGAAGGCCTGATGCCGGGTTCCGTCACCGCGCAGATGACCGTCAGCGCGCTGCCGCCGATTCCGTTCGCAAGCGCGGTGCAGGGCATGCTCGATTATCCGTACGGCTGCGCCGAGCAGACCACCAGTAAGGGCTACGCCGCCTTGGTGATGGATGCCGACACCGCGAAGATGCTCGATGTGAAGGGTCTCGACCCTGCCAAGCGTCGTGCGCGCATGGAAGGTGCGTTCGGACGGCTTGCGTCGATGCAGACCTCGAACGGACACTTCGCGATGTGGGGCGACGACGGCTACGTCAATCCGGCGCTGACGCCGTACATCGTCGAATTCCTGCTCGATGCGCGCGAAGCCGGCTTCCAAGTCCCCGACGCGATGCTGCAGAAAGCGCTGCAGCGCTTGAGCGAGGATTTGTTGGCCGGCGGCACCGAGTTCTACGGCTACGATCACCGCAGTCATCTGAAGTTCGCGTATCAGGCGCATGCTGGTTACGCGCTCGCACGGGTGAATCGTGCGCCGCTCGGTACGCTGCGTGGCCTGTACGACAACGAACGCAAGAAGGCCTTGACCGGTTTGTCGCTGGTGCATTTGGGTCTGGCTTTGTCGCTGCAGGGCGACAAAACGCGCGGCGCAAAATCGATCGCGGCCGGTTTCGCGTTCAAAGGCGACCGCCCTGGCTATTTGGGCGACTACAGCAGCCCACTGCGCGACAGCGCATTGATGATCGCACTCACCCACGAACGCGGCCTGTCGAAAGCCGACTACGACGCCAGCGTGCTCACGCTCAGTAAAGAGTTGGAACTGCGTCGCAACGAACGCTGGTTCTGGCTCAGCACGCAAGAGCAAGTCGCTCTGGCGCGTTTGGGTAAAGCGCTGCTGGCGGATCAGAAGAAGCTGCTGTCGGGCACGTGGCGCTTGGGCGATACCACGCAAGCCGCAGACGAACGCCGCATGCACGGCAAACGCGCGGATTACGCCACGCTCGCCAAGGGCTTCCGCTTCGAGCCGCAGGGCACGCCGCCGCTGTACGCCAGCTTGGAAATCGCCGGCGTGCCGCGCACCGCACCGCCAGCGGATAAATCGACGATCGGCATTGAGCGCACCTGGTACACCACCGACGGCAAGCCGTGGACGCCCAAACCCATTCCCGAAGGCGAAGCGCTGATCGTCGCGTTGAAGATCACCGCCGATCAGAACATGCCCGACGCGCTGCTGACCGATCTGTTGCCCGCTGGTTTGGAGATCGAAAACTTCAACCTCAGCGACGCCAAACAATGGGCGGACGTGGTGGTCGACGGCATCGAGATCAGCGACCGCAGTAGTGCGGCCACCGTCATGCACGAGGAGTACCGCGACGACCGTTTCGTTGCCGCGCTGAAACTCAGTTCAGGACAAACCGCGCGCGTGTTTTATCTGGTGCGTGCAGTCACGCCGGGCACGTACACCGTACCGCCGTCGTTGGTCGAAGACATGTACCGCCCGCAGTTGCGCGGCGTCGGTAAATCGACACCGGCGACGATTACGGTGGTGCAGCCGAAATAGAGCGGGTCTTCGACGTATAGATGTAGAGCGGGTCTTCGACCCGCTGATAACGAAGCCAATAACGCAGGTCATCCCGGCGCACGCCGGGACCCAGCTCTTACGGATGTCATAGAACAAAGAGGCTGGACCCCGGCGTGCGCCGGGGTGACGAGGTGGTAACGAGGTGGTAACGAGGCGGGGCTCGACTGCATGCTTTGCACGCAGCGCAGCACGCAATGCGAATGCGCTTCACATGATGCATCGAATCAAAAAATCATTTTTTTAGAAATCACCGGTCGATTTGGATACCCCGATCATGCCTTTCATGAGCGCCCCTCGCGCGCTGCGATCCAAACGTTGGATCGCTTGGCTCCGCTGGTCCACCGTCGCGCTACTGTCGACGCTGCTGCTGCTCGATCTACTCTTCCCGCCACCGCTGCCTAAGGCGCGCGACACCAGCGCCTTAGTCACCGCGCGCGATGGCACGCCGCTGCGCGCATTCGCCGATGAAGAAGGCGTATGGCGTTACCCGGCGAAACCCGAGTCGGTATCGCCGCTGTATCTGCAGGCGCTGTTGAACTACGAAGACCGCTGGTTTTGGCGCCATCCCGGCATCAATCCTGTCGCGCTGCTGCGTGCAGGCGGACAGATGATCGTCAGTCGTCGCGTCGTCTCCGGCGGTTCGACGCTGACGATGCAGGTCGCACGCATTCTCGATGCGCGCAACGGGCGCAGCACGCGCACGCTCTGGGGCAAGCTGCGGCAAGTGCTGCGCGCACTGCAACTCGAAGCGCATTTGTCCAAGCGCGAGATCCTAACGCTCTACCTTGAGCGCGCGCCGTTCGGCGGCACTATCGAAGGCGTGGAAGCGGCGAGTTGGGCCTATCTCGGCAAGTCTTCCATGCGGCTGTCGCAGGCCGAGGCGGCATTGCTCGCGGTGCTGCCGCAATCGCCGAGCCGCTTGCGCCCCGACCGTCATCCGCAAGCCGCTCGGATCGCACGCGACAAAGTGTTGGCGCGCATGGCCACCCTCGGTGTGTGGAGCGCAGCGGAGGTCGAAGACGCGCGCATCGAGCCGGTGGTCGCGCGCCGCCTTCAGCCGCCGCTGTCTGCGCCTTTGCTCGCCCAGCGCTTGCACTCGGCGCAGCCGAAAGCCTCGCGGATCGTTTCGACCATCGATGCCAATCTCCAACGCAGCCTCGAAGAGCGCGTCGCCACATACTTCGCGAATTTGCCGGAACGCACGTCCGCAGCGTTACTGGTGGTCGATAACGAGACGATGGAAGCGCGCGCCTATGTCGGTTCGCAAACGTTCGCCGACAAAGAGCGGTTAGGCCACGTCGATATGGTGCGCGCGTGGCGTTCGCCGGGTTCCACGTTGAAGCCTCTTTTATATGGCATCGCGATCGACGAGGGTTTGATTCACTCGGAAAGTTTGTTGATCGATGCCCCGCAGAATTTCGGCGATTACAGGCCGGGTAATTTCGGCGAATCGTTCAACGGCCCGATTGGTGCAGCGAAGGCGTTGCGCTTGTCGCTCAACGTGCCGGCGGTCGATTTGCTGGAGCGCGTCGGCGCCGCGCGTTTCGCCGCGCGTATCGACCACGCCGGCATCGGTTTGAAGTTTCCTGCCGGCGGCAAACCCAATCTCGCTTTGATTCTCGGCGGTACCGGCGCACGGCTCGAAGACCTCGTCGGCGCGCATGCAGCCTTCAATCGCAGCGGCATCGCTGGGCGCGTGCGCTACACGCTGCAAGATCCGCGCATCGATCGTCGCGTGCTATCGCCCGGCGCCGCGTGGATCGTGCGCGAAATTCTCGAATCGAATCCGCGCCCGGGCGAGATCGAACAATACGATCTGGGCAATCGTCCGCGCGTCGCCTGGAAAACCGGTACGAGTTACGGCTTTCGCGACGCATGGGCGCTCGGCAGCACGCGGCACTACACCGTCGGCGTGTGGGTAGGGCGTCCCGACGGCACGCCGCTGCCCGGGCAATATGGCGCGATTACGGCGCTGCCGCTGTTGTTCGAAGTGGTCGATACCCTGCCCAGCGCGCGACGCGATGCGCTGCCGCTGCCGCCGCCGCGCAATGTTGCCGAAATCGAGATTTGCTGGCCGCTCGGCATTGCGGCGGACACCCAGCCGCCCGAGCTATGCCAGCGACGCATGAAGGCGTGGACACTCGACGGCGCAGTGCCGCCGACGTTCGCGCAGCGCGGCGTGCGCCTGTGGGAAGCTGGGCGCGAACGCTTCGATATGGATATCGACAGCGGCCGTCGCGTCTCTGCGTCGTGTTCGCTCACGCATCGCACGCGCAGCGCCGAAATTGCACGTTGGCCGGCGCTTGCATCGCCGTGGCTATCGCTGCAGACGCGTCGGATCTCGCGCTTGCCGCCGCTCGCCGACGATTGCATGGCCGATGGCCGCGATGCGATCGAAGACCTGCGCATCGAGGGCCTCAACGATGGCGCCTTACTCGCCCGCGCACCGGGCAGCGAACATGCGGTGCGGCTGTCCTTGCGCGCGCTGGGCAGCGAGCATCGCGTGCAGTGGTTGCTTAACGGGCGTTGGATCGGCGAAACCGAGGGCAGCGCCTCGCTGGTGCGCGATTTCGGCGACGCGGGCGAACAGACATTGACCGCACTTGCCGATAGCGGAGCATGGGCGAGTATCGCGTTCCGGGTACTGCCCTGAGCGTGGAAAACATCTGTCATACCCAGCGTAGCGAGGGACATGCTCGTGTTGTCGATAATGCTGCCGATGACAAGCAAGAAACAGGTTTCTCGCTACGCTCGAAATGACATTCTGTTAGATCGATTAAGCGCGTCTGTTAGCGTATACCGATACTTTCGCACGACAATCTTCTTGCAAAAAAGCCGCTTTGCGGGGACGACGCAAGTCGCGACCGAATCGCTCAATCGACTTCGGTCGCGACTCGCATCATTCCCGCAAGCGTAGGTCTACCGGCTAGCCCACCGCAGGATCAGATCTGCGACAAGACGTGCTCGGCCGACGACACCTTGAACTCGCCAGGCGCTTCGACGAACAACTGTGTGACGATGCCGTCTTCGGCGTAAAGCGCGAAACGTTTGCTGCGAATGCCCATGCCGTAACCGCTGGCGTCCATTTCCAGGCCCAGCGCGCGCGCGAAATCGGCGTTGCCGTCGGCGATGATGTCCATGCCCTCGGGCACGTGCTGATCGGCAGCCCATGCTTTCATTACGAACGGATCGTTCACCGACATACAAGCAACGCTGACACCCTTCGCAGTGAACGCATCGAAGTGTTGGACGAAGCCGGGTAGATGCTTTTCGGAACAGGTGGGTGTGAACGCACCGGGCACTGAGAACAGTACGAGTTTCTTACCTTCGAAAAGTTCGGGCGTTTCGATGTTCTCGAAGCTCTCGCGGATACGTTTTACGGTTACTTCTGGAATACGGTCGCCGATTTGGATGCTCATGTGGGGTCTCCTGGTGGAGGCCACAGTTTAGCAGGCGAAGTGTGTTGATTTTGCATGTGTCCATTCGGCGAAAAATCAAGTGGCAAGACGGGTCTGCGCGCCTTAATTCGAGTGAGCGCAGTACCGACGAACGGCGTCGACGGCCTCTTGAAAGCCGTGGATGCGCGCCTATCTATTTGCTATGGCGGCACGGCGCCGCCTCCAAAGGAGAAACCGTTATGACCTTGATTCGTTACCCGCACGCTTGGCCTGCTCAGGCGCGTTTACACCATGATTTGAAGCATATCTTCGATCACTTGCTGCAGACCGGCAGCGATGCGTCCGACGAATCGGCCGTGGTCACCAGCCAATGGGTGCCGCGCGTCGATATCAAAGAAGAATCCGATCGGTTCGTGATTTACGCCGATCTTCCCGGTGTCGATCCGCAGAACGTCGAAGTGCTGATGGACAAGGGCGTGCTCACCATCAAAGGCGAGCGTAACAGCGAAGTCGAAGAAAACGCCGAGCGTTTTTCGCGCGTTGAGCGCCGCTACGGCAACTTCTACCGTCGTTTTGCGCTGCCCGATACTGCGAATGCAGATGGCGTCACTGCGCACGGCCGTCATGGCGTGCTTGAGATTTCGATTCCGAAGAAGCCCGAATCGACGCCGCGTCGTATTCAAGTGGGAGCGAACGAGGTGGGCACGACGCAGTAAATCGTGAGGCTCGGCGATGCATCTAGGGCCTGTTAACACTATCCGGGTAGATTGCGTTGCGAATTCAGTGGCACGCCACTGAAACGCAACCCTTCGGGCTGACACGCGGACACTGCGTGGCGACGGCATCGTTCGGTCATGGATCAACATCCATTCCCTCACTCTTTCTTGCCACGCATTGTCCGCGTGTCAGCGCAACGCACACGGATAGTGTTAACAGGCCCTAGTGGCTTTTCGAGTGATGTTACGAAATACGCCCGACGCATTCGCTCGACGCGCCATTCCACAGTGCAGAAGATCCGAACAACGCGTTGCTTACGTTGTTCGGACGCCGCGACTCCAGGCACGGCCTGGAGTCGCTTCCGCCGCATCGAGCGCTCGCCCTCACGATGCGCGAACTCAAGATGCGCGAACTCACGATGCGCGAACGCATCCTGCGCGAACGCACCCTGCAGCGGGGGGCTTCTGACATCTTCGGAAGCTCTTTGTCCGTGTTCGCCATGCGATGTCGATGAGAGCGTTGCAATGGTCGCAGCGTTGTCTGCGGCTGTTGCGCGCACGCAGCCCGCTGTTTTGCGGCGCGCGTTGTACACAGCGCGCGGAGCGCGATACGGCTGTAGGATATTGCGATACCGTTCAACTGCGGACGACTGAGCGATCGATTCATGCAATTCAAGGACTACTACCAAATCTTAGGCGTCGAACCCAGCGCTGGCGAGGCAGAAATCAAGACTGCCTACCGCCGGCTTGCGCGCAAATACCATCCGGACGTGAGCAAGGAGCCTGGTGCCGAAGACACGTTCAAGGGCGTGAACGAAGCCTACGAAGCCCTGCGCGACCCCGAAAAGCGTAAGGCCTACGATCAACTGCGCGCGCGCGGTTATCGCCCCGGCGATGAAGTGCAGCCGCCGCCCGGCGGCTTCGGCGGCGGTCATGGCGGTTTCGAAGAAGTGTTCGCGGGCGGCGGTGGCTTCAGCGATTTTTTTCAGGAAATGTTTGGGCGGCGTGGCGGCCCCGGCGGCGCAGGCCCTCAGCCGCGGCCGCGCGGCGATGGCGCGACGCGGGCCAAGCTCGCGGTGCCATTGGAAGCGGTCTACAGCGGCGACCCGATCCGAGTGTCGGTCGCTGGCAGGTCGCTGGAGATTCGAATCCCCAAAGGCATCAAACCGGGGCAGGCGATCCGCCTCGGCGGTCAGGGGTCGGGCGGCGGCGATTTGTTGCTGGAAATCGAATACGCGGCGCATCCGCAGTTCGAAGTCGATGAACGCAACATCATCCATGTGCTTGCGGTTGCGCCTTGGGAGGCTGCGTTGGGCGCAACCCTAAGCGTGCCGACGCTGGGCGGGCCGGTCGAACTAAAAATCCCGCAGGAGTCCGAAGCGGGCCGCAAATTGCGCCTGCGCGGGCGTGGCTTACCGGGCGCGGGTAGCGCACCTGCCGGCGATCAGATCGTGGAATTGGAAGTGCTGGCGCCGAAAGCCAACACGGAAGACGAGCGCGAGGCCTATCGACGCATGCGCGAGGCGTTCGGCGACGATTGGCGCCGCGGTTGAGGAGTGCTTGTCTAAGCGCCTGCTCACGATCTCCGCATACTCCGCGCTGCGGCGCTTGGGCGATGCAGCGATTGATCGATGCAACTATTGATCGATGCAGCTATTGATCGATGCAGCGATTGATCAAGGCACCGACGAACGCCCGTTCGATGACTGCATCGCCCGTACGTAGACGATGACGTCGGCCGCAAGCATCAATCACGCTTGCGGTGTGTTGGAGATACCTATGCGAGCATGCGAGTGCTTAGCGCGCTCGCGACCTTAACCCATGCCGCTGACGTACTTCGTGATGACTTCGGACAGTTCGGTTTCGCTGAAAGGCTTGGTGAGATAGGCCCTGGCGCCTTGGCGCATGCCCCAAAAGCGATCCGTGTCCTGATCCTTCGTCGTGACCAACACGATCGGGATGTGTTTCGTGGTCGGTTCGCGAGAAATGGTGCGGGTGGCCTGGAAACCATTGAGGTTCGGCATCACCACGTCCATCAGGATCATGTCGGGGATTTCGCGCTTAGCCACTTCGACGCCGGCGGCGCCGTCTTCGGCGGTGAGGACTTCGTGGCCGAGTTTTTCGACGATTCGACGGATACCCATAAGCTGGGACGGGGAGTCATCGACGATCAGAATGCGTGCCATGCGGATACCCGTATGAGGAATGCGCTCAGTGTAGTGGTCCGGACGATGGCCCGGAAGCGGGGCGAAACTTGGATGTGACCTGCCTCACATTACGGTGAAGTAAGCGCAGATGCCAGAGCTGAGGCGGTGTTCTATGTATTGCCATCTCAGCCCGCGCCGACCCGCACCAGCGTACGCCCAAGCGATCCCCCGGCCAGCATGCCGGTGAACACATCAGACAGCTCGCCCAAGCCGACCTCGCGAGTGCAGATCGCGTCGAGATGCGCCGGCTTCCATCCTGAGGATAGCCGGCGCCAGACCTCCTCGCGGATGTCGCGCGCGGTCCCGGCGGAGGCGACGCCCAGCAGCGACACGCCGCGAATGATGAAGGGCATGACCGTCGTTGCCAGTTCGGCGGTGGCCGCAAGGCCGGCAGTGGCGACGTTGCCGTAGGGCGTGGTCTGAGCGAGCAGGCTGGCCAGCATCGGCCCGCCGACGTTATCCAGACCGCCGCCGAAGCGCGCGGCTTCCATTGGGCGGCGTGTGGATAGGGCCTCGCGGCCGAGCACCTGCGCGGCGCCGATGCGTTTGAGGTAATCGGCTTGGTCGGCCTTGCCGCTGACCGCCAGCACGTCGTAGCCGGCGCGGACGAAGATGTCGATGGCCAGCGAGCCGACGCCCCCAGTCGCACCGGTCACCACCAGCGGGCCGAGCGACGGCGACTGCCGGTTCTGTTCCATCCGCAACAGCGCTAGACCCGCGGTGAAGCCAGCGGTGCCTAGGATCATGCTTTCGCGCAGGCTCAGACCCGTGGGTAGAGGAATCGCCCATTGCGCCTCGATCCGCGCGTACTCGCCATAGCCGCCGTCGCGGGTTTCGCTAAGCCCACAGCCGGTGACCAGCACCGCATCGCCCTCCTTGAAGGCCGGATCGCTGGACGACACCACATGTCCGGCGACATCGATACCGCCGACCAGCGGGAAACTGCGCAGAATCTTGCCCTGGCCGGTGCCGGCGAGCGCGTCCTTGTAATTGACCGACGAATAGGCGGTTTTGATCACGATCTCGCCGGGGGATAGATCGCCGAGCGATACGGTATCGATGCCGCTGCGATAGCCGGCGCTGTCGTTGTGGATGCGGAAGGCGCGGAAATGGGCGTCGATGTTCACGGGAGGACGGACGAGGGGAATGATTGAAAATGGTAGCAGTCCGCTTGCACTATCGTGCGATCTTGGTCACGCTCGCAAAATCGCGCACAGCGGTTAATCGACAGGCAATTGACGTGGTGGGTCGTTCGTCCCACCCGAAAGACAGGGGAGTCTATGAAATTATTCGGCGATAAGCCTTCCGATTGGCGCGTCGTGCTAACGATTCACGGCATTCGCACTACCGGCGACTGGCAGCGCGAACTGACCGATGTGCTGACTCAGCACCGCTTCCGTCATACCCCGCTGGGTTTTGGTTTTTTCAAGGCGGTGTCGTTGCTCATGCCGTGGAGCCGGGCGCGCAAAGTAGAGTGGTTCCGCAAGGTCTACAGCGACAACTTTGCGAACGCCGAGCGCCTGCCGTCGGTGGTGGCGCACAGTTTCGGCAGCTACATCGTCACCAAGGCGATGCTCAAATACGACGACATCCGCTTCGACAAGGTGATTCTCTGCGGGTCTATCGTCAGTCGGAAGTACCCGTGGAGCACGGTCGTGCTTCAGCGTGGTCAGGTTAAGGCGGTGCTCAACGAAGCCGGCGGCCGCGATATGTGGGCAGGCATCGTCGAATGGGTGGTGTCGGATGCGGGTTCTTCGGGCGTATCCGGTTTTGAAGACACTGCGGACGGGCGCGTGACCCAGTTGATCCACGAACGGCATCAGCACAGCGATTATTTCTATCGGCAGAATTTCGAGAGGCGCTGGATACCGTTTTTGAGCGGGCAGTCCGTACAAGCAGTAATTCCGGCCGGTGACGATGGGGTCAATTGGAAATTCGCGTTCACGGCGAGCGTCGCGTTGGCGATGGTCACGCTCTCTGCTGTGCTCGCGCTTTCCGAGGATCTGCGTTCGCGTGCCTCGGATATGTTCGTCTCTTTCGCCGGGACGATTGAAGCAGCCACCATGAGCGCCGCTGAGCAGTCGTTATCGCCAGCCGCCTCGGCTGCGAGCGATCCGGATGCTGCCGTCGATGGGCCTGAGCCCATGAGTGCTGGGACTGCTCAAGCCCTAGTAGAGTCGAAGGTCATGACGGAAGCCGCTGCGGATACGGCGCAATCCTCACAATCTAACGCCTCCGCTGCTGTATCGCAGCGGCTGAAGTTCAGCGACGATGGCGACCAGTTGCAGCAGATGTACGACTTCTTGAGTGGGCATTGGATGCAGGATGGCCCATTACCCGAAAAAATTCGAATCGTCGGCGGTGGTCGATGTAGGACGCGTGAGCATGTGAGGGCCCACATCGTTTTCGATAAGATCGACTCCGAGAAAGCTAAAGTGGTGGGTAGATGGGAGAAATCGACTCGGACAGAATTTCAATTCGTGCCGTCGCAGATGGCGGATTCTCCAGCTACGATTCGCGAGGGACGTCGCTCGTGCGAGCGTGGCCAGATCGAAGGCAATCCACTTGTTTCTTTTTCGAAAGAAGCCGGCGTGGTAATGGCGGGTGCCGCGCTGTGGAATATGCACGAAAAAGTGCTGGTGACGTTGAACATTGAGTACTGCAAGGTTGACCGGATGGAATGCGAGTCGTCCCGGTTCGGTAAGACGACACTGCCATCGATCGAGAAAATCAGTGAAGAGCGAATCCGTCTCGATGAAATGATGTTCGTCAGACCGCCGCCCGACTCATAAGGCGCTAGTAGCCGAAGCGGCGATTCACTCCGGGCAACCGCCGAAATTCGGAATCGGGACGACGCGTTCGACGATCTCGAAACCTTCGATCGGGCGGGTTTCTTCGACGCAATGGTAGAGATCCATCGCCACTTGCCGTACCGGGCCGTTTTCGCAATGCAGGGTGTAGAGATCAAGGATTTTTCCGTAGGGGCCGGTGCCGATGGATTCAGCGCGCTCGAACTCGGGCGCGCGGCCGTTCTTGCAGCGCAAACGGGCCAGATAATCGCGTTGCCCGAACACGCCTTCGTTTCGCGGGCTTAGCGCAGTTCGCTGCGCCGTTTTTCGTCCAGCCATTTGTCCGCCTGCGCCGGCGCGTAATCCCGCATCCAGGCGAACAGCGCGTCGATGCTGTCGCCGTGCCAGAGGTCGCGGCGTTGGTCGGCGTGGAGGAAGCGCGCTTCGACCATGCGATCGAGCATCTGCATCAGCGGCGCGTAAAAACCGTCCACGTCGAGAAACGCGCAGGGTTTATCGCCCAGGCCGAGCTGGCGCCACGTCAGCATCTCGAACATTTCGTCGAGCGTGCCGAAACCGCCGGGCAGGGCGACGAAGGCGTCGGCCAGATCGAACATGCGCGCTTTGCGTTCGTGCATATTGGCGACGACTTCCAGACGGGTCACGCCTGTATGCGCGACTTCCCACTGCACAAGTTGCTCCGGTATCACGCCGATCACTTCCCCGCCGTGTTCGAGCACGGCATCGGCGACGATGCCCATCAACCCGACGTTGCCGCCGCCGTAGATCAATTGCAGCTTTTCGGCAGCGATGCGCGCACCGAGCGCGCGGGCGCGTTCGGCGTAAACGGGTTTGTTGCCGGCATTGGAGCCGCAGTAAACGCAGATAGAGTTCATGATGTGATGAGGGTCGTTGCGATCAATGTTTGGAACCGAGCAGCATCATGCCCGACATGCGTTGTCCAGCGTCTTGTTTCTGCTTCGACTGTAGTTTGCCGAGTAGATTGAAGAACCGTGCGAAACGCATGCTTCGCTTCAAACGTAGCGACTCGGTCCACATCGAGCGCCACTCGATTTCGCGCCAGCCGTAGGGTGCAAAAAAACCAGTGCCATTCGCCGGGGTGAATTGGAATTGCGAGTTGCCGGATTGCAATCGCCCGGTCCAGCGGCGCTCCATGTATTTGAACAACAGCGGCGATGCCAGATCGCTCAGCCACCAGCGCGCGCGAACGATCTCGTGCAGGTCGCGTGCCAAACCGGCCACATCGTCCGGCCGCAGATAGATCAGCAGGCCTTCGCTGACGACCAACACTGGCCCTTCGCTCGCCGCGTCGGCGAAAAGCTCATGGCGTCGATCGGCGTCGCGCAGATCGGCGACGGCGAACTCCAGCCGGCAATGCGGTGCAACGTCGTGCATGGCATTGCGGAAGTAATCGACCATGTCCGGCAGATCGACATGGATCCAGCGCAGATCGGCAGGCAAATCCATGCGATAGGGGCGAGCGTCAAGGCCTGCGGCGAGATTGAGCACGGTTTTCGCGCCATCGCGCACGCAGCGCAATACGATTTCGTCCATCACTGCGGTGCGCACGATCATCGACCAAGCCACCGCCTTGCCCATGGGCATTTCGCGAACGATGGCTTCGCCGCGTTCGCCGCCCAAGCGGCGCGCATACGGATCGTGGAACAGCGCATCGGGGCGCTCGCTCTCCATCGCACGATAAATCGCGACCCAACGCGCGGTGTCGGAGACGTTGCGGATCGAATTGGTGTCGGCCATGGCTCAGGCTCCGGTTGTGCTGCGGGTCAACAGCCACTGCGTTAGCAGGTTGCTGAAATACCTCCATGCAGGAGGTATTCCAGTTCGCACGTCCGGCACATGTCCGGACGTGCTCACGGCAAATCAATCGCTTACGCGCTTGTTTCGCCGGCGCAGCCATCCATGGCTGCGTTAGCAGGCTGCTGAAAACCTGCTGCCGCAGGTATTTCAGCAGCCTGCTAGTGTGGTGTCTCAAAAGTACATTGATGCATTTTCGTGAAAGAACGGCTTGATTTGCGCTGTTTTTGATTAAGAATTAGCCTGCGTATTTTTGAGACACCACACTAGTGTACTGCCCCGCAAATTACATCGATATGTTCTCTGGGCGTCGGGCCAACACAGAAGCCGTCAGCACCAATACGATGGTGATGACGGCTTTGAGTCGCATGATGCGCTGATGATCGCGAGATCCTTCGCACGCACATCCATGCGCTGCTCAGGATGCCGACATCCTGTCGATTGCGAGATCCTTCGCACGCACATCCATGTGCTGCTCAGGATGCCGACATCCTGTCGTCAGTTGGCCTTGTGGATCGCGCGTTTATGCACCGCCATCGCCGCATCGTGTACCGCTTCGGACATGCTGGGGTGGGCGTGGCAGATGCGGGCGAGGTCGTCGGCCGAGCCGCTGAATTCCATGGTCAGCACGCCTTCGTGGACGAGTTCGGACACGTTGGCGCCGACCAGATGCATGCCGAGCACACGATCGGTTTCGGCGTGCGCCAGCACCTTCACGAAGCCTGCGGGCTCGCCCATCGCCACCGCGCGGCCGACGGCGGCGAACGGGAAGCTGCCGGCTTTGTACGGAATGCCTTCGGCCTTGAGTTCTTCTTCGTTCTTGCCGACCCAGGCGATTTCCGGCTCGGTGTAGATGACCCAGGGGATCGTATCGAGATTGACGTGGCCGGGCAGGCCGGCAATCAATTCCGCCACCGCGATGCCTTCCTCGAAGCCCTTGTGCGCCAGCATCGGGCCGCGTACGCAGTCGCCGATCGCCCAGATGCCGTCGGCGCCGGTGTGGCAATGCTCATCGACCACGATGCGACCGCGCTCGTCGAGCTGCACGCCGGTGCCGTCGGCCAATAGGCCTTTGCTCGCGGCCTTACGGCCTACGGCAACCAGCAGTTTGTCGAACACGACGCTCTGCTCGCCCGATGCGTCGGTGTAGACGACGTGAACTTCGCTGGAGTTGCCGGCTTTGATGACCTCAGCCTTGTTCACTTTCGCGCCGAGCTTGATCTCCAAGCCTTGCTTCTTGAATTCTTTGAGCGCGACTTTCGCCGCTTCTGCATCGACGGCGGCGAGGAAGGTCGGCATCGCTTCGAGAATCGTCACCTCGGCGCCGAGCCGCTTCCATACGCTGCCCAGTTCCAGTCCGATCACGCCGGCGCCGATGACGCCGAGGCGCTTGGGCACATCGGCGAAATCCAAGCCGCCGACATTATCGACGATCGCGTCGCCGTCGAACTTCGCGAACGGCAGTTCGATGGAGTCGGAGCCTGCGGCGAGGATCACGTTCGGCGCGGTCAATTCGAGTTCGCTGCCATCGTGTTGCTTGACCTTCACGACCTTGCCCGGCTGCAGTTGCGCGAAGCCGTAGTAAGCCGTGATTTTGTTCGCCTTGAACAGCATCGCGATGCCGCCGGTGAACTGCTTCACGATTTTGTCTTTGCGGCCGATCATCGCGCCGATGTCGATCTTGGCGTCTTTGAAACTGATGCCGTGCTCGCCGAACAGATGATGCATGTTGTGATACTGACGCGACGAATCCAGCAGCGCCTTCGACGGAATGCAGCCCACGCGCAGACAGGTGCCGCCGAGCGCGGGCTTGCCGTCTTTGCCGAGCGCAGCGTCGATGCAGGCGGTTTTCATGCCGAGTTGTGCGGCGCGGATCGCGGCGTGGTAGCCGGCCGGGCCAGCGCCGATGACGATGACGTCGAAAGCTTGTTGTTCGCTCATTGTGTGTTCCTGCTTTCCCTTCTCCCCGCATGCGGGGAGAAGGTGGCGCGCAGCGCCGGATGAGGTGGGGTGCCGCAGTCGCCTGTCCGAAATCTGTCGCAAAACGAGCCACAGCGAGTGAATAAGGTCGAGCCACAGCGAGTGAATAAGGTAAAGAGCCGATAGTTCGCCCTTGTGACTCGCTGCGGCTCGTTCAACATCATCGAGTCTGAGGTGCTGACAGGGCGCCCCCCAACCCCTCTCCCGGCGGGAGAGGGGAGAAAACTTCACATGCCCAACAGCATCCGGTGCGGGTTTTCCAACTGATTCTTGATATCCACCAAGAACAGCACCGCATCCTTGCCGTCGATGATGCGGTGGTCATAGCTCAGCGCGATGTACATCATCGGTGCGGCGACCACCGCGCCGTTTTCGACGATCGCACGCTCTTTGATCGCATGCATGCCGAGGATCGCCGACTGCGGCGGATTGACGATCGGTGTGGACATCAGCGAGCCGAAGGTGCCGCCGTTGGTGATGGTGAAGGTGCCGCCCTGCAGGTCTTCCAGTTTCAGGCCGCCTTCGCGCGCCGCTTTGGCATAGCCGGCGATGGCGTTTTCGATGTCGGCGAAACCCATGCGCTCGACGTTGCGCAATACCGGCGTGACCAAACCTTTATCGGTCGAAACTGCAACGCTGATGTCGGCATAGCCGTGATAAATGACGTCGCTGCCATCGACCGATGCATTGACGATCGGGTGACGCTGCAGCGCGTTGGCGGCGGCCTTGGCGAAGAAGCTCATAAAGCCCAGCTTGATGCCGTTGGCTTTCTCGAACTGTTCGCCGAGTTCTTTGCGCATCGCCATCACTTTGCCGAGGTTCACTTCGTTGAACGAGGTGAGCATCGCGATGGAATTCTTCGATTGCATCAGGCGTTCGGCGATGCGCGTGCGCATGCGCGTCATCGGTACGCGCTCTTCCGGGCGCGCGCCGCCGCCGACGCCCGCAGTTTTGCCGCTGGCGTAATTGACGATGTCTTCTTTCGTGACCGCGCCGCGACGGCCGGTGCCGGCGACATCGGCTGGATTCACGCCAGCGGTGGTGGCGGCGAAGCGCGCGCCGGGCGGCAACTCACCACCGACAGGCGATGGTGTCGTGCTCGCCGGCGCTGCGGCTGTGGTTTTGGCGGCTTCGGCTTTCGGCTGCACCTGCTGTGCGCCTGCGGCGGGCTGCGATGCCGCGGCTGCAGCGACGGCGCCTTCCTCGATCACGGCGATCACTTGCTGACTGAGGACTGTTGCGCCTTCGGCGAACTTCAATTCTTTGATGACGCCATCGACGGTCGAAGGCACTTCCAGCACGACTTTGTCGGTCTCCAGGTCGACGATGTTCTCGTCGCGCCTAACGGTATCGCCGACTTTTTTATGCCAAGACGCGATGACAGCATCGGAGACGGATTCGGGAAGAACGGGAACCTTGATTTCGGTGGCCATGGGTGGCGTCCTGAGAGTTGTGATGATGTCGTGCCGAGAAGAACTGTGAAACTGTCGATCTTTGAGCCGCCTCTAAAAAGGCAATCCCTCAAAAAACAGGTTCCTCGCTATGTTCGGAATGACAGCGTTGCGATGACGGTAGCGATGGCGAAAACGTCGCGGACTACTCCGCGACGTGATCGACGTTGAGCGAATTGACCAAGGCGCCAGCGATGAGCGCTTGCTGTTCGACGACGTGGTCGTTGAAATGACCGGCGGCGGGGGAGGGCGAGCGTGCGCGGCCAATGTAATGCAGGCTTTGTTTGCCTTGTAGGCACACCCGAAGATGGTGCTGAATCTGATACCACGCGCCCTGGTTCATCGGCTCTTCCTGACACCAGACGACCTGATCGGCGTTCGCGTAGTGCGCGAGCTCGGCGGCCAATTTCGCGCGCGGGAACGGATACAACTGCTCCACGCGAATCAAGGCGACGTTCTTGAGCCCGCGCTTCTGCGTTTCGTCCAACAAGTCGTAATAGACCTTGCCGCCGCAGACCACGACGCGCTGCACCTGCGCCGCATCGGCGGTCGCATCGGGAATCAAATGCTGGAATTCGCCGTTTGCGATCTCGTCCAGACTCGACACCGCCAGCTTGTGGCGCAATAGCGATTTCGGCGTCATCACCACCAGCGGTTTGCGGGTTTTCATCTGCATCTGGCGGCGGATCATGTGGAAGGTCTGCGCCGGGGTGGTTGGCGTGCAGACGATCATGTTTTCCAGCGCACAGAGTTGCAGGAAGCGTTCCAAGCGCGCGGAACTGTGCTCCGGGCCTTGGCCTTCGTAGCCGTGCGGCAGGAATAGCGCCAAACCGCAGAGCCGGCCCCACTTGGCCTCGCCCGAGGACAGGAACTGGTCGATCACCACCTGCGCGCCGTTGGCGAAATCGCCGAACTGCGCTTCCCAGATGTCGAGGGTGTCGGGGTCGGCGGTCGAATAGCCGTATTCGAAGGCCATCACCGCTTCTTCGCTGAGCAGCGAGTCGATGATCGTCGCGTGTTCGGGGTTCTCGACCAAGCGATGCAGCGGCACGTGATCGACATCGGTCTTCTGATCGTGCAGCACCGCATGACGATGGAAGAAGGTGCCGCGGCCGCAGTCCTGACCGACGAGGCGCAGCTTGTAGCCTTCGTCGAGGATCGTGGCGTAGGCCAAGTTCTCGGCGAAACCCCAGTCGCCCGGCAGTTCGCCTACGCGCATTTTGTTGCGGTCTTCGTAGATCTTGGCGACGCGCGGGTGCAAGGTGGCGTCGGCCGGAACCTCGTTGATGATTTTCGCCAACGCATCGAGCTTCTCGCGGCCGACGGCGGTAGACACCGGGTCGCTGAGCTTGCCTGCGAGCAGCGGACGCCAGTCGATCGCGAATTCGTCCGGTTCGACTTTGGCCAGCTCAGTGGTGACTTCGCCGGCATCGAGTTTGTCGCGGTAATGATCGACGACCGCCTGTGCGTCTTCGGCATTGAGCGTACCGGCGGCGACGAGTTGTTCTGCGTACAGTTCGCGCGTGGTTTTGCGCTTGCGGATCACTTGATACATCAACGGCTGGGTCGCTGCCGGTTCGTCCGCTTCGTTATGGCCATGGCGGCGGTAGCACACCAAGTCGATGACCACGTCCTTGTTGAAGGTCTGGCGGAAATCGAGCGCGAGTTCGGCGCAGAACGCCACCGCTTCCGGGTCGTCGCCGTTCACGTGCAGCACCGGTGCGTCAACCATCTTGGCGACGTCGGTGCAGTACAGCGTCGAGCGCGCGTCGTCGCGTTCGCTGGTGGTGAAACCGACCTGATTATTGATGACGATGTGGACCGTGCCGCCGACGCGGAAGCCGCGGGCCTGCGACATCTGGAACAGTTCCATCACCACGCCTTGGCCCGCGAACGCGGCGTCGCCGTGCATCAGGATCGGCAGCACTTTGCGACGATCGGTGTCGCCACGGCGCAACTGGCGCGAGCGCACGCTGCCGGCGACCACCGGGTCGACGATTTCCAAATGCGAGGGGTTGAAGGCGAGGGCGAGATGCACCGGGCCGCCGGGGGTGGCGATATCGGCGCTGAAGCCCATGTGGTATTTCACATCGCCAGCGTGCGCGCGCTCGTCGTGATCGAACTTGCCTTCGAATTCGTCGAATAGTTTGCGCGGCGATTTGCCGAGGATGTTGATCAACACGTTGAGACGGCCGCGGTGGGCCATGCCGATGACGACATCTTTGACGCCACCGCCGCCAGCGCGGCGAATCATCACGTCGAGCATCGGAATCAGCGCGTCGCCGCCTTCCAGCGAGAAGCGTTTCTGGCCGACGTATTTCGTATGCAAATAGCGTTCCAGGCCCTCGGCGGCGGTGAGGCGTTCGAGAATTCGGCGTTTGTCGTCATCGCTGCGGCCGAAGCGACCGCCAGCGGCTTCGAGCCGCTCGTACATCCAGCGGCGCTGGTCGGCGTCGGAGATATGCATGAATTCGGCGCCGATCGAGCCGGTGTAGGTCGCTCTGAGTAATGCCAGCAGATCGCGCAATTTCATCCGCGCTTGGCCGGCGACGCCGCCGGTGCTGAACTCATCGTTGAGATCGCGATCGGTCAATCGGTGAAACGGGAGGTCGAGATCGGGCGCGCCCGGTTTTTGCATCATCCCCAGCGGGTCGAGATCGGCGCCGAGATGGCCGCGCGAGCGGTAGGCGGTGATCAGCCGGCCGACCGAGCGCTCGCGTTCGTCGCCAGCGCCCGGGGCGCTGAGCGCACCGCGCGCGGCGAGTTTGCCCGCTTCGGCAATCGACGCGATGACCGCCGAATGCGGCACATCGCCCGCGCCCTCGCGGCCTTTCACCCCGTCGAAATACGCTTTCCATTTCGGGTCGACGCTGTCGGGCGCGACCAAATATTGTTCGTAGAGGTCCTCGACATAGGCGGCGTTGGCGCCGAGCTGCGAAGACTGGGCGAATTGCTTGAGAAGACTGTCCACTCGGGTGTCGCACTCGATGGTCGTGACGTGCTCGGCCAGGAGCACGGGAGTGATGGCTAAGCGCTTGATCCGCCGAGATTTACGAACTGCTGGCGGAAGAAAGACGAAAGGAGCGGAATTATAGCCGCACGCCCCGATGCAGCGCATCATCGGCGAGTGGCTGAAGCGATGCGGGAGGCGCGATTCTGACGGCAGATGGCTGCAGGTGTGGTTTCGATACCGCGCCGTGCGGCCGGAACAGGTCTCTCATCGGCCAGTGTGTCGCGTAGGGCGGGTCTTGCACCCGCCACTTCCAAATGCCACGGCATCCTATCGGCCATCGGGAACAGCGATGGTACGAGGCCGTTGTGATTGCGACTGGCGGGTGCAAGACTCGCCCTACGTCGGCGAAACGGTTGTCGCCTTCAAATGCCCAGCGCGCGGTACTCCAGGCACAACCGGCCGCGCTCCCACGGCGGCAGGAAGACATCGCGCAACTGACGGGTACGCGCGCTGGCGTGCAGCTCGGTTTCGCCGTCGAAACGATGGCCTAGCGGGCGGTAGTAGTAGCCGCCGCTGTCGTTGAAGATGAACGCAGCGGGGTAATCGCGATCGACCGGATCGGCGACTTCGCGAAAGGCGAAGACGCTAGGCAAACGCTGCCCCAGCGCGATTAGCGGGGCGCCGTTGCGCTGCGGCGTGCTGGCGTCCTGCAGCAAAATCCGAATCGCCACGCGCTGCCGCCGGGTTCCCAGCGTGCGGAAGGCATCGAGCACCGCCGGCGCGTCCAGCAGGCCGGGGTCGAGGTTGCGGCTATACACCCACAGCTCCCGCCGCGCGGCGGCGATCAGCGGCGCGGTCACTGATATTGCGGCTTCGCGAGTCGCCACTGCGGTCGGCCCGCGCAGCATGCGACGCATGCTTTGATGTTCGATCCCAGCCTCCATAAAGCGCTCGCCGTAGGGCACGAAACCGTGTTTTGCGTAGAAACCCAGGGCTGAGACCTGCGCATTCAGCCGCACCTCCGGTAGCCGGTGGTGCAGGGCTTCATCGATCAGCCCTTGAAGCAGGGCTTCGCCGACGCCCTTGCCGCGCCATTCGCGCAGCACCGCCATGCGCCCGATTTTGCGCTCCGGCGTCAGCCGCCCGGTGCCGATCGGCCGCCCCTCCAGGTCCCGCGCCAGCACGTGCACGCAGTGCGGGTCCAGATCGTCCCATTCCAGTTCGATCGGCACCTGCTGCTCTTGCACGAATACCGGCTCGCGCACCGCGCGCAAGGCATCGACGCCATGCGCGTAATCGATACGGGCAACGGTGAATTCCGGCTGTCGTTCGCGCCCACTCACTGCGGCGAATCCTCGGCCTCATCGCTGCGCAAACTGTAATGCCCTTGGCCGATCCAGTCATGAATCAGGTCGTGGGCATCGGCCGATAGCGCGGCATAGGCGTCAGCATCGAGGGTCGCTGCGCCCGCGAGCACGCGGGCGTCGTCTACGGGCAGGCGATGGGTTTGGCCGGCGAAATACAGGGCCGCCTGCGGCGAACCTCCGCGCGCGACTGCGTTTTCCTCGGCGCAGCGCCGCCACGCGGTGCGGGTCCACGGGTGGCGTTCGAGTACGGCGCCGCGCTGCAAATCCCACTCGATTTCGATCCGCGAGCGCGGCTGATCGGGGATCAAGCTGTCGCCGACGCTGCGATACAGCGTCATGAACCGCCCGAACCAATCGCCCAGGCGCTCTGGGTCGCTCGTGCGCAGGGCGTCTAGGGCGGCGACGGCGCGGGTCATCGCGGCGGCGTCGATTTCGTTCGGGTCCTGCGGCGGGATCAGATCATCGTCGCGGTAGCGCAGCGATTCGTCGGCATCGGCGGCGAGCGTATCGGCGAAATCGCCGAGCAACTCTGCGGCGCTCGGCGCGCGCATGCCGACCGAAAACGTCAGGCAAGCGTCCTCGGCGACGCCGTGGTGCGGCACGCCCGGCGGCAGGTACAGCATGTCGCCCGGCCCCAGCACCCAGTCGTGGGTGGGATGGAATTCGCGCAGCAGTTTGAGTTCCACATCGTCGCGGAACGCGGTCGGCGGCGGCGCTTTGCCTAACGCCACGGAGGCATCGATCTGCCAGCGCCGGTGGCCCTGTCCCTGCAGCAGGAAGACATCGTATTGATCGACATGCGCGCCGACCGAGCCACCCGGCGCGGCGAAGGAAATCATGATGTCGTCCAGCCGCCAGCGCGGCAAGAAATCGAAAGCATCCAGCAGCGCGCGCACGTCCGGGTCCCATTTGTCCACGTCCTGCACTAACAGTGTCCAGTCGTGGTCGGGCATGCCGGGGAATTCATCTTCGGCGAACGGCCCGCTGCGCAGAGTCCAAGCGTCTTTCGCACGATCATGGTTGATGATCCGCGCCAGCACGCCCTCTTCGCAGGCCAGACCGGCGAGGTCCTCCGGCTGCAGCGGCGTTTCGAAATCGGCAAAGGCATTGCGAATCAGCAGCGGCCGTTTTTGCCAGTAGTCGCGCAGAAAGACATCTGGCGTCATGCCCAGCGGCGGTGCGGCTGTGGCATAGATCTCGGTGGCGTCGATCTCAATCGCGTACATCGTGGTCATAGCGTGTCGCTCATGGCGTGGTGAGTCCTTGCGTTTCTTTCGCGATGCAGGCATCGAGTGCGACCAGCGCAAATGCGGCGTGAACGAAGCATCAGATTCAAATCTCCCGCGCCAAACGCTCGGCGAGGCCGGTGTAGCTCGCCGGCGTCATTTCCAGCAGCCGCTGTTTGGCCTCGGCCGGCAAATCGAGACCAGCGATGAACGTGCGCATCGCGGCTTCGTCGATACCGTGGCCGCGGGTCAGTGCTTTGAGCTGTTCGTAGGGATTGGGCAAGCCGTATCGGCGCATCACCGTTTGCACCGCTTCGGCCAGCACTTCCCAGGCGGCGTCGAGATCGGTCGCAAGGCGCTCCGGGTTCGCGCTGAGTTTGTTCAGGCCGCGCAGCAGGGCGTCGTAACCGATCAAGGCGTGACCGAAGGCGGTGCCGAGCGCGCGCAGCACGGTGGAATCGGTGAGATCGCGCTGCCAGCGGCTGATCGGCAGCTTCGCGGCGAAGTGTTCCAACAAGGCGTTGGCGATGCCGAAATTGCCTTCCGCATTCTCGAAATCGATCGGGTTGACCTTGTGCGGCATGGTCGAGCTGCCGACTTCGCCGGGCTTCACCGCCTGCTTGAAATAGCCCAGCGAGATGTAGCCCCACACGTCGCGGCATAAATCGATACAGATTGTGTCGATCCGCTTCTGCGCATCGCACAGCTCGGCGATGCCGTCGTGCGGTTCGATTTGCGTGGTGTAGGGCTGCCAGTCCAGGCCCAGCGATTCGACGAAGCGGCGCGAGAACGTGGTCCAGTCGATATCGGGGTAGGCGGCGACGTGCGCGTTGTAATTGCCGACCGCGCCGTTGATCTTGCCGGCGATCAACGCGGCGGCGAGGGTTTCGCCCTGCCGCTGCAGGCGGGCGACGACGTTGGCGAGTTCCTTGCCGACCGTGCTCGGCGATGCGGTCTGGCCATGGGTGCGCGACAGCATCGGCAGACCGGCGTGCGCGTGCGCCATCGCGCGGAGTTGTTGAATCAGCGCATCCAGGGTCGGTAGCAGCGCGGTTTGCCGCGCTTCGCTCAGCATCAACGCATAGCTCAGGTTGTTAATGTCTTCGCTGGTGCAGGCGAAATGCACGAACTCAAGGGCGGGCGCCAGCTCGGCATCGCCGCTGAGCCGTTCTTTGATCAGATACTCGACCGCCTTCACATCGTGATTGGTCGTGCGTTCGATCGCCTTCACCCGCGCAGCGTCGGCGACCGACAAATCATCCGCTAGCGCGCGCAAACGGGCGACGGCGGATGCTGAGAACGGCGCCAGCTCGACGATGCCCGGCTCTGCGGCCAGCGCCAACAGCCACTCCACTTCCACTTTCACCCGCGCTTTGATCAGGCCATATTCCGAAAATATCGGACGTAGGGCATCGACCTTGCCGGCGTAGCGGCCGTCGAGCGGGGATAAAGCAAGAAGCTGTGAGTCGGACATGGCGGTCGGCGTTGCTGGACTGAGCCGGCAATTCTAAACGTCGCGGCGTATCCTCGGGCCGAACTTCATGCAGGAGACCGACGATGGCCAAGCGCGGCGCGGAGACGGCAGCGTTCCGTCTCGAACACGACAGCATGGGCGAGCTGCGGGTGCCTGCCGCCGCCCTATGGGGTGCGCAGACCCAGCGCGCGGTCGAGAATTTTCAGATGTCCGGCCGGCCGATGCCGCGCGGTTTCATCCGCGCGCTTGGTTTGATCAAAGCCGCAGCGGCCGAGGTCAATGCCGAACTGGGCTTGCTGCCGAAGGCGCGCGCCGTCGCCATTCGCAAAGCCGCACTGGCGGTGGCTGCCGGTGCCCACGATGCGCAGTTCCCGGTCGATGTCTTCCAGACTGGTTCCGGCACGTCCAGCAATATGAACGCCAACGAGGTCATCGCCACGCTGGCCAGCGGCAGCGGGCGCAAGCTGCATCCGAACGACGATGTGAACCTCAGCCAGAGTTCCAATGACGCGATTCCCACCGCGATTCGCGTCGGCGCGCAGCTCGCCGTGATCGAAGACTTGCTACCGGCGCTGCAGCATTTGCGCGCGACCATCGACCGCCGTGCGCGCGGGCTGCAGCGCCAGACCAAGACCGGGCGCACCCACCTGATGGACGCGATGCCGTTAACCTTCGCCCAGGAATTCGGTGCATGGTCGTCGCAGCTGCGCTCGGCCGAGGCGCGGATCGGCGATAGCCTCAAGCGCCTGCGTCGGCTGCCGATCGGCGGCACTGCAGTCGGCACCGGCATCAATGCCGACCCACGCTTCGGCGCACGCATGGCGAAAGCGCTGAGCCGTACGACGGGCACAGTGTTCGTCGCCGCGCGCGATCGTTTCGAAGGCATCGCCGCGCAGGACGATGCAGTGGAATTGTCGGGGCAGCTCAATGCCTTGGCCGTCGCGCTGATGAAAATCGCCAACGACCTGCGCTGGATGAATTCGGGGCCGCTGGCGGGCCTAGGCGAGATCGAACTGCCCGCGCTGCAGCCGGGCAGCTCGATCATGCCGGGCAAGGTCAATCCGGTGATTCCCGAAGCGCTGTGCATGGTCTGTGCCCAGGTGATGGGCCATCACGCCGCGATCTCGATCGCCGGGCAAAGCGGCAACTTCCAGCTCAACGTGATGCTGCCGCTGATCGCGGCGAATCTGCTCGATAGTGTCGGCCTGCTTGCGAATGCGATGCGCGCGCTCGCGGACCGCGCGATCGCCGGCTTGGTCGTGCGCGAGGATCGCGTCGCCGAAGCGCTCAGCCGCAATCCCATTCTCGTCACCGCGCTGAACCCGGTGATCGGCTACGATCGCGCGGCGGCGATCGCCAAGCGCGCCTACAAAGAGCAGCGGCCGGTGTTCGATATCGCCTTGGAGGACAGTGGTATCGATGCGGTGACATTACGCCGTCTGCTCGATCCCACGGCATTGACGCGCGGGGGGATCGGCAGCGGCGGCGGCGCTGTGGGTGGAGCAGGGGGCGGGGGCTGATAGCGCCTGTCAGGTCAGGTCTTGCCGGTGTTCGATTCCGCGCCGACGCTTCGCTCGGCGCGGCGCAACCCTAAGGGCTGAGCCACAGAACGCCCGGCACGGCGTCCTTGCTAGTGTAGTGCTTCAAAAATAATGAACACGTTCT
>JANMGT010000051.1:0-69934 GCA_031374725.1 Lysobacteraceae bacterium | reverse complement strand
GACTTCCGTCGTGCGATTGAGTGGTTGCGGATGTGTGTCTGGCCGCCTCCATTGGCGAAGGCGGTACGGGGCGTGATTGCGGGAGGAATGAAAACCAACTCGATTCCAAGATGAAAATGTGGGGATACCTCAGGCCCAGGCCCGCCATTCGAGTCTGCAGCGTTATCGCACGCGACAAGACCGCCTATCAAATGAAGCTGTCACCCCGAGCGTAGCGAGGGGCCTGCTTCTGTTGCCGGCAACAATTAGTGCCGGCAACAGCACCGAAAAGCCGGTTCCTCGCTACGCTCGGAATGACATATTGTTAGGCGTTCCAGGATTCGCGGGAGACACGTCCCAGCATTGTCCTAACGCACGAAAGCCGCCTCACGGCGGCTTTCGTTATTCAACATCCGATGTGCCGACTCAATCGTCGTTATCGAGCGCCGACTTCTCGCTGGCGAGCGGATTGAGCTTGCGAAGATTGGATGGATAGTCCGGCCATTCGCCCTTCAGCCACGGATGCCCCGGCTCGGCCTGCTGCAACTGCTGACGCGCGCTATCGGCCAGAGCGGCGTTGCCCAGTCGGGTGTAAGCCTCGGCTAATACCGCGATCGCATCGTTCTGAAATTTGCTTTGCGGGTAGGTGTCGAGCAAGTAGCGCGCGCGTTCGGTCGCGGCGACCCAGGCGCTGCGACGCAGGTAGTACAGCGCCGTTTCGATCTCATGACGCGCGAATAGATCGCGCAGTTCGGTCATGCGCGTGCGCGCATCGGCGGCGTAGCGCGAATTGGAATAGCGATCAACCACGATCTGAAAATCGCTGTAGGCCTGCTGCGGCGTGGCCAGATCGCGGCGGCTGGAGTCCAGTTTCCACACGCGCTGCAGGAATACGGTGTCGCGGTTGGAGTTCACCAGTCCGCGCAGGTAGTACATGTACGCCGTGTGGCGATGGGTCGGATAGGTGCGCAGGAAACGGTCGATGGTCGAGATCGCATCGTCGTTGTTGCCCATCTTGAACTGCGAATAGGCGGTATCGATCAGCGCCTGCTCGGTGTACGGGCCGTACGGGTATTGGGCGACGAGGCGCTTGTAGGTCAGCACCGCCGCGTCGTAATTACCGTTGCGGATCGACTTTTGGCCCTTTTGGTAGAGCTGGGCGACGGGCTGCCCTTCGTTGGCGTCTTCGTCCTTGAACACGTTCTTGATGCGGGCGCAGCCGGAGCCGAGCATGACGAAAGCGAGTGCCAGGGCGACGAGGCGGAGCGAAGCGGAGCGAGAAAGGGACATGCGAGGCTGCGGGACGAAGATGAGCGGGCGATAATAACAGCCCGCAGCCCGGAACCAGGTTAAGCGATTGTCAGGATGCCTTTACATTGCCGGTGGCCGGCCGATCGTCGACCGATTGGTCGGCGTTGGTTCATGCCAGAGGCGTTGGCTATCGTGCTCGGCCCCTTTCGCGCTCGGCCGCTTTCGCGCCCGTGCGACGCTGCGAACGGCATCCTTCTGCCTGTATTACCAGCCGAATGTCCCACCATGCCACCGGCTATCTTGCTGCCGACCGTCCCGCTGCCGACCGTCCCGCTGCCGACTGTCCCGCTGCAGGCCACGTCGCTGCACCTCATTCCATCCTTGCTGCTCCGCTAGATCCCGCCCCATCACCAGGAATCGCCGATGTCGCCCTTGCCCCCCGCTCCTGCGTATGACGAAGACCTCGAACCCACCGAGGCGGGGAGCGCTGAAGCGTCAGGGCTGCGTACCGCGACCGTGTCCGACCGCTCCGCCGGTCGCCGCTTCGATGCGGTGCTGGCCGAGCTATTCCCGGAGTTTTCGCGGTCGCGGCTGGCCGAGTGGATCAAATCCGGTGATGCCTTGCTGGACGGCAAAACGGTCCGCCCGCGCGACCCGGTTCGCGGCGGCGAAACCGTGCAATTGCAGGCGGTGCTGGACATCCAGACCCATTCCCTGCCGGAAGACATCGCCCTGGATATCCTGTACGAAGATGCCGAGGTCTTCGTGCTGAACAAACCTGCCGGGCTGGTGGTGCATCCGGGCGCAGGCAATCCCACCGGCACCTTGGTCAACGCGCTGCTGCATCGCGACCCCAGCCTCGCCACCCTGCCACGGGCAGGCATCGTGCACCGCCTCGATAAGGACACCTCGGGGGTGATGGTGGTCGCGCGCAGCCTGCAGGCGCATACCGCCTTGGTCGCGCAGCTTTCCGCGCGCGAGGTCCATCGCCAGTATTTGGCGGTGGTCGGCGGAGCCTTGGTGTCCGGCGGCACCGCCAATGCGCCGATCGATCGCCACCCCCGTGACCGCCTGCGCATGGCCGTGCGCGAGGACGGCCGCGAGGCGGTGACGCATTTCCGCCTGCGCGAACGTTTCCGCGCGCACACGCTGCTGGAATGCCGGCTCGAAACCGGGCGTACTCACCAGATCCGCGTACACATGGCGCATCTGAAGCATCCGATCATCGGCGACCCGCTGTACGGCGGGCCGCTGAAACTCCCCAAGGGCGCCAGCGACAACCTGATCGCGGCGCTGCGCGGCTTCAAGCGTCAGGCCTTGCATGCCGAAACCTTGGAATTCATCCATCCCATCGGCGGCCAGCCGGTGCGCTGCTCGGCGCCGATGCCCGCAGACATGCAGGCCCTGGTTCGCGCCCTGCGCGAAGACCTGCGGATGCATGAGCTGTGAGCGCGCACACGCTGTGAGCAGACACGCTATGAGCAGACACGCTATGAACCAGGACGGCCTACCGAGCGGCCCTTTGGGTGAGATGTTCGGGCGTTATCTCGACAGCCAAGTGCGCGCCTCGGCACTATTGCCAGCGGATTGGCCGGCCCCCCCGGGCGTTCGCGCCTTCACCACCCTGCGCCGCGGCTTGAATGTCGGTGTCTCGAAACCGCCGTTCGATACCTTCAATCTCGGCAACCGCAATGCCGCCGATGGCGACGACCCGCAGACGGTCGCGATCAACCGCGCCGCGTTGGGTTGGATTGGCGAACTGCCCGCGCCGCCGCATTGGCTGCGTCAAGTGCACGGGGTGCAGGTCGAGCGTTTCGACGCGCCGATCGCGACGCATGCGGCCAATGCGGTTGTGGACGTGCCCGCGACCGATGAACTGCCCGCCGATGCAGCGGTCAGCTCCACGCCCGACAGCGTGCTCGCCATCCTCACCGCGGATTGTTTGCCGGTGGCGTTCGCCAGCGATGCCGGCGATGAAATCGGCGCGGCCCATGCCGGTTGGCGCGGCCTTGCGGCCGGGGTGCTCGAAGCCACGGTCGCCGCGATGCACACCCCGAACGAACGAGTGATCGCGTGGCTTGGCCCCGCCGCCGGGCCGCAGGCCTATGAAATCGGCGAAGAGGTCTTTCGCGCTTTCGTCGATGCCGACCCCGCTGCAGAAGCGGCCTTCATCGCCACCCGGCCGGGCCACTGGCGCGTCGATTTGTATGCGCTTGCGCGTCGTCGGCTTACGGCGGTGGGCGTCGATCGCGTCTACGGCGGCGGCTTGTGCACGATCTCAGACAGCGACCGCTTCTTCTCGCATCGCCGCGACGCACGCACCGGGCGAATGGCGACCGTGGTGTGGTTCGAGTGAAGAGCGAGCCCGCCGCCGTTGCGCTGTTCCGCCGGCTGCTCGGCGGCGCGCTGGATCAAACGCCGGCTTGCGTGCGCGAGCTGCACGAACGCGCGGGCACGGCGCTGTATCGCGGCACAGTGACGGTGGAGCGCGGCAGCGGCCGCTTGGCGCGCCTGCTCGCGTGGGCCACCTCGCTGCCGCCAGCGGGCGAGGGTCCGATCGAAGTGGAGATCGTCGCCCGCAACGGACGCGAACGCTGGATTCGTCGCATCGGCGGGCGCGAGATGCGCTCGCGACTGTGGACGTTTTCGTCCAGTTGGTATTTGTGGGAATTGCTCGGCCCGGTGTTGTTCGGGTTTCGTCTGCAGGTGGAAGACGGCGGCATCGTTTGGCGTGTGCAATCGGTGCGCGTACTTGGGCTGTTGCCGCTGCCGCGCACGTGGTTTCGCGATGTGCGGTGCCGCGAATCCGGCGTCGGCGGCCGCTACCGCTTCGATGTGCGCGCGGCATTGCCGATGATCGGCCTGCTGGTGCACTACCGCGGTTGGCTGGAGCCGGTATGAGCCAGAACGCTGCGTGAACGAAGACGTGAACGATAGCGTGAACGAGCTCGCACCACAGCAACGTGACACCGGGGCGGTCATCGTCTTCGACGGCGTTTGCGTGCTGTGCAACGGCTGGGTGCGGTTTTTGCTGCGGCACGACCGCAAGCAGCGCTATCGCTTCGCGCCGATGCAGGGCGAAACGGGGCGACGATTGCTCGCCGAGAACGGGCTTGATCCTAACGATCCGCTGTCGTTTTTGTTGGTCGAATACGATCTTCACAACGGCAACGCACCAACACCGCGCGTGTCCACCGACAGCGATGGTGTGCGTCGTGTGCTGATGGGCTTAGGCGGCGCATGGCGACTCGCCGCTGTCGCCGCCGTGCTGCCGCGCGCAGTGCGCGACCCGCTGTATCGCCTCGTCGCACGCAATCGGTACCGCTGGTTCGGTCGGCACGATGCTTGCCTGTTGCCGGACCCGGAACAGGCCTGGCGATTCTTGTGAATCCATCGCACGTGTGTGTTTCATGCAGCAGCGGGTCGGAGACCCGCTCTAACGCGGGTGGCATCGATGTCGGCGTCGATGTCGGCATCAATGTCGTATGGAATCAATGCCGGTAGAGCGGCTCTCCGAGCCGCTTCGTCGTTCGCGAGAAAATAGCAGCGGTCGGAGACCTGCTCTACCTCGATTGCGTTAGCGTTCGCTGACGACCTCAGTCCGCGTTTCCATCGCAAACCCATCGAGCGTCTGCAAAAACTCATCAAGCATGAACACGTCCAAGCACGGCGTTGCTCCAGAACCCGGCAATTCGCCGCGCGCGAGTTTACGCGTCAGCAGCACCGCAGCGGTCGCAGGTATTTGCGGGCCATCGCCGTTGCGTGCGATCAGCGTCCAATCCAGCCGCTGTCGCGCGCCATCATGACCGCGGCCGCGCAGGGTAACGCGCATGAAACCCACATCGCTGCCAATGTGTTGCCAGTATTCGCTCAGCGTGAATAACGGCTTGGCAAACCAGCGCAGATCGCGAATCAGACCTGCGCGCACCAGCCACGTCGCGAGCCATAGCCCCAGATGCATGCGTCGCAGCTCGACGCCTGCGCGGAACTCGATCGTGCGCAGCGTCGGATAGCGCTTGGGCAGCAGTTCGAGGTCCGGCACATCGCAGCGCGCCAGCCAGCGCGTGCCGACATCGCGCACATGAAGGCGTCGCAGCGATTGCCAGCCGTAGATAGTGCGCCATGTCCCATCGACGAAACCGCGATACGGTTTGCCGCTATAGCTCAGAATCGCCAGCATCGTCGCCCAGCCGCGCGGCGTGCGATTGCCCGGTGCGATCGCCGATTCCACCGCGTCGATCTCGGCGAAACGTTCGCGATGCGCTTCGATCACCGCCGCGTGCAGCCCCGGCACGCTGCTGGCGCCGGAGATCGCCCAGCGCCCAGCGGTTTTCGCCACGGCATCCAACGCGCCGATGCCGCAGACGTAATCGCGGCTATCGGCGAGGTCGATCGAATGCGCGCCTGCGGCGAGGGCCGCGGCAGCGACGCGATAGACTTCTGTTGCTTCGCCACCCTCGGTACGTTGCTGAAACGGCCCTGCGGTATCGATCACCACCTGCGGCGCCAGATCGCGCAAACCTACGGCAAAGTCTTCCGCCTGCGTGTCGAGTGCGATCGCGTCGAGCGCGGCTTTCGGTGCATCGATCGAAGCGATAAAGGACTGAGCGCGCGCGCGATCGCGCCCAGCGACGATCACATGCAGGTCCACGTCCTGCGAGAGCGCACGCACGATACGTCCGCCGAATAAACCGTAACCGCCGAGTACCAGGACGCGGAAGCGTTCGGCCCGCGCTGTGCGCGGTCGAGCTGTTTGTGTCGGATCGGAAGGGGAAGACGACGAAGACATTCGAGGATAATAGCCGGCATCGACGGCGATATGACTTTAGTCTCGTGCCTTTCCGTTCGCATTGCTGTTAAGTTCCTGCCTATCTCTTCACTGCGAAGTCAAAGCCAATGCCTCAGTCCCATGTTGTCCGCGCCCCAGTGGCATCGCTGTTGCTGACGTGCGCGCTGTTTTCGTCCGCGCAGAGCTTCATCGTCGGCAATGCGCGCGCCGCGAGCGTGAGTGAGGTGCAGTCGATGCTGAAAACGCGCGCGCCCGCTGCGCTTGCCGCCGCTGAAGCGCTGGTCAAGGCCGAGCCGAAGAGCGGCGAGGCCTGGATCGCATTGACGCAAGCGCGGATCTACGCGAAGAAATACGAAAAAGCGGTCGATGCCGGCAAGACGGCGACGGGACTCGCCCCGAAGAACGCACAAGCTCACTACTGGCTGGGCTACGCATTGGGAAATCGGATCGGCGAAGTCGGCATGATCGGTAAATTGCCGCTGACGCTGGACCTGCGCGACGCCTTCGAACAAGCGGTGAAGCTCGACCCCAGTCTGACCGATGCGCACACCGCGCTGATCGAATTTTATTTGCAGGCGCCCAGCGGGATGGGCGGCGGCATCGATAAGGCTAAGGCACAGGCCGCCGCGATCGCGAAATACGACCGCGCCGCCAGCTTCAGCGCGCAAATCCGCATCGCGATGCACGAAAAAAAAGTGGCGCAAGCGGTCAACTATGCCCAGGCTGCGGTTGCGCTCAAGCCCGACGACGCGGGCATGCGCCAGCAGTTGATCGTGCTGTATCAACTAGCGAAACGCTGGCCCGATGCCTATGCCGCAGTGAAGAAGTGGATCGCCGAAGCGCCGAGTTCCAACAACGCCCATTATCAGCTCGGCCGGCTCGCCGCCGAATCCGGCCAGTACCTGTCCGAAGGCGAAGCGGCCCTGCGCGCTTATCTGAAAATGCCGCGTGACGCGCAAGACCCGCAGCCGAAGAACGCCCACTACCGCCTCGGCCAAGTGCTTGCCAAGGCCGGTCGCAAGGACGACGCTCGCATCGCGTTTCGAGCGGCACTGAAGCTTGATCCTAAGATGAAGGAAGCGAAGGAGGCGTTGGCGGTGTTGTAAGCGTCGCCTGCGTTCGAACCGGGCGATCATCGTCCGGTATCGCGCCGCCTTGAAACCGCCCGCGCGGCCCGCACATCCGAAGCATCGCGGTTTGGCCGCATCTCGCTTCCGGAGTCCCGCCCATGCGTATGGACAAGCTCACCTCGCGCTTCCAGCAGGCCATCGCCGACGCGCAGTCGCTGGCGGTCGGCCGCGACCACAATGTTATCGAACCCGCGCATTTGCTCGCCGCGCTGCTCGATCAGCAGGGCAGCGGCACGCGGCCCCTGCTAGCGCAGGCCGGCGTCAATGTGCCGCTGTTGCGCGAGCGCATCGGCGAAACCCTGGAAAAACTGCCGAAAGTCTCGGGCCAAGCCGGTAGCGTCAACGTCGGTAACGATTTGGCGCGGATGCTGAATCTCAGCGACAAGCTCGCGCAGCAGCGCGGCGATGGGTTTATCGCCAGCGAACTGTTCTTGCTCGCGTTGTTCGACGACAGCGGCGATGGCGGACGCGCGTTCAAGGCCGCGGGCGCGAACAAAGCGAAACTCGAAGCGGCGATCGACGGCATGCGCGGCGGCGAAAAAGTGCAAAGCGAAAACGCCGAAGAGCAGCGTCAAGCGCTGGAAAAATACACGATCGACCTCACCGCGCGCGCCGAGTCGGGCAAGCTTGATCCGGTGATCGGCCGCGACGAGGAGATCCGCAGAACCATTCAGGTGTTGCAGCGCCGCACCAAAAACAATCCGGTGTTGATCGGCGAACCCGGCGTGGGCAAAACCGCGATCGTCGAAGGCCTCGCGCAGCGCATCATCAACGGCGAAGTGCCGGAAGGCTTGAAAGGCAAGCGCGTGCTGTCGCTGGACATGGGCGCGCTGATCGCCGGTGCGAAGTATCGAGGCGAATTCGAAGAGCGGCTGAAAGCGGTGCTGAATGATTTGGCCAAGAACGAAGGTCAAATCATCCTGTTCATCGACGAGCTGCACACGATGGTCGGCGCTGGCAAAGCCGAAGGTTCGATGGACGCCGGCAATATGCTCAAGCCCGCGCTCGCTCGCGGCGAATTGCACTGCATCGGCGCGACCACGCTGGACGAATACCGCAAGTACGTCGAGAAAGACGCCGCGTTGGAGCGCCGTTTCCAGAAAGTGTTCGTCGGCGAACCCAGCGTCGAAGACACCATCGCCATTTTGCGCGGGCTGAAAGAAAAATACGCGGTGCATCACGGCGTCGAGATTACCGATCCGGCAATCGTCGCTGCAGCCACGCTGTCGCATCGCTATATCGCCGACCGGCAATTGCCCGACAAGGCGATCGACCTGATGGACGAAGCGGCCTCGCGCATTCGCATGGAGATCGACAGCAAGCCGGAAGAACTCGATCGCAAAGAGCGCCGACTGATCCAGCTCAAAATTCAACGCGAGGCCTTGAAAAAAGAGAAGGACGAGGCCTCCAAGCAGCGTCTAGCCGATCTGGAAGCGGAGATCGCAACGCTCGAGCGCGCGTTCAACGATCTGGAAGAAATCTGGAAAGCCGAAAAAGCGGCGGTGCAGGGCACGACGAAACTCAAAGAGCAGATCGAAGCGGCGAAGACCGAGCTGGAGGCCGCGCAGCGCCGGCAGGACTACGCGAAGATGAGCGAGATCCAGTACGGCCGTATTCCCGAATTGGAGAAACAGCTCCACGCCGCGCAGGCTGCGGAAATGCAGGGCTTTCAACTGTTGCAAGACAAAGTGACCGACGAGGAAATCGCCGAAGTGGTGTCGCGCTGGACCGGCATTCCGGTGTCGAAGATGCTTGAAGGCGAGCGCGAGAAACTGCTGAAGATGGAGCATGCGCTGCACGGCCGCGTGGTCGGTCAGGAGGAGGCGATCAAGGTCGTTTCCGACGCGGTGCGCCGCACGCGCGCGGGCTTGAGCGATCCCAATCGCCCCAGCGGCTCGTTCTTGTTTCTCGGGCCTACCGGCGTGGGCAAAACCGAGTTATGCAAGGCGCTGGCGGAATTCCTGTTCGATTCGAACGATGCGATGGTGCGCATCGACATGAGCGAATTCATGGAGAAGCATGCGGTCAGTCGTTTAGTCGGCGCGCCTCCGGGTTATGTCGGCTACGAAGAAGGCGGTTATCTCACCGAAGCCGTGCGCCGCCGCCCCTACAGCGTGATCCTGCTCGATGAGGTGGAGAAAGCGCACCCGGATGTGTTCAACATCCTGCTGCAAGTGCTCGACGACGGCCGCCTCACCGACGGCCAAGGTCGCACCGTGGATTTTCGCAATACGGTGATCGTAATGACCTCGAACCTCGGTTCGCAAATGATCCAGGACACGTTTATCGACAGCGGGTCGGACGACGACAGCGCCGAGAGTTATATCAAGATGAAGGCGGCGGTGATGGGCGTGGTGCAGGCGCATTTCCGCCCGGAATTCATCAACCGCCTCGACGATATCGTCGTGTTTCATCCGCTGGACAAAGCGCAGATCCGCGAGATCGCGAAGATCCAACTGCGCGGGCTGGAAAAGCGTCTGGCCGAACGCGGCATCCGCATCGCGCTTGCGGACAAGGCTTTCGATCTGTTGGGCAACGTCGGCTTCGATCCCGTCTATGGCGCGCGTCCGCTGAAGCGCGCGATCCAGCAACAGATCGAAAATCCGCTGGCGCAGAAAATCCTCAGCGGCGAGTACGCCAACGGCGATACGATCAGCGTGGATGCCGAGGGCGGGAAACTGGTGTTCGGAAAGAGCTGAAGATCCGGCCGCCCGACGGCAGCATGCCGGGCCGAAACGAACAAGGGCCGCATTGCGGCCCTTGTTCGTTCACTCGGGAGAATTCGGGGGAGTAGCGTTCGCTTATTTCGCGACGAACTTCAGCGGGCCGGTGTACTGCGGCCACGGAATCGACGTGGCGTTGCGGTCGTTCAACGCGATTTCCGCAGTGACGGTCGTGCCATCGTTGATGCTGGTCATCATCGACGGCATCCAGAAATTCACCGCGAAGGTCCGGTCGATCTTGATGACCGGATTGATGGTCAGCGTGGTGGTCTTGCCCGCTTCGATCCGGAACGTGAGGATGTCGTCGTTGAAGAACGCGCCGCGTTCGAGCACTTTGTCGACGCTAAAGCTGGAGCTCATCTCCAGGCCGACCCCGGTGATCTTGTATTCCCCAGCCGGCAGCGACAGTTGTTCGCTGGCGCCGAAGCGGGTCGTATGGTTGATCGGAAAATCGAGGAAGCGTTTATTGACCTGGGTGAACACGAATTGGCGGTCGCGCTGGCCCCATTCCAGCATGCCGCTTTGCAACTGTTTGACGACTTTCTTGGGAAGCGTCTTTTCGCTGGTGAATGGCTTTATTTCGACGATCAGGGTGCCGTTTTCCGCGGTCGCGGCCGGCGGTGCGGCATCCTGCGCGGACGACATCGGCGCGCCGATGCACAGGACAAGCAGCCCGATCCAGACCAGCGGTTTGGACAACAGTCTCATGATGCGGATTTCCTCTTTGGTGACGTGAGCGCGGCGAGCCCCTGGGCCTGCCGCGCATCGAGCATAGCAGCGCACACGCCAGCGGTCATATGGCTGGCGGGCGTGCGTGCGCGGGCCGCAGTCGTGATGCTGCGGCCCGCGACGATGTGCCTGCTGGGCGATAGAACCGTTACTTGCAGAAAATCCGCTCCACCGTGCGCCCGCTGTCTTCGTTTTCGCCGTCGGTCAAGCGCCGCACCGTGCCTAGCGTGACTTTGTAGGCGCAGTTGGGCCATGCGCTAACATCGACGAAATGCGTGCCATTGCTGCCGCGCGGCGTGTTACCCGACGGCAGCGGCGGAGGCGGCGGAAATGCCGCTGCGCTGCTGATGCCGATGCCCCAGCTTGCGATCAGTTCGTGATCGACGGTGTACAGGATGTTGATCGCATTGGTGATCTTCGAGCACGGCATGCCGCCGGCCGAGAATTCCTGCAAATCGAGCAGACTCACCTCGCCCCAGTTGTTGACGTGGATGCGATCGAGCGCGTTGCTGAATGCGACGCCGCCGCCGACCGGTGCGGCCAGGTGCCGATCTGATGCGTTTAAGATAAACAGACATGCGGCACGCGATGCCGCCGAACGCGCGTCAGTCAGTCGAACGGTCGGGTCCGCGCGTTATTCCTGTTCGTCGCGGGCTTCGTTTTCACGTGGGCCGGCGCGATTGGATTCCAACGCATCTACTCGCGCTTCCAGCGCTTCGATTCGCATCAGTAAGTTCTGCAGTGCAGTGCTGTCGTGCGCATCTCGCACATTGCGATCGCCACTATCCTCGCGGTTCGCGCTACGCTCGGGCATCGTCGGTTCGCCGCAGAACAGATGCGCGTAGCGGTCTTCGCGCTGCCCAGTGCCGCGTGGTATGCGACGCACCATCGCCGGCTGGCGTTCGGCCAAACGCTCCAGCGCATGACCCACATCGTCGGTGTTGCCGAAGCGGTGGAGGCGCTCGCTGCGGGTGAGCAATTCATTCAGCGTCTGCGGTCCCCGCAGCATCAACAGGGCGAGCAGTGCGGCCTGCGCGGGCGTCAGGTCGAAGACGCGATCGATGCGGTGATAGTAGCGCTCGGCGCGCGCGCCGTATTCCGATTTCACCAAGCCGCGTGGCTCCATCTGCCGCAGCGCGTGGCCCACATCGCCGGTACTAAGATTCATGGTCGGTTCGCGCGAGGTCTTCTGATTGCAGGCCAGCACGACGTTATTGAGTGTCAGTGGGTACGCATCGGGCGTGGTCGCCGCTTTTTCGAGAAGACTACCCAGAATCCGCGCTTCGATTTCGGTCAACAGCGGGGCGGCGGGAGTGGATTGCGGTTCCATACTGAAGTCTCGATGCGGGCACGGCGTGATGCCGGTCGCGAGTATACCGGCCGCGAGTATCCTGGCTAGGATCGTGGTGTTTCGATTTCATCGTGCGCACCAACAAAGCACGACACGGCGCTGTTCGTATCGGCAGCGGCCTGCGCGGTCGGCCGGCTTGACGAATTCTTCATGCGTATTGGCGTAAGCTCGGTGCATTATCCATTCCGAATTATTCGAGAGGAGCGCGCCATGACTCGCATACGCTTATCGCTGCAGCCGATGTGCCTCGCGCTGCTGTTGTGCTTGACGCCATCCGCGCACGCGGGCGATCTAACCTGCAAGATGACCTTCGATATGTCCGGCTGGTCGGCGTTCTACAAAACCGCTTCGGGTACCGGCAACATCCGTTGCAGCAACGGCCAGTCGATGGCGGTGAACGTTGGCGCGAAAGGCGGCGGCATCACGTTCGGCAAGAATCGCATCCGCAACGGATTCGGCGAGTTCGCGAACGTCGGCGATGTTCGCGATGTGCTCGGTAGCTACGCGACGGTGGAAGCGCATGCGGGCACCGAAAAATCGGCCTCTGCGCAGGCGATGACGAATGGCAAGGTGTCGTTGGCGCTCAGCGGCAAAGGTAAAGGCTGGAACCTCGGCGTTGCCTTCAGCAAGTTCACCATCTCGGCGCGCTGAGAAAATTCCAGGACGCGACGCGCGTTCCTCTGTCGCGATCCGCGCATCTGAGTGCGCTGGGCGGCATCCACATATCTGCATCATCGATGCGGAGAGTACGTTTTCGCGACATCGCGCGATGGTCGATTTCCAGAGCTGTCGTCACAGATTTAACACGAATAATTGAACGCAGCAGGCCTTGGCCGACGTTTACGGCCCGAACCCAGGCGATGAGAATTGTCAGCGCACTGTGCGAAATGCCGTGAATGCTGCAGTGCAGCATGACAGGCGCAACGAACCGCCCTAGATTTGCCCCGCCATTCGGTGGCGTATTGAAAGCGCTTGGCTCGAACGAGCTCTGCTTGTACGGGCGTGGGCTTTAACGCGCCGCGGTTCTAGCTCGTCTGAGTTCGGACGCGGTTTTTTCGGTTTCATTTTTCTAAGGAGTGGTGGATGAATCGTCGTTTTTTTAATCGTTGTCTCGCGGTGATCTTGCTCAGTTTGTGTTCGCTCGGCGCACACGCGCAAACGGGCTATACGCAGACGAAATATCCGGTCGTGCTGGTCCATGGCTTGTTCGGTTTCGACAGGGTGCTGGGCGTTTACGACTACTGGTATGGGATCGGCAACGAGCTCAAGGCCGGTGGCGCCACGGTCTACACCGCCAGCGTGTCGGCCAGCAATTTTTCCGAAGTGCGCGGCGAACAGTTGATCCGCGATCTGGACCGGCTGCGTGCGGTCACGGGCAAACAGAAATTCAATTTAATCGGACACAGCCACGGCGGTCCGACCGCGCGTTATGTCGCCTCGGTGCGCCCGGATTTGGTCGCTTCGACGACAGTGCTGGGCTCGCCCAATACCGGCACGCCTGTGGCTGATGCAGTCAGCGCTGTCTTGAAGCCCGGTTCGCCGATCACAGGAATAGTCGCAGGCTTCGTCAATGCATTCAGTACTTTTCTGGGTGCACTCTCCGGCAACAGTGATCCGCAAAATGCGCTTGGCGCGCTGGCGTCATTGAGCACCGCCGGGTCCACGCGGTTCAACCAGTTGCATCCGCAGGGCAAGCCGACGACGTCTTGCGGCACCGGCGCGGCATCGGTCAACGGCGTGCGCTATTACTCGCTGAGCGGCACATCGGTGTTGACGAATATCTTGGACATCAGTGACCCGGTCCTGGGCGCAGGCAGCCTGTTCTTCGGCTTCGAGCAGAACGATGGCTTGGTCGGTCGCTGTTCTTCGCGCTGGGGCACGGTGCTGCGTGACGATTACGGCTGGAACCACGGCGATGAAGTGAACCAGTTCCTTGGCCTGCGCGGCTTGTTCGCGTCTAGCCCGTCCAGTGTGCTGCGGGCGCACGCGAATCGTCTGAAAACGCTCGGTTTGTGACGCCGACAGGCCGCAGACGGCGGCTGTGGCTTGGCGCTGCGATCGGTCTGATCGCAGCGCTGGGCGCGGTGTCGTATCTCAAACGCGATGCTGTGGATGGCGATCTGAAGCGCGTCCGCGAAACAACCGCGGACGCTTCAGCGAGCGAGCGTATCGATTCGGATCATATCGATTCGGATCATATCGATTCGAGTCATGCGGCCGGCGGCTCGGGCGAAAGCGCGGGTTCGCCGACATCGCTGAGCTCGCTCGAACGCAGCTCGTTGCGAGGCACAGCGACGGATGGTGGCGTGGTGTTTGGCCCGAACGGCGAAGTGTCGCTCGATCTGGGCCTGCGCCGCCTGTTCGACTATTACCTGAGTTTGATCGGCGAGCGCGATCTGGCTCAGATTCGGCAATTGCTCGAAGCGCACATCGCGTCGCGCTACGGCGCCGCGAATGTCGCTAGTGTTTTGGGTTACTTCGATCGCTATACCGATTACCTCAGCGCATTGTCCGAATCGAACATCGGCGCATTGGTCGATCCTCAGCAGCGCCTCGATAAGGTCAAAGCCTTGCGGAAGAACATATTGGGCCAGGCGATGGCCACAGCCTTCTTCGGCGAGGAAGAGGCACTTGCGGCGCTCACGCTCGAACGCATCGCGATCGCCGGCGATCAGGCGCTCAGCACCGCCGAGCGGTCGCAGCGGCTGGCTGATTTGGATGCGTCTGCGGGCTTTCAGGCGCGCGCAGATGCGGGGACCGCGTCAGTGGTTGCAGAACAGGAACGACGATTCGATCAGATGGAGCTGACCGATCATCAGCGCGCGCGCGAACGCGAAGCGCTGTGGGGGAAAGATGCGGCGGTGCGATTGGAACAGCTCGATCGCGACACGGCCCAATGGGACGCGCGGGTCGAACGCTATCTTGCGGCGCGCGCTCGGATCGATGCGAACGCCGGCCTTTCCGAAGCCGCGCGCGCGCAGGCGATCGCGACCCTACGCGCGCAGCAGTTCAACGCGACCGAGCAGCGCCGGGTCGCATCGCTGGAAGCGATTGGGCAGTTGAAGCCGAATGTGGTGCCGTAGTCGCGACGACTGGCAACAGAACGCACTGGCAACAGAACGCCGTTTCCTTCAGCAAATTCCATCAGCAAATTCCATCAGCAAACAAAAAACCCCGGCGATGCCGGGGTTTTTTGTCGAGACATGAAGCACATCGCGTCAGGCGTTACCAGGAATAACCGACCCGCCCATAGACATACGCGCCGTTGAAACCGTTCGGCGAACTGGCGCTGTACGGCAACTGGGCATTGGTGGAGTTGGCGAACAGCACTTCGTCCGGGTAGGAATCGAACACGTTGTCGGCGCCGAGGGTGAAGTTCCAATCGCCCAGCGCGTAGCTGGTGGAGAGATCCACCGTCCACTGCGGGTCGAAGGTTTGGTCGCGCGAAGTATCGGCCGGGTTGTTGCCGAACAGCACGCTGAATTCGCCGTAGCGGGTGGCGTTCGCGCCGAAGGTCCAATTGCCGATGTTGTAATTGCCGCCGAGTTGGAACTTGTCGCGCGGCGCACCGACGGTGAGCCGGCCCACTTCGACGCGCCCGATGCGCACTGCCGTTGGGTCGATCGCGGCCAAGCGCGCCGGGTTCGCGGCGATGCGTTCTACCGTGGTCTTGGTGTAGTTGTAACCCGCGGTGAGATCGAGACGCCCTTCGCCGATGTCCCAGCGATACGTACCGATGATGTCGATACCCTTGGTCTTGGTATCGATCGCGTTGGTGAAATAGCGCCCGCCGCCGAGGGATGGATCGACCGTGGTGTTGAGGAAGGTGCGCACCGCGGCGGAGGTCAGATTCTCGGACAGAATGATGCGGTCGTCGATTTCGATCTGATAGGCATCGAGGGTGAGGTAAAGATTCTCGATCGGCTGCACTACCAAGCCCAAGCCGATGCTCTTGGATTCTTCTGCCTTCAGTTTCTCCGCACCGAGCGCGATGGCGGCGGCGTCGTTGACGCGGAAGGTGCGGATATCGAAGGGCACGCCGCCGATGAAGTTGGTGGCGGTGGAGCGGAAGAACTGCTGCTGCAGCGACGGCGCGCGGAAGCCGGTCGAGAACGTGCCGCGCAACGCCACCATGTCGGTGAAGGCATAGCGCGCCGAGACCTTGCCCGACGTGGTGTCGCCGAAGTCGCTGTAATCCTCTGCGCGCAGGGCGACGCCGAGGTTGAACTTCTCGGTGACGTCGGCTTCCAGGTCGATATAAGCGGAATAGCTTTCGCGATTGAAATCGCCGCCGTCTGCGGGGCGGAAGCCCGGGAAGACCTGCGAACCGGAGGGCGCCGGCGTGGGTGTCACCGACGGCGGTACCGCCGGGATGGTCACGCCGCCGTTGACATACGAATTGGGCTCGCCCGCGCTTTGCTTGAAGCCTTCGCCGCGCCATTCCAAGCCCCAAGCGAAGTTCAGCGGCGAGGACAGGAAACCGATCTCGAAGGATTTATCGACATCGAGGTTCAGCACGTGCTGGGTGATTTCCAGCGCACCTGCGTAGAAATTACGCTGCGAGGCCGCGCCCTGGCTGCGATTAAGGCTGTTTTCGACATCGAAGCTGAGGTCGTTATTGCCGTAGTTGTAGCTCAGATCGATGTTCCAATCGCTGGCGGTGTAGCCGCGCAGGCCGACCACCAGCCCGCGGTCCTCGGCGATGTTGCGGATCTGCGGCAGGAAGCCGTTGGGATAGATCGCGGGCACGTTGCGGGTGTCCGCAGCGGTGCGATAGAAGCCATTGGACAGCGCGTCGCGGCGGCTGGCGTTGGCGACCCCGTAGAAGGTGATGGCTTCTGCCGGGCTGAATTCGGCGTTGGCGGAGAGCGCGTACTGCTCGATCTCCGGGTCGCCGTAGCGCTGCACGACTTGCCCCGGCGGAGGCGCGATGGCCGGGCGCACGGTCACGCCAGGCGCGAGCCGGTACGGGCGGGCGCGGTCGGTCTGGTCTTCGTTGCTCACTTCAGCGGCCAAATGCAGCCGGCCGTTTTCGCCCAGTTTGAAGCCGGCATTGCCAGCGGCCTGATAGCTGCGGCCATCGCCGGCGCTGTACTGGCCAGCATTCACCGAGACGCTGCCGCCTTGGTCGCTGCCTTTAAGCACGATATTGATCACGCCTGCGATCGCATCGGAGCCGTACTGCGCGGACGCGCCGTCGCGCAGCACTTCGACGCGCTGGATCGCGGAAATCGGAATAGCATTGAGGTCCACCGGCGAAGCGCCGCGGCCTTGGCTGCCGTTGAGATTGATCAGCGCGGTGGTGTGGCGGCGTTTGCCGTTCACCAGCACCAACACTTGGTCGGGCGCCAAACCGCGCAACTGCGCCGGACGCACGGCGTCGGTGCCATCGGTGATGGCCGGACGCGGGAAATTCAGCGAAGGCAGCGCGCGCGACAGCGCCGTCGCCAGCTCGGTGGTGCCAGTGGCTTCGAGCGCCTGCGGGGTGATCACGTCGATCGGCGAGGCCGATTCGGCCACCGTACGGTTGGCGGCGCGGGTGCCGGTCACGACGACGGTTTCAAAGGCACCTGGGTCTTCCTGATCGGCAGACGCCTCTTGTGCGAGGGCCGGGGTCGCGGCCATGGCCAGTAGCAGGCCGAGAGTCAGCGGGTGACGCAGCATATCCAAACTCCTTGGTGTGTTTCGAGGGGGAAAATCTAACGCTCAGGGTGTAACACGGGCGATGAGGCGGGTCAAACGTGGCATTGGCATAAATAGACGCGCCGCACATCACCAGTGCAACTCATTCAAACGAACCTTTGCGGCCGAAATCGGGTTGTCGTCCATGCAACGGTATGCGGCGGAGGGACGCGACCGGTAAAATCCCCGGATGATCTCTTTTCGCAATTTCGCCCTGCGCCGGGGCGAGCGCCTGCTGCTGTCCGATGTCGATCTTGCCCTGCATTCGGGCTGGCGTATCGGTGTGGTCGGCCGCAATGGTGCCGGTAAAACCTCCCTCTTCGCCGCGATGATGCGTGAGGTGGAGCCCGACAAGGGCGATCTCGACCTTCCCGGCAAGGCCCGCGTCGCCACCGTTGCCCAGGAAACCCCGTCGCTGCCCGACCCGGCGCTGGATTTCGTGCTCTCGGGCGATGTCGAGGTGCACGCTGCGGTGCAGGCCGAAGCCAATGCCTTCGCCGCCGAGGACTGGGAAGCGGTCGCCGAAGCCCACCACCGGCTTGAAGAATTGAACGGCTACGACGCCGCTGCCCGTGCCGGACGCCTGCTGCATGGCCTGGGATTCCCGGCCGACACCCACCCCAAGGCGGTCTCGGACTTCTCCGGCGGCTGGCGCGTGCGTCTGAATGTCGCCCGCGCGCTGATGATGCCCAGCGACCTGATGCTGTTGGACGAACCCACCAACCATCTCGACCTCGATGCTGTGGTCTGGCTGGAAGAATGGCTGCGGCGTTATGCGGGCACCTTGCTGGTGATCTCCCACGACCGCGAATTCCTCGACAACGTCACCACGCACACGCTGCATCTGCACGAAGGCAAAGCCAAGCTGTACACCGGCAATTACACCCAATTCGAGCGCCAGCGCGCCGAACACCTGCGCCAGCAAAGCATCGCCTTCGAGAAGGAACAGGCCGAACGCGCGCACCTGCAGAAGTTCATCGATCGCTTCAAAGCCAAGGCCAGCAAGGCCAAGCAGGCGCAGTCGCGAATGAAGCGGCTTGCCAAGCTGGCCGGCACCGAAGCGGTGCGCGCCGAGCGCGAATTCCGCATCGAATTTCCGCAGCCGCTGCGGTTGCCGCACGCGCTGATGCGCTTGAACGATGCCGATTGCGGATATGGCGCGCGGCCGTCTGTGGGAGGGCCGGAAAGCCCGAATGCGACCGCTCCGTCCGTTGGGCCTTCCAGCCCTGCCATCAGCGATGCGGTCACGATTCTGCACAACGTCGGCTTCGGCTTAGAAGCCGGCGACCGCATCGGTTTGCTCGGCGCGAACGGCGCCGGCAAATCGACGCTGGTCAAAACTCTGGTTGGCGAACTGCCGCTGGTCGCTGGCGAACGCTACGCACATCCCGACTTGCGCATCGGTTATTTCGCGCAGCACACCGTGGAGTCGCTGGTCGCCGGCACCTCGCCACTCGATCATCTGCGCGAGTTGTCGCCCGACCTTCCCAACCAGGCGCTGCGCGATTTCCTCGGCAAATGGTATTTCCCCGGCGAACGCGCGTTCGAGGTGATCGATTCTTTTTCCGGCGGCGAAAAAGCGCGCTTGGCGCTGGCGCTTATCGCATGGCGGCAGCCGAACGTGCTGTTGCTTGATGAGCCGACCAACCATCTCGATCTGGACATGCGCGAAGCCCTCGCCGAAGCGCTCAGCGATTTCGACGGCGCCATCGTCATGGTGTCGCACGACCGGCATTTGATCGGTCTGGTCTGCGACAACTACGTCCGCGTCGCCGACGGTGTGGTCGAACCCTTCGACGGCGACCTCGACGAATACGCCGCATGGCTGCGCAGCCGCAGCGGCGAGAGCAAGGCCGATAAGGCAGCGAAGACCGATACGAAATCTGCACAGAAAACCGCGGAAATAGCCGTCGATAAGCCGGTCGAGAAGTCGGTCAAAAAACCTGCCGAAAAATCTGCGCCGACGGCGACGCCGCAGACGCCCGGCGCGTCCGCGAAGAAGCCGAATAAAATCAATCCGCACAAACTCGCCAAAGCCGAAGCGCTGGTCGCACAGATCGAAGCACGGCTTGCGGCGATCGAGATCGAACTGGCCGATCCAGCGGCGTATCTCGACAGCGGCAAACGCGCCGCCGATCTCGGCCGCGAGCAGCAAACGCTGCGGACGCAGCTCGAAGCGGCCGAAGTGGAATTACTAGCGTTGTACGAATAGCACCGCACGTAGGAGCGCCTGACCAGCCACACGGCGGTTGAAAATCAGGCCCGAGCGCTTCCGCTCCGTTCATTCCGCTCCGTCCATAGGGTGGGCCTTGGCGCACCGCACAACCATCCGCAGGGCGTTCCGGTGCGCCAGCGCACCAGACAACCATGCGCGGACGTTCCGGTGCGCCAAGGCGCACCCTATGCGGCGGTACGGGGCCTGACCGCAGCATTGATTCGGCTTCCCGATACGCCGCAGTCTTCACGCTAGACTTGCACCGCGGAATACGAATCTTCACAGGGGATGGCATGGAGCGGCGGGTATTGATCAGTCACGCGAAGGACGACCCGGAATGGACCCCGGACCAGGTCGAAGCCGTGGCCTTGGCGATCCAGCAAGCCGGCATCCGCGTCAGTCTCGATGTGTGGCACCAACGCGACGCCAAACGCCACCTGTCCCTCGGCGAATGGCAGGCCTGGATGGACGAATCGATCGACGCCGCCACCCACATCCTGTGCTTGGTCTCCACCCGCTACCGCGAGTTGTGGAGCCGCAAGCGAGACCTCCAGGGCGGCTTCGGCGTCGCCTTCGAATCGATCCGCCTGATCCATCACCTGTATCTGCTGAAACAGCATAACGACGGCCGCATCCTCACCCTGCGGCCGGAGGGCAGCGGCTACGATTGCATCCCGCGCGATCTTGCCCTGGATTGCCCGGACTATCGCTGGGCCACCAACCGCGACATCTTGCTGTCGCATGTGGGTGAAGCGGAGCTGCCTTCGCACGCCCTGCCGCATGGTCGCGCGCCCGGTGCCGCAGCCGCATCCACCGGCGAGGCGACGGAATCTGCGCCACCCGCTGCGCCACCCGCTGCGCCACTCGCCGCACCGCCACCGGCAACACGGGAGCCGGCGCAGCTCAAACAGACGCCCGCACCCGCCGCGTTGCTGCGCCTGCCTTGGGCCAGCGACAGCGGCGAAGACCGCTACGGACGATGGGCCGATCTGACCGTCAACGGCGCCACCCAGCGAATGCGCTGGATTCCGCCGACCGGGTCGGAGGGCTTCTGGATGGGGTCGCCGCAGGCGGAGCGGAATGCGATCCAGGAAAAGGCCATTCGCGAGGTGGCCAACCAATTCGAGCACGCACCTCATCGGGAAGTCGTTGGCCAGGGTTTCTGGCTGGCCGACACGCCATGTACGCAGGCGTTCTGGCGTGCGGTGGCCGACGACGACCCCAGCCACTTCGCGGCCGGCCCCGAAGCGCTGCAGCGCCCGGTGGAGAACGTGAGCTGGGATGCGGTCATGGACCAGTTCATCGCGCGCTTTGCGGCGCGGCCGGAATGGGGCACAGGCGACGGGCTGAGCCTGCCGAGTGAGGTGGAGTGGGAATATGCGGCCCGTGCGGGCACGCGCACGGCGTATTGGTGGGGCGATGTGGCGGATGCTGCCTGCGCTAACTTCGATATCGATGGCAAACGCAGCTTGGAGGATGCGCAAGGCACAACGCCAGTCCATAGCTATCCGCGTAACCCCTGGGGTCTGTTCGATGTGCACGGCAATGTTTTGGAATAGTGCGCTGATGTTTGGCAGCCGCGCCGCAATGTACCTGGGACGCAGCTAGATTCATCTCTCCATGTAGTGCGTGGTGGTTCGTGGCTCAACCAACCCGACTACGTGCGTGCAGCCTGCCGCCACAGGTGGCACGCCTGGCGGGTGCACCCGTACATCGGCTTCCGCTTTGCCCTGAGGTCTCCCAGCGGGCCGGAGGCCTGGGGCGGCGGGGTTGGCCGGTAGGCCAGTCCCAGGCACAGCGGCTAGGCCGGATGGCCTAGCCGGCGCGCATGGGGAGGGTCTGGTCGTGCGTCGTCCCGCCTGCCCCTCATCCGACGCTTCGCGCCACCTTCTCCCCGCGTGGCGGGGAGAAGGAACAGCATGGGTTTCCGGCACATCAAACAAAACGGCGCGCCATGGGCGCGCCGTTTGATTTGTCTACATCCAGAGCAGGTGCGCCGAGGCGCACCCTACTTCGCGATCAACACCAACAGCGACCGCGCCTGCAAGCCATACACAGTGTATTCGCCGCCGATCAACGCTTCGGAACCCGGGTTCGCGACCGTATTCGGACCTTCGTTCCAGGTTGCCGTGTCGGTGACGCGATACCACTGCTTGCCGGCACCCGGCCACGGCAGGGTGAAGTTCACGTTGCCCGACCAGCCGTTGTAGGCGACGTAGATCGGATTGCCGGGTCCGCCGAATTCGCTGCCGTCGATGCGCCAGGCGAGCGCATGATTGCTGGTGCTGTTGAAGTACGCCGCATCGGCAACGCCGCCGTCGGGTTTGAACCAACGCAACTGCTCCATCACGTTGCCGTTGGTGTCCACGCTGGAATAGAAATTCAGCGGGCGCAGCGCCGGATGCGCTTTGCGGAACGCGATCATGCGCCGGGTGAAGGTTTCGAAGTCGGCTTCGATCGTGCTGCGCGTCCAATACAGCCAGTTCGCCGCAGAATCCAGGTTATAGACGTTGTTGTTGCCGAACTGGGTGCGCAAGGCTTCATCGCCGCCGTTGAACATCGGCACGCCGGCGCTCAGCATCATGAAGCCCATGCCGGTGCGCGCGGCGCGGCGTTGATCGAGGACGATGCCGCCTTGATCCCAACTGTGGTTGTTGTCGTCGCCGCCGTCGGACGGGCCGTACGGCCACGGTTGGTTGTTCTGCTTGCTGTTGTAGCTGTACAGATCGTTGAGCGTGAAGCCGTCGTGCGCGACCATGAAGTTGACCGAATGCCACGGCTTACGGCCATCGTCGCCGTACAGGTCCGACGAGCCGGCGAAGCGCGAGGCCATCGTGCCCATCGTCACCACTTCGACGCCCATCTGATTCTGTTTCTTGCGCAGCGCATCGCGATACATGCCGTTCCACTCGGCCCAACCGGTGGGGAAGCCACCGACCTGATACGAGTTGCCGCCGATCGCCCACGGTTCGGCGATCAAATCGAGGCCAGTTCCGCCGTTATCCGGGCGCCGCGGCAATTCGTTGACGATGCGATTGAGCGCGTTGTTCGGGTCCATCTTGTCGAAGTTGAAGCAGCCGTGTTCGCAGGTATTGCCCAGCACCGATGCCAGATCGAAGCGGAAGCCGTCCACGCCCAGCGCATCGCGCCAATACGCGAGCGAATCGATGATGAGATTCTGCGCGATCGGATTGCGGGTGTTGTAGTTGCCGCCGACGCCGGTGTTGTCCCAGGAATATTGATAATTCGTGGTCAGCGAGTAATACGTCGGATTATCCAGGCCGCGCCATGAGTTGATGTTGTAGACGGTGAGGCCGTCGCTGCCGCCCCAGGCGCCGCCTTCGCCGGTGTGGTTATAGACCACGTCGACGTAGACCTTGATGCCGGCGTCGTGGAACGCCTTGACCATCGCCTTCCATTCGCGGGTCGGGCCGCCTGCGGTTTTATCGGCGGAATAGCGACGGTCCGGCGCGAAATAATTCAGGGTCATGTAGCCCCAATAGTTATCGCCGCTGGTCGAGGTTGGATCGACATCGTTGGTGTCGTTCTGGGTTTCCTGCACCGGCAGAAATTCCACTGCGGTGATGCCAACCGACGCCAGATGCGCCGCTTTCAGCGCCGCGCCTGCATAGGTGCCGCGCAAATTCAGCGGAATCGAGGTGTCGCTCATGGTCAAGCCGCGCACGTGCACTTCGTACACGATGTCGTCTTTCAGCGCGCGCGTGGGTTTGGTGCCGATCGACGTGGTGTCCGCAGCCAGCACGATGCTTTTGCTGGCGCAGGCGCCGCTGTCTTTATTGCGATGCAGCGCGCCGGAGGCGTAGATCGTGCCGTCTGGGCAGGTGGCAGTGTTCGGGTCTTGGCTGATTTCGCGGCCGTACGGGTCCATCAGCAATTTGTTGGGATTGAAGCGATTGCCGTTGACGTCGATGTCGGTAACGAAGCCGATCGCGCTGCCCTTGGTCCAGGTGCTGCTGTAGGTCCAGTTCGGGCCCCAAGCGCGATAGCCGTAATAGACCGCGCCGGTGATGCCATAGGTGTTCTTAAGCGTGGCCACCGATGCAGTCTTCGACCAGATATTGGTCGCTGCATCTTTAGTCATCACGTACTTTACTTTTTCCTGCTGGCCGGCGCCCTGGCTGTAGAGCCACACCTCGATGCGCGTGGCGCGCGAGGAATACACCTTGAAGGTGATATTGCTTTGGGTGGCGTCGTAGCGCGCGCCCAGCGCGAATTGATCGATGGCGGCGCGGGCGTCGTGCTGCGGTGCGAGCCACAGCATTAGCGCCGCGAATAGCGCGGCCAACCAAACCTTGGTGTGCGACATAGAAACGAATCCTCTTCGATGGTGTCGTGCGGCGCCGATGCGCTCATCATGAGTGCGCTCGGCCGGGGCAGGCGGCGGCGCGCCGAAGCGCGCAATGATTGAGGCGAACCGGGCTCGAACGAATAGCGATACGCCTGCGGCGCGCACTATCGCGCAAGGTGCACTGCACCATTGGCGCAGATCGTATTTTGTAATCGTATTCACGTTTAGGCCGACGGCCGGTCGGGTTTTAGGCTTCCGACATTGGCGCCTCGCTGATGTCGGTTTGAATCGCCGCCAGGAAGCCCCAGAATGCCCGCCACGCGCCTGCGGGCGATTCACGATCCGAGCCTTATGCCTATCTATGCCTTCGAATGCGACGCCTGCGGCCACCAGTTCGACCGCCTGCAGCGGCTGTCCGACCCCGACCCGACCGAATGCCCCGAGTGCGGCGCTGCGCAGGTGCGGCGGCAACTCACCGCCCCGGCGTTCCGGCTGTCGGGCAGCGGTTGGTACGAAACCGACTTCAAGAAAGAGGGCGATAAGAAGCGCAATCTCACCGATACGAGCGACGCGCCGAAGACCGACAGCCCAAAGAGCGACGCTGCCCCGGCGGCCAAGTCGGCCGAAAGCGCGCCGGTCGCGAAGCCTGCAGACAGCAAGCCTGCAGACAGCAAGCCTGCAGATAGCAGGCCTGCAAGCAGCAAGCCCACCGACAGCAAGCCTGCTGCTTGATCTGCGGTTGCCAGCGAACGGTTTGGCCGAGTAGGGTGGAGCGATGACGCTACCTGCCTACCTTCCATGTCGCCCGCAGCTGCGCATTTTTCTCGCGATACTCGCTGTCTCGGGCCTCATCGGTTGTGCTGCTACTCCGATGGCCAGGCAGGCCGAGGCCCCAGCCGACAGATTCCTCGCCGCAATTGCCCGCCACTGTGGGCAGGCCTATGCCGGCCGGGTCTTGGTCGATACGCCTGCGACGCCGAACAGCCCGTTCGCAGACAAATCGCTGGTCATGCATGTCCGTGACTGCGGAGCAGGCGAGATCAGGATTCCCTTCCATGTTGGCGAGGACCGCTCGCGCACCTGGGTGCTGACGCGCACGCCGACCGGTCTGCGGCTGAAACACGACCACCGCCACGAAGACGGCAGCCCCGACAAGGTCACGCTGTACGGCGGCGATACCGCCGATGCGGGTACGGTCGATCGCCAAGCCTTTCCGGTCGATGCCGAGTCGATCGCCAACTTTCAGGCCAACGGGTTGACCGCCTCGGTCAACAACACTTGGGCGATGGAGATTTCGCAGGACCGCTTCGTTTACGAACTATCGCGCCCGAACGGCCGCTTGTTCCAAGTCGAGTTCGACCTCAGCCGCCCGGTTGCTGCACCGCCAGCGCCATGGGGTAGTGAGCGCTAGCGCTTTTGTCGCGTCGCTACAAAGACCCAAAACGACGAAGCCCCGCATCTGCGGGGCTTTGTCTATGTGCGATGTGGCGACGATCAGCGAATCCCAAACCGCCCACGGCAGCCTTCGTCTACCCACAAGCCGCCTTTTTTGTCGTAGTTCCAAGAACGACCCTTCACGCAGGGGGATTTCGACAGGCTTTCCAACAGCGACGGCGTGCCGCGCTTGCTGTCCCAGCCGCAGCTTTGACGGCGGCCGTTCTCGCTGGAGCAAGTCACGCTGTAGACGCCGCTGCTTTCGCCGACGCGAAACTCGCCGCGGCAGCCTTTATCGACCCAAATCGAACCGCCGCGCAGGCCCCAACTCGTGCCTTCGCGGCACGGCGTGTCGGACATCTGCCGGATCAGGTCGGCATTGCCGTACAGGTTTTTGCCGCAGGTTTTATAGCGGCCGTCACTGCTTTCGCAGCGCACGATCTTGCCGCTGTATTCCGGGCCGAACTCAGCGCGGCAGCCGTTATCGACCCAAACCTTGCCGGGGCTGGCGCCCCAGGTGCTGCCTCTGATGCAGCGGGTGTCCGACAACTGTTTGGTCATCGCGCTCTGGCCGGGCCATTTGGTGTCGCAAGTTTCGCGGCGGCCTTCCTTGCTTTCGCAGCGGACGGTGTCCTTGTCGAGAATCTGCGCCTGCGCGGCGGGGGCGGCCGACCATGCGGCCAGCGTCGCAAGAATCAGGCTGGCCTTCACGAACGTCGCGTGAGCAAGTGCCGGGGTGCGGATGATCTGCATGTGTGTCCTCAGTAATGTGTGTGTCTGTGTATCTGTGTGTGTATCTGTGTGTGTATCTGCGTGTTTCGTAAGCATCGTCTGCGGTTGCGCCTCATGGCGGCGCGGTATCGTCTCCGGTGTTGGCCGGCGGGCGGATCGGCGCGCATGCGAACGCCGACCCACGCCTGCGCTCCGCAGCGGCTAAAATAACCGGCTGTCCGGCACTTGGCCGGCTTGATCATACCCCGGAGTCTCCCCATGCGTACCCACTTCTGCGGCCTCGTCGATGAGACGCTGATCGGCCAGACCGTCATCCTCTGCGGCTGGGTCAACAAAGCCCGCGTCCAGAGCCATCAGGTCTTCGTCGATCTGCGCGACCACGAGGGCATCGTGCAGATGCTGGTCGAGAGCGACCAGCCGGAGCTGTTCAAGGATGCGAGCGCCCTCGGTAACGAAGACTGTCTGCGCGTCACCGGCACAGTGCGTGCGCGCCATGCGGTGAACGACAAGATCAAGACCGGCAAGATCGAGATCGTGCCGACCGCGATCGAGGTGCTGAACAAAGCCGAGCCGCTGCCGTTCCACGCGCATGAGAACGCAGGCGAAGAAACGCGGCTGAAATACCGCTACCTCGATCTGCGCCGCCCCGAGATGCAGCAGATGATGCGCACCCGCATCAAGTTGGTGCAGGCGCTGCGCCGTTACCTCGATGAACGTGGCTTCCAGGACATCGAAACGCCGATTCTGACCAAAGCCACGCCCGAAGGCGCGCGCGACTTCCTGGTCCCCGCACGCATGCATCCGGGTGAGTTTTACGCATTGCCGCAGTCGCCGCAGTTGTTCAAACAGATCCTGATGGTGGCCGGCTTCGATCGTTACTACCAAATCGCTCGCTGTTTCCGCGACGAAGCCCTGCGCGCCGATCGCCAGCTCGAATTCACTCAGCTCGACATGGAGTTCGCCTGGGTGGGCGAGCGCGATGTGCAGGACGCGACCGAAGCGATGATTCGCGAAGTGTTTCGCGAAGTGATGGACGTTGAACTCGGCGAATTCCCGCGCATGACTTATGCCGAAGCGATGCGTCGCTATGGTTCGGACAAGCCCGACCTGCGCATCGCGATGGAATTCACCGACATCGCTGAACTGGTCAAAGCCTGCGAATTCAAAGTATTCACCGATTGGGCGAACCATGAGGACGGTCGCGTTGTTGCCCTGCGCGCGCCGGGCGCAGCATCGTTGTCGCGCAAACAAATCGACGACCTCGGTGCGCATGCCGCGAAGTACGGCGCTAAGGGCGTCGCGTGGATGAAGATCGAAGACGTCGCCAAGGGCCGCGAAGGCATTAACTCGCCGATCGCCAAGTTTCTCGACGACGCGACTCTCGCTGCGATCGTGCAAGCGACCGGCGCACAGAACGGCGATGCGATCTTCTTCGGCGCCGCAAACTACAAAACCGCCAGCGATTTCATGGGCGCGCTGCGTTTGAAGCTAGGCAAGGATTTGAACTTGGTCGAAGCCAGTTGGACGCCGCTGTGGGTCACCGACTTCCCGATGTTCGAGTGGGACGCCGAAGCGCAGCGCTATGTCGCCCTGCATCACCCGTTCACCGCGCCAGCGGTGGACGACGAAGCCGATTTGCGCGCGAACGCGAAGACCGCGGTGAGCCGCGGTTATGACATGGTGCTCAACGGCAACGAAATCGGCGGCGGTTCGATCCGTATCCACCGCTCGTCGATGCAGTCCGCAGTGTTCGATCTGCTTGGCATCGGCCGCGAAGAAGCCGAACTGAAATTCGGCTTCCTGCTCGACGCGCTGAAATACGGCGCACCGCCGCACGGCGGCATCGCCTTCGGCATCGACCGCATCGCCGCACTGATGGCCGGCACCGAATCGATCCGCGATGTCATCGCCTTCCCGAAAACCACCACCGCGCAGTGCCTGATGACCGGCGCGCCGTCGCCGATCCCTGATGCGCAGTTGGCTGAGGTGCACGTGCAGGTACGTCCGTCGAAAGAATAAACCCCTCACCCTCGCTCGCTGCGCTCGCTCTTCCCTCTCCCCGCATGTCGGGGAGAAGATTGCCCCTCACCCTCGCTCGCTGTGCTCGCTCTTCCCTCTCCCCGCATGGCGGGGAGAGGGTGGCCGCAGGTCGGGTGAGGGGCGCTTTTCGCGATGGATTGCGGCCGCGTGGTCCCTCATCCGTCGCTGCACGCCACCTTCTCCCCACATGGCGGCGAGATGATTGCCCCTCACCCTCGCTCGCTGCGCTCGCTCTTCCCTCTCCCCGCATGGCGGGGAGAAGGTGCGTCGCGTCAACACTGTTGAAAGCCGTCGCTCCCAAAGAATCTTCTTCAGGAAGTGCAGATGACCACCACCATCCGCCGCGCCACTCCCGCCGATGCCGAATGCGTCGCCGATCTCGCGCGCCGCAATTTCACCGAGACCTTCGGCCATCTGTATCCGCCGGAAGACCTCGCCTATTTTCTCGCCGCGAGTTACACCGCCGACACCCAGCGCGCGGCGCTCGAAGATCCGCGCTATGCGGTGTGGCTGTTGGAAGAGGGCGACGAGGCGATCGGGCATATTCTCGTTGGGCCCTGCGGTTTGCCGCATGCCGAGGCCTCCGAGGCCGACGGCGAAATCAAGCGGCTCTACATCCTGCAGCGCGCGCACAACGGCGGCTGGGGGACGAAGCTGGCGGAGGTCGCGATGGAGTGGCTGCTGCGCGACGGCCCGCGCACGCTGTGGGTGGGCGTGTGGAGCGAAAATCTCGGCGCGCAGCGTTTTTACGGACGCTATGGGTTCGATAAAGTCGGCGAGTATCTGTTCCCGGTCGGCAGCACCAACGACCACGAATTCATCATGCGGCGCGTCGCCTCGAAGGATTGATCGATGGTCGAACCATTCGTCGAGCGATTGATGGTTGAGAAGCCGCGCGTTCTGCTGGTCCACGGCATCTGGAACGCCAAAGCGTGGCTCACGCCGTTCGCGATGCGTCTGCGTCGCGAGGGGCTGGCGCCGTCGCTGTTCGGCTACGCCAGCGTGCTGGGCGAACCCGAGCGTGCGCAGGAGCGGTTGATCGCGCATTTACGTCGGCATCCGGCCGAGCTATTGGTTGGACATAGCCTGGGTGGGTTGGTCATCGTCGAAGCCCTGCGCCGGGCGCCGGAGCTGCCGGTGAAGCGCGTCGTCTGTTTGGGCTCGCCGCTGCGCGGCAGCGCGGTGGCGGCGGCGATCGGTCGGCGGGCGCCGCTGTCGCTCGCGCTGGGCCGCAGTCGCGGCATTCTCGAAGCCGGCTGTGCGCCCTGGGACGGGCCGGCGGCGCTCGGCATGGTGGCCGGCGACCGTGCGCAGGGCGTCGGTGGCTGGTTCGTGCGCATGGACGACAGTTCCGACGGCACCGTGAATCTAAACGAAACGCGCCTGCCCGGGCTGACCGATCACTGCACCGTCCCGGCCAGTCACAGCGGTTTGGTGCTGTCGGCGGACGCGGCGCGGCAGACGGCGACATTCCTGAAGCGGGGCCGGTTCGATTCCTGAACTGCACGGTATACCGCGCCGGCCCTGACGGTTCGGGTAAAATTGTCGGCTTGGCATTCCGACAGGTGCGTTAGATTCATGGGTAGAGGTCCTTCCATCGAAGCCCGCAAGAACGCGGTCGACGCGCAGCGCGGCAAGATCTTCACCAAGATCATTCGCGAAATCGGCGTCGCCGCGCGCGCTGGCGGCGGCGATACGGCGACCAATCCGCGGCTGCGCACGGCGATCGACAAAGGCCTCGCAGTGAATATGTCGAAAGACGTGATCGAACGCGCGATCAAAAAAGCCACCGGCGAACTCGAAGGCGTCGAATACGAAGAAGTGCGCTACGAAGGCTATGCGCCCGGCGGCGTCGCGGTGATTGTGGATTGCTTGACCGACAACAAAGTGCGCACCGTCGCCGATGTGCGCCATGCCTTCAGCAAATGCGGCGGCAACATGGGCACCGAAGGCTCGGTGTCGTTTATGTTCAAAAAGCTCGGCGTGCTGTCGTTTGCGGCGGGCGCCGATGAGGATGCGATCACCGACACCGCGATCGAAGCCGGCGCCGATGATGTGGTGGTGTATCCCGAAGACGGCGCGATCGATGTGCTGACCGCGCCCGACGCGTTCGTCGATGTTAAAGCGGCGATGGAAACTGCGGGTCTGAAGCCCGATATCGCCGAAGTGACGCTGCGCGCCGACAACGACAGCCCGGTGTCCGGCGAGACCGCGCAGCAAGTGGTGAAGCTGTTGCGCTGGCTCGAAGATCTTGACGACGTGCAAAGCGTCGCCCATAACGCCGAACTCGGCGCGGACGCATACGCGTAAACCATCGACGTGATCCGCATCCTTGGCATCGACCCCGGTTCGCAGCGCACCGGCGTGGGCATCATCGATGTCGATGCCGCGGGGCGGATGACGCACGTGTTTCACGGCCCGATCGAACTGCTCAAAGGCGACGATGAGATCGACGCAGAGACGCTGCGCGAGCATTTTCCGCTGCGTCTGAAGGTATTGCTGCGCGGTTTGGGCGAGGTGCTCGACACCCATACGCCTGCGGAAGTGGCGATTGAAAAAGTATTCATGGCCCGCAATCCAGATTCGGCGCTCAAACTCGGTCACGCGCGCGGCGCGGCGATTTGCGCCGTCGTCCAGCGCGATCTTCCGGTGCACGAATATGCGGCGAAAGAGGTCAAATTGGCGGTGGTCGGCAGCGGCGGCGCCGACAAAACCCAAATTCAGCACATGGTCGGCTTAATGCTGAATCTCAAAGGCAAATTGCAGGCCGATGCCGCCGACGCGCTGGCGGTTGCGATCACCCATGCCCATGTGCGCGCGACCGCGCAGCGCCTGGGCGTGAGCGCGCGACAGGCGTGGAGGAAATGATGAAAGCCAGTCATGGACAGCCGGGAGTGCGGAATCCGCACAGGATGCAGCAGGTCCCTCGCTGCACTCGGGATGACAACGCTTTTTGCTGTTGCCATGCTCCATCGCGCATTCGTCATTTCTATTGCGGGGTGACGCCATGATCGGACGTCTTAAAGGCACCTTGATTCACAAGCAGCCGCCGTGGTTAGTCATCGACGTCCACGGCGTCGGCTATGAGCTGGAAGCGCCGATGAGCACGTTTTACGATCTGCCCGAAATCGGCCGCGAGGTGTTCTTGTTTACGCATTACGCGCAGAAAGAAGACAGCGTCTCGCTGTACGGTTTTTTGCGCGAGAGCGAACGCCGGTTGTTCCGCGACGTGCAGAAAGTCAGCGGCATCGGCGCGAAGATCGCGCTGGCGGTGCTGTCGGGCGCGAGCGTGGACGAATTCGCGCGCTTGATTCAAACCGGCGATGTCACTGCGCTCACCCGCATTCCCGGCATCGGCAAGAAAACCGCCGAGCGCATGGTGGTGGAGTTACGCGATCGCGCCGCCGATTTCGTCACCGGCGGCGGCACTGCCAGCCTCGGCATCGGCCCCGATGCCCAATCCGAAGCCACCAGTGCGTTGATGCAACTGGGCTACAAACCTGCCGATGCCGCGCGTATGGCGCGCGACGCCGCCAGCGCCGGCGACGATACCGCCGTCATCATTCGCAAAGCGCTACAGTCAGCACTTCGCTGAGCGCTTCCACCGCACCGACGTCACGCACAGTCGCAAGGTCCGCTTCTCATGAGCAACGCTCCCTCACCGGCCTCTTCCAGTCAGGCCTCGCCCGGCAATCACGGGCACGATGCTCACGGACACGGCAAAGCCGGCATGGTCGCCTTGGTCGCCGGCGCCGTCGGCGTTGTCTTCGGCGACATCGGCACCAGCCCGCTGTATACGATTAAAGAAATGTTCCACCCGCATTTCGGGTTGACCCCCGATGCGGCGACAGTGAAAGGCCTGCTGTCGCTCGGCTTTTGGTCGCTGCTGCTGGTGGTGACGCTGAAATACGTCATCGTCATCATGCGCGCCGATAACGAAGGCGAGGGCGGCATCATGGCGCTGACCGCACTGGCGCAGCGCAGCCTGCAAAAAGGTTCGCGCTTGAGTTACACCGTCGGCATTCTCGGCATTTTCGGCGCAGCGCTGTTCTTCGGCGACGGCATGATCACGCCGCCGATCACCGTGCTCGGTGCGGTCGAGGGTCTCGTCGTTATCTCGCCGGTCTTAAAGCCGTGGGTGCTGCCGGTCAGTCTGGTGATCCTGACCGGCCTGTTCGCGATGCAGCGCTTCGGTACGGCGAAGGTCGGCAAAGCGTTCGGTCCGATCATGATCACCTGGTTTATCGTGATCGCCGCGTTCGGCGCCTACAACATCGTTCAGAATCCGATCGTGCTCAAAGCGATGAATCCGTACTGGGCTTGGCATTTTTTCGCCACCCACAATTGGCATGCCGTGTTGATTCTCGGTGCGGTGGTGCTGACCGTGACCGGTGGCGAAGCGCTGTATGCCGACCTCGGCCATTTCGGCAAAGCGCCGATCCGCTGGGGCTGGTTCGGTTTCGTGCTGCCGGCGCTGGTGCTGAACTACTTCGGACAGGGTGCGGTGCTGCTGGTCAATCCCGCAGCGGTCGTCAACCCGTTCTATCTGTCGATTCCGGCGTGGGCGCAAATCCCGATGTTGGTGCTGGCGACGGTTGCTGCGGCGGTGGCGTCGCAGGCGGTGATTACCGGCGCGTTCTCGGTCGCACGCCAGGCGATCCAGCTGGGCTATGTGCCGCGCCTAGCGATCCGCTACACCTCGAAAGACACCATCGGCCAGATCTATATTCCATCGATCAATTGGATGCTGTTCGCGGCGGTGGTGGCGCTCACGCTCAGCTTCCAAAGCTCCGCTGCGCTGGCGACTGCGTATGGCTTGTCGGTGACTGGCACGATGTTGATCGACACCATGCTGCTGGCGATCGTCGCGTACACGCGCTGGCCGGATTCGCGCCGCTGGGTGCTGCCGCTGTGCGCGATGTTCTTCGTGATCGACTGCGCCTTCTTGTTTGCCAATGGCGCCAAACTGCTGTCGGGCATTGGCGCCTGGGTGCCGCTGTTCATCGGCATCACCGCGTTCACGATGATGCGCACCTGGCGCCGCGGCCGCAAATTGCTGCAGGCCGAAATCCGCAAGGAAGGCATTCAACTCGATAGCTTCCTGCCGGGCCTGATGCTGGCGCCGCCGCTGCGCGTGCCAGGCACGGCAGTGTTCCTCACCGCGGACAAAACCGTGGTGCCGCATGCGCTGATGCATAACCTCAAGCACAACAAAGTGCTGCACGAGCGCAACGTGTTTCTCACCGTGGAAACGCTGAACATTCCTTACATGCAGAAGGACAAACAGCTGAAAATCGAGTCGATCGGCAACGATTTCTATCGCGTGCTGATTCGCTACGGCTTCATGGAGACACCGGACGTACCGCTGGCCTTGATGCGCAGCTGCGACAAAGGCGGCATCTATTTCGACCCGATGGACACCACCTATTTCGCCAGTCGCGAAACGATCATCGTCAGCCGTCACCGCGGCATGCCGATCTGGCGCGATAAATTGTTCGTGCTGATGCACCGCAACGCCGCCTCGGCGACCAGTTTCTTCCGCATTCCCGGCAACCGGCTCGTGGAACTCGGCGCGCAGGTGCAGATTTGATGTTGATTGCGGCGGATGGCCGGTGCTGCGATCTCGCGCCGCGGTTCGATTCGCTCCCAGCAGCCGTGGGCATGGCTCGATCGTCATCGCCCAACGCCCTGCCTGGGCCGGCATAATGGCCGCATGACCTCAGACCGCATCATCGCTGCTGGCGCCACCCGTGAAGACGACGTGCTCGACGCCAGCATTCGCCCCAAGCGGCTGGACGAGTATCTCGGCCAGCAGCCGGTGCGTGAGCAGATGTCGATTTATATCGAGGCGGCGAAGCGTCGCGGCGAAGCGATGGATCACGTGCTGATCTTCGGGCCGCCGGGTTTGGGCAAAACCACGCTGAGCCACGTCATCGCCAACGAGTTGGGGGTGAATCTGCGCATGACCTCCGGCCCTGTGATCGAAAAAGCTGGCGATCTGGCCGCGTTGCTGACCAATCTGCAGCCGCACGATGTGCTGTTCATCGACGAGATTCATCGGCTCTCGCCGGTCGTCGAGGAAGTGCTGTACCCGGCGATGGAAGATTTCCAGATCGACATCATGATCGGCGAAGGCCCCGCAGCGCGTTCGATCAAATTGGATCTGCCGCCGTTCACGCTGATCGGCGCCACCACCCGCGCCGGCCTGCTCACCGCGCCGCTGCGCGACCGGTTCGGCATCGTGCAGCGTTTGCAGTTCTACAGCGCCGAAGAGTTGACCCGAATCGTGCGGCGCTCAGCGAAGATTCTCGGCATCGACTGCGCGCCGGAGGGCGCCGACGAAATCGCGCGGCGCTCGCGCGGCACCCCGCGCATCGCGAATCGCCTGCTGCGGCGCGTGCGCGATTTCGCCCAAGTCAAAGCGCAGGGCCATATCGATCACGATGTCGCGCGCGCCGCGATGCAGATGCTGAAGGTCGATCCTGAGGGTTTCGACGACCTCGATCGGCGCTTGCTCAATCTCATCATCGAAAATTTCGACGGCGGCCCGGTCGGCGTCGAATCGCTGGCCGCTGCGCTGAGCGAAGAGCGCGGCACGCTGGAAGATGTGATTGAGCCGTATTTGATCCAGCAGGGCTTTCTAGTGCGCACCGCGCGCGGGCGGATGGCGTCGCAGAAGGCGTATCGGCATCTTGGGCTCACGCCCAAACGCAGCGACGCGGCGATCGGCAGCGGAGAGCCGGAGAGCTTGTTTTGAGCGATTCTCGCAGCCCATCCCAACACCCATCGCACGACGACCGTACGTTTGTATTCCCTGCGCGGGTGTATTGGGAAGACACCGATGCCGGTGGGGTGGTCTATCACGCGCAATACTTGGCCTTCATGGAGCGCGCCCGCACCGAATGGCTGCGCGCGCGCGGCTACGGGCAGGAACTTTTGCGCGCCGAGTACGATCTGGTCTTTGTGGTGCGTGCGATGTCGATCGACTTTCGCAAGCCCGCGCGTTTGGACGATGCTTTGGCGGTGTCGGTGGCGGTGAGCGAATGTCGCCGCGCAAGTGTGGTGTTGCGCCAAACCATCGAGTGCGACGGCCAGCGGCTGATCGACGCCGAGGTGCGGATCGCGGCGCTGGGCGCCGATGATTTCAAGCCGAAAGCTATTCCGACCGTGTTGCTTAGCCTGTTTCGATCGATGCAAGTCGCGGACGCACTGGGCTAGTGTGGTGCTTGAATACCGTTCTTTGCGGCCGCGCGACCTGTATCGCTCATAACGCCTGGGGTCTTGTCAGAGACGCGATGTCGTCCAGGACGCCCGACGATATTCCCTCTCCCCGTGCACGGGGAGAGGGTGGCCGTAGGCCGGGAGAGGGGCGCTCTTCGGTGGCTGCCTGCCCCTCATCCGGCGCTACGCGCCACCTTCTCCCCGCTGTGCGGGGAGAAGCAAAGCATTTGCGCGGCACCTTCCTCCGGCCCTCGCGCATAGCGCTCGGGCGTTTATCGGCGCGCGAGACAGTGCCTCGCAAGCGCTCCTCTTCGCCCCGCTGTGCGGGGAGAAGGAATGTTTCATCAATGCTGTGTGAGGGGCGCTACTCCGCGCATGTCGTAGCGAAAATGAGCCGCATTAGAGCCTGTTCAAAATCTCCGAATACCGCAATCGTTTTGGCGTTGTAGGAGGGCCTTTAGGCCCGATCCGACGGCATCTAAGCCGGTTTCCACCATGGTCGGGGCTGAAGCCCCTCCTACAAAGCAACCAACATTCGACCCAAGGCGATGCATTCAGAGACTTTGAACAGGCTCTTAGAAATGGTTCAAACAGCGTGAAGCACTAGACTATGACGCATTAAACTAGAACGTCTAAACCATTCATCGGGCGTGCTTGGAGTTTCCGCCGCGAGTGGCATTGCTGCATGACATTGCCACCTGACATTGCCCCGTTTCACCTCCGCTTCATCCGCTTGCGCTAATCGTTATGCCCTAATCGTTACGCCTCAATCCTTGTGTTCTCGATCGTTTCAAAGTCTTCACCCCGGAGTACGTGCTGATGAGTCCAATCCCATTCGCTGCGCTGCAGGCCGCTGCCGAAGCCTTACCCGAACCGGCAGCGCAAGCCGCTACGACCAGCCTCGTTGAAGCCGGGAAGGGCATCAATTACCTGCAACTGATCATTGAGGCGAGCCTGCCGGTGCAAGCGGTGATGGCGCTGCTGCTGCTGGCTTCGATCGCATCGTGGGTCATCATCTTCAGCAAAAAGCGCGTGCTCGATCGCGCCCAGCGCGAAGCCGACGGCTTCGAAGAGCGGTTCTGGTCTGGCGCCGATCTCGGCCGGCTATACACCGAAGTGTCTGCGCGCAAGCAGCAAATCGGCGGCTTAGAAGCGATTTTCGAAGGCGGCATGCGCGAATTCAACCGCGTCCGCCAGCGTCGCGGGATGGACGCGCGCTCGCAGCTCGAAGGCGCGCAGCGCGCAATGCGCGCCACCGCTTCGCGCGAGCTCGACACCCTCGAACACAATCTGGAATTCCTCGCCAGCGTCGGCTCGATCAGCCCCTACGTCGGCCTGTTCGGCACCGTGCTGGGCATCATGATGTCGTTTCACGGCTTAGCGAAAATGCAGGAAGCCACCATCGCCACGGTCGCGCCCGGCATCTCCGAAGCCTTGCTCGCCACCGCGATGGGCTTGTTCGCGGCGATTCCTGCGGTGTGGGCCTACAACCGCTTCGCCACGCGGGTGGAGCGCATCGGCAACCGTTACGACACGTTCACCGAGGAGTTCTCTTCGATCCTGCAGCGGCAGGCGCATGTCGATGATCATCCGTAAAGCGCTGTGCTCGAATCGGTCGCCGGCCCCGCGAATGGCGCCAGCATGCCCTGCATCGCAGGCGACGCGCACGACGCATCGACGCCGCCGCCGCCCTGCTTCTGCCCCGCCTCTGCCGGATACCGTCTTCATTGATCCCGGCCATCGCGAGTAACTTCTATGGCCACTTCCGTCTCCCGCCGCCACCGCAAGCGCAGACAGCTCAAAGCCGAGATCAACGTCGTGCCGTACATCGACGTGATGCTGGTGCTGTTGATCATCTTCATGGTCACCGCGCCGCTGCTGAATCTCGGCACCGACATCGACCTGCCGAAATCGCGGGCGAAATCGCTGGAAACCCCGCGAGATCCGATCGTCGTCAGCATTTACGCCGACGGCCGCTTCGCGCTGATGCTCGATCGCGCTAACAACCGCACGGTGACTGCGGAGGATCTGGTCGCTGAACTGAGCGCGATCCATCGTCAGAACCCCAACGCCACCGTGCTGGTCAACGGCGCGCGCGACGCCCGCTATCAGACCATCATGGGCGGGATCGACTTGGTGAAGGATGCCGGCATCACCAAGGTCAGTTTGGTCAGCCTGCCCGCCGAGGGCCGCTGATGCGCCAAACCCGCGTCGATACGTCGTACGCCATCGCCTTCGCGCTGCTGCTGCACGCGATTCCGCTGGCGCTGTTTCTGCTGGCCGCGCTGTGGCCGGGGCGCGATGCGGCGAATGCGGGCGAGCCGATCCAGGCCGATGTCGTCGATTTCAGCGCGCTGTCGGCCAGCACCCGCAGCGCCTTGCTGCGCCAGCCCGAACCGTTGGCGGACCCCGCGCCCGAGACCGCACAAGAGCCGCCGCCCGAAGCCTTGCCTGAGCCGGTGGACGAGCTGCCCGAACCGCCGCCGGAGCAGCAACTCAAGCCGCAGGAGCAGGTCATCGACCCCGACGACACCCAACAGGACGAAGTCGCCGCAGATTCGGACTCGGCCGAAGCCGCCGAGCGCGAGCAGGAAGCCAAGCGCCTGCAGAGTCAGCGCGACCTCACCGAGAACCGGGACACCCAAGAAGAGATCGAACAGCGCCGCCAGAGCGAGATGGAGCGTCAGCGCCAGCAGCAGTTGGCCGATATTCGTCGTCAGCGCGCCGAAGCCGCGCGCCAGGCCACGTTGTCGGAAGAGCGGCTGCGACAGCTCGCCGACCGTCGCGCCCAGCAGGCCTCGGATGCGGCGGCGTCCGGCGCACCGCCGCCGGGGAATCGCGGCACCGAAACCGACCCCAATGCGGCGTACGCCAAGGCGATCGCCGATGCGATCCGTCGCAACTGGGTGCGGCCGGACAATGTGCTGCCCAGTCAGCGCTGCCGAATCGTGATCCGGCAATTACCGGGCGGCGAGGTGATCGAGGCCCAAGTCGATTCGACCTGTCCCTACGACGAGTTGGGCCGGCGTTCGGTTGAGGCGGCCGTACTCAAGGCCCAGCCGCTGCCGTATGCGGGCTTCGAAGGCGCGTTCCGGCGGACGCTGATCCTGAATTTTCAGGCCGAAGACCGCTGATCCCTGCGCGACTAGGCTGCAGCTATCGTGAAGATTTCATTAAAATCAATCATTTGCGGTTATATTCCGACCGCAAGTCCAGCCCCGTTCACCTTTGAGGCGGCGTTACCGGCGAAGCTTAGCGTTCGCGCAAGCCCGGCCCGGATGTCGCCAGTGATCTTGTGTTGCGATTCCCCACTCCCCCCGGACTGACGATGATGTCTCACCGCTTTCCCGCTACCCGAACCGCTGCCGTCGCCACCTCCGCAGAAGGTCCTTGGTTCGAAGGTCCTTGCTTCGGTCGCGCTGACGGCCCTGGCGGCGATCGGATTGGTGTCGCGCCGCAGCGTGCGCTCGCCCGTTTGCTTCTCGTTCTTCTCGCGTTCGTCGCGTTTGCCGCCTCCGCGCAACAGAGCGGGCTCGAGATCGACATCATCGGCGGCAACGCCTCGGCGCTGCCGATCGCGGTGGTGCCGATGCCCTACCAGGGCAGCGGTGCGCCGCCGACAACCGATATCGCCGAAGTGGTCCGCAACGATCTCGCGCGCTCGGGCCAGTTCAATGCGCTGCCCGAAGCCGATATGGCGCAGCGCCCGATTCGCGGCAGTGACATTCAATACGATTTCTGGCGGCGCCTGCGTCAGGATTTCGTTGTCGTCGGCCGTGTGCTGGATACCAGCGACGGCGGCTACCGCATCGAATACGAAGTGTTCGACGCAGCCAAACAAGAGCGCATCATCGGCACCGCGCTGACCACGCGCGCAAGCGCGATGCGTGAAGTCGCACATCAGATCGCCGATGCGATTTACGAACAAATCCTCGGCGTACGCGGCGCGTTCTGGACGCGCATCGCCTACATCACCCAGAAAGGCATCGGTAAAGGCGCGCGCTATTCGCTGATGGTCGCCGATTCCGACGGCTATGCGCCGCGCGAAATCATCGGCGGCCCGCACGCATTGATGTCGCCAGCATGGAGCCCCGACGGCCGGAAAATCGCCTATGTGAGTTTCGAGCGCGGCACGCCTTCGATCATTTTGCAGGACACCATCACCACGGCGCGCGAAACCCTCACCAGTTTCAAGGGCATCAACGGCGCGCCGAGTTTTTCGCCCGATGGCCGCAAGCTGGCGATGGCGTTGTCGAAAAGCGGAAACCTCGAAATCTATGTGATGGATCTCGCCAGCCGCGCGCTGACCCAGTTGACCAACCACTTCGGCATCGATACCGAACCGGTGTGGAGCGCCGACAGCGGATCACTGTATTTCACCTCCGATCGCGGTGGCCGCCCGCAGATTTATCAGGTGCCGGTCGGCGGCGGCAGCGCCACGCGCATCACCTTCCAAGGCGCCTATAACGCCAGGGCCACGGTGTCGCCCGACGGTAAAAAGCTCGCCGTGGCGCAGGGCGGCGGCAACGTGTACCGTATCGCGATGCTCGACCGCAGCCTGGGTTCGCCGCGTTGGTCCATGCTATCGCCGGGTTCGCTCGACGAGTCGCCGAGTTTCGCGCCGAATGCGAGCATGGTTTTGTATGCCGCGCGCGAAGGCGGCCGGGGCGTGCTGTATGCGGTGTCGGCCGATGCGAGGGTGCGTCAGCGGCTGGTGGTGGTTGGCGGCGACATGCGCGAGCCCGCTTGGGGGCCGTTCCGCGCACGCTGAATGCATCGCGCCGTTGTCTCCTGCGACAGGCGGTGTTCGCGCCGCGCAACGTACCGCTTCAGCGAAGCCATTCACCGATAGTGTTGCACCGCTAATCCCCCACGCCATTCCCCCACTTTGTTCCCCAGCGAGAAGACGAGACGCCCGATGAATACGACGACGCGAGTGATTTTGACCGTGCTGCTGTGCGCCGCCGCGGCTGCCTGTACCAAGAAGGTGAAAGACAACCCCCAGGACGGCGGCACGACGGTAGACGGCGGTTCGACGACCCAGCCCGCCACGGGCAGCACGTTGCCTAATAGCGGCCCAACCCGCACCGGCGCGTATGGCCCGGGCGATTTGGATACCGACGCTTGCCTGCGTCAGCGCGTGGTCTATTTCGATTTGGACCAGGATGCGCTGAAGCCGGAATTCCAGAACATCGTCGCCTGCCATGCGAAGTACCTGCGCGATCGCCCGAGCGCGCGCATGAGCTTGGAAGGCAATGCCGACGAGCGCGGTAGCCGCGAATACAACATCGGCCTCGGCGAACGCCGCGGCAATGCGGTGTCCTCGGCGGTGCAAGCCAATGGCGCGTCCGGCGGCCAGATCACCGTGGTGAGTTACGGCGAAGAACGTCCGACCTGCACCGATTCCACTGAAGATTGTTGGGCTCAGAACCGCCGGGTTGAGATCGTTTATAGCGCCAAGTGACGCTTGCAGCGACAGCGACGGCGCACTGCGCGCCGTCGCTGTCGCCGGAATTCGGCGTAGTGATAGAGATTCTGCTGTAGATCGAGTGATGTCTCGCCCGGCGCATGCGGTACGCGTGCGCTGAGCCAGCTGTAACGATCGCGCTGCAACGATCACGCTGTAACGATCACGCTGTAATGATCAACACGTACTCAATGAGCATGCATCGATAAGCACGCATCGATAAGCATGCATCGATGCCGATGCCCTCGCTGCCATCGATGTGTACACAGTAAATCCGATTAGATCGGCCTCCGTTTCAAACATCGACCAGCAGGTCTCTCGCGATGTCCCCACGTGTTATCCCGCTCGTTCTTTTTCTCATCGTTAGTGTTGTCGCGTCGCCGGCCTCCGCGCAGCGCGTGAGCACCGGCGATCGCCTCGCGGCGCTGGAACAACAGCTCGCCGCAAGCCGCACCGGCAATCTCGATCTGCTCAATCAGATCACCCAATTGCGCACCGAACTGCAGTCGCTGCGTTCGCAGAACGAAGAACTGCAGCAAATGCTCGATCAGCAGAAGCAATTGGGGCGTACCCAATACCTCGATCTCGATGGCCGACTCAATCGACTCGAAGCCGTCACCACGCTGCCGCCGAGCACGGCGGTGCCGCCTACGCTGCCGAGCGCCACCACTACCAGCAGCAGCACTACCACCGCCGTCGCCAAGCCCATCGCCACAGCATCGGCGATTGCCACAGTGGTGCCCACAACGCCCGCGGTGCAAGACACGCCGCCGCGCATCTATGGCGACCCGGTGACGTTGGGCCGCAGCGGCGACGAGCGCGGCACCTACAACGCGGCGTTCGACGCATTGAAAGCCGGACGCTATGCCGAATCCGCGCGGCTGTTTCAGGGTTTTCTCGACATCTTCCCGAACGGCAGCTACACCCCGAATGCCTACTATTGGTTGGGCGAAAGCTATTACGTCACCCAGAACTACGCTTTGGCCCAAGAGCAGTTCCAGTCGCTGCTCGATCGCTACCCGACCCACGACAAAGCCGCTGGCGCGCTGCTGAAGATCGGCCTAGCGCAGTACGGCTTGCGCCAGCTCGACGCTGCCGAAACGACCTTGGCCCAGGTGATCTCGCGTTATCCGGGCACCGAGGCCGCGCGCACGGCGGACGATCGCCTGCGCGCGATTCAGCTTTCGCGGGTGCGCTAAAGCCCGTTCGATGGCGAGCCGGTAGAGCGGGCTTCAGGCCGCTCTACACGCCCGTCCGGTTACAGCGGGCTGAAGCCCGCTCTACCAGCGAGCAGTCCCATCCTCATCAATGGTTTCAGCAGGCATGAAGCCCGCTGTACCGGCGATCAGCCGTTAAAATGCCGCGATGAGCACCGTTTCCGCCCCCGTGGCGACCGCCGCAGCCGCGACGGATCGCCTCAAAATCACCGAAATCTTCCTATCGCTGCAGGGCGAAGCGCGCGACGCCGGCTGGCCGACGGTGTTCGTGCGCCTGACCGGCTGCCCACTGCGCTGCCAATACTGCGACACCGCTTACGCCTTCTTCGGCGGCGAATGGCGCGGCATCGACGAGATCCTCGATGAGGTCGCGCGCCACGGCGTGCGCCACGTCTGCGTGACCGGCGGCGAGCCGCTGTCGCAGAAACGCTGCATCGATTTGCTGCGCCGGCTGTGCGATGCCGGCTATCGCGTCTCGCTGGAAACCTCGGGTGCGCTGGATGTCGCCGATGTCGATCGACGCGTTTCGCGCGTGGTCGATCTGAAGACCCCGGATTCGGCCGAAATGGCGCGCAACCGCTGGGAGAATATCCCGCTGCTGACCGCGCACGATCAGATCAAATTCGTGATCTGCAGCCGCGGCGATTACGAATGGGCGCGCGATGTCGTGGCCGAACATCGTTTGAGCGAACGCTGCGATGTGCTGTTCTCGCCGAGCAAAGACCAAGTCGCCGCGCGCGATCTTGCCGATTGGATCGTCGCGGATCGGCTGCCGGTGAAGTTCCAAATGCAGTTGCACAAACTCCTGTGGGACGATGCGCCGGGGCGTTGACTTCAAGACAAACCCGCGCGTTGTTCCCTTGTCCCGTGTGCGGGAGAAGGTGCCAGGGCGGATGAGGGCAGCGTGTCTAAATCTACGACGCATCGCGCCGCGCTCGCCTTTTGCAAGCCTTCGCCCGCTTGCGAGAGAGGGCTTGAATCGCGATCGAGTGAGTGATCCCCACCGCCATCTCGTCAAGCAACCGCCGAACAGGTGTTGCGAACCAGCGCAGTGAATCATCTTGGAGGGCAATGCGTTACGCTCGGATCGACTGCTGTTAGACACACTTCGCAATCCCACCTCGCTAATTCCCGACACCTACACCATGAAACCCGCCGTCATTCTCGTTTCCGGAGGCATGGACTCCGCCGTCGTACTCGCCATCGCCCGCGAGCGCGGCTTCGCGCCGTATGCGCTGAGCGTGCGTTACGGCCAACGCCACACCTCCGAACTCGACGCCGCCGCGCGCGTCGCCCACAGCCACGGCGCTATCGCGCACAAAATCGTCAATGTCGATCTGCGCAGCATCGGTGGTTCGGCCTTGACCGACGCCGACATCTCGGTGCCGGTGGATTCCGACGGCCACGTCATGGGCACAGGGATTCCCGTCACCTATGTGCCGGCGCGCAACACCATCATGCTGTCGGTCGCCCTGGGCTGGGCCGAAGTGCTGGGCGCCACCGACCTGTTTTGCGGCGTGAACGCGGTGGACTACTCCGGTTATCCCGACTGCCGCCCAGACTTCATCGCCGGCTTCGAGGCCCTGGCCAATCTGGCCACCAAGGCCGGCGTCGAAGGCGCGGGGTTCCGCGTTCACGCCCCGCTGATGCGCATGAGCAAGGCCGACATCGTGCGCGAAGGCCTGCGCTTGGACGTGGATTTCGCGCAAACCGTGTCCTGCTATCAAGCCGATGCCGATGGCCTCGCTTGCGGCCACTGCGATGCCTGCCGCCTGCGCGCGGAAGGCTTCGCCGCTGCGGGCGTGTCTGACCCGACGCGCTACGTCCAGGCCTGATTCCACAGCGATTCCAGGCGACGCTTTTAGGCATCGCCCACATCCGCGATTTTTTGGGCTAAAATGCGCGCCCCGGCGCAAAGTCGGACCGGTTCGCCGGATCATGTGGGTCGTTAGCTCAGTCGGTAGAGCAGAAGACTTTTAATCTTTTGGTCGAAGGTTCGAATCCTTCACGGCCCACCATTTAATTCAATGAGTTAAATGGCAACCCACCCCTGTTATTGATTGCCTCCGTAAAAATCCTCCGTAAAAATCAGGAAGCATCGGACGGCTTTACCCGTGGAACGCTAAGGTCATAGACCTTCATCATGGCCTCGGTAACACCCAGTGCGGTCTGCTTATCAGCGACGTTGCCGGCCGTGTCGGTGCCACCCTTGCGCTTGAGGTCGTGCAGACTGAATCTCTGTTCTTCCGTGATGATCTTGTCTTTGATTGCGGCATGCACGAGCCGTTGCCACGCGCTGTCCAATCCGCTCTTGCTCAACGGTTCTCCATCCTCGGACAAAAAGAGGACTCGATTTTCGGGGAGCAGTTGTTCGGGCTGCGCCCGTTTGGTAATGACTGACTTCCGATTGGCCAGCGCTGCATCCCACGCCGCTCGCAGCCGCGGCGACCATTCGACGATGTTGTTGCGGCTACCCTTGCGGCGATCAGTACGCAGGCCGTCTCTCTCGCCCTGTGCTTCCACTAGCGTATTGGTTTCGATGCCACGGAGGCGGCATAGGTAGCTCAACTCGGCGACGATCCAGAGGTAAGGCGGCTGAGAGCCTTTCGAGTGTGGGATGTAAGCGCCACGTTCCCGCGCATACGCCACAACCGCATCGTAGACCTGCTGAGAAGGCAGGCGGCGGCGTTGGCGTTCTTTGGCTTGCTCGATGCCCTTGGCTGGGTTGTCCTTCAGTCCCAGATGCGGCCCTGCCCATTTGAACACCCGTCGGAGGTAACGAAGGACGTGATTAGCCTTGGAAGGCGTACCTTTTTTGACGATCTTCTCGATCATCCGTTGGACATTGGTTTGCGTGAGCCTTGCTGCTACGAATGCTCCAAATTTGATGCCGATCGCGGTGGGAAATTCTTCGACGGTCTTTCGGCAAGATTTGTAATCGCGCTGCGTGCCTGATGCCAGACTTGCGAATTTCGAGCTGGCTTCAAACTGCGCCAAGACCCAAGCGACAGTTCCGTGAGCGGGTCCACCTTTGCCCTCCTCAATGATGCGATGGATGTCAGATAGGCGCGCGTTCGGTCCAGCGATGGTTTCGCGACTGGGCCTGCCTTCCTTCTGATTGAAGATGTACCAGCGGCCGTTGCCGGAAGCATCCCAGTACACGCCAGTCGGGATCGAATTCTGGTCGATGTGACCAGGAATCGAAGGATTGAACTTGCGTGCGCGTCCGCGTGTGCTCATGGTCAGACAGCATCCGGTGGGTATGCGTTGTCGGTTGAGACCGAAATTCCCAGTGACAGGTTTACAGCGGCCAATGTGGTCCACACGCCGCCTCGGCACGCTTTGACAGGGATGCCGTTATCGTTCGCCCATCGCTCGACATCGGCTCGGCGTTCAAAGCCGCTGAGCCGTTGCAAGTCTGCAAATTCAAAGATGGGGCCGATCATTCGTCGGTGGCATGGTTCGATCAGTGTGCAGGAGGGGAGCGTGTCCCGCCCCCGCATGGAATGGAATCCACTGGCCTGCGCCGGGGCAGCCTGGACGAGCGCGGCACTAGGGGCCATCGACAGGAATGATAACAAAATGGATTGAATGGATAATCCAAACACGAATTATTTTTCCCTTCGCTGATGCGATTTACGGAGTAGTCAATGTGCCGATGCTGGCTTGGGGTGGCTTACAGTCCACCCTGTCCACTGCGATCAATCACGCGGCCGATCATGGTGAGTTGTTCTGCCTCTTCCGGCGTGAGGTACTCATCGGGGTATTGCATCTTGTCCATGTTGTCGCTAGTGATGCGCAGTCGGCCGTCGATCGTGCGATAGAGGCGTTTGACCTTGATGTCCGGGTCTACACCTCCAGTGGCGAAGACGTAAACACGGCCATCGACGATCCTATGGTCTGCAATGTTGACGGCGATCCGGTCGCCGTTGAAAAGCGTGCGTTCCATGCTGTTGCCGGTGACTTTCATCAAGCGCACATCGCGCGGATTGGCACCGACTTGGCGCAGCCAACTGAGCTGATAAGCCATGCGATAGCGAGTTTCGACGAACTCGGGTACGACGGCACCGTGTCCACCTGATACCACCACATCCACTTCAGCGACCAGGACTTCGGCCTCTGGATCGATGCCGTCGTACCCATCAATGACTTTAATTTCGTAGGCAGGAATACGTTTCTTCGGGCGGAGTGGCAAGGGTGGGAGAGGATTGGGAAGCTCGGTACGCAAATGCTCGATCGTGACACCGAAGTAGTCTGCCAATGGACGCAGAGTGCTATCGCGCGGGTCATGGGTGCTGGTATTGAGTAGGCGATGAAGAGTGGGTTGCGGCACGCCGGTGACGCGCGCAAGCGCGGTCTCGTTGAGTCCCTGTTGATCCATGAGGGTGCGCAGGTTGCGGCCGATGGGCGGTGGCGTGGCTTGGCGAGGCGGGTTCATGCATCAATTATGCATACTTGCATTATTTGCGCAAGTTTGCATTATTTGGATTGATTGAATATCCAATTGCGCATAGCCTTGGGCCATGAATCCCCAAGACGCAGTTATCCGCTTGCTCAATGCAGGCTGGACCCAAGCGCGGCTCGCACAGAAGGCGGGCTGCTCCCAATCCACGATCCACCGAATCAAGACCGGCAGGCAGCCGCGAGGCGCGAGCTATTCCGTCTGCGCAGCACTGCTTTCGCTTGCCTCATCGCTACCGCCGGAGCCGGTCGTTGCGGTGGGCGCGCAAGCGGAGCTGTCGCCGTGAGCACGGTGGCTCTGCTGACGGAGGCGCCCCGATGAGCGACACCTATACCAAGCTGTTTTCGAGCATCACCGAATCGACCGTCTGGGGCGAGCCCTACAGCACGCGCATCGTATGGGTGACGTTGCTTGCGATGGCGGACGCACAAGGTCACGTCTACGGCGCGATTCCAGGGCTTGCGCGTCGCGCGAACGTCACGCTCGCCGAAACGGAGATGGCGCTCGGTGCATTTTTTGCGCCCGACCCATACAGCCGCACGCAGGCCGAAGACGGCCGTCGCATTGAAGCAATCGACGGCGGATGGCGACTCCTCAACCACGCGAAATACGCCGGCATCCGCAATGAAGCGGAGCGCGCCGAGTACAAGCGCGACTGGGATCGCAGGAACCGGCCGAGCGGGCACCAGCGCGCCATGCAGGCCGCAGATGGGGCGTCGTTAGAGGCGTCGCAGTCCGACAGTCCGACCATCGTCCGACAGGAAACCGACGCCAGTCCGACAGTCCGACTGCATTCCGACGAAAGTCCGTCGAAGTCCGACGGCCCGACCCCACCAACACCAACACCAACACAAGAAAAAGCAAAGAACTCTTGTGCATCGTCTGACGGCGACGCACCCGATCGGATTCCGTATCAGGCGATCATCGCCGCCTATAACGCGACGATGGCGGATTTGACCAGGGCGCGTGATCTGACCCCGAAACGGCGCACGCTGATTCGTTCGGCGTGGCAGGCATCGCCGCAGCGGCGCAACCTGCGATTCTGGCAGGCGTACTTCGCCGAGTGCCAGGACGACGACTTCCACAACGGCACCGGGCCATATCGCGAACCGCATGCGAACTGGCGCCCGAATTTCGATTATCTGCTGCGGGCAGATGTCGTTACGAAAATCTTCGAGGCGGCGATGGATCGCATGGAGCGCGCGCCGTGAATGCCCGCTTCCGCGACGGCGACGACAGTCGGATAGAGCAGTGGCGTGTGCCGCCGCAGTCCATCGAAGCCGAGCAGGCGGTGCTGGGCGGGTTGATGCTCGCGCCGGATGCGCTGATGCGAATTACGGATTGGGTGAGGCCGGAGGATTTCTATCGGCGCGATCACCAGTTGATCTACCGCGCGATCTGCGAACTGGCCGAGAAGCCGTGCCCCTACGACGCTGTGACCCTGGGCGAATGGTTCGAGGCGCAGGGGCTCGCCGAACAGGTAGCCGGCGGTGCATATCTCGTCGAGTTGGCCAGCACCACGCCTTCGGCCGCCAACATCACCGCGTATGCCGAGATTGTCGCCGACAAAGCGAAACTTCGGCAGTTGATCGATCTGGGGTCGATCATCGTGAACGCAGGCTTCCAGCCCGAAGGCCGGGATACACGCGACCTGATCGCAGAAGCGCAGCACGCCATTGCGCGCTTGGCTGGCAATCCGCGCGCAGGCGGGGTGAAGACGATGCAGGACGTGGCGCAACGCTGGTTTGAGGATATGCAGCGGCGTTACGACGGCAAGGGTGGTCTGTGCGGCTTGGCGACGCCGTGGGCGAAGTTCAATGCGATGACTGGCGGCCTGATGCCGGGCGATCTGATTGTCCCTGCTGGCAGGCCGGGCATGGGCAAGAGCGCATTCGCGATCAACTTAGCGACCGCCAATGCACTCAGTGGCAAGCATGTGCTGTTCTTCAACCTGGAGATGACCGACATCAGCATCTTCAATCGCTGCATCGCCTCCATCATGGATGTGCCGTTGCAGTGGTTGCGTCATCCGGCTGACGACACGCCCGAGAGCGAGTTGTATTGGAGCCGCGTGACCGAAGGTGTGCGCCGCATGCGCGGTGCCGGCCTGATGATCGATGACACGCCATCGCTCACCCGCGAGCAGATTGTTGCGCGCGCGCGCCGGGAGCATCTGCGCCAGCCGGTCAATTTGATCGTCATCGATCACCTGCACCTGATGCCGTTGCCCGGTAAGACCCGCGAGACGGTGGAAATCGGCGAGATCACGCGAGACCTCAAGGCATTGGGCAAGGAGTTGGGTTGTCCGGTGATGTTGCTGGCGCAGTTGAACCGCGGCGTCGAGGCGCGTCCGAACAAGCGCCCGGTCATGCGGGATCTGCGCGAGTCCGGCAGCATCGAACAGGACGCCGATCTGATCGTCTTCATTTATCGCGACGACTACTACGCCGAACAGGAAGACCGCGCGAGCGAATATCCCGGCTTCGTCGAAATCAACATTGCCAAGCAACGTGAAGGCGTGACTGGGCGTGTCTGGGGACGTAGCCGGCTTGACGTTGGCCGCATCGATGACTGCGACGATCCACCGAGCCCGATGCTACCAACCACCACGCACCGACCGGCGCGCACGAGCAAGGCGCGCGCGCGCTGGGGCATGTATGCGCAGGACGACCGATGACGGTGCTGCGCCCCATTGAAACGCCCGCCGCTGCGGCGCGGCCCTCGAATAATATTCAGGAGATTGCACCATGACCGATGTGCGGCGGATGCTCGCGCGCCTCAATCCCGCCACGTCCCGCTTTGAAGTGGGCAGCGGCGGCGAATGCGAATTGACACCGCAGGACGTGGCGGCGGCGCTGGCGTTTGTACCAGCGGGTTTGGGCCGCGAGGTGCTGTGTGCGCTGTGGTGGCCCGAAGGCGCGCGCCTGAGCCGGGATGCCTTGTACGAGGCCATCGCCGACCGGCAGCGCACGGAGTTCGCGCAGCGGCGTCAGGTGCTGGAAGTCGCGCAGTTAGAACTGCATTGTGCGGAGGAAGCGGCGTTCATCACGAACCGCGTTTCGACAGATACGCGCGTGCGGATCGCGGGTTTGCGCGCGAAAGCGGCCGTGGCGAAGGACGCGGTGTGGCCGTGGCGCCCTGAGATGCATGTCGTCATTCGACGCGCGGTGCTGGACGAACTGGCACGGCCGAATCTGTGCCCGGACTGCGGCGGTGCCAGCGAGATGATGCTGGAGGCGTTGCGAATCACATGCCAAACCTGTGACGGGCGTGGCGTGCTGCCGGTGTCCGACCGTGCGCGCGCTGCGCGCATCGGTCGCGATGAGGCTGCGTATCGACGCACTTGGCGACCGATGTACGAATGGTTGTTACGGCTGTTGTCCGATGCCGAAACGAAAGCGCGCCGAGAGTTGGCGGCGGCACTGCGGAACTGCGATGAGGTCGCCCCCATTCCGCATGTGTGATCGCGTGCGGAGGTGATGCCTCCGCAAAAAAACTGGATTCTGGCTACACGCGGAGTTGCTGCCGCGATCGCGGGGTGGAGTAGCAGCAACTCGCGGGTTTCATCCACCCGAGCCGTCGGTGCAACTCCGGCCCCCGCTTCCACATTCCGACTCGAACAGGCCCGCGCAAGCGGGCTTTTTTCATGGTGACGACATGCGCCCTATCGACACGCTCATCCTGCATTGCAGCGCCACCCAGCCGGACATGGATGTCGGCGTCGCCGAAATCGATGTCTGGCACAAAGCGCGCGGCTGGAACGGCATCGGCTATCAGTTCGTCATTCGCCGCAACGGCACCGTCGAGCACGGGCGTCCGGTCGAAGAGATCGGCGCGCATGCAGTGGGTTTCAACAAAACCAGCCTTGGCATTTGCCTCGTTGGCGGTGTGCGTCGCGTCGGCACGCGGCTGGTCGCCGACGACAACTTCACTCCGGCGCAGTGGAGCGCGCTGCGTGCGCTTGTGATCGATCTGCTTGCGCAATACCCGGATGCCCGCGTCATCGGCCATCGCGATGTGCAGCGGCACAAGGAATGTCCAAGTTTCGACGTGCGCGCGTGGTTGATTCGCGAACGGATCGCCGACGCGGACCCGTCGCCGTGAGCGTGCCACTGCGCGCGCATCAACGCCTTTCACGCAGAGACTCACCATGACCAGGAACGACACGCATGAGCTGCACACCCTGTCGCCGACCGATCCAGCGACCGAACATCACGCCGCCGGCACAGCCGTCGTCGCCGACGCCGACATCGCCACCTCCTGCGAGCCCGACCCCGAGTCCGCAGCCGACCCCGACGACGCGCCCGTGAGCCTCGTGATGCGCGTGCTGGCGTGGCTTCCGCTGCGCGTGTGGACCGACTGCGGCGTGTGCCTGTTCTGGCGCGGTGCCGTGGTCGGTGCGTTCGTGGCGGGTGTGCTGGCGATGGTGGTGTCGGTACTGGCGTGAACGCCAGCCAAGATCCGCGCGGCAAACGCAAGCGCAAGCCAGCGAAGCCGCGCGTTGAGAAGTCGCGCGTCGAGGAGCAGGCGCTTATGGATCAACCGCTCCAGCCGCCGCTGATGACGCTGGCGCGTCGCGACTGGGACTTGGACGATGTGTGCGAACGCATCGCGGCGGGCGAGTCCTACCGCGAGATTGCAGCGGAGTACGGCAAGACGCACGGGGCGCTGTCGCTGTGGCTGGCGGCTGAACCTAACCGTTCCGCGCGCGCACGCGAGGCGGCAGGGATGGCGGCGCGGTTCTGGGACGAAGAAGCCGAAGCGGGGATTCGGGCCGCGACCGATGTGCTGACGCTTGGCAAAGCCCGCGAACTGGCGCAGCACCTGCGCTGGCGGGCCTCCAAACTCAGCACTGCCTACGCCGACCGCAGCAAGGTCGAGGTTGGCGGCGCGTTGGGTGTGTTCGACGCTGGTCAGGCGCTGACCACCGAACAGTTGCAGCGCGTCGCGCAGGCGGTGCTGGAGGGCTTGCCCCAAAACAGCATGCCCCATGACGGCGAGTCCAGTGACGGCGAGTAAGGCGCAGGTCGCGGCGCTGCTGACGGCCTCGCGCGACAACCTGCTGGCCTACTGCTGCGCGGTCGATCCGAGGTACATCCCCTACGCATGGCACAAATACCTGTGTCGGCGTCTTGAGGCGGCGATTCGGCGCGGATGCGGGAGGATCATGGTGTTCGCGCCGCCCCAACACGGGAAAAGCGCGCTCATCAGTTGCAAATTGCCCGCTTGGGTGATGGGGCGTCACCCCGACTGGCCGATCATCGCGGCGAGCTATGGCGTCGATCTGGCGGAGCGCAACGGCAAGGCCGTGCGCGATCTGATCGGCTCGCCGCTGCACCGCGCGATCTTCCCCGCATCGCAGTTGGACGGTAGCAGCACGGCGAAGACCGACTTCATGACCACGGCCGGCGGTCAGTATTACGGCACGACGGTCATGGGTGGCGGGACGGGCTTCTCCTCAAAACTGTTCGTGGTCGATGACCCGTTCAAGTCGCGTGCCGAGGCCGATTCGGAGGTCGTGCGCGAGCGGGTGAAGGACTGGTATCGATCGGTGGTGTACTCGCGCCTTGCCGAAGATGCGGTGCTGGTCATCATGCACACGCGCTGGCATGAAGATGATTTGGCCGGCTGGCTGATGCGCGAACACGCGCATGAGAACTGGGAGGTCATCAACCTGCCGGCGCTGGCGCTAGAAGGCGATGCGCTCGGTCGCGAGGTCGGGCAGGCACTGTGCCCGGAACGGTATTCCGAGGCAGCACTCGAACTCAAGCGCATCGCCAGCGGCAGCCGCGACTGGGAGGCGCTGTACATGCAGCGCCCGGTCGCCGGCACGGGCGGGTTCTTCAAGCGCGTGTGGCTGCGCGAGTACGACAGCATCCCGATCACCATCGCCCGTCCCATGAACCGCTATCTGCTGGTCGATCCAGCCGGCAGCAAGGCGAAGCGTTCGGACTTCACGGCGGTGGTGGTGATCGGTTTGAACACCGATGGCCGCTATTACCTGCTGGATGCGGTGCGCGACAAGCTCAACCTGCGTGAGCGCGCGGCGTTGGTGATCCGCATGCACCGCAAATGGAAGCCGCACAAGGTCGGTTACGAGAAGTACGGCAAGGACGCAGACATCGAACACCTCACGGTCGCGATGGAGGCGGAGAACTACCGTTTTACGGTCCACGAACTCGGCGGACAGATGGCCAAGGAGGCGCGGATCAAACGCCTGGAGCCTGATTTCGAGAACGGTCGCTGGTGGTTGCCGCGCACGCTGCCCAAGGCGTTGCACGATGGCAAGCCGGTGGACGTGATCGAGCGGTTCGTCAACGAGGAGTACCTCACCTTCCCGGCCGGCGTCCACGACGACATGCTCGATAGCATGGCGCGCATCTACGACATCCAAGCCGCGTTCCCCAAGGGCGTCGGCAGCGTGCGCCGCGCGTCGGCGTCGGATTCCTCTTTCGCTTGGTGAACTGCCCGTGATCTTCGCCGACTCCGCCAATGCCGCAGGCGACCTCCTGCTGCGGCGGGAGCATGCGGCGCATGGGTATCAGGTCGAACAGTCGGTCGGTTTGCGTTCGCGATTGGGTCAGTTCGTGCGCGATGCCTTCGTGCGCGCCAAGCGGCACAAAGAAGCCGTGGTGTGGCGTAACGGCGCCAGCGTCCACGAGACGATGATGCGTTGCCTGCGCATGCGACACAACGAGTACGACCCGGAACTTGCGCGCGCGCTGGACGGCATCGACATCTACATGCCGCTGGCGTCGATGAAGATGCGCGCGGCGCAGGCGTGGATACGCGACACGCTGGCGAACGCGGAGGACAAACCGTGGACGGTGGAGCCGACGCCGATCCCCGAGTTGTCCGACACCGGCAAACTCGCGGTGCGGCAGGCATTCATGCTGGAGCTGCAGCGCAGCGGCGTCGAACTGCAGTACCTGCCCCCACATCAGGCGCAGGAACGCATCAAGCAGCTCGAAGATGTGGCCGCCGATCTGGCGCTGGAGACAGCGCGCGATGCCTGCGCGCGAATGGAAAAGCACATCGCCGACCAATTGGAGGAAGGCGGCTGGCGTGAGGCGTTCGACGCGGCGATCGAAGACATGACCGTGTTTCCTGGGGCAGTGTTGAAGTCGCCCATCGTGCGCCGGGTGCAGGCGCCGCAGTGGGACGGTCAGCAACTGCGGATCGTCGGCCGCACGAAGGTCCGCGTCGAGCGCGTCTCGCCCTTCGACCTGTATCCCGCACCGGATGCGACCAATCCGCAGGACGGCAGTTACGTGTGCGAGCGGATGCCGATGACCGGCAAGGCGTTGTCGGATTGCATCGGCCTGCCAAACTTCTCCGAACGCGCCATCCGCACGGCGTTGACGCTGCATCCGGGCGGTTATGTCTGTGGCGACCCGGTGGCGAACGAACGCGCGCAGTTGGAAGGTTTGGCGACCGCAGGCGCGTGGGGCGCTTCGGGCGCATCGTCCACGGGCCATGACGGCACTTACGACGTGGTGGATTTCTGGGGGCGGGTGCCCGGCGCGGTGCTGCTGGAGTGGTGCAGTCTGGAAGGCATCGCACCGCATGCCGCATTCGGTGGAAAACCGATCGATCCAGACGGCTACTACGAGGCTAACGTGTGGCTGCTGGGCGATCTGGTGCTGCGCTCGCTGCTCAACCCGATTCCGACCGGCCAGCGACCGTATCAGGTGGCCTCGTTTTCGCGCCTGCCCGGTAGTTTCTGGGGCGAAGGGCTTGGGCAGATCCTGCGCGATGTGCAGCGACAGGTGAACTCCGCCGCGCGTCGGTTGGTGCAGAACATGGCTTACGCCTCTGGCCCGATCGCAGAAATCAATCTCGATTTGCTGGATGAGAGCGAGGACGCGCCGAATCTCGTGCGGCCGTACCGCGTGTTCTACACCCAGGGCGCGGGCAAGGGTCGCGCGGTCAACTTCGAGAAGATTCCGAGCGTTGCGGCGGAGTTGAACGCGGTGCTGCAGGCGTACTGGCGGCTTGCCGACGAAGTCAGCGGTGTACCGGCCTATGCCTATGGCGGTACGACGCCGGCCACGGGCGCGGCAGCGACGATGGGCGGTTTGAGCTTGCTTTACAACAGCGCGCTGCGCGGTATCAAGCAGGCCATCGGCAATCTCGATAAGCACCTGATCGAACCGACCATCGAAGCGTACTACCTGTTGAACATGCTGCTGAATCCCGATGCGAGTTTGAAAGCCGACGCGACGGTCGTCGCGCGTGGCGCGAAGGGGATCATGGCCCGCGAGATGCGCCAAGCACGCACCGTGGAGACGTTGCAGGCGATCACGCCGTTCGCGCAGGGCGGATTGTTGCCGCGCGAAGGTTTGGTGAATCTGCTGCGCGACTGGGTGGGATTGCAGGGCTTCAATCCTGATTTGATTTTCGGCAAAGCGATGCCGATGAACACGCCGGGCGCACTGCCGTTGGAACCCGCGAACGCGGGCAAAGGCGTTGGCGCCCGCGCAACGCCCGCGAGCGCACCGGGCACGGTGATGCCCGCGCTCGATGGTCGTCAGGGCAGCGTCGTCAATGCGCTGGCCGGCGATTCGATTTGACGATGTGGAGAACAACCGCATGAGAATGGACGGCGACGAATTGCAGCCGGGCGATGCGGTGTTCGACATCGTGTATGGCCCCGGTTTCATTCACCGCATCGACACGAACGCGCAGGCGTTCTTCGTGCGCTTCGGCAACCGCAGCGCCGGCTACCGGCCCGATGGCGTGAGCGACCGCGCGCAGCGCAGGACGCTGTACTGGCAAGACCCGGTGGTGTTCGTGCCGGCGAAGTCGCAGGCCAAGTGGCAGTTGCTGCTGCGGATGGTGCGTGCGCTGTGGCGCACGATCGAACGCGATCCGTTGGTTGAAGTCATCGCGCGACAAAGCGCGCAGGAGCCGACGCATGGCGCGTGAAGGTTTCCTGTACTACGGCGCGCTGCCGACGCTGGCGGACGAAGCACCGAACGTCGAAGTGACGTTTGCGCCCGTGATCCTGCGCTTCGCCGGCCACGGCTGCGCCGAAGTGGAGATGCTCGTCCACCCGCGCATCAAGGATCAAGCCGACGCCTGCTGCGCGCCGCCGAGCGCGCCGGAGTTGTGGGCGACTTATCGCATCGATGGCTGCAAGACGGTGCTGTGCGAGCGCCATAACCAAGTGGTGCTGGCGATCCCCGGCACCTACCGCGTCCGCGTGTGTCGGGGCGACCTGGACACGGTGGTCTATTGGGAAGAATCCGAGGCGTTGGCGAACCGGGCGTTGTTGCCCATGCCGACGAGTCACTGAACGAGGAGGACGCATGTCCTGTTGCGACGACATCAATATCGACGGTACGACCGTCCGCAATCTGACCTTGATCGATGCGCGCATCGTCGGTGGTGCGTTGCTGGGTACGGTCATCGGAGCCGACTGCAGCGGTGCCCCCGTGCTTGCGGGGCAGACGCCGCTAGCGACGTGCGCGGACCTCAACGCCGCGATCAATGGCCTGCCGACGCCCGGTACGCAAGTGCGCGTGACGGCTGTGACCTTCACCGCCGATGGCCGGCTGGTCATCACCCTCTCGGACGGCACCACCGTCGAAACGCCGACACCCGCGTCGCTGACGACGGATCAGGTGGCAGCGGTGTTTCGGACGTGCGCCGGTCAACCGCATGCGCCGGGCAACCGTATCCCGACCTGCGCGGATATGCAGGACGCGATCGACGATGCAACGGCGAGCAACCGCATCGGCATCACGGGTGCCAATCCGCCCGCTACGAGTGAGAACGACACGTTGCCGACGACGATCTACGGCGGACGCGATGGCCTGCTGGGCCGCCCCATTGGTTGGGTCAACATCAACGGTTATGTGCTGCCCTATTTTGCGTTCGTGGACTGCGGCAGTAGCAGCAGCGCGACGGCCAACGTCACAAACGATGCGCCGACGACGACGACGCGCCGTCGGCGTGCGCGAAGCGCTGCGCGCCCATGAGTACGCAACGCCCCCTCAAATATGAAGCAGGCGGACACCGCCCGTTCGTCGAAGGCGACACGGTGCCAGTGGACACCGTGCCGGGCGGCGGATTCGCCGCTGTGTTCGTGACCTGCGCTGGTCGCGAGCAGGTGCCTGGTGCGGCGATTCCGCTGTGCGCGGAAATGCTCACCGCGATCGAACAGGGATTCGTGCAGACACTGGCCCGGCTGGTGGCCGGGACGGGCATAGCGATCACTGTGCGGCCGGATGGCAGCACCCTGCTGACCAACACCTGTTGCGACCAGTCGCACGCCGAATTCTGACGGAGCCCGTCATGCCCGAACAACGCCCACTCAAATACGCGAGCGGACAACACACCCCGTTCGCGCCCGGCGATACCCTGCCACCGGATACGATTCCCACCGAGTCTTTCGCGCGCGTGTTCAAGACCTGCGCCGGTGCGGATCACCAGCCGGGCAATGCGATTCCGACGTGCGCAGAACTTGCTGAAGCCATCGAACTTGCGCAACAGACCTTCCTCAACCGGATCGTCGCCGGCCCCGGTATCGCGATCACGGTCGGGCCGGGCGGTACGCGCATCATCGCCAACACCTGTTGCGATTCGCAGCACCAATTGATCGGCATCGTGCCGCTGGCGACGCCCATCGTCGAAGGGCAGGCCGCGTGCTGGCGGATCGAGGTGACGCCGGTCGTCGTCGGCAGCGATCTGCCGCTAAACTTGGGTCTTTTCGGTTCGGAGCAGGTATTGCGCGGCTATCCCGCGCCGACCGGCGTCGTCATTCCGGTCGGACAGACCACGGTGGAGGTGTGCGTAACGACGCTCGACGATGGCACGGTGTTAGGTGCGCGCCAACTGTGCCTGCAAGTAGATGCGCCGCGGTTGTCGCAAGGTGGCAGCGCCTGCGTCGCGATTCTCGACAACGACATCGCGCCGCCATCGACGCACACGATCACATCCATCAACGTCTCGCCCGGTTACACCGTGCCCGAGGGCACGAACGTCTGTTGGGAGATCGTGCTGGATGCGCCGGTCACGGGCGCAGCGGTGGCGATTCCGGTGTCGCTGTCCGGCGATGAGCAAACGATCCACAGCTATCCCATCGCCTCGCCGCTGATCGTGCCGATCGGCCAGTCGCGCGCCAGCGTGTGCGTGCAGACGACCGATGACGCGATCGACGAACCGAATCGCGAACTGGGGTTTGAGATCGGCACCACGCCGCGCATCCCGACTTTTCCGGGCGGGCGCGTGCCGGTGACGATCACCGACAACGACGCGACGCTCGCGCTCATCGACATCACCAGCGACCATTCCGGCAATGTCTCGCCCGGCGACACGGTGTGCTGGACCGTTTATCTCAACGGAGCCGCGCCTGCAGGGGGTTTTCCCTTCGTCGTCACTGTGAGCGGCGCTGTCGTCAACGGCGGCCAAGTGTGCGCCAGCTATGACGGCACGTTGAACGGGCCACTGTTGACCACGCTGTCCGGGCAGATCGCCTCCGGCGCGACAACGGCCACGGTCTGTCATCTGCTGCCCGCGACGCCCGGACTTCCGGCCGGTGCGCTGGCGCGCGACGCCGGTCAGTGCTTCGCGATCGACTGCTCGCCGCCGAACGCCAATGTGTATCTCGCCGATCTGACGATCGTGCCGAACGGCACCATTGGCGGCACAGCGGCGGGGGATGGTGGCAACTGGATTGGCAGCAGCGGTATCAACCCGGCCGAATACGAAGTGCGCGTCAGCGGCGGCTTATCAAACGGCCCCGATGGGCTGGAGGTATGGCTATCGCTGGGCGCGGCGCGTGCCTGGACGCGCACCTTGGGATGCGGCACCAGCGCGATGATCGGCGGTCGGCTGCAGATCCGCCGCATCAGCGACCAGCAGCTCGTCGTAGACGAGCCCTACGGCGGTTATCAGGTCTACACGGGCATCAACGCGGTCTGTCCGTAACCTATTGAGGCGAACAACATGGCTAATATCGTCTGCAATCCCGTGGTCGTGAGTGCGGCCTCCGGTTTTCCTTTCGAGATGATCGAGGGCGGCTGTTACGTCGTAAACGGCGGCGCCGGGTCGTCGGTGCAGTATTTCATCGAGGTGCGCCAAGACGGCCGCGTCACGGAAGGCTTCAGCCTCGCGCTTGCAACGCCAGGGAATCGCGGGCGCTGGCTCGCCACGGGCGATGCGCCCGCGAACTACGAACTGCGTGTCGCCAGTGGTGAGGCACCCGAGGGTGTGACCGTCGGCGCGTGGATGTCGCTAGCGGCCGGACGCCTGCTGGGGTGGTCGTATTCGCTGTCCGGCGCGTCCGGTGGTCGGTTCGTGTCGGCGACGCTTGAACTGCGGCGCGTGAGCGATGGCGTCGTCATCGACACCGCGACCGTGGACGGCGTGCAGCTCGGCGTCAACGTCGAGTGCGTGTGAGGCCAGCATGACCAGCATTTTCGACACGCCGGGTTGCACGCCTAGCATCCTGGGCTTTGCTGGACAGGCGAGCGGCCGTCGCGATGAGGTGTATCTCTCACCGGACGCCGATTCGATCGAGTCGCCCGAGTTCGAGGTCATTGCGCCCGCCGCAATCGTGTCCGGGTTTGATCTGAAGCCGGGCCAGCGTGTGCGCGTGGACATGGTGACGGGCTTTCGCGACACGACGCTGTACGCGCCCGCCATTCACCACGGCCAACCGTTGGCGCTCGATGCCGCGAACACCCAACTCGCCGTCGTCCTGCCCGGCCGGTATCGGCTCGTCGCCGAAGGCGTCGCGCCCGGCATCGACATGCCGACCGTGATCGTGCTGCGCCGCAATGGCGTGACGCAGGCGCTGGCATGAACCGCGACCCACAGCGCGAAGTTGCGCGCGTGCGTGACGCGGTACGTTCGTTGTCCGCCAATGCCAACGCTTGGTGTGTGTTCGTCGCGTATCTGGCCGGGCTCGATCAGGACGCCGCCGAACGGCTGGTTGGCATGGACGATAAAGACGACATGCTGCGCCAGCAGGGCGCAGCGCGCGCCATCCGAACCATTTATGCGCTGGCGGCGATGTCGCCCGATAGCGCACCGCACACCACCGCAGCGGCGTCGCACGACCCGTTGCTGTAGTGCCATCCCGGCACACGCCGGATTTTCGTCCTCCCAGGAATACCGACGACGCCCGCGCGCGCGTCGCGCCGGAACACCGATGACGCACGGCTGGCCAGCCGCGCATCACGACTCCGGTGCGATGACGCGCGGGACGCTTGCGGCTCCGATCCAGAGGTTTTCATGTCCGATTTTTTCTCGCTTGAACAACTGCAACAGCAGGCCGACGCTGCGCCGGGTGCCACGCGCTCGCCGCCGACGCCGGCCCCTGAAACGCTCCCCACGCCCGCCGCACCCGCTACGACACCGGCCTCGCCGGCCGCATCGGATGCGCAGTACGTCAACCTCGAACACTGGCGGCCCGACCCGGACACCACCGGATCGGAGACCGCCGCACCGAGCGCCGACGACGCGAAGTGGGAAGCCCGCTATCACGCCCTGAAGGGCAAATACGACGCCGAAGTGCCGCGTCTGTCCGAAGAACTCCGCACCTTCAAGGCGCGGGGCGGGCAGGGCGAGGGCATGGATACGGCCGCTGAACTCCAGTTGCTGCGCGATCTGACGCAGCGACAGGCCCAGGAACTCGACGTTTTCAAGCAGAAATCCCCGACCGACGCCGCACGCGATCCTGCGGCGGCGACGGGCGCGGGTGACTTGAGCGACGACGATCTGGCCTTCGAGTTCGGCGAGAACGGCGCCAAGGCGATTCGTGCCCTTTTGACCAAGGTCGATGGCTTGCAACAGCAAGTCACCGAACAGGTCAAACCGCTCGAAACCCGCCTGACGCAGAGCGAAGCCCAAGGCTTCCGTGAACGCCTCACACAGCGCCTCGGCGCTGCGCAATCGGTGTTTCAGGATGGCGAGTGGGCGAGCTTCGTGTTCCAGCCGATGCCCTTCGGCGGCGGCAAGACCTTCAACCAAGCGCTGCAAGAAGCGGATGCTCGACGCGACATCGACGGCATCGTCGAAATCGTGCAGGCGTTCCAGCAGCGCACGCCACTGTCCACCGATCGTCATGCGTCGTCTTCGGCGCTGGACGCGCTCGCTGTGCCCGACCGCATCCACGCGGGCGGCGCACCGGCCGCCGGCCAGCGATTCCGGGGCGGCGACATGGAATCGATGATGGGGCTGTGGCAACGCGGGCAAAAGACGTTTCAGGAGCTTCAGCAGTTCGAGCGCGCTTTCCAGCAGGCGCTGCGCGAGGGTCGGGTCGATCCCTGACGGACGACTCCAAACCCCTCGCACCAGAGCCGTGGACAGCGCATCCCCAACGCTGATGCACGGAGACATTCCCAATGGCGATTCCCGCCGCGACCGGCTACCCGCAGTATTCGGGCAGCCTGATTCAACCGCACTTCTATCCACGCTTTCTGATGCGTTCGTATGCCGAAACGCTGATGAAGGACATCACCTCCACCAGCTACACCGGACAACTGCGCCAGTTCGGCGACCAGATCACCTTCCAGCGCGAGCCGGTCGCGCGCATCCATCGCTACCATAAGAACATCCGGCTTCAGACCGATACCCCCGAAATCGACACCACCACGCTCACCGTGGACGAGGGTTTCTACTGGAACTACAAGCTCGATCGCGTCGATGTGAAGCAGATCCGCAACGCGGACGAACTGCAAAGCGTCCTCATCGCCTCGGGCGGTCGTTCGGTCGGGTACGCGCAAGAAAAATCGATCCTCGCCAAGATGATCCGCGATGCCGCGCCCTACAACAAAGGCATCAACGCCGGGCTCATCAGTCGTAACGTCAACTTGGGCGCGGTTGGTAATCCGCTGCAGATCACGGGCGGCAATTTCTTGGAGTTCTTCGCCCGCTGCAATCAGGTCATGTGCGAGAGCAATGTCTGGGAAGCGAGCGAGATGTTCATGATCTTGCCACCGGCCTCGACGGCGGCGCTGTTCACCTCGCCCTTGTCCAATGCGTTCGTCACCGGCCTGCCGCGCAGCTTCATCGTGGACGCCAGCGGCAAGCCGCTGCGCCACATCGAACCGGCGGGCTTCCGCCTGCTCGGCTCGAACTTCGTACCGACCGTCTACGACACCACGGCGAATGCGCAGTGCAGCTTCGTGATCTTCGGCCGCCGCATGGCGACCGGCTACGTGCAGCAGCTCTCGGATGCGGATGTCATCAAGTCCGAACATTTCTTCGGCAGCTATTTCCGTGGTCTGTCGATCTTCGGACACAAACCGCTGTTCCCCGAACAGCTTGGTGTCGCTTACGTGCGGTTCAACTGAGCACGCCCCACTGACCGCCAAAGGAGAACACCTGCATGGCTTTTCATCACCTGTACCACGGCGGCGGCAAAACCCCGTTCGATGCACTGTTCGGCCAAAACGCAGCCGGCTGGATCGACGATGGTTGCACCGTCTGCCCAACGCCGGCCGATCTGGCCGGCGCGCTCACGACCGAACTGCTTGATCGCGTCCACACCGAAGCGGCCGGGCACAAAGTTCACGTCGCCTACGGGCTGTCGCGCTCGCTGGACTTTTATCCGGGGCTGGTCGATACCGGCTACACGATGCGCGGCGATTGCGTCGTGCCAAATCGCGACGAGGGCCGCTTGCAGCCCGGCTTGCAGCAGTATCTGGTCTGCCAGGACATCGCGGCAGAGGACGTGATTTATCCGATTGTCATTCCGCCGGGCTGCTTCCTGCACGGCGTTTACTGGAAAATCGAATCGGCCGAAACCGGCGTCACGCTGGCCGCGTCAACGGTGCGCGGCGCGTTCAACGCCACGATCGACGGCGCGGTGCTGGGCAGCGACTACATCGTGGTCAATGCATGGCAACCGCTCGCCGATGCGGTGACGCTGTCCGTGACCGGCTGGCCAGCGACGGGCGCGACCAAGCTGCGGCTGACCGTCTCCGCGATCGTGTTCCATCCCGACACCGGCAACTGAACGCTGCGCGCCACCGTGCTTTCCCACAACCCGCTTCGGCGGGTTTTTTCATGCCCGAGGATTTCATATGAATTCGATGATCTTGCCGCCGTCGCCACAGGCGCACACCTCGCTGGATTTGCATCGCAACATCGAGCATACCGGCGAGAAGATGGCCGTTTTTCGCGACGAACACGGCCATCTGTACCCGCGCGACGATGAGTTCGAGCTATTGCCGGGCCTCACGCCCGGCTACACCACCAACGGCCGCGACTTCGATCAGGCCGGCGAAACCATTCGTAAGGTTGGCTCGATTCTGTCTGTGCCGACCATCGAGACCGACCTCTACGGCAATCCGCTGGATGTCGCGACCGCCGGCCTCACAGGCGGTTTTGAGGATGCCGACAATCGTGCGGGCGAAACCAAACGCAAGGCAGTCAAGCGTCGTAACGAGCGCATCGATGACGGCGCGAGCGGAGCGGCGCTGTAATGGCGGAGTTTGCGGCGGCGCTCATCATCGAAGTCGCGCGCTTGCTCAACGATGCAGAACCGGGCTACGAACATATCCGCTGGTCGCGCGGCGATCTGCTCGAATACCTCAACGACGCGCAGCGACAGGTCTATCTGTATCGGCCGGAGTTGTATGCGCAGACGGACGTGTTCGTCTTGGCGCCGGGTGCGCGACAGGGACCGCTGTCGGACGGGTGTCAGTTGCAAAAGATGATCGGTTCGACCGCTGATGTCGGTCGCGCGCGCAAAGTGGATGACGGGCTGCTGCAGGCATTTGCCGACACCGGCTGTGCGCCAGTCAGCGTCTGCGGCGATTATCGCGTGCGCGGCTACAGCTTCACGCCGCAAGACCCGATGTCGTTCTTCGTTGATCCGCCCGTGCCTGATGACGGCAATACCTACACCGTCGCACTGGTGTGCCAGCAGACACCGGAACCGATCACGTTGGCGCAACTCGACGATGCCGATCCGCGCAACGATGCGCTGGTGACGCCGGGCCGGATGCACAACGCGCTGATCGAGTGGATGCTGTATCGCGCGTATTCGGTTGATATGGAATCGGCGCAGTCGTTCGCCAAGCAGGGGGCGCATCGCCAGCACTTCTACGCGATGCTGGGCGTGTCCGAAGCGAAGGAACGGCTTGTCGCGGTCTCGCAGGCCGGGCGTGCGCCAGAAGGGGCGCAGCCGTGAGCTGCGGGCCGGGCTTCACCGACTTCACGCCGTTCCTGGCGCGCGTGATCGCTGCCGCGCCGGGCCTGCCTGATGTCGCGGCGCACAGCTATCTGCGCGATGCGGCGATCCGTTTCTGCGAGGCGACAGGCTGGCTGGAACGTGAGGCGGTGTTGCCGATGGCTTGCGGAGTACGCGACTATCCGATCGTGCCGTCAGACTGCGAGCGCGTGGTCCGCATCGTTGCCGTGTCCATCGGCTGCAACACGTCCGATGACCGCATGCACGACGACCGTATGCTCGATCCGCGCCGCGATGTGATCGAAACGGGCTGCGGCTTCCGCGTGGAAGCGTTGGAGACGCCGGATGTGTCGGTCTGGATCGACCGCGAGGGCGATGCTTGCGACACCTTGCGGGTGCGCTATGTCGCTGCGCCGCGTCACGATGCTTGCAGGCTCGATGCGCGGCTCGCCGAGGAGTGGAGGCGCGCACTCGTGGAGGGTGCGCTCGCGGACGTGCTGCTCCTCCCCGGACACCCATTCAGCGATCCCCGCTTGGCGGCCGTCTACAGCCAACGCTTCGACGCCGCGATCCTGCGTGCCCGCACGCGGCGCCTTCGCGGTCGCACGGGCGGCGCGCGCATGATGGTGCCGGAGCGCGGCGATTTTGCGGTCTAGGAGCAGAGCATGGCGCGTCCGCTGATCGTGGAGCCGAACACCGAACGCCTGCAAATCGTGCTGGTGCGCGACTGCGCGACCGTCGATGCGACGAACGTAACTTTGACCGTGACGCGCAAAGGCGAAACCGCGTGTCCGCCTGTATTGGACTGCACGGACGCCTGCACGCCGCCATACCCGCGCGCGCATGATGTGGCGGAAGGTCGCTCGGGTGGCTGCGGCGAATCGAATTGCAACGAATGCGGCAAGCGTGCGCCGACGCTGGCATCGTGTCGTCCCTACGAACTCGCATTGCCGGTGGTCTGCCCGGCATCGTCGAAAACCTACGTCGCCGAATCAGTCGTTCGGGGCATTGCGACGTTTGTCATTGACCATGATCTGACCGAAGCGCCGGAAGGCTGGTATCTCGGGTACGTGAATGTGGCCGGTTGCCAGGTCGCGGTGCTGACGATCTGGGTGCGATGCGGCGGGATAACGGTGCGGCCTTACCTTGATGTGCCATACCTATGAGGGGCAATGGAGGTAGAGTAGGTAGAAGGGGTTGCTTGCGATGACAGGTATCCGAAACAACGAAAAGTTCTTGCGGCTCGGATACCGACAGGTTGGACGCGGGTCAGTAACGTATCAGCCAATCCACCAGAGACTTGAACCGCATGAGCAAGACCGCCCGCGATTGCTGCGAAGACATCCTTCGCGAGAACATCCGTTACAACACCGAACACAAGGTCTGGCCCAGTGAGAGCGCCGTGGCCATGCACCTGCTGGCTCGCGGTGACGAACTTGTCGAATGCTACGAGGAACTACACGCGAAGCTGCATCGCGTGCCGCAATCCTTGCAGCAGTTCATGGGCATGCTGCTGTCTGCGCAAGCAATGTGGAGTCCGGACAAGATTGCGAAGGCCAGGGGTGATCGCGATTCTTTGAAGGCGATCAACGCCAAGATCGAGAAGCAGGCGCGGACCCTAGCGGCACTGCTGGAGCAGCGGACAAAACTCGGCAACACATCAGGATTTTCCAGCGAAACGCTCTATCACATCGTTGATGTCATTGATCAGGCGGGCGAAAGTAACGGACACTACCGATCTTTCTTGCGTCAGCCACTACAGAATCTTTGTGGACGATATGACATGAAATATTGGCCGGAACTGTCCCGATGCTTATTGATTATCGCTGATGATGCCGCCAGTGCAAAGATTGAAGCCTCCGATCCATTGACTGGCGCGGCCACCACCAGCAACCGGCCTTCGACAGCAGACTCGGTAATGCTTTTCCTAGCTTACATCGAGGAATGTCGTGGCGACTACATTGGCGCGCTACCACGGGACTTCCATCTTTCCGACAAGAATATGGCAACCGTGATGAATGCTCTGCTGGATTTGCCGGATGACAAGCTTCTTGCTGCGGAATACATCAAGGGCCGCCGCCAGAAGGCACGCAGGAGCATGAATCATCGGCGACCATGAGGTGACGTTGGTGCAGTCAACTGTTTAGCTGTCGCGCTGCCACGTCTCGAAAGAACTATAGTTCGGATGACCTTTTGCTCGATTTCTCTTCCCGATGAGTGTTGCATCGATACGCTTTTGGAGGAATGCCACGACTTCGTGGAACCGGCTTTCGTCTAACAGTTTCCATGTGCCGTATTCTCTCTTGAGAGCGGCATGGATCGCTTGGTATTTGAAATCGGTCTTGCCGGTCCAATCTGCTTTTTGATAGTCCTGGTATCGGTCAATGAGATGCTGGCAGTAAGCGGTTATTGCCCGGTCGGCTCCTATTGACCCCATCGGGGGGGCTACAGAGACCCTTGTTCGTGTGTTCTTGAAAGTGATCGACTTGGCTTGGATCGCGCCAGGACTTTGGATTGCTACATTGCCGCTGTTTCCTATGACGTTGATATGCGTGTAGTTGAGAAGAAGCTGTTTGGCAACATGATCTGCTCTGGGAATGATTTTTGCGGGACCGCTTTCCTCGTGCGCTTCTTTTATTTTCAGAAGCACTGTTGCGGTGTACTTTCGAGCCTCTGTGTCAATGATTTTGTGATGTCGTCCGCACATCAGTACTAGATTTGCAACGAGGTTGCGCTCTTCCGGTGTCTGGCTTTTGTCGTAACGAGGGCCGCCAGGACTGAGTGCGCGAATGTGGCAAATTTCTGCCGTTACTGTGTCCGTGTCTTCGACAACGGGCGAGAGACAGTTAGGGAAAGCGCACTGATTGTGCGACCGGGCAAAGAGCACTTTTATGGTGGCAAGTGAAGGGGCTTTCATCGTCATATCTAAGGTTCTGGTTTGACTGAGCTTTGGGGTGGCTTCGATATGAACCAATTGTTCGCTGTGTCGAGCATGCTTGCAATGCTTGGCAAAGAAGCTGTGGTGGACCAATGCTGGCCATGATACGACTCACTGGGTGAGGTGCCGAGAGGTGTGAAGCTCGGTTTTGTCCGCTGCAATCCACACCGCTTTTAGGCCGAGATCGGTTTGCTGTGAATTGTCTGTTTACGGAAAGTGCATACCGATGACTTCCATCCGCTTTACAGGGTTCGCCGGTATTAGGCCGCGCGCCCACCGCGCACTACTGCAGGGTAATGAAGCGATCTGGGCAGAGAACGTGAATTTATGGCACGGCACGATTGAAGCGTATCGCACGCCCTTGCCGGTCGATCCGCGCGGAGCGCCGCACCGCACGATCTTCCAGACGGAGGCGGGCTGGATCGTACTGCCCGGCGTCGATGATCTTGTCTCCGGCCTGCCCGGATGCCCGCGCGTGCTGGCGGTCGGCGAGGATCTGCGTGTCCCGGTCTGGGCGGATGCGGTAGATGCTGTGGCCGGGCGCTGGTGGCGGTTGGGCCTGCCGGTTCCGACGCCGCCGATCGCCATCCCCAGCGCGCCGCCAAGTTGGGCCGGGCCGAACGACCAGCGCAGCGAATGCCGCGCCTACGTGGTGACGTATGTTGATCGGTTCGGCAACGAAGGCCCGCCATCGTTGCCAAGCGCGCGGTTTGGCATTGATGACGGCGCTGTCGTCTTGGTTCAGTGGGACGGCTCGCCGGTTGGCGGCTGGGACGTGCAGGCAGTGCGGTTGTACCGGCTGACCGCGAGCGATGCCGGCGCCGAACAGATTGGATTGCCGCGCATGGAGGACTTCCACCTTGTCGGTGAATTTCCGGCGGCCGTGGGCGGCGTCAGTGACGCCCTTCCGAACCTCGACCTGGGCGAGCCGTTGACGACGATGCGCTTCGCGCCGCCACCGGAGGGGTTGACCCATCTGGTCGCCGAACCGAACGGCACACAGTTGGCCGGCGCTGCGGGCCGTGATCTATGGGTCTGCGAGCCGCACGAGTTTCATGCGTGGCCCGACGCCTACCGTCTGCGCCTGGACGACACCATCGTCGCGCTGGCCTGGACCGACAGCGGGCTGTACGTGGCCACGGACGGACACCCGTACTGGATCGCGCCGCAGGCGGATGAACTGGGGCGGCGGGAGGTGTTTCGGATGCCCGAACCGATGCCGTGCGTGTCCCGGCGATCAATGGCGACGACACCGAGTGGTGCCGCGCTGTACGCCGGCCGCGACGGGCTGGTTTTGCTGCACGGTCGCCAAGGCCAGCGTGTGAGCCAAGCGTACTGGGGCGAGGACGACTTCACGGCCCTGCGGCCGGAGACGATGATCGCCGCCGTCCACGATGGCCTGTGGTTTGGGTTCACCACGAACAGCGGCTGGATGCTCGATCTGACCGATCCCGCCTATCCCGGCCGGCAGTTGGGCTTGATCGCGCTGTCGCTTAGGCCCACCGCGCTGCATCGCAGCCGCATCGACGCACTGTTCCTGGCGCTGCCGACCGGCATCGGCCAATGGAACGCCGGCCAGATCTATCTGCCGCTGCGCTATCGGACCCGCTGCACAGTCACGCCGGGGCATATGAACTGGGCGGCCGCGAAAGTGGTCTGGGACGCGCACCCGTTCCGGGGCGACTGGACGGACGCGGCACCCGCGACCACGTTCCGTCTGTGGGCCGACGACCGGCTGCGGTTCGAGCGCGAATTGCGTCACTCCAACCCGTTCCGGTTGCCGCACCTGAGCCGGCATCTGGGATTCGAGATCGAGGTCGAACGACCGGAATCTCCCGACAAGGGCGCGCTGCGCGAAATTCACGTCGCCAGCAGCATTGCCGAACTTGCGGAGGTGTAGGAAAACACTGACAGGGCGGTGAGGCAAACACCGATGCAACTTCGCCCCGTCAATCATTAAAGTGGCTCCTGTCAGGTTCGGGGCCAATGGCCGCCCAACCCGGACGGCCGTCGGGCACGGCCCTCGCTGACGCCACCGCTATGCTTTGACGAGTGAGCGTCGAAGGAACGCTTCTGCCTCCGGCGGGTAATTCTTGTACTCAGGTTTTGCTACGTCGTCCATGTAGCGCATGAAAAACCTGCGTTTCGCGACATATTTTGCATAGAGCTTTTTGTCATGCACCCAAGCGTGAAGCAATTTTTCGCTGGTTTGATTGAATTCGAGATAACAGTTCGTGTCCGTGTCGCCGATCAAGTCTTTCAGCCAATTTCGGACGGGGCTCCATTTGACTAAAAATCGCCCTTTATCGTCTTGATCGCCACTGAGGCGAAAGCTCTCGCGCCAGATGTCCTGAATATCGACGACCCAGATCACGCGGCGTCCTGTGTGTGCTCGATAGAAGTCCACGCGGGCTTGCGACTCGCGAATGTCGATGCGGCTGCGTTGAATCTCTATGACGGTGTTGTCGCTGCCGAGGATGTCGGCGCGATGTTCTTTGTTCTCGCCCATGACGACTTCGCAACAATCGTCCTTGATGGTTGATTTCCACTGCTCGTGCCATTCGGATTCCGGTTCATATCCCGGCGGTAGCTCCGGCGCACCACCTACGTAGGCCCAATACTGCAAAATTTTGCCGACGCATGCTTTCACCGGGCGACCGGTCCAGGGGCAGGCGCCAATGGCACCGCTGCCGGCGACTTGTGCGCGGACACGATGTCCTTTGTAAAGCGCAATCAACATGGCTCTTTCCTTCTGCGAAGTAGTGGTAATGGCAGCAGAAGATGGCATGGTTGTCTATGGTGAAATTTACGAGTGCTGCAAAATAAAGGATGAAAAAACAAATCGAAAACTGTCCGTAAAACGTACGGAAAACAAAGTGTTTTCTGTAAGCAATTGATTTTCATAGCGTCATGATAAAAATTTTGATTTGGTCAAATTGCGCAAAAATCGCGTGAAAAATCGATGAAAGTTCTAAGGAAGGTCTGATCAACCTCCACCCAGAATGAATTGAGCGACGCATTTATTCAAACAGGTCAATCAATTGCTTAAAATCGCGGGTTTTGAACCATTTCACCGCCTTTTCTCGCCCGCATAACGCCTTTCGGCGTGCGGCGGA
>JANMGT010000017.1:0-20449 GCA_031374725.1 Lysobacteraceae bacterium | reverse complement strand
GGACCTGTGCGATGAGCTCCTGGGGCAGCTCGAAGTGGAAATCGGACTTTTTCATCGGGTAGTGCTTCATCGGGTACTGCGATGTGCGGGGCCGGCATTGTAGTCGCTTCGCTGGAACACCTCTGCCGCGAGCGCACGCCTATCAGAACTCTCGCCTATCAGAGCTAGGGTGGGCACTGGGACAAGCCCTAGTGTAGTGCTTCAAAAATAATGAACACGTTCTTTGAAGCCTCGTTCCCTCTCCCAGCGCGTAGCGCGGGGAGAGGGTGGCCGAAGGCCGGGTGAGGGGCGCTCTTCGCAACGCATCACAGCGGCCTACCCCTCATGCTGTCTTCGCCCCTCATCCGGCGCTGCGCGCCACCTTCGTCCAGCCCTCGCGCACTGCGCTCGGGCGCTCATCAGCGCGCGAGGCAGTGCCTCGCAAGCGCGCCTCTTCGTTCCGGCCCTCGCGCACTGCGCTCCGGCGCTCATCGGCGCGCGAGGCAGTGCCTCGCAAGCGCGCCTCTTCGCCCCCGCTGTGCGGAGAGAAGGAAACACCCATCGATGTTGCCAGAGCGACGTAAATCGCGAAGTCAGCGGCATTCAAAATGGTTCAAACAGGGTGAAGCACGACACTAGGTCGAGATAACGCGGCCGGAAGGCCTGCTATGAAGGCCTGCGATGAAGACATGCTCTAGCGCGACGATTTGATCACGTCGCAGTAGAGCGGCTCTCAGAACCGCTGTTGTTCGCTTTCAACCGTCGAACGCCAGTCAAAGCCCGACAAACGAAGCGGTCGCACCATCAGCCGCAGTCGCCGCGCTCGAAACATCGCTTATCTCTCCGAACGAAAACCTGCGCTTGCGCCCTGTTCAAAGACTCGCTCTACTGCCGTGTGCGGAGTGTCGGTATATTGCGCGTCGGCCGGCGGCAGCACCACGGCCGCGGCAATATGGCCATCGGCGATGCGATAACGGCCAACGATCCGCGCGATACCTGGAATTGCGGCTTCAGCAACCAACACCTGAGCCTCAAAGTCGCCGCAGAACGACTGCGCATCCGTCGCAATGCCCGACGCTATGCCCGACACACGATAACCAACGTCGATTTCAGGCGCGATCCCGAGCGCCATAATCTCGACTTCATGGAATTCGAGAAACCGCCGCCGAATCGGATAAATCGCCTTGTAAACGGCCTCTTTGATCGAGAACACCAACAAGCTGCCGAGCGTGCGCACCTCCTGCGGCAACACGTCGAGACGCGCGTATTCGGCGTCGCGCATCACATACTGCTCGAGTTCTTCGTTCATCGGCTCGGCAGGTTCTACGTCCAAGCCGATACCCGCGCTATGGGCGGCATGCGTCGTCGCCACCGCGCACAGGCTGCGGCAATGGGTAATCGAACCGACGATACCCGCAGGCCACACCGGTACGCGATTGGCATCGTTGAGTAGAGATGCGCTACGCACCGCCTCGTTCGAGGTCATTTGCGCAAAAAGTTCGCGCGCCAAGAGGCGGCCTGCAGCGAATTCGCGCCGCCGCTTCTCGACGGCACGCTCGACGCTGCGCGCTTCGTCTGGCAACAGGAGTGCCGGATCGGCATCGGCCGGCAGCATTTCCGCAACTCGAACCGCATCCGGCAATATCGTCCTAAACAGCAATGAATAATTGACTGCCGGCGGGGCCGCACCCATCGAATTCATAGCGCCCACCGCACGCTAACGCCGATCGCCAACACCAAACCGGCGGCTGCGCCCACCAGCATGCGGTCTTGATGACGGGCGCGCGCCAAGGCGTCCCCGTCGGCCATGGTGGTATGCGCGACCGTCGTATAGATCGGCAGCCAGGTCCTTGGCGTCAATCGATTCAGCAGGACATCAAGGCGCTTACGCGCAAGAAACCATGACGAATTTACTTTCTGCTTCAACTCGACGAAATTCGCTTTAGACAGTTCCATCAACACATCCGGATGTGGGCGGCGCGCTTTCTCATAAGCAGCGAAAGCCGAAGCGCGATCATCGGGTTTCGCTTTCAACGCAGATAGCAGCGCTGAGCAGTACTGAGCAGTCTTCAAACGCAGAATTCATGCCTTGACCGTAGAACGGATATACCGCATGTGCGCAGTCGCCGACCAAGACCATCCAAATCATCAAAACGCGAAGGCGCGGTTTTTGTGGTCAACAACGAACCGATCGAGCGCCGCCCATTGCTCGACTAGCGCCGGCAGCATCGGCAGCAGGTCGGGAAACTACGTCTGGAAACTACATCTGGAAACTACATCTGGAAACTACGTGTGGAAACTACGTGTGGAACAGCGCCCGGATGTCTTCGGGCGTTCTCGTGGTCTCGAAACTATCCTCGCCATCATGCCGCAAGAACAACTAAGCGTGTGCGATCCTTCGCGATGAGGATGGGAAACGAGTCAACAGTGCGCGCTCGGCCAGACATGGCGGCGATCAACAACTCGGTGCCGGACATCGTGCTCAAACTTAAGGCGCTAGTGTAGTACTACAAAAATAATGAACACGTTCTTTGAAGCCTCGTTCTTTGAAGCCGCGTTCCCTCTCCCCATGCGTAGCGCGGGGAGAGGGTGGCCGAAGGCCGGGTGAGGGGCGCTCTTCGCAACGCATCACGGCAGACGACCCCTCATGCTGTCTTTGCCCCTCATCCGGCGCTACGCGCCACCTTCGTCCAGCCCTCGCGCACTGCGCTCGGGCGCTCATCGGCGCGCGAGGCAGTGCCTCGCAAGCGCGCCTCTTCGCCCCCGCTGTGCGGAGAGAAGGAAAGACCCATCGATGTTGCATGAGCGACGTTAATCGCGAAGTCAGTGGCATTCAAAATGGTTCAAACAGGGTGAAGCACCACACTAGTTGCCTTGGGTGCCGCGCGGGGAGCGCACCCGGTAGCCCACGGCTAGGATGGCATCTAGGCTGTAATGGGCCACCCGGTACTGCTTGCCGTCGGCGGCAGTTGTCAACCATTGGTTGACAACTGAATCCGGGGCCAGCTCGCCCTCGGAAAAAATCGCCTTCAAGTGTTTGGCGATGTTCTGTTTGCTGGTCTGGAACAGCTCTGCCATACCGGACTGGGGCAACCACAGCGTATCGGCCACGAACCGGCACTCCACGCGCGTGCGGCCGTCTTCGGTGTCGTAGAGGAGGAATTCGTCGGGTTGGGGCATCTGGACCTTAGTCATTTCGTCTGATTGGCCTTTGAAGCAAGGGACTTCTCACCGTTACGCTTGCTGGGTGCTTTGGTCACGGCAGCCGTCTTAAGCTTTGTGCCAGCCCTCGCTTTGGCATCGATGCCACGCTGGGTCAGGTCGATACCCATTACACGGATATCTTCGACTCCCGGAAACTGCGGCGAGATCGCAAGCCAGTAATTTTGCAAGGCTTCAACCAAGGCATTGAAGCCTTGAATTTGGGTTCCATTGGGATGTGCCCATCTCTCCCGACCACCTGCGTAGACGAGCAAGAAGATACCTCGGTCGGATTGTCGATCGCGCAAGTAGTCGCCACACAACTGCACTTCCAATCGCTCGAACAGCGAAGCACGTGGCCAACGATTCGCAATTTTTAATTCGCACGGCACGGAGCCAAACCCTGCCACGTGAAACTGGATGTCCGGTTTCTTTGCGTCGGCAAGCTCACTCTCTTGGCTGATCGTGTAGCGCGCTTGCGAACGAACCCGAAGCTCATTGCCAATAAACTGCCTAATCTCTCTCTCGTCGAATTGGCGCAATGAGCCCGCCGTGCTCGTATCGCCATGTTCAAGGTCATGCCCATAATCGCGAATACGATCGATTGCCAGATACCACAAATCACGATGATTTCGCGGTGTGCGTTCCATGCTCTTATGGAAGCTCAGAACCTGCTCCACCGACCATGGGGCCATGTCAGCATCCGCTGTCGCCTTTTCCCTTGCGCGCAAAGCCAGCCAGGGGCGCGAATGTTCGCTTGGGTGAGCTGTCGATATCTCCATCATCGCCAAGTATGCTTCCTTACCGGGGGTTTCCTTGATGAACGAGATCAGCATGTTGCGGGCATCTTGCGCATCATCACGCAGGCCGGGCGAATATGCGCCCTGGTTTGCGCGGTCAATATCTTCACTCTCGCGAATATAGTGATGCATAAGCAGGTAAAGCGTCTTCATGTGCGCGACAGAGCGGTAAGCTTCGCGCGCGTTCTTCGTTTTACGCCGACCACCAACAAGGACGGTGATGAAGCTCATGGCCAACAGTGTTTGATCCTCAGCCTTCCCAAGACCCGCCAAGTGTGCCAATAACGTAGGAATGGCTACATCGGGCGCCACCCCGACCCAACTGGCAAACCAGAGTGGCCCAAGCAGAGCATTTTTTGTCGATCGAGCTTTCTGTGCCGCTAACTTAGCGATGGCATCGTCAGGAAGCGATGAGCCATGCAGAATCTCAAGTATGTGCCCCAGCGTGCCGGGGGACTTCGGCGAGCGGCTTAGTCGCTTTACCATCGCTGACGCCAAGGCATCCCACATCCAAGAGCCGGACCAGCTAATCGTCGACAATAGATAGCGGTGAGGGCTGTTAGGGTCGTCATGTGCGAATTCGTAGTCGATCTCCCTATTGACGACCTCTAACACGGCATCTGGGCGCGATGCAAAAAGTGTCGGCATCCAGCTAGGGAAGCCGTTGAGTTCTAACAGACCATAGCGCGAAGCTCGAACAGCTTCTTCATGCGAAAGGCGATCTGCCCAGCCCTCGACTTCACGAGCCTCAATCGCCAAGCCAGTCAGTCCAAAAATGACCGCAAACGGCGTGCTATTTTCGGCAGCGCCTTCCGAGCGCAGGACAGGTTGGTAGTCGCGCCAGAAGGTCATTGCGCCTTGACGGTAGGCACGCGCCAATGTTTCGCCAAACTCCGGGATCAAGCTCTGCCAGTTTCCATTGCTCCACTTGTCTGAAGAACTCTCATCGCCTCTGATCTGACTGTGCAAATAGTTTTGTGCGTTTGTTGGCACCCCAGGTCGCGCCGCTCTTCGCACGCTGTCGACATTTTTCGCCAGCCATTTCTTCCCTTCTTGCTTGTTCCGATCCTCACGCTCACGCCGAGCCTTGGCCTGCTTTTTGAATTGTGCATCCTGTCGGCGAAAGGCGGCCCACTCACTTTTCGGCGGATGCATGAGTTTATGCAGCGCAGCATCTAATCCTGGATCGAGCTTGGCGACCTTCTTCATCTGGCGGAGCCACGCGGGAGGCTTGCCTGCTTGCCGATAAAGTGAAAATGCAATGGATTGAGCGACTAGACGATCATCAAGTTCGCTACGAAAATTCGCATTTTCTAGAAAATAATCGAAATACCTCTCGTCAAAACACCAATACGAGCGTAAGGCGCCTACATGCCGATAGTCGGTTAGGCGTTCTCCCTTTGCCTCTAAACGTGTTCGCGCATGCCCTGCTGCGTGCCAGAACAAAGCGCGATTGAGTTCGGTCCATTGGGGGACGGCAACAGACAGGTCCTCCAAAGGCTCATCTACGCTGAAATCTTCCCCATATGCCATCAACTCTGGAAGCATGCTCAATGCGCTCAACGCAGAGCAGCCCAGCATGGCGGAATGTCGCTCACGAAGCATGCGCGAAAGAAGAAGAGAAACGCACTTGATGAGCCATGCACTCCTTTCGGATACCCCGTAGTGAATGCGCTCTACCAAGGGTGGGGCCGTAAGAAGCGCATACAAGCCTTCCAGTAGGCGTGGCAGCAAGACTACCGGCAGACTCTGGATTTTTTGCCCCAGCACGCGCACCAAAGGATCATATGTGTAGCGTTTCTTTTTTGGCACTTTTGCTAACGCCGCCAAAAGCCAGTCAACTCCACTCTGGTCAGCCGGCATGTCTGTTACCAGTTCAGCGAGCCATTCGCGTGCGTCATCTGCTTGTTCAACCAGGAATTCTTGCCTAACCAGTGTTCGATCTGCTGCGGACCCAATGACTTCCAACGCACGAAATGCCGCGACACGGGTATTTATATTGCTATTTGAAATCGCAAGCTTTTTAGCTTCTGGAAGGGCGCCCACAATTTCGCCACGCCATACCATTCGCAATAGAAGCCAACTGATGTCAGGATTGTTCGCATGCCTGGCTAACAAACCCTTGATCTCATCGGTGAGGTCGACATTTGCAAAGAGTTCTGCGGACGAAAATTCAGATCGCGCATAAGTGTTGGCAGGCTGCGAAAGGTGCTCGCAAACTTCGCGTAGGACCCTAATGCGTGTGTCTCGGTTTAGCTCACTTGGATCTCCACCTTCAAATATGATTTCCGGAGCCAAGCGGATGACATGTTCCAAGATCGGAGGATGAAGGATCGCGAGCCAAGGAAGAATGGGGCGCATACTCGGCACGACAACTTCAATGCCGTATTGATTGCGGAAGAACAACTCCTCAATTTGCAGGCGCGGCGCCTGGTCGGTCAGTAGGTGATGAAGCCATTCGGCTGTCAGATACTCACGTACCGATCTGTGATGAAAGCGCACAGCGCCATAGATGCATGGCTCGAAGATGGGACGCTGCAAGATTAATTGGCAATCCTTTTCATCCCAATCTTGTAGGATATCGCGCACGGCTAAGCCGGTGGGCGTGTTAGCGCCATCAGGCACCTGGATGACAGAATTCTGGGTAAGCGTCGCGGCAGCGGCGATTAGGCGAGCGCCATATCTGAGTTTCTTGATGGAAATCGGCCACGCTTCAGCATAATTCTGATCGCGCTCGGTGAGGCGTCGTTGGATGCTGTGTTGCAGGAGCTCCAACCGAGAGCCGATCTTCGCATGATCGTTCCAGTACTCGGCGAGCTCGGAGAGGTCCTGCGGTCGACTCATCAAATACACGACGTCCTTTTGCTCAACCGCAGTCCGAAACGCAGTTGGGTCAGCGACGCCGTGGCCTCGTAGGAAAGCATCGATCTGCACGCCTTCCAAGTCGTCAAGCGCCACGATTTGAAATGGTACAAACGGGTGCTGCGAGGCTGGCTTTTCCTTCGTTACAACCCGTTGCTCTCCAAGGTCTTCCAGACCTTCTTGGATGGCTAATTGCGTCTCCTGATAGGGGAACACGGACTTGCACAGCAGCAGATCAGTTTTCGTTCTCCACGCTGAGCTACGCCCGGTGATCACGATATGGGCATGTTGCATCGTCGATGCTAGTCTCGATCCAATTATCTTGATCGCGCGCTCGAAGTCTTTTGGATCCCTAAGTCTCGCCTCATCCACTGAGTCTAGCAGCAGCCACCCCTCGTCTCCCGACTCGCACCACGCCAGAAATTCCGCATAGGTGCCGACTTCAAAGGCGATTTCGAAATTTTGGCTGACCGACTCAATGCGTAGAAAGAAAGCCGGTTTGCCATCTTCTCGAAGCTGGCGAGCGGCTTCCCTGACTTCCATCGTCTTCCCTGAACCTGCTTCGGACAGCAACACAGTTCGGTGATGGGCCAAGAGATCCGCCCAGCGCAGTGCTTGCTGCTTGCCGAATAGGCGTCCTAGTGCGGTGTCATCGGTCGCGTCCGCGCCCGAGACCAGCTCATGGAAGGTGCGGTCCAGATTAATGAACTTGTCGCTAAAAATTGTCATGGCATCGTGCCCATTTGTGAAGCTACCGGCCAACTCGTAGGCTGAATAAGCGAAGCGCTACGCACCTTCGTTGAATCACCCAACATCGTCAAGGCTTGAAGGCGCATGACGCCTTCGGCTTATCCGCCCTACGCAACCATCACGCGCCACCATCCCCCAGCAGTTGCGTTGCTCGCCATCGCGATCGTCCGAGCACCGACCTTCATCGCTGGGCCGCTCGGTCCATCTTGATTCAAGCTCTTCGCATGGACGATTTCCTTGATGTGTTTTGTTCCCGCGCTGCCACGCCGGACTTGGCGATCTCGGAGGATCGTTCGACGGGCGCATCGATCGCCTGCACGACATCGACCGCGATTCGTTTGTAATGCGCTGTCGTCGGGTCGCCTTGGCCCGGGATCAGATATTGCGGCATGCCGGTGTGGGAGTTGGTGATCGCGTTCGCATCGATCCGGGTCACGTTGGTCATGGCTGTCTGTACGTCGCCAAGGACGCGCGCAGCGACATTTGCGGTCAGCCGTTCGCGTTGGTCACGGCTAAGGTCGCCAAGTCCTTCGATCGGCGTTCGTTCAAGTTGGTTTCGGGTCTGTAACCACGTTTGATGCGCCAGCGTGTCGAAGCTCGGATCGGACATCAGCTCTGCGCGCCTGGGGCCTTGCGGCTGTCGGTCTTGCTGTTGATCGGGGCCACTGAGTGAGAAGCGTCGCGGTTTCGGTTTCACCCGATCGACCCCAGAAACGAAAAAGCCGACCCGGTTTCGCAGGTCGGCTTTCCGTATTTTTTCCGTACTGGCCGGAAGTGATGCAATTAAAAACGGCCTAAGCCGTTGATTTAATTGGTGGGCGGTACAGGGTTCGAACCTGTGACCCCTACCATGTCAAGGTAGTGCTCTACCGCTGAGCTAACCGCCCGTCGAGCAATGCCGCTGCCCGCAAGGGCCACCATGGTAACACCACCGGGCGATGGACGGAAACCCGTGTCGCGGGTGCTGTGCGGCAGGCTATGCCGCATGCTCGGAAATGGGTGGTCTTGGGAGTGGGCGGTCTTGGGCGGCAGCGCAGGGCCTCAGCCGAGAATCATCGCTTTGAGGCGCTGCAACTGGTCGCGGAGGCGGGCGGCTTCTTCGAATTCCAGGTCGCGGGCGTGGCGGTACATTTGCTGTTCCAGCTCGGCGATGCGGGCGGCCAGTTTCGCGGGCGGCAGCGCTGCGTAATCGGCCGGGGTTTCGGCGACGCGGGCGATTTTGCCGCCGCGGCCTTTCTTCTCGCCGGGCGCGGGCTCGGCGCGGGCGCCCTCCATCACGTCCATGATCTGGCGCACGATCGATGTCGGCGTAATCCCATGTTCGGCGTTGTATTCGAGCTGCTTCTCGCGGCGGCGCGCGGTTTCGTCCAGTGCGGTGCGCATCGAGCGGGTGATCACATCGGCGTACAGAATCGCTTTGCCACGCACGTTGCGCGCGGCGCGGCCGATGGTTTGGATCAGCGCGCCGGCCGAGCGCAAAAAGCCTTCCTTGTCGGCGTCGAGAATCGCCACCAGCGACACCTCGGGCATGTCCAAACCTTCGCGCAGCAAGTTGATGCCCACCAACACATCGAACACGCCCAAGCGCAGGTCGCGGATGATTTCCACGCGCTCGACGGTTTCGATATCCGAATGCAAATAGCGCACGCGCACGTCGTGCTCGCTGAGGTATTCGGTCAGGTTCTCGGACATGCGCTTGGTCAGCGTGGTCACCAACACGCGGTCGCCCATCGCCACGCGCTTGTGGATCTCGCTCAGCAGATCATCCACTTGGGTAGCAACCGGGCGGATTTCGACTTCGGGATCGATCAAACCGGTCGGGCGCACGACAAGTTCCACCACCTGCCCTTCCGATTTTTGGATTTCGTACTCGCGCGGGGTGGCGGAGACGAAGATCGTGCGCGGGGAGCGCAATTCCCACTCTTCGAACCGCAGCGGCCGATTGTCCAACGCCGAGGGCAGGCGGAAGCCGAATTCGACCAGGGTTTCTTTGCGCGAGCGGTCGCCTTTGTACATCGCGCCGATCTGCGGCACGGTGACGTGGGATTCGTCCACCACCAGCAGCGCGTCGGGCGGCAGATAGTCGAATAAACACGGCGGCGCTTCGTTGGGCATGCGCCCGGTGAGATGCCGCGAATAGTTTTCGATGCCGGTGCAGAAACCGACCTCGGCCATCATTTCGATGTCGTACTGCACGCGCTGCGCAAGCCGCTGCGCTTCCACCAGCTTGCTCTGCGAGTAGAAATACTCCAAACGCGGCGGCAGTTCGGCTTTGATCGCTTTCACCGCCTCCAAGATTGTGCGCCGCGTGGTGACGTAATGCGATTTCGGGTAGATGGTGTAGCGCGGCAGTTTGCGCAGGCTTTCGCCGGTCAGCGGGTCGAATACCGTGAGTTGTTCGATCTCGCTGTCGAACAATTCGATGCGCAGCGCTTCGCCGTCGGATTCGGCCGGGTGTACGTCGATCACTTCGCCGCGCACGCGGTAGGTGCCGCGGCGCAATTCGACATCGTTGCGGCTGTACTGCATTTCGGTGAGGCGACGGATTAGCTCGCGCTGGTCGATGCGCTCGCCGCGCACCAAATGCAGCACCATGCGGAAGTATTCGTTCGGGTCGCCCAAACCGTAAATCGCCGACACCGTGCAGACGATGATCGCGTCGCGTCGCTCCAATAGCGCCTTGGTCGCCGACAAGCGCATCTGCTCGATGTGCTCGTTGATCGAGCTGTCCTTTTCGATATAGGTGTCGCTGGACGGCACGTAGGCTTCGGGCTGGTAGTAGTCGTAATAGCTGACGAAATACTCGACCGCATTATTCGGGAAGAACGCTTTGAATTCGCCGTATAGCTGCGCGGCCAGCGTTTTGTTGTGCGCCATCACCAGGGTCGGCTTTTGCACCGCCTGGATCACGTTCGCGATGGTGTAGGTCTTGCCTGAACCGGTGACGCCCAGCAGGGTTTGTTTCGCCAGCCCGTTCTCGAAACCTTCGATCAGCTTCGCGATCGCCTGCGGCTGATCGCCTGCGGGTTCGTAAGGCGCGACCAATTCGAAAGCGCTGTCCGACGTTTCGCGATGCAGAGTGCTCATAACCGGCTGTTTTGCTGGGAACTCGACAGTGTAGAGCACCACGATGCGCACAACTGCACTCGCGCGCAGACCGAAATGGATGCCGGGCCATCGGAAAGACCACAGCCAAACCGGACTTTTCCTACCCCACGCGGGGCGATCCGCCGATAGGGCCGACCGCTGTGGCCAAGGACACTGGCGTCCTTCCAATCCACCAGAACGCACGAGGATCGCCATGCGCACCACCACACGCTCACACCTCTCCAGCCGCCGCCAAGCCTCGCGCTTTGCGCGCAGCCGCGGCTTCACCCTGCTCGATGCGATGCTCGGCATGACCATCGCCGTGCTGATCTTCGGGATCGCCTGGCCGAACTACCGCGATGCGGTGGCCCGGGTTCACGCCATATCCGCCCGCAGCGCGATGACGATGACCCTGTTCGGCGCCATGCGCGATTCGACCGTGAACGGCCGCGAAGTCGTGGTCTGCCCGAGCGCCGATGAGGCAAGCTGCATGAACGGCACCGACTGGAGCAAAGGCTGGGTCGCATTCATCGATCTGAACGGCGACCGTAGCCGTGGCGGGAGTGAGCCGCTTGTCGGCCGCCAGCCTGCCCTGAGCGGCGATGTCCGCCTGCACAGCACCCAGGGACGGCCGCAGATCGTGTTCCAGCCCAACGGCAGCAACGCCGGCTCGAACGTCACCTTCACCCTGTGCGACCGCCGTGGCCCGGACGAGGCGCTGCGACTGGTCCTGGCCAACAACGGCCGCCTGCGCGCCCTACCGGCTAGCGCTGGCGCCGCGATGGCATGCGCTGGTGAGGGATGGTGATGTGGATCGCAGCGCCCACAGCACAGGCCTGCGGGCAGCGCGGCGGCTCAGATCGAGATGAAACCGCGCGCCGCGCTTGATCGCGCGCAGCAAGGCCATTAGGATATGCAGCCCCGCCCGAATAGCTCAGCCGGTTAGAGCACTTGACTGTTAATCAGGGGGTCGTTGGTTCGAGTCCAACTTCGGGCGCCAAGATTGTTGAAAAACCCGCGATGCGAGTCGCGGGTTTTTTGTTGGTCGCGCGCTCCCCATTAGCGCGACGAAATCAAACAGCGACACGTCGCGAATTCCGCGCGCGGCGGCGCGCCCGACAGCATCGTTATTCATCTTCACTGCGGCGCAGTCCAACTTCGGGCGCCAAGATTGTTGAAAAACCCGCGATGCGAGTCGCGGGTTTTTTGTTGGTCACGCGCTTAAAGCAAACAGCCGCATGCCGAAAATCTCGCGCGCGGCGGCGCCCTACATCATCTGTGAACGCCGCAGAGTACGCGATTTGCGTCGTAGACCATGTGGGGAGTCTCGCTCCCACAACATGGTTGACGTGTTCCTTCTCTCCGCAAAGCGGGGAGAAGGTGGCGCGTAGCGCCGGATGAGGGGCGAAGAAGGTGGCGCGCAGCGCCGGATGAGGGGCGAAGCTCGCCACGCTGCGCCACGAAGCGCTGTCCTTCGGACGTACTCGTCCATCTCTCGCACATCGTGCACAGGCGCGCACAGACCCGCGAGGGAATGGCTCGCCAACGCGCCTCAGCGCACCCTTGCGCGGCACGGGGAGATCGCTATTGCTCTTTCCAGCAGCGCAGCCCAACGTCCGGCGCTATCCTCAATAGAAACCCGCGACGCGACGTGGGTTTTACTTGTTCGCAGCACAGACGTGCCGCGCTGGAACATTGCCGCGTCCATGCGCATGTTGCGACCAGACAAAGAAAAAGCCCGCTCATTCGAACGGGCTTTCTCGGTAGGTTGCAGACTTCGTTCGTCGTCGATCGTGGTTACTGTTCGATTACCAACACTCGTCCAAGGTGCCGGTGCCGCTCTTGGTCTTGGTACCGGTTTGATTGATGCCGAGCGTCGAGCATTTCGTATCTTTCGACGCCTGCACCGCACGCGGCACGGCCTGCAACGAAAACGTCGTTTGCGTCGGCGCGCCGCCGGCAAAACCGATGGTGTAGAAATCGGTCACATCGCGGCCGGAGGTGCAGATCGGCGCGGGTACGGCGACACCGTTCAAGCTGACGTCGTAACGGAGGTTCGTGGTGTAGAAGCGCTCCATGAATTGCGAATTTTCCAACAAGCAACCGAGCGCCGCATTGCGACGCGTGCGAACGAGAGAATCCTGGTAGCTGCTGTACGCGATGACCGACAAGATGCTGATGATGAACACCACCACCAGCAGCTCGACGAGGGTGAAACCGCGCTGACTACGCGCGGTGTGACTGCGAAAACGTGTACGGGTGGTCATGATGATCAGTTCCTGATGATTTCACGCCAAGAGACGCGTATCGGCGGTTGCGACCCGAATGGGACGCGGCCTTGGGTGATATTCGCATTCTGGTCGTTCAAATAGAACCGGTCGCTGATCAGCAATGGGCTATAGGTGCCTGCGGTGAGGCCGAAACCGAAGGCCGGCGTACCGTTAATGCCGTCGTTCGCGTCGAAGAAGCCATCCCCATTGAGATCGAACGGAGACGTCTGCAACCTTCCGCCAGTAAACGGATCGATCGCCATGATGAAGCCAGTCGAGCCGCTTGCGTTGCACGGGTCGCCGCCGCCATCCGGGATGCGCGTCACGCCAATCAGCGAGCCGCCACGGAAGATGTTCGGCACGACCATGCGCTCGCCGGTTGCGCTCGCACCAGGCGTGATGAGATCGATGAACCAGCCATCGGTGCCGGGCGCTGAATTGGTTTCGATCGTCCGTGCCAATACACCATTGGAGGTCGCCTCCTGCAGAATATTGACCTGCTCCAGACCGCCGCGACCGACGATCGCAGGACCACGATCGATCAGCCCGACCCACTGCTGCAGATCGCGATTGGTTTGGTCTGCGATGCTGATGTAACTACCGGTACCGAACAGGACCCAGGTATCGCCGGTCGATGGATTGACGGCGACCGTCGGCGTGATCGTGATCGGGCGCGTCACACCGCCGCTGTTGGCGTTGAAGAAGCGGGTCACGGTTGGCGTGCCGGCAAGGTTGGTGATTTTCCAGAGGTTGCCTTGGAGATCGCCGGCATAGGCCGTATCGACGAAATCGCTCAGGCCGCTCGCCCAGACATTGACGCCGAACATGCCGTTATCGCTACCGACGCCGGTATCGGCCACCGTCGCGTCACCGTCGTCGATGTCGAACATGATCATCTGCGCGCGGTCGCCGCTGCCGTTCGGACCATTGCCGACGAACACGCGCCAGTCGCCATTGGCCACTTGGGCGATGATCGGCTTGCCCAGCACATTGCCCAAAGCCGACACGTCGGTACCGGTTTTTTCCCACAAGAACTCAACGTTATTCGGGTCGGTCACGTCGAGCGCGTACACGCCGCGCCCGCCGCGGCCCATGGTGCCGACAAGAACAGAACGCCAGCGATTGCCGAAGTACACGTCCGCAATCGTGATTTCGCCATCGACGTAGTAACGATGGATATAGTCGGGGTCGGAATACTCTCTAAGATTCGGGATCGCGGCCGAGGGCACGAACCCATAGGTCTCGGCGCCAGTGGTGGCGTCGAAGCCGTGCAGCATGCCGTCGTTGGCGCCGACATAGACTACCGAGCGACGACTGGACTGCGTGGACGCAAATGCGGAGTAGCTGCTCGCGCCGCTGAATAGTTTGCCGACGTACAAGCTCGGATTCGGCGCGCCAACGAAGATCGGCTGTGAATGGATGATGTCGCCCAGTACGCTGGCACGGCTTCGCAGACGCAGGCCATTGGGCGTCTCGTTGACGCGCTCGCCGCGCAGATAATCGACGACTTCTTGCGAACCCAGCGCTGTCGCATGCGCAGTATTGAGATTGTTGTAAGTAAACAGCCGGTACTGACTGCTATTGACGTAAATCTTGCGTGTCGCCCAAGCAGGCACGTTGTTCGATGCGCGCCAGTTCTCGGTCAGGGCGCCAGTGGTTGGATTGACGTCGTAGGCCAAGATATCGCCGTTCCAACGGCCAGTGACGTATTGCGCTTGGAAGATCTTGGTGCCGTTCCGCAGCACGGTGCTGTTTGCCGAGAGCGAGCTACCCGATGCGGTGGCGGCCTGAACGATGTTTTGGAACGCGCGACGCAAACTGGTGACCATCTTGTCAGCTTCAGAGGCGACATAGAAATTGTCGGCGCGCGGATACGTGGTGCCGGTGGTCAGGTATTCGTTGGTCGTGTGCCACGACGCCTGAGGCAACGGCGTCACGCCATTGGTATCGGGATCGAAACCGATCGGCACTTCGAAGCCACCGTATTTCGCGGCTAGCCAGTACTGATTGTTGCGACGACCCTCAAGCGTCTGATTTTCGCGAACGTCCACCCAGTGCGTGGAGATCGTCTGCATGCCGTCTGTTTGCGGTTTACCGACAACCGTGGGGCGTATGTCCCGGGTGTGCACATCGTAGGCGAGCGCCGCGATGAAACCCGAGTTGTTACGGCCGGTAAACGGATTGCCTAGCGCACCAAAACCCTCCATGGTGTAGATCTGCTGCATGCGGGTGGCGACGTTGACCGTCGTATCGGCAGCCACCAATGCAGGACGAGCCGGCTCACTATTATTGAACGCGCTGCCCGGAAGGTTTTTATCGTTGTGGGTGTAAACGTCGCCGATACCGAGAATCACGTTGGTCTGGCAACTGTAGCGAATCGGGTCGTCCCAATTGGTGATGACCGGAAAGCCGTCGGCTTGCTCATATCGCTGGGCAGCTGAGCCCGTCAGATTCGTATATTCGGGTACATTGCCCTGGTTCTTAAAGTAGCGCGTCGCGGCGTAGTAGAACTCGCTCACAGGATCGAGACTTTTCGGGTCGCGATTGGTCATCTGGCCGAATTTATTGATGTAGTTGATGACACCGCTGTCGGCCACGCCGTTGCCGGTAGCGGCAGCGTCAGCCGTGTCCGGGTTGCGAATGTTCACGCCAGTCGTGGCATCCCACTCTGCTGCGCCATTCGGAAGAATCGCATTGCCCGGATAATAGGTGCTCGGACCGACGAATTTCTGACGGGCGCGCAGTGCGCCGCCATCTCTGTTGACGGCCGAATCGTTCAGATATCCGAAGACGCTGTAAGTGAGCTGACGATTGTATTCTTGGATCAAGCCCTCCGGTTTCGCGGCCTGGGAATACTGTTCGCAGTTCGGTTCGAGCAATCCGGCGACGCAGACCTTCACGCGCACGCTGACTTCATAGACGAGATTTCTTTCGCCATCGCGATCGCGCAGGCGGTCATGTACCGCAGGATCGTAAGCGACAAGCGTCGCCGCGCCGGGATTGTCGAGATTACCGGTGCCCGTGAAATACATCCTATTCAGTAAGCCACGGACTCGGATGCCGAAACTAACGAACGATGACGGCGTCGCATCCTGGATCATTGCACCATTGGTGATCGTACGATTCGGGTATTGGCCGAATGCAGGCGAGTGTCGCGCTTTTTCCAACCAGGTCTCGGTGGCGGTATCCCTCACGCGATAGCCACCGGTCAAGGCCAAACGGAATGGGTCGATGGTCTGCGTGGCCGCCCAGGCCAAGTAGTTGCCGCTCCACTGACCCGCGCCATTACCTGCGCACACGCCATTGACCGCAGGGCCCACCGGATAGAAGTGCCGAAGCGCTTCGTTGGCATCGAACTGATAGGCGTAGCACTTCTTCGAGTCGAAGTAACCGACGAAGGCGCGCGCGGGATCGTAATTGCCAAGATTCGCCTGGGTGTGGATGGTCGGCCATTCGACCGATGGCGTCAGTGCGAGATTACCCGGCACCGGCACGCCCAGCGACAGCGGCGATTGCGGAATCACCACCGCGGAGCTGGCCGGCAACGACGAAAGACCTGCGAACAAACCGATCGCGACTGCGGCGCTGCCGACGAAGACGCTATGGAGTTTGGCCAACAGCGGGTGCCGACGCGCGGCGGTACGGGACACGAATCCCTGGGAGACGGATGACATGGTCGATTACCTCACCGCAATCGAGGATTGCAGAACGACGAAAGAACGATCGTTGGCGCCAGGGTCGCGGCTGCGCGCCGTAACTCTGTAAAAACGCCGCAGTTGTACGCCGCCTTGGGCGCCGTATTGGGCCTCGTTGGCGCTACGATTAAGACGGTTTTCTGCGATATCGGGGAACTCGCCCATGAACTCGATGATGTACTGTGGGCGATTGGCGACATCGGCGGCGGAGATCGCCGTGCTGGTGCGCCAGCCAGCGAATGCGGTATCCATCCAACGCTCGGTCGCGGTAGCGACCGGCGTCGCGCAGATGCCCTGCGCGTTGCAGCCGTTTGTGGGCACAACAACAGCACCGGACACCAGTGCTTCTGCTTCGCGCAGCGCGGCTTCGGCGTTTTGGAAGCCGATACTGCGGTCGAGCAGATTCGAGGTCATGCGCTCTTCCAGCAGCGTGCCGCGCAGGCTGGCCAGCCCGAGCAAGGTCATCAGCAACAGTAGAACCAAAACGACGACAAGCGTCGCGCCGCGCTGCGCGCGGGGCGATCGACGGAGCGCCGCACGGGCGGCGTGGGAGACGAGTCTGCTCATTGCATGCGATTCCGCAAAGTGACGGTATGCGCGAGATTGCGCTGGATGACGTTGCCATCGGTGCCGATACGATCGGTGCCGGCCATCGTTAGCAACACGCGGACGGCGATCACATTGGCCCAGTCAGCAGCGGCCAAGGTGCTGGCATCGGCATAGTTGGGACGGTTACGCACCAGGTACTGCAGCGCCATATTGTCGATGCCGCTGACGATTTCTTGATTGGCGGTCGCCGCAGCGCCGCCTGTGGTGGTGAGCACCGTTCTGAATAAGGAACGTCCGCCGGTTTCGTTGTTTCCGATATACCAGCGCGACGCCTGCACCTTCACGATCGTAGCCGTTGGGTCGTAGGTGTAGGGCGTGCCGTTCGCGCTTGCGCAGTTGGTCGGAAATCCCAAACCTTTAGAGCAATTACCCGGCGAGCCCGCGCCGTTGTTGTGTACGACTGTCGTATTCGTGCCCGGCTGTGCGTTGGTGACCTGCAGCACTGTGGCTTGCCGGAAATCGCAAACCAGAACGATGTCGCCATCGTTCAGCGGGTGGTTCACCGTATTGACTTGAAACTGAGCGGACGGCGCATTGTGGCTGACGATCGTCACGCCGCTAATGTTGTCGGCGCCTTTGAGTTCGATCGCATCGGTGCCGTTGACGCGTCCGCCGATCCCGCCGCCGAACGGAAACGTGGCGTCGGTTCCCTCGTAACCGATGATGCCGGTGTTCCAGTTGCTCCACCAGTTGGCTGCGGAGTTATTCAGCACGTTAGAAACAGGCAGATCGCGTGCGCAGGGATTGCCGGCGGCCTGACGAATATCGCGCGACATGAGCTCGAAAGAAATGCGCCCGCCTTCCTGCAGCCGGCCCATCGATTCGGTCGCACGATACGTCTGACGGTTCGAGATGAAGATGGCGCTGGCGCTGGCGACGACGATCAATCCCAACACTAGCGAGATCATCAGCTCGATCAAGCTGAGGCCTCGAATTTTCGCGCGGGCCTGGAGGCGAGGCGGCTGTCTGCGATGCGTACTCATGGCCGGACTCATATGCGAGAAGTGGTGGTGAAACTTTGATTGGCCACGCCGCCAGTGGCGCGCGAATCGTCCCAGCGCACGGTCACGGTGCACAAATCGGCGACGCAGGCAACCGAGCCGCAGGCGGTCGGTCCGAGATCGCGCCGCATGATCGTGACCCAAGAATTCAGATCGCTCTGGGCTAGGGTACCGACAGCGGGAGCGTTACAGGTCATCCCCATGTTGTAATCGCCCGCACGCGCTGCTGCTGGATTGGCGCGCATCGAATCGAAAATCGCATAGGCATGCACCACGCCCTGGCTGCGTTCCATCGCGCCTTGGCTATTGCGCAGCGCCGTGGCCTGGAGGGCGGCGACGCCGAGCAAGCCGATCGCGAGGATTAATACCGCGACCAGGACTTCGATCATGCCGACGCCGCGCTGGGCATTGGGCGAAGAAAACGAACGTCGCGCGCGCGCGCTGCGAGCAGACCGGTGATTCGGAGAGGAGTGGATAGACATAGTCAGTTCGCCGAAGCTATGCAAGCGGTGGTCGCGGCTACCGTGCCGCCAATCGAGGCGCGACCGCCGGAAGCGACGCGAATATCGCGGGCATTTTGCGGCGGCGTGGCTGTCGGCATGCACAGGCGCAAGGTACCGACAAGCAGGTTGGTCGTATTGGCTTGATAGGCAAGACCATCGGCGCGGAACATGACCCGGTTATTCGGCAAGTTCGTTGCGGTCGCCCGCATCGGCGCCTCGATATTGCCGAAGCGAACCAGTTCGGCGGCCTCGAAGTTATTGTTACCGTTGCGGTCGCTGAATACCGCCCAGCCAGCCCAAGGGTTGCCGCCATCGCACGCAGAGCCATTTGTACTGGAACAGAACACCGTACGGCGGTTGGCGCGAACCGCCTCGATGCGGGCCAGTTGCATACCGCCAAGCACTTCGTTGGCGTTGCTGGTGATTCGACCGGCGTTGATGACGGCAGCGATCTGCGGCGCAGCGACTGCGGCGAGGATCGACATGATCACCAAGACGACCACGATCTCGATCAAACTAAAGCCGCGGATTCGTTTTGGCTGCATTTGCCTGATGAGCGACTGCCTTGATGGCAAGGCTCGGGCCGGCTGTCGGCACGCGTAGTGATGTCCCATGACGCCTCCCTTAACGATGGAAGCCAGCATAGACGCGCTATTCCAGGGGCGCCAGCGCATGGCCGATGGGCGGCCGGCGCGGCGGCATAAGCGGCGCCCCCTGCCCCGTTCGGCTGGCGCAGGGCATGATGGCGGCCTGTCTCCGCGAGCCGCGCATGCCCACTCCGCATACTTCCAACAGGCACGCTTCTGATCGGTCGGCTCCTCATCGAGCCTCGGCTCCTGATCAAGCCTCAGCGCCTCATCGAGCATCGGCTTCTCATCAAGCCGATCCCAACACGCCGCTCGACAGCCTATGGCAAGCCCGGATGATCATCTGGGTGCTGCTCGCGGGCGAAGGGCTGGCGACGGTGCTCACGCTCGCGTCGGACGAGCCTCAGGGGCGCTGGGTGCGCTTTGGGCTGATTTCGCTTTTGGTGCAATGGATCGCGCTGCTCACGCTCGGCGCGCTGTACGTGCTGCGGCAGTGGCTGCGCAGCCGCCGTCCGCAGTGGATCGCGTACATGGCGCTGGGCATGCTCGTGCTCAACACACTGGCCGTGGTGCATCTGTTCTGGTGGTTCGTAGGCCTCTCGGGGTCGTGGCCAGTGGAACGTGGCGACATCCTCTTGCGCAGCGTGGCGATTGCCCTGGTGGTCGGCTGGCTCGGCCTAGCGGCGTTTCAAAACCACTGGAACGCACGCCAACTGGCGGTGCGCGCCAAGCAAGCGGAGCTGTCCGCACTGCAGGCGCGCGTGCGCCCGCATTTCCTGTTCAACACGCTCAATACCGGCGCAGCACTGGTGCATTTGCGTCCGGACGATGCCGAGCGCCTGCTGCTCGATCTCGCCGATTTGTTCCGCGCGGCATTGGGCGGGCCGCGCGCGATACCGCTGGAAGAAGAACTGGCGCTGATCCGTCGTTATCTGGAAATCGAATCGCTGCGTTTCCGCGAGCGCCTGCGCATGCGCTGGTCGCTACCGGAAACCCTACCGGACGTGCGCGTGCCGACGCTGTCGATCCAGCCGTTGGTCGAGAACGCGATCAAGCACGGGATCGAGCGCATTCCCGGCGGCGGCGAAGTTTCGATCACCGTGCT
>JANMGT010000008.1:0-30737 GCA_031374725.1 Lysobacteraceae bacterium | reverse complement strand
ATCAAGTGCTGCCTCTGGTCGAATTCGCGCGCGAGCACGGCCATGTGCCGCGTTTCATCGAATACATGGACGTGGGCACCTGCAACGATTGGAACCTCGCGCGGGTGGTGCCATCGGCTGAGCTGCGCGACCGCATTCACGCGCGCTGGCCGCTGCAGCCGCTCGATCCGCAATACCGCGGCGAAGTCGCGACGCGCTATCGTTTTATCGACGGCGGCGGCGAAGTCGGTTTCGTCAGCTCGATCTCCGAACCGTTCTGCGGCGACTGCCACCGCGCCCGCGTCTCCGCCGATGGCCGCCTCTACACGTGCTTGTTCGCAGGCGAGGGCAGCGATTTGCGGCCCTGGCTCGCAGACGATGGCGATGCACTGCTGGATCGCCTCGGCGCGCTATGGCGCGATCGTGGCGATCGCTATAGCGAATCGCGCAGCGGATTGATTGGTGAGCCGAGTCGTGAATCGAATGGAGAATCGAGCGAAGGATCGCGCGATAGCGCAGACGATGCAGCGCGGACACACGATGCGCGCAAGCGCGTCGAGATGTTCCTCGTCGGCGGTTGAGCGCATGCATGCGGCGATGTTTGAGGAGATGGGCTGGCTGCGCGTGCCATCGGCGTTGCCGCGCGCGAGCCTAATCGCGCCGCCGCTCGATGCCGCGCTCGACGATGATGTCGCCGGGACGCGCCAATGGCTCGAACGGCCCTGGTGCGCCGCGCTGGTCGCGCCGATTCGCGCGCGGCTGCAGCGACTTGGCGTATTGGCGGAAGATGCGGTGGCGGTGCAATGCACGCTGTTCCGCAAAACGCTGGAGTGCAATTGGAAAGTGCCGTATCACCAAGATCTGTCGATTCCGGTTGCGGCGCGCGTCGAGAATTCGGCATTGTCGGGTTGGTCGATCAAAGAAGACGGCCACTACGTACACGCGACCGATGCCTTGCTCGCGAGCATGGTGGCGGTGCGTTTGCATCTCGATCCCTGCGCTGCAGACGCGGGCGCGCTGCGCGTGCTCTCGGGTTCGCATCGTCTCGGCCGTATCGACGCTGCGCAGATCAGCGCTCGAATCGCCGCATTCGATAAGACTGCGAACGAAGCAGTGTGCACGGCCGATGTCGGCGATTTGCTGCTGATGCGGCCCTTGTTGCTGCATGCGTCCTCGAAAGCGGATCGCCCGAACGGTCGTCGTGTGCTGCATTATCTGTTCGCACCGCCGCAGCCCGGCGGAGATGTATCTTGGAGAATCGCGATTTGAACATCAGAGTCACTCCAACGAAAGCTAGGCCGACGAAAACCAAGTCGGCGAGATTGGGAACAAAACGATCGACACAGACTGCGTCGGCACTTACGCATCTCGACGCGCAGGGCCGACCGGCGATGGTGGATGTGTCCGCGAAAGCCGTTACCGCCCGCGCTGCGACGGCTGAGTGTCGCGTCAAGTTTCCGGCCGGTGTCGCCGCGCAATTGCGCAAAAACGGTCTAAAAAGCGCGAAAGGCGGCGTCGTCGAAACCGCGATCGTCGCCGGCACGCTGGCGGTCAAACGCACACACGAACTGATCCCGTTTTGCCATCCGCTGCCGATCGACGGCATTCGCTTCAATATCGATTGGCGCGGCGAACGCGAGCTGGAGATCATGTGCACCGTCAACACCACACATCGCACCGGCGTCGAAATGGAAGCGCTGACCGGCGCGACCATCGCCGCGCTCACCGTCTACGACATGTGCAAAGCGCTGTCGCATGCGATCGTGCTCGGCCCGGCGAAGCTGCGCGGCAAGCGCGGCGGCAAACGTGATTTCGGTGAAGTAGATGTAGTGGAGAAGCGCTGATGGCGACGATCCGTGTCTTGTACTTCGCCAGCCTGCGCGATGCTGCGGGCATCGAAAGTGAGATCGTCGAGCATGACGGCGACCTGCAGTCGCTCTATCTCACGCTGCGCGAAAAGTACGGCTTCGAATTGCCGGTCGACCGTCTGCGCGTCGCGCTCGATGGCGCATTCGCACGTTGGGACGATGCCCCTATCGAAGGCGCCGAAGTCGCGTTCATTCCGCCGGTATCTGGCGGGTGAATCGCCTGTTGTGGGCGACTTATATGAAGGAGCGACACCAGTCGCGACGGAAGGATCGTCGCGCTTCCGTCGCTCTCACAACAATGCGTTTAGCGGATTGAGTCGCAGAGACTTCGAGAGTTCGAGAGATAGCAAAAGATGACCCGATTCGCCATCGCCGCCGCCCCCTTCGAGATCGCACCGCTGCGCGAACGCCTGCTGCGCGCGGACGCCGGCGCATACGCCAGCTTCGAAGGCTGGGTGCGCAACCACAACGACGGCCGCGCAGCGCTCGGTTTGCGCTACGACGCCTACAACGCGCTCGCCGAAACCGAAGGCGCGACGATCCTCGAAGAAGCCTTTGCAAAATTCGCCATCACCGATGCCGCCTGCGTGCACCGCATCGGCGACCTCGATGTCGGCGATCTAGCGGTCTGGGTCGGCGTCAGCGCCGCGCATCGCGACGCCGCATTCGCCGCCTGCCGCTGGATCATCGACGAAGTGAAAACCCGCGTACCGATTTGGAAGCATGAGCGCTATGCGCAAGGGGATGCGGCGTGGTTGCATCCGAGCCCGTCGCTCGGGTAAGTGCGCAGCACGCATGCGGGAAAGATGCATCGCAAAGTATCCCTGGTGGGCCAGATGTAAAAGCGCCTAGTGTGGCCTGTGGCCTTGCCTGAGCTACTCGCCGCTGCGGCCAAAAGCCGATATTGCGACGATGGTCAGATCCGTAGGGCGTGTCTTGCACGCGCCAATTGGCGAACAATCGCTTCGCATGCTGCAAGTTCGCAAAGTTCGTCTGCCTTGCGGATACGAAGCAGCTGATTCGTTTCGATAGGCGGGTCCAAGACCCGCCCTACGCGAAATTTCAATCCGTCTTACGAGTTGCGATGGTGTGGGCATAAAGCCCACCCTGCTGCCCTCAGCCCACACTGCGCTTCGGACATCACGCTAATGTCAGTGTCAACGCGTACGTACCACCACTGAAGTGGCGTAGCCCGGCTCTCGCAGTGACGTAGCCCGGCTCTCGCAACTAGCGAGAGCCGGGGCCTTCGGTGAGATATGCGACACCACACCCCGGGTGTCCACTTCGCGGACCCCCGGGCTACTCGCTGACACCCACAGCGATTTTTGTAGGGTGGGCTTCATGCCACCATCGCCATATATCCATCTGCGGGAATAGTGATCGAAACTTAGCCGCGATGAAGCGGTTGATCGATATTGTTTGGGTGTGGTGGTGGTGGGCATGAAGCCCACCCTACGGCCCTGGTGTACGTCTTACGTCCTTGTATTGAAATCGTATTCATTCGACAACGATTTTTCGGCAGAATTGCGCGAAAGTTTTTGGGAGCATCATCGCAAGCCGACGACGGCATCGGAAAATCTCTATCCGGCTCAAAAGCATATAGAGAAATTTGAACTGCACAGGCACCGAAGCAACACTCAGGTCGTCCTGTCATGTATCTTCCGAGAGCATCGACTTGGCACCGGTATCGTCAGCTTCGCATACCTCTAGCGTTCGGAGAATCGATCTCACCTTCTGCATGAATGGTGAGTCCAATGTCCAACGCTCGAAATCAAATTTCGTCCAGATTGCATCCTCTCGCCGATATGTTGGTGAGCTACATCTCGGGATGTCCCGCGCGCGACCACCTACAGAGAACATGGTCTGCAGCAGGATTGATCGCAGCCTCTTTAGCATCGACGCTTGCAGCAACTGCATCCCTGTATTTGGCGACGTCCGATGCCGTGGGGTTATGGGCCCTGCCGCTGGCCTACGCGGGCTGCGTCGTCTTCGCCGGTAGCGTGCGTTACCACCAGACCGTATTGATGCACCATGCGGCGCATGATTCGCTATTCGTAGCGAGAACCCCGAAAAATTTGATCAAACCCGATCAGACCGAAAGCCATCGTCGGGACCCGCGCAATCACCGTTACGCGACGATCGCCTCATGCGTGTTCGTACTGCCGTCGCCGGAGGACTATCACGAAGAACACATCCGCAGCCATCACAAGACCCTACGCATCTTTGCGACCGAAGCAGATCCCGACGCGCGTTTTCTCCAAGCGCTGGGATTTGTTCCCGGAACTCCGGTGGCCAGGCAAAAGTGGTTGTTGCTGAAAACACTGCTAAGCCCGCGCTTCCATGCACTGATGACATACCAGCGGATCCGCAGTTCCAGCCGTCATGGTTTCTCGCGCAAGCTCGGCGTTGTCGCGACCCTGTCGATGCTTGCCCTGTTGACGGCCATCAATCCAGCGTTCGGGGTGCTGCTGGCTTTCTCCTTGTTCCCGGTCGTGCATTGCGCAGCGTTGTTCCAGTTCACGACTGAACACCTATGGTTCAGCCCGGTGTTGTCCGGTGAATCCGTCAACGCGCGCGCCAGACGGTTGTCGCATGCTCGTTTCAACTGCGACCCATTGCCTTTGAGCAAACGCGGATGGGTGATCTGGTGGATACGCCTGCTGACTTTGCATCTGACGATGCGTGTGCTGGCGCTCAACGGAGATCTGCCGCAGCACGACCTGCATCACCTTCGTCCGAATGCAGACTTCCAGCAACTGGGCGCGCTGCGCTGGGAGTTGTACGACAACAAAATTGAGACCCGGGAGTACTGGGGGTACGGCGCCGTGCTGACCGCCGTTATGCAGCACATTGAGGAGGCAGGAAAATGAGCTACGCAGACAACGATCACAAAACCGTAATCGTCACTCGTGCGAGAATCCGTACGTCCGAAATACTAAATGCGGCGACCCATCTTGCACTGGGGTTCTCTGGAAAGGACGATTCGCTATTCCGTTTCGAGCCGTATCTGAACCAGGAAGGAATTCTGGCGATGATTTCGACCTATCCGGTCATCGTGATGACCGCGAAATCCAACGCACATCTCGCGCGACTGGTCGCGGAATCGCGCGATGCAGACATCCGAGTCTCTGCCTTCACTCGGAGCATGATCGGCGCTTCTCTCGCCGAGCAGTTGCGAGCGGTCAAGGATGATCAAAACCCCGACTATCTTGCGGCTATTGTCTTCGGCCCCAGCGAATCCCTTCGTGCACTGACTAAGCGTTTTTCATTGATGGCGGAATAGGTCGGTAGTGACCGGAGACCGAGGTGGAGTCTGGCGAATAAACCCGGACTCCATTATCTGTCGCCATAGATCCGAACTTACTCTGAGGTAATTTTCGAATTGCCGTAGCTGTTCAGAAAATCCAAATGATGGGAAAGATATATCTGGGATGCGCGGATCCCTTGCACGGTGAACAAATCATAGTTGCGCTCCTTATCGAGCATCCTGACCTTTCTGACGCCGAAGTTCAGATTAAGTTGTTTGAGCGCAGAGGCCACGTGTTTGACGGCGTTCTCGTCTTTGAGAATTCCATTGAACCGGAACCGTTTTTCGATCATTTGCATTTTGTCGTTGTTCGACTTGACTTCTTTGTTCGAAACTTCGTCTTTGCAAAGAGCAGCCGCGCAGATGAGAATGCTTGCAGCAAGCTTCGCGTATCGGTCTCTAACCTCGACAACCTTTTCGTTCCCTTCAGTCGGTTGCGAGGCCGGATCGATTTTGATCATCAGCTTCCCGTCTTTCACATAGATATGCACGCATGGGCGGAAAAGCTGGGGTGGGCAAGGGAGGCCGTCCCCGGGGCGGATCCGTCTGTCGACTTCGATCATCTCGCTTCCCAGGTACGCCGCCAAGGCTGAGTGTGCGACCAGATATGGCGCGCTCATGAGCCTTTCGCGAGCAGTCGCGATCCGTTCGGTGGTTCTTTCGGATTTTCCGCCATCGAAGCCGTCTTCGTAAAAATCGAGCACACAACCGCCTCCCGCCGGAACCGGGATTCCGATCAGGCCGAGTTGACGAAGGCGTATCAGCGTCTGGAATTGATTCTCGTAAAGACCGAAAGGGTTCGGCCTTTCTTCGCTGCGTTTTGAGTTCATAGCATCAAACGTTCGGTAAATCACGTTGGACTTAAATATGTCGCGCAGCAATTCGATTTTCCGCTTGGTGATGTCTTCTGCGTCGTCGCCTATGTTGGGCAGAAAAGAGGGCACGGCGTAGCGCAAATGGTCCTGGCAGGAAATCTTGGCACCTTTCTCGATCGCCGAACGGACATCGGATTGCTTCTTGCGATTGCTGAGTTCCGAGATCTCGCGTCCGATTTCGACCACACAGCGCGGATAGGGCAAGGCATGACGCAAGACTCGCGAGAGCGCGTCCTCGTCAGCGACCTGGGAGCCGTCCTTGAAGAAGGCCTTCAGTCGTCGTTCTTTGGGGTCGATTGTCTCCTGAGTCTTCGCTGATTTGAGATTGTTTTCATCCATGGGCTGGTGCTCATTGATCTCCATCCAAAGCTGGACGTTGGAATCGAATACCGATTCCAGATCGTCCCTCGTGTACTCCAGACTCAATGTGTAATCCTTGAACTGAGCGTCGCTCTTGAACGCGCTCTTGAGCTCGCCCCTAACGGTCGCGTATGCGACGATTCGATTATTGCTTTTCTCCCACAACTTGATGATAGCATCGGCCAAACCGCACTGGATGGCTGTCCATATCGCGACCGTATCGACGATGCCGATTTCCTTAGCGGCACCGGAGCTTTCGGATTCTCTGCCGTTGAAATCCCCGATGTTTTCGACCAGTGCGAAGCCGTTTTCGTCGCAGAAGCTTTCGTCGATCGAATCGATCAGAATCACGAACCTGCGATCGCTGGGCAATGAGCCTAGGTCGATGAGATCGGCCGTGGATTCGAAAATATGGAAATCAGGGTGACCCTGCACCAGTCTCGAAATGATCTTGCTGAGGAATTCGCCCTTCTGATCTTCCGCATACAGTTTCCATACCTCGCCGACCAGCTCCTTCTGTACTGGGCTTGCATCCTGTAGATAGACCCGGCAGAACTCATCGTAGGTCTCGTCCGCACGATATCTTGGCGCAAGATGATATCTGGCAAGCCTGATCAGGGCCATGCATGCAATCAGAAAATAGAACAACGAGAACCATGCTCTCACGCTTCGGTACATGTTCTTGCTTTTCGCCGGAATGCGGATGCTCTGGCCGGTGAGTAGTATCGAATGGCCCTTGCGCAGATCTTGCGCATAAGGGGCGAAAACCAGGGATAATTCTTCTTCGAACTGTTTGAGAATCGCTTCCTTGCAGCGCAGCAGCAGTGTCTTTCCAGAGCCTTTCGATCCGATCAAGATATAGGGCCTGGACAATAGATCTTCAGGGTTGCGGATCGCGTAATTCGGAATAAAACGCCGGATCTTGTCCGGCCCGAAAAGCTTGTTCATCACTTGAGGCAGGTTTTCAAAACTGATCGATCCCGCATCATTGGTCCAAGGTTCCAGCATGCACCCCTCCCTAGGTTCGATATCAAGCACAATCGCTTTCGAAGCAAACTACGAAACTCAATATAACCGCCACCACCAGATTTTCATAGCTCGCGACAATGACTAAGGCCGAGTGAACATCGAAGAGGCCGGCTAACTTCATTTGGCGTAAACAAAATTAGGGCCGAGCAAGCGCAGCGCAACGCCACTTTCGAATAGGTACGCAAATCTACTTCAGAACACGCAAACTTCACCCGCGACCCGTGCGTGTATTTTTGTCTGTCGGCTCGCGATGGTGGCGCCGCGTTGGCTCCGTCCTGCCGACTGCGCATGATCCGCAAGAACGGGGTCAGTTTCACTTTCCGATGGCCGCTTCGGGTCGAAAGGGGGCTTCGGAGTTCAACCATGCAGGAATGCGCCAACACAAGCGCCCTGGGCATTCGTTACCGTAACAAATGATCAACTCAACCGAAACCCACTTTTCCAACCACGCATCTGCCAACCGAAGCAAAGCCCCCTTAGTAAGGGGGCGCGGCGAAGCCGCGGGGATCGGAAGTACGCGCCTGGGGCCCAAGGTTTGCTTTGCACACCTTGGGATTCATGGGCTCTGCCCATGAATGGCGGTGGCCCCGCCGGCTGGCCTCGGCACCCGCATCGATCAATACCGTTGCTGCCTTCCGGCCCTGGCGGGGTTTTCGATCTAGCGTCGCGAGGGGCCGACGGGGCCACCATAGAGTCGAGATTTGAATTCGTAGCCTGAAACGCGCCATTGAGGCTGTTGACGTCGGCTCACAAATAGTTTCGGTAGGCCGAAACTCAATATCGAGCCGGCGATTATGCCATTAGCGTATCGAGAGTGCATCACTGTGTGGTGGTTCACGCTGTTTGAGCCATTTCCAATGGGCTCATTTTCGCTGTCCGACGTGTGGGGAGTAGCGCCCCTGAAACATTCCTTCTCCCCGCTGCGCGGGGAGAAGGTGGCGCGCAGCGCCGGATGAGGGGCAGCCATGATGCGTACCGAAGAGCGCCCCACTCCCGGCCTACGGCCACCCTCTCCCCGTTGCACGGGGAGAGGGGACACGGCCGGCGTCCTGGACGACGCGCCGACCGCCGCCGCATGCACCCCATTGGACGACGAATTCGTGCATCCTTGCCCCGAAGCGAATCACACCACCAGGAGCAGTCATGACGCCGTACGAGCTTGCCCAAAGTTTGGAGTTGCCCAAGCGGGCGATCGCGCTGGTGCTCGCTGGTGGGCGCGGCAGCCGGTTGAAGAGTCTGACCGATACGCGGGCCAAGCCAGCGGTGTATTTCGGCGGCAAGTTCCGCATCATCGATTTCGCGCTGTCGAACTGCCTCAATTCGGGCATCCGCCGGATCGGTGTGATCACCCAATACAAGAGTCATAGCCTGCTGCGCCACCTGCAGCGTGGCTGGGCGTTTTTGCGGCCAGAGATGAACGAGTTCGTCGATCTGCTGCCCGCGCAGCAGCGCAAGGACGAGGAATCCTGGTATCGCGGCACCGCCGATGCGGTCTATCAGAATCACGACATTCTGGAAGACTACGGCGCCGACTACGTGGTGGTGCTGGCCGGCGATCACATCTACAAGATGAACTATGCGGTGATGTTGGCCGATCACGTGGCGCTTGGCCGCGAGTGCACGGTGGGCTGCATCGAAGTCGATCGCGACGAGGCCAAGGCTTTCGGGGTGATGGCGATCGACGCCGACCGCAACATCACTGCGTTCGTGGAGAAGCCCGACGACCCGCCGGAGATGCCCGGCAAACCCGGCCGTTCGCTCGCGAGCATGGGCATCTATATTTTCAACGCACGTTTTCTGTACGACGAATTGGAACGCGATTTGGCCGATCCCTCGTCCAGTCACGATTTCGGCAAGGACATTATTCCGCGCGCGGTGAGTCTGGGCCAAGCAGCGGCGCATCCGTTCGAGCTCAGCTGCGTGGGCAACCGCAAGGGTGCCGAGCCGTATTGGCGCGATGTCGGCACCATCGATGCGTACTGGGACGCGAACATCGATTTGACCGCCACCGATCCGACGCTGGACATGTACGACCGGCGCTGGCCGATCTCGACCTATCAGCCGCAATTGCCGCCGGCGAAGTTCGTGCACAACCAGGACGACCGCCGCGGCATGGCGATCGAGTCGCTGGTGTCCGGCGGCTGCATCGTGTCGGGATCGATCTTCCGCAGCGTGCTGTTCTCGCAGGTGCGTATCCATTCGTATTCGACGGTGAACTGGAGCGTGCTGCTGCCCAATGTCACCGTTGGGCGCGGCGCGCGGCTCAACCGGGTGGTGATCGACCGCGGTTGCCATATTCCCGACGGCATGGTGATCGGCGAAGACGCCGAAGCCGATGCGCGCCGTTTCCTGCGCAGCGAAAACGGCATCACCTTGGTCACTGCCGCGATGCTGGCCGCTGCGGTAGCGCAGAGTCGGGACGACATGCGCGACGACGTTCGGGCATGAAGGTGCTGCATGTCGCGGCGGAAGTGTTTCCGCTAGTGAAAACCGGCGGACTGGCCGATGTCGTAGCGGCGCTGCCGCCCGCGTTGGCTGCAGCCGGCGCCGATGTGCGCCTGCTGCTGCCCGGTTATCCAGCGATTCTGGACGCTGTGCTACCCGGCGAGTCGCCGATCGAGATCGGCGCCTGCTTCGGCGCGGCGCGGGTACGGCTTCGTCGTGGACGCATGCCGCAGACCGGGCTACCGGTGTATGTGATCGATGCGCCGCTGCTGTTCGGCCGCGCGGGCGGGCCGTATCAGGCGCCGGATGGCCGCGAATGGCCGGACAATTTGCAGCGCTTCGGCCTGCTCGGTTGGGTGGCCGCACAGCTCGGCGCGGGCGCGCTCGATGCCGGATGGGCGCCCGATCTCGTACATGCCCACGACTGGCATGCGGCGATGGCCTGCGCCTATCTGCGTGCGCATCCCGGGCGTGCGGTGCGTTCGGTGTTCAGCGTCCACAATCTGGCCTATCAGGGCCTGTTTCCGTTGCAGGATCACGCCCAGCTCGGGCTGGCATCGCGTGTTATCTCATCGGCCGGACTTGAGTTTCACGGGCAATTGTCCTTTATCAAAGCCGGACTGGTGTTCGCCGATCGTGTCACCACGGTCAGCCCAACGTATGCGCGCGAAATCGAAACTGCCGAGTTTGGCTGCGGCGTCGATGGCGTGTTGCGTGCGCGCAAGCATCCGGTGCAGGGCATCCTCAACGGTATCGATAGCGATGTGTGGAATCCTGCGAATGATGCGGCGATCCCCGCGCACTACAGCGCCGCAGCGCTGGCCGGCAAGGCCGCATGCAAAGCCGCGATGCAGGCGGAGACCGGACTGGCCATTGATAAGGATGCACCACTGTTCGTTGCGGTGAGCCGGCTGTCGTCGCAGAAAGGCCTAGATCTGTTGTTAGCCTCACTGCCAGCGCTCATCGCGCAAGGCGGTCAACTGCTGTTGCAGGGCACCGGCGACCCTGCGCTGGAATCGGCGTTCGCGCGCTGCGCGTCCGAGTACGCTGGCCGCGTGAGTGTGATGATCGGCTACGACGAAGACCGCGCGCATCGATTGATCGCTGCCGGCGATTTCATCTTGGTGCCCTCGCGCTTCGAGCCCTGCGGCCTGACTCAACTCTATGGCCTGCGCTACGGCACGCTGCCAGTGGTGCGCAGTGTCGGCGGCTTGGCCGATACCGTGGTCGATACGAACGACACCACCATCCGTGCCGCCACCGCCACCGGTTTCAGCTTCGACGACGCAACCCCGCATGCGCTGACCGATGCGATGCAGCGCGCGATCGACACCCTGCGCAAGCCGGCCTTGCATCGACAGATTCAACAGCGCGCGATGGCACAGGATTTTTCCTGGGCCGGGCCTGCACAACGCTATCTGGCGCTGTATGCCGATGCGTGAGCGTGTGCCGCGTGACCACGCGTCGCGCGAGGATGTGCTGCACGAATATCTTCTGCATGGCGTCGTGGTGCATGAGCCGCCGCGCATCGCTGTCGCCGCACGCGACAACACACGACATCGCACCGCATTGAGGCAAGAATGAAGATCGAACGTATCCCAACCACACCGATCGCCGGCATGAAACCCGGCACCAGCGGCCTGCGTAAGAAAGTCACGGAATTCGCGCACGGCCACTATCTGCATAATTTCGTGCAATCGGTGTTCAACGCGGTGCGACCCGCAAGTGGCTTCGACGGGCTGACCTTGGTGATCGGCGGCGATGGCCGCTACTACAACACCGATGCGATCCAGATCGTGATTCGAATGGCCGCAGCCAATGGTTTTTCGCGAGTACTCGTCGGCGCGGGTGGCATTCTCTCGACGCCTGCAGCGTCTTGCGTGATTCGCAAACACGGCGCGTTCGGCGGTTTAATTCTGTCGGCCAGTCACAACCCGGGCGGGCCAGACGGCGATTTCGGTATCAAGTTCAACGGCGCCAACGGCGGACCGGCGTCGGAGACGATCACCGATGCGATTTACGCGCAGACGCTCGCGATGAATGCGTTCTTAATCGTAGATGCCCTGGGCGCAAATACGCCGCCGATCGATTTGACGCACATCGCTAACTACCAGTTAGGTGCGATGCGCGTCGAGGTGATCGACCCGGTCGCCGATTATGTCGAGCTGATGCGCGGCATGTTCGACTTCGATGCGCTGCGCGCTTGGTTCGCTCGCGGCCATCGCCTTGCGTTCGACGCGATGCATGCGGTGACCGGTCCGTATGCGCATGCGATCTTCGAGCGCGAACTCGGCGCACCCGCTGGCACCGTGCGCAACGGCACGCCGCTGCCGGATTTCGGCGGTCATCACCCGGACCCGAATCTAGTTCACGCGAAAGAGCTCTTCGATGTGATGATGGCTTCGCACGCACCCGACCTCGGCGCAGCGTCCGACGGCGATGGTGATCGCAATCTCATCATCGGTCGCGGCATTTTCATCGCGCCATCGGACTCGTTGGCGATGTTGGCGGCGAACGCGCATCTCGCGCCGGCATACCGCAATGGCATCGTCGGCGTGGCGCGTTCGATGCCGACCAGCGGCGCCGTCGATCGCGTCGCCGCGCAGTTGGGCATTGCATGTTACGAAACGCCCACCGGCTGGAAATTTTTCGGCAACCTGCTCGACGCCGGGCGCATCACCCTGTGCGGCGAAGAAAGCGCCGGCACCGGCTCCGACCATGTGCGCGAGAAAGACGGCGTCTGGGCCGTGCTGCTGTGGCTATCCATCCTCGCCAGCCGCGGCTGCAGCATGCAGCAGATCGCGGACGAACACTGGTCGCGCTACGGCCGCAACTATTACACGCGGCACGACTACGAAGAACTCGATGCCGCGACCGCGCAGGCGCTGATGCAATCGCTTGGCGCGCGGCTCAAAGATCTTGTCGGTCATCGCTACGGCGACCGCGTGGTCGCACGCGCCGACGATTTCAGCTACACCGACCCGATCGACGGCAGCGTTTCCAATCGCCAAGGCCTGCGCGTGATCTTCGACGACGGTGCGCGCATCGTCTATCGACTTTCAGGCACCGGCACCAGCGGCGCAACGCTGCGGGTGTATATCGAACGCTATACCGACGACGCCACGCAGCGTTCGCAAGACACGCAGACCGCATTAGCTGACTTGATCGCATTGGCTGATCAGCTTGCGGAAGTGCGACAGCGCACTGGGCGTTTGGTGCCGGATGTGGTGACGTGAACGTCGGCAACCGCAAGCGCGACTAGAATCTATCGCAACATCGGAATCGAGACATTTCCGCTCGTCATCCCAGCAAACGTCGGGATCCAGCGTTTGGATATTCTCGGTAAAAGGCTGGATAACCAGCCTTCGGCTGTTCGCATCCGCTGCAGGCGGATGCGCTCGAACCCATGCGCTCGAACCCATGCGTTAAACCCATGCGTTAAACCCATTGGGTTTTCATCACATCCGCGCGCTCCGCCAGATACGCAAAACGCCCTTGCGGTGTTGCGTATTTGCCAGTGAGTGAACCGCCCCCAACCCAAACCCGGTGGGTCAGTTCTCAATGGAAATCCAGGGTCAGTTTTGCGTGGAAATCAACACAACAGACGAGCCGTGCTTGCGTGGGGAGTCCACACATGAATTGTTAGCCCCGGTCTGCGGCTGCGCCGACATCACGCTTTCAATCCACGCTTTGTAATGGCTCAGGCGAACATTACAACTGATCTGGCCATACCGCCCGGGTGTCCTAATAGCGCTTTGAGGATCTGCCCATGAAGTCAGCCCGGCCAACAACCAATTCTTCCCAGCCTGGATAAGGATTGGCCCACCGCTGTCACCACTTCCCGACCCGCCCTCAAGGGGCAATGCCTCCGCCGGATTGTCGAATACATAGCAAAGCCAGCGATCATGGGTGCTGGTGACTTTGTTGTACGCACGGCGAAGCTCTGTGCGGTGCGAGCCGCTAAATTCGTACCCGGTGACTCCGTTACCCGTAGCGCCTTTTCCTATGACCTTGATGACCTGGCTGAACTCGCCACTGCCTTCATTGATCTTGATAGGACGGACATCAGTAACGGGTTGCGCCAATTTGATGAGTGCGATGTCATCTGAGGAGGAGAGCTGTACCCTAAAAAGCGTCCAATCCCAAGTGGCCAGCGCCTGATCAAAAAGGTCTTGCGGCGGCCTTTTGTATCCGGGGTGTATCACGAGGCGTTCAACGTCCCTGGATATTCCGTTAATAGTCACTTGCCTGATTTCAGATTGCCACGGGATCGCATGAGCAGCAGTAATCACCCACTGCGGAGCAATCAGTACGCCGTGCCCCTCTCTAGGCATGTCAACTAGAGCAGGAAACTCAGACGGACGCACTCGATATCTTGAATCATCAACGTCATCTCGTATGACGATGGCGCTGGCGGTTGATGACACCGCGAGGAGGAGGATGAGCAACAAAAATCGGGTCAAGTGAGCCTCTTGCAAAATTCGTTGATGCGACTGAAATTAGTGCTGTCGATGGCGGCAAAAAAGAGTGCGCGAGTGTTGCCATTGAAAGCGTGATGTAGGTTCCAAAACAACATCATCACACACGTCAATGAATGTTAGTGCAACATCCTTCTTTCTGTAATTTTCATTCCGACAACCTGCGGCGGTTCCCTCGGTGGCGCCATTGCCCCGAACCGAGAGGACTCAAATCATGGCACAGCGAGTTGAACACAATCCAATGCAAGCACTGATGGCTGCGCTACTGTCACAAGGATTGGATGGCGCAGTCGAGGCTTTGCGTATCCTGGTGAACGAAGCCAGCAAGATCGAACGGAGCCATCACCTCAATACCCAGCCCTTTGAACGTAGCGATGGCCGACGCGACTATGCCAATGGCTGCAAGCCCAAGACGATCATGATCCGGATGGGCGAGATCACTTTCGCGGTGCCGTAGGTCCGCGCCAGCGGCTTCTATCCCAGCGCGTTGCAGAAGGGGTCGCGTACCGAGCAGGCGCTGAATGTGGCGCTGGCGGAGATGTACGTGCAGGGGTGTCCACACGCCGGCATTGTCAAAATGCCCGCATGGTCCCTTGGATATGCATCGGCCATAAATCCACGAGAGCGCGGAAGAAACCTCAGACTGGAGCCAGAGCCGCACGGCGATCAGCTTGGCCGCAAAAGCGTAAGGTGCGCCGACAGTCCACGGCCACTACCAGCTGCTCCAACCAGCCGCTCCAACCAGCCGCTGCAGCCACGGCCCGGCCGAGCGCCCCTGCAGGGCTTGCAGGCGCGATTGGCGCGGAGGTGCGGGAAGAACGGTTGCGCATGGTGCGCCAGCCGTTCTGCCTTGCCGGCTCCGATGTCCGCTTTGTGAAACCAGATCTGACAATTGAGGTCGCCCGAGTCAACCTCATCGTCGTCGGCGATCTCCAGACGACCCCGCAGGTCCAAGTGGCGCCCGGCCCACAACAGTCCGTTGCCGATGGTACCGGCACCGGCAACGCCGAGGTAGGCGTGACCGAGTTCGATCTCTTGGTCAAGGAAATCGATATCCAGCCCCAGAGCGGAGAAGGGCAACTCAAATACACTGGGCAGACCGAAAGGGAGTTCGGCGTCCACGGCGCGGTCGAGTAGCGCCGCAGACGCATGGTAGTCGACCAAGGTGCACAATAAACGGTGGATCGGCCCACACGGCCTTGCCGAGGCGGGCGTTTCTTGGGTCAGGCAGGCATCGAGTGCATCGACCTGCACGAAAACCTGCTTAGCCGCAGTTCGCCCGCAGGAGGCACCGATCACACGTTCGGCCGAAATGGGACTCGCGGGGATGCGAATGCACTTGCGCAGCGACCATCACTCGGTTCCGGCCCAAGGTGGCGCTTAGCAGGCTGCTGAAATACCTGCGGCAGCAGGTTTTCAGCAGCCTGGTCATGCCGTCATGGAATTGCCGTCATGGAATTGCCGTCGTGGCACGCAGCCATGGATGGCTGCGCCGGCGAAGCAAGCGCGTAAGCGATTGATGATTCGGCGCTGTGCGCCTCTCCCTTCGCTCCGCTCAGGGCCAGCTTCGCTGTTCAGCCTCGCGCGCGCGGCTGTCGCCGTGAGCACAGCTAGACATGTACCAGACATGTGCCGGACGTGCGAACTGAAACCTCCTGGATGGAGGCATTTCAGCAACCTGTTAGGGCGGCCATGCTGTCGGCGGAATGTGGAACATGTCCGCTGCGGCCCGTTGCTGCGGCCGGTACACGCTGACGACCTTGGTGTCCTGCGCCGACGGGCGCCCGAGCCAACTGCTCAGGATGACGGGTTCAGGGCGGGTCAGTTTTAGATGGAGATTACGGCCCGAAGCGGGTCAGTTTTAGAGCGTCCTCAACATCGAATCGTGGATGACGCGGGTGTTTCCCGGGGAAAGGCCTGCGCTCGGCCCCTTTACACAATCGACATGTAATTCTGTTAGGGTAGCGGCCCAGCATGGGGGGCGTCGCGTGCCAGCATCGCTGAATGCAGGTCTTTTCAGGAAAATCGACGAAAATGCGGAAGAGCACGGGGGACGACGTTTGCGGTTGGGGCGGAATCAGCGTTGAACTAGGTAACAGAAGGACCGTACAGTCCATCCCGGATGTCACCGAAAAGTTCCGGGATTGCAAGCTACCGATGTCGGCGGCATTGCTCGGATTCGAGTGCTTCTACCAAAGTAACGAAGCGCCCGAGGAACCTATCGCGCGGGCGATCGCTCGCACCCTCGCTGCGACAGCCGTGGCGGCGAGTGACGTACAGATGTTGATCTTGACTTCCGCCGACGTGGGTTTCTTGGCGGATCGAGGACTGCTGCCGCAACTGCTGCGCCGGTTGGGGCTGCTGTCAGCGCTGCCTCTGACCGTCACTTCGCAGGAATGCACGGGTTTGCTGTCGGCCATCAATCTTGCCCACTTCTACATCCGAGGCAAGTCGTTCAAAAACATCCTGGTCGTTTCCTACGATCGCGCGCAGGACGACGACCAGAGAATCCGACCGTTCGGCGTTGTCAGCGATGCGGTAGTTGCCTGTCTGGTGTCTTCTGCCGGAAACATGGATTTCCTTGCAAAAGGATTTTCACACGTCTCCGATCTGCAAGGCATGCAAGGCGACGATGATTTCGCCAGCAGAAGGTCTTTGATTACCGCCGGTATTGCCGAAGTGCTCGCTGCTAGCGGCGAAAGCTTGGAGCACGTGCGAAAAGTATTCAGCACAAACTTCTTCAAGCCTGTCGCCAAGTACAACGCATCGGCACTCGGTTTGACCGATCGCCAGCTGTATACTGAAAAGGCACTGGAGTTCGGCCATTGTCTGTGCGCCGATCCGGTGCTCAACTTGGCGGCGTACTTCGATTTGGAACGGGACTGGAAGCCGGGCGATCGGTTTCTGTTGCAAGCATTCGCCCCTGGCTTCCTGGCATCGATGCTGATCGAGCGCGCGACGGCACCGAAATCGCATGATGATCCTTCAGCGTTCAGCTCCGGGGCCGGAACGATCGATGTTGGCGAAGTCGAGGCAACTGTGATCGAACGGGCGTGGTAAGGTCCGACTAATGCCATCTTGATGGCGACTAAAACTGATGATTCTATTGTGAGCGTGATTGAATGGATGTGGTTCGCGAGCCTTTCAAAAAAAGCTGGAGCGTAAGAAAAAAAGCGTTGTTCATCTGCGGTGGCGCACTTGCCTTCGGGGCCTTGCTTTTCCTGTGGAGGTCGGGCCCCGCTCTGCCTTCAGTCCCCGCCGCCAGCGTACTTGTCGATACGGTCAAACGAGGAGACATGATACGAAAGATCAGCGGCCCTGGCGTACTGGTCGCAGTGGAGACGCGCCTGGTGCCATCGATCTTGCCCAAGGCTCAGGTCGAGCGATTGCTGATCGAGCCGGGTGCAGTCGTGAAGCCGGATACCGTGTTGATGCGGTTGAGCAATCCACTGATTCTGCAGCAGTACGACGAGTCCAAGTTGCGGCTCGTTGTCGCAATTGCCGAACTTGAAGCGTTGCGCAATCAGTTGAACGACAACTTGCTGAACCAGGAATCCCAGGTGGCAGCCGTACGTTCCGCCTATGAGGCGTCCAAACTGCAAGCCGAGCGCGAAGGAAGGCTCACGTCGGAGCGGATCATTTCCGAAGTGCAGTATCGGAAATCCGTGCTGATTGAGGAGCAGCTCAGAACTCAGCTCGACCTTGAACGCAAGCGCCTGGGCGCGATACCGCAACTCAACGCCTCCGAAGTAAAGGCCAAGGAGGCGCAGTTGTCCATGCTGCGGCGCCAGTTGGATCTTCAGAAGCGACTGGCCGATTCGCTGGAGGTGAGAGCCGGGATCGAGGGCGTGGTGCAGGAAATTCGAGTCAAGGAAGGGCAGGGTGTGGATCAGGGCGAGATCCTGGCCCTGGTCGCGGGCCAGGACAAGCTCAAAGCCGAGATACGCGTCATCGAAAGCCAGGCACGGGAAGTGATCGTCGGACAGAATGTCATGGTCGATGCCGGCAGCAGTGTGCCGGGCAAGGTCTCCCGCATTGACCCATCGGTGATCAATGGCGCCGTGACGGTGGAAGTCGCCTTTGTCGGCGAGCCACCCAAGGGTAGTCGCGCGAACCTTCGTGTGAACGCAACCATCGAGATCGACCAACTCAAAAACGTCCTTTACATCGGCAAGCCCGCGCAGGCGCAGGAAAACGCCATGGTCAAGCTGTTCAAGGTCGACGATTCCCGCGTGGCTAAGCTCACTTCCGTCAGGCTGGGCCGGATGTCCGCCAGCACTGTGGAAGTCGTAAGCGGACTGTCAGAGGGCGACCGTGTTGTGCTTTCCGATTCTTCCAGCCTGTCGAAATCTGATCAGTTCAAGCTCGATTGAACTCTGCCATCTAAAAAGACCACCCATTTCAACTTGAGCGCATACATATGGATAAGCCCGCGGTAATCCTCATTAGTGGCATGAGTAAGGTTTTTCAGAGCGAGCGAATGGAGACGCATGCGCTATCAGATTTCAATCTGACCATCCGTTCCGGCGACTACGTCTCGATTTCCGGTCCTAGCGGTTGCGGAAAATCGACCTTGCTCTCGATTCTCGGCCTACTCGACAGCCCCACGGGCGGCACGTTCGTACTCAATGGGAGCGACGTCGCCAACCTCGATGCGTCGCAGCGTGCGAAATTCCGGAACAAGGAAATTGGCTTTATCTTCCAGGACTTCAATCTAATAGGTGATCTCACCGTCCACGAAAACGTCGAGTTGCCGCTCACCCATCGAAACATGGCCAAGGCGGAGCGGCACGAACGTGTCATGGCCTGCTTGGAAAAGGTGGGGATGACTCAGCGCGCGGGGCACTTTCCCGCCCAGCTGTCCGGCGGCCAGCAACAGCGAGTCGCCGTCGCCCGCGCGCTTGTCGGCAAGCCGTCCATCATACTGGCCGACGAACCTACCGGTAATTTGGACTCCAAGAACGGCGATGCCGTCATGGAATTGCTCGGCGCGCTCAACGACGAAGGCGTGACGATCTGCATCGTCACTCACGACACCCGATATGCGAACTACGCCAAGCGCATCGTCAAGCTGTTCGACGGCAAGGTGGTCGCCGACCTGTCCGCCGAAAAGATGGAGCTGGCGTAATGGAATCCTTCATCCGGGATGTCAAATACGCCTTTCGGAGACTTCTTTCCCAGCCCGGTTCCAGTCTGATCATCCTGCTCACGCTGGCCTTCGGCATCGGCGCGAACACGGCGATTTTCTCGCTGGTCAATGGCGTGGTGTTCCGCGACCTGCCCTTCAAACGTGGTGCCGACATCATCGAAGTGCGGCAGCAGGCACTTAAGGTTGGCGTGGAGAACGCAAGCGCCTCCGTGCCCGAGATCAAGGACTATCGCGAGCAGGCCGGCTCGCTGGAGGACCTCGTTGAGTATCACTTCATGTACTTCTTCATCGAGGGCAATAATCCCGCTTTGGTGAAGTCGGGCGTCGTGTCGGCCAATTATTTTGACTTCCTCGGCGTGGCGCCTGTGCTTGGCCGCGGGTTTGTCGCTTCCGACGACAATCCGGGTGCCGAACCCGTGCTCATGCTCAGCAATGAGTTCTGGAACAGCCAGTTCGGTGGCGACGAAAACGTCATCGGCAAGGTCGTCGATATGAACGGCAAGGCGAACCGCATCGTCGGCGTGTTGCCGAAGATGCCACACTTTCCCGAGATTAATGACATCTACATGCCCACGTCGGGCTGTCCCACGCGTGCCAATCCGGAATTCATAGCTAACCGCAACTCGCGGATGATGAGCGTCTACGGACGGCTGAAGCCTAGCGTTGAACTCAATCAGGCGACCAGCGAAGTCGGCCTGATAGCGCAGCGAATGGTGTCAGATGAACCGACGGTCTATCCCGAGAGCATCGGCTTCAGCGCCAAAGTCCTGTCCCTTCAGGACGAGCTCACCAAGGACATCCGGCCATCGCTGTACCTGCTACTGGCGGCCAGCTTGCTGCTCCTGCTGATCACTTGCGCCAACGTGGTGAACCTCACTCTGGCCCAGCAGTCCAAGCGCCAAAAGGAACTCGCGGTGCGCGCTGCGTTGGGCGCGGATCGTCGCGACATCGCAAGAAAGTTATTGATCGAAAGCATGATCCTAGCGCTGGCCGGTGGCTTGGGCGGGTTGCTGTTGGCCTATCTCAGCCTCGACCTGCTTGCATCGTTCGCCTCGACCTTCACCACTCGCGCGAGCGAGGTTTCGATCGATGGTACGGCGTTGGCGTTGAACCTGATCGTTTCTATCCTGGTCGGTGTGGTGGTCGGACTGGTGCCTGTGTTCGGCAAGCAAGACATCGTCACCGGGCTAAAGGAGGGCGGGTCGCACGCCACGCTCAGCCGGCAGAGGCAGGCGATACGAAAGGCGCTGATCGTGGCGCAGATCGCGGTGGCTTTCATGCTGGTGACCGGAGCGGGCCTGATGATCCGCAGTTTCGTTGCGCTTCAGGCCATCGATCCGGGCTTCAAGAGCGAGGACGTCACTGCGGTGACTGTTCCGTTGAATTGGAGCAAGTACGACACTCCTGATGCGGTGAGGAATTTCGTGAGGCAGCTGAAAGGGGCGCTGGAAGGCGCTCCCGAGATCGATGGCCTCACGTTCACCACGGCGTATCCGTTCGGCAGCGGTGTCGGCACCTCGATGGACGGCACAAGCCTCACCTTCGACGATCGTCCAGCAGATTCTGGCAGCAGCGGCCGCGTGAATAGCCGTTCGGTGACCGGCAACTACTTTGAGCTGCTAGGAATTCCGTTGATCGAAGGTCGCTCCATCAGCGACAGCGATGACGAGCGAGCCCCGCCGGTCGTGGTCGTGAATAAGACCATGGCCGAGAAGTTCTGGCCCGGCAAGAGCGCCTTGAACAAGCGGATTTCGCCTGATGCGGGCAAGACCTGGCTCACCGTTGTCGGCATTGCCGGGGACGTCAAGAGTGCGGCGCTGGATAAGCCGGTGGTCGAGGAGTACTACGTCTCTTACGCACAGTCTCCAAGTCAGTCGGTCAATGTGCTGGTCAAGTCGAAGGCTGATGCCAGCCGGCTCAGCACCCTGGTGCGAGGCGCGGTGTCGCGATTGGATCCGGAGCAGCCCGTGACCAAGGTCGTCACGCTCCCGCAGGCACTCGCCGAGACGATGAGTTCGCCGCGGATGCTTTCACAGGTGCTGAGCCTGTTCTCCTTCATTGCCCTGGCCATTTCTATGGCGGGCGTGAGCGGGCTGCTGGCCTTTACAGTGAGCCAGCGCACCAAGGAAATCGGCATTCGGATGGCGCTGGGCGCTGAGCCAAGCTTCGTGCGTCGGCTGGTGTTGCGCCAGGGGCTCACGCTCGTCATAGCGGGCCTGTTGATCGGCATCGTGGCGAGCCTTGCTCTTGGTCGGTTGATGAGCAGCGTGATGTACGGGACGTCCTCGATGGATCCGGCCACGTACCTCGTGGTGACCCTTGTGTTGCTGATCGCATCGCTTGCGGCCTGTTGGGTGCCGGCCGCGCGGGCAAGCCGGCTGGATCCCAACAGTGCACTGAGATCCACGTGAACAACCGCGACAAAAGTGCCAAGCCTGCTGGGTTGCATGCTTGGCACTCTTCAATGCGCCGATAAAGTCGAGCGATCCTAGCCGACTGTCTCGAAGTCAGCGGACTGACCAGATTCGACGTGTATTAGCTTGCCAAATGACATCGACACAAAAGAGCAGGATAGATGAATAAACCGCAGCTGCTTTGCCTTCCGTTTGCCGGCGCGGGTGCGTCGTTCTTCAACGAATGGAAGCCCATCCCCGGCCGACTGGACGTGGTGCCGGTCCAGCTTCCGGGCCGCGAAAAACGTTTCTGCGAACCCTGTTACACCGATGTGTTCGAGGCGATGACCGGCCTTGTGCCGGAAGTGTCCGAGCTGATCGATCTGAAGCGCGACGTTATTGTCTTCGGCCACAGTCTGGGGGCCGTCTTGGCCTATGAGTTGACGCACGCGCTTGCACAGAAGGGAAACTGTCGTATCACCGGGTTGGTCGTCAGCGGATCGCCGGATCCGTGGACGCCGCGAAAAGAGTACGCAACCGGGCTCAACGACGAGGATTTTCTCGGACGAGTGGTTCAGTTTGCAGGTTATAGTCACAGCGCACTCGAGGATCCGCTGATGCGGGAGTTGCTGCTCCCCACTCTGCGGGCGGACGTCGAGATGCATGAAAAGTACAGGGCTCGCACGGACATGCGACTGGACGTGCCGATCCTGATGGTTCGGGGAGATGGTGACGAGCTGATCAGCAGCGAACAACTGCTGGGCTGGGCGCGCGCGACCAGCGCGGACGCGCGCGCGGAGTCCTTGCCTGGCGGTCACATGTATCTCACCGAACGACCCGAAGAGTTGCTCAAGCTGATTGAGCAGCGCTTCCTGTAGTTGGCGAAGAATATCTAGCAGGCCGCTGAAATACCTTATCAACAGGTGTCCGGTAGCTTGGTCACGCAGCCCGGGATGGCAGCGTCGGCGAGGAAAACGTGGGAGCGTTTGACTTGCCGTGAGCAAGTCCGGGCAAGGGCCGGACTTGCGAGCTGAAAGACTTCCAGGAAGGAGGTTTTTCAATTGCCCGCTGAGGAGAGATCGTGAAATGACCGAGCCAAGGTTGAAGGGAAAAGTTGGCATCGTCACCGGTGCCGCGAGGGGGCTTGGGCGCGCCTGCGCGCGCCGTTTCGCCGAGGAGGGCGCTGACTTGCTGCTGCTTGACGTTGCCAAGGACGTGTCCGGGGTGCCTTATCCCCTCGGAACCGAGAGCCAGTTAGCCTATACCGCCGATCTGTGCAGACAGGCGGGCGTCTTTGTGCAGACTGCGCATGTCGACGTGCGCAGTCAGTCGCAGATCGACGATGCCGTGGGTAACGCAGTCGCGCGCTTCGGACGCATCGATATCCTTGTCAATAACGCTGGAATCGCGGCTCCTTCAGGAAAGATCGCCAACGACATCGCCGAAGACGAATGGACGTTGATGATTGATGTGGACCTCAACGGCGCTTGGCGGATGATTCGCGCTGTCGGCCAGACCATGCTGAACGCCCGAGCCGGGAGCATCATCAATATCGCCTCGACCGCTGGCCTGGTCGGCTATCGTCACTTCGCTGCATACGTTGCTGCCAAGCACGGCGTCATCGGGCTCACCAAAGCAGTGGCCTTGGACTACGCGCCGTACAAGGTGCGTGTGAATGCCGTTTGCCCGGGTTCCGTGCGCGACGCGGACCACGTCGAAGGACGCATGTTGTCGGAGATAGCGCGTTCGCTGGACGTTCCTGTGGCCGAGCACGAGGACGTGTTCGTCCAGGCACAACCGATGAACGCCCTGATTGAGCCCGAGGACATTGCGTCAGCAGCTTTGTGGCTCGCGTCGGACGATACAGCGAGGGTGACCGGCAGCACAGTGACGGTAGACGGAGGCTTCTCCATTCGCTGAGGTTGCCCGAATACTGAAACGCAGCGGGCCTTGGCCCATCTAGTTGGATCGAATTGCATAATATGGAAAAAGTCACTTTTGTTTCGAACATCAGGGACGCGGCGCACGCCGAGTTGCCTGCCACGATGCGTAGGCGCGTTGGCTGGAATTCCCACGCCGTGGTTTGCCGGCTTGATGCCGATGCCGACGAAGCAGCCATCGGCGTCGCGTTTTGCGCACTACTCATGCAACTGTCGAGTGGGGTTGGGGAAGTTCGGGTCCCAGGCGGGACCGCCGCTGGCAGTCCTGCGTTGTACGCAGACACGCTGCCGTACCCGTCGACATCGTCGATGGCGTTGCGACAGCGCGCGCGCGAGACCCGGCGCCCCCTGTCTGCCGATGCTGATCAGATCCTGCGCGCGTCGATACTGCGCTACAGCGACGGCCATCGGGACCTCATCGTGGTCGGCGATCGCACCGTTCTGGCCCAGACTGCAATGTTGCGCGTTGCCCGGTTCTGCCTCGCGTCCGGCAATATGCGCACTTCTATCCAACTGCGACCGGCGACGGTGCTGTCGACGGAAGGCGTTGGCGCGCTTCTGGGTTCGGAATTCTCGCCGTCAATGGAGTGGGGTAGCGATGGCGGCCAGCCTGGAGAGGGTGTCCTGGAGATGCCCATCGAGGCCGATGTTGCACCGGAGTACTGGCTTACCGCGTTGGGTTGGGTGCTTTCCTGCTTCTATGGCAAGCCATCTCCCGCGATCGCCGTCCTACAAAAGCAGACGTCGCAAGGAGAGGAGATAGAACTCGGCGTCGACGGCTTCCGCCTCGCGAGCTTGTCCTCCGACGGTGACGCGGCCGTGGCGAGTGTCCTGGATCATTCACGCCTGCAGTTGCAGGGCGCCGCGCGATACACCGAGGCTTTGATCACCGCATTGAAGGATCAATGTGAACGCCCCGTTGATGTGAGTATCGGAGCGGTGTTCCCGCTGCCAACGTCGTGCATGCCTGAGGGCTTGCACGACGCCGAATACATACCTTGCAACCATGCCATCTTCCCAATCACGCTGGTGTTTGGAGCCGGGGGTGGCGACCGCCTCATATGCCATTTTGATACGTCGGTGTATTCCGAGTCCGCTGTCCTATGGCTCCAGCGATGCCTTGTCCACGTGTGCAGCCAACTTCGATCTATGACGACGGAGCGACTCGCGGATGTCGAGCTGCTGTCGCCGGTTGCATGCAAAGAAGTGGTGGCGCTGGGACGTCCAGCCAAACGGCAGGCCACCGCAACGGATCGGATCGAAGATGTGTTTGCGCGTGTTTGCAACCAGCAACCCGATGCGATCGCACTGTCTTTCGAAGACGAAGATCTGACCTATGCCCAGTTGGACAACCTGTCCAATCGACTGGCCATGGCACTGTCAGATCACGGCGTGGTCACGGGCAGTTTCGTCGGCATTTGCCTGAATCGCTCGATTGCGGTCGTCGTCGCCATGCTTGCCATTCTGAAGTGCGGTGCGGTTTACGTTCCGATGGACCCCGACTACCCAAATGATCGGCTCGAGTACACAGCCCGCGATGCGGGTCTGAAGCTGACGCTCACCGAGGGAGGCAGTTTCCCCGAAATCCCGGGCATGGTGGTCGCGACGATCACCGATCTCTGCCGCGACGTTGGTGACGCTGACCTCGCGCCGGCAAAAGTCGGCGGGGCGACGGACGCGGCGTACATGATCTATACATCAGGATCGACGGGTCGCCCGAAGGGAGTGCTCGTTCCACATCGGAACGTTGTGAGCCTGATCGAGGCGACTCGCGAAGAGTTCGCCCTGTCATCGCGCGATACCTGGACCTTGTTCCACTCTAGTGCGTTCGACTTTTCTGTGTGGGAAATCTGGGGCTGCCTGCTCACCGGCGGTCAGTTGGTCGTCGTCCCTCATGCGATTTCCCGCGATCCGGAACAGTTCCGCGACCTGATCGCACGCAAGTCGGTGAGCGTGCTGAATCAGACGCCTTCGGCCTTTTACCAGCTGATCGAAGCCGATCTGCGCGAGCGGGTAAGCGATTCGCTTCGCCTCATCATCTTCGGCGGAGAGTCGCTGGATGCGCGGGCCCTGCTACCTTGGTTCGACCGCCATCCCGAGTCACGATGCCGGCTGGTCAACATGTTCGGAATCACCGAAACCACGGTGCACGTCACGTGGCAGGACGTGCGCCGACATGAGGCACTTGGTGCGTCCCGTTCGGTGGGCACGGCGATTCCCGGTTGGCACCTGTACGTCATGGACGCGCAGCAACGCCTGCTACCTCCTGGCGTGGCAGGGGAAATTTATGTGGGCGGCGCCGGAGTGGCCTTGCGTTATCACGGCCAAGAGGAGCTGACCCGGTCGCGATTCCTGCTCGACCCTTTCGTGGAAGGCATCATGTACCGCAGCGGCGACCGCGGCCGACTGCTTGCTGACGGCAAACTCGAACATCTCGGACGCTTGGACAACCAGATCAAGCTGCGGGGTTTCCGGATCGAACTCGACGAGATCCGACGTGTGCTCCTGGGGCATGACGCCGTCCGCGCGGCGGCGGTGCTGTTCAACCAGCCCAAGCCCAACGACCCGGCCTCCGCCCGCATCGACGCCTACCTGGTCGCCGAAGGCGCCTCGGCCGCGGACATCCGCGCCCACAGTGGGAAGTTTCTTCCCGAACACATGGTGCCGTCCACATTCACGTTTCTCGCGACGATGCCGCTCACGACCAACGGGAAACTAGACGTCAAGCGTCTGCCGCCGCCCGAGCTGCCGGCCCCAGCGCCCACGCCCGCCACCTCCGGTTCCGCGGGTCCGGCATCGGGCATGGAAGAAACAATCCGCTCGATCTGGCAGGGCGTACTTGGGCGCGAAATCAGCGTGGACGACAATTTCTTCGATCTTGGTGGCAACTCGCTGCTCGCGGTGCGCATCGCATCCGCGATGCGCGGACAGGGCCTTCCGCCGCTGCCGATGAGGGAGTTGTACACGCACCAGACGATACGAAACCTGGTGGCCGCCATGGTCTGAGGGCTCGCTACCGCGAGCCACCGGCATACCCATCGAGTGCGTGGCAACACCTCCCGACTGCAAACGGACAAGACTTTCAATGAATCAAGACATCGTTCAAAACCACGCAGCCATCTCGAGCATTGCGCAAGCGTTCTTGGATTACGCTGTGACTCAGGGCAACTGCTTACAGAAGGCCTCGCTGCTCGATGACAGCTTGCCGCCGCTGTTTCGCGGTTATCGCTATCCCTTGCACTCCTGGCCATGGTTTCTGGGCGAGCAGATGCGCCAGAAGCTTGAAGAGTGCGTCTGCCTGATGCCGGGACTGGTGCAGCGCGCCCTCAAACTGGAGTTCGGCAACGACCACGAGCGGCTCGGCGCTTACTTCAACATGCACGACCTGCTCGCACGCCTTTACGTAGACACGCCGCTGGATGTTTCGCAGTTGATGCAGCGAACCGACGCCATTCTCACGCAGGACGGTCTCAAGATCATGGAGATCAACGTGGGATCCAACATCGGCGGGTGGCAGATCCAATGGATGGACGGTCAGTACCGCAAGCATGCTTCGCTGCAGCCTTTTTTTGAGCAGGTGGATTGCCAGTCCAGGGACATCCCGCTGGGCTACATGACCTACATTGTCCAGAACGCCAGCACAGTCTGCGATCACGCCGCCGAGGAGATTCATGTCTTCACCCTCGTGCATCCGGAATTCTTCGAGTTCCCGGACAGCCGAGGCACCATCGGCGATGTCTTCCAGGCCGCACTCAAGAGCTGCGGCCGCGCGGGCGCCATGCACTTCGGCATCAGTTACGATGAACTGACATTCAGTGCCGCAGGTGCGTACCTCAACGGGCAGCGGATCACCGCAGTGGTCTCCACGTTCCAAGGACAGGGCGCACCGGAGCCGCCGCAGATGCTCTACCGCTCCTACCTCACCGGGCGTGTCGCGTGGCCGGATAATCCCTTCATCGGCACGATCGGCGACAAGCGCTCCCTGGCGCTGCTGCACAAGTACAAGCACGACCCCGAGTTCAACGATCAGGAACGGGCCCTGATCGACTACTTCATTCCGTGGGGAACGGAGGCGTGTCCGAAGCAGGTGGAATTCAAGGGCAGGCAGATCGATCTGGAGACCCTGCTGCTCCAGGAACGGGAGCAGTTCGTCGTCAAGATCGCCATCGGCGCGCAAGGCGATGACGTGAACGTCGGCAAGTACAAGTCCGACGCGGAGTGGTCGACGATCGTGCGCCGGGCCATGAGCGAGCCAGGCTGGCTGGTCCAGGAATTCTGCAGTTCGCTTCCCTTCTACGGCCAGTCGGACGAGGCCGGCTACGGGCTCCACGACGTGATCTGGGGCGTGTTCGGATTCGGTCGGAAATACGGCGGCTGCTGGTTGCGGCTGATGAAGCGCGGCGGGGGGGACGGGATCATCAACTCGGCGAAGGGCGCGCAGGAGACCATCGTCTACGAAGTGGCCGGTTGATGCGCGACAGTGCGCATCGGCGCGGCAGGCTTGCTCTTAAAGGGGCGGCTCTTAAAGGGGATAGTTCATGTTGAATTCGAGCAAATGGGCGATGGCGTTCAAGCCCAACCCGTCCGCGCGCATGCGGTTGTTCTGCGTACCCTACGCGGGGTCGGGCGTGTCCATGTACCGCGACTGGCATGCGTCGGTTCGCGACGACGTCGAGGTGATCGGAATCCAGCTGCCTGGCCGGGAAAACCGGTTCTCAGAGCCAGCCCTGACCTCGATCGATGAAGTGGTGGAGCAGCTCATCCGGGTGATCGCCGGCTATTCGGACAAGCCCTTCGTCCTGTTCGGCCACAGCATGGGCGCACTGATCAGCTTCGAGCTCACGCGCGCACTGCAGCGGTTGCGGCTGCCCGCACCGCGTCACCTGTTTGTCTCGGGCACGCGCGCTCCGCCTCGTCGGCGGACGGACGACCCCATCCACCAACTGCCGGACGATGCGTTCCTGGAAAAGATCAAGCGTTTCAACGGCACGCCCAAGTCGCTGCTGCAGGACGAGGAACTGATGACGCTGTTCATGCCATTGCTGCGCGCCGACTTCCGCGTCGCCGAGACCTATCAATACGAGGAGCGTGGGCCGATCTGGTGCCCAGTCACGGTGCTGGGCGGCGATGAGGACGACGGTGTGCCGCTGGAGCACTTGAGGGCCTGGTCGACGGTATGCCGTTCGTCCCACGACGAGCATGTCTTCCGCGGCGACCACTTCTTCATCCACAACCACAAGGCCGCCATCATCGATCTGGTGAACGGCGTGTTCGACAGGCTGATGTCCCCGAACAAGCTTCGTAGTGAGCCGACGGTGCTCCTAGCGGCGACTGACGAAGGACTGCTCTGAATGGACCCCAAGGCCGTGGTCCGGCAGGCGCTTGAAGCGGGCGTCGCGTTGTACCTGCAAGAGGGAAAGCTCGCCTACAAGGCGAGACGGGGCGAGTTTCCGGAAGCGCTGAGGGCGCTCGTGCGGACGCACAAGTCCACGATCGAACGCTACTTGTCCACGTTGGCTGCGCCGTCGACGACGACGCAGCCGGAGTTGGTGGCGCGTGGTTTGAACAAGGCACCACTGTCGATCGCGCAGGAGCGATTGTGGACGATCGATCGATTGACGGGGCGCAGTCCGCACTACAACCTGCTCTTCGCGATCGAGATGAAGGGCGAGTGCCGAGCCGACCTCATCGGACGGGCCATCGCGCAGATCGTGGATCGTCATGAGGCGCTGCGCACCAACTACGTGGAAGAAGGTCAAGAGGTCTACCAGGTCGTTCGCGCCGAATACGAGGTTCCCTTCGCGACGATCGACCTGAGCATGCTGCAGACCGACGAGCAGCAGGCGCGATTGCAACAACTGATGTCCGACGAGGCTGTGCACGCATTCGATCTGTGCCGCGACGTACTGCTGCGCAGCAGCCTAGTGCGCCTGTGCGAGGATGTGCACATCCTGCAGGTGAACGTGCATCACATCGCTGCCGACGGTTGGTCGATATGGCTTCTAGTGCGCGAGTTCTGCAGTTTGTACGAGGCTTTTACAAACGGCGAAGACTGCCCGGTGCCGCAGTTGCCGCTTCAGTACTCCGATTATGCGCAGTGGCAACGCAAGCATCTCTCGGGCGCGGCGCTGGACGCTCACTTGGCGCATTGGCTTCCGGCGCTGGCCGATCTGCCACAGTTGCACAACCTGCGTACCGACCGTGTGCGACCGCCGGTATTCAGCTTCCGCGGCGCGGCCGTGGAGTCGAAGATCGAGCGCGATGTGGTGGAGGGGCTGCAGCGTCTGGGGCAGCGGACCAACTCGACGCTGTTCATCGTGATGCAGGCGGCGATGACGGTGCTGCTACAGCGCTACTCGGGCGAAAGCAAGATCGTCATCGGCACGGTGGTCGCCAATCGCGAGCAGGAGCAGATCGCCGACCTGATCGGCTGCTTCATCAACGTGCTGGTTTTCAAGCATGAACTCGACGAGCAGAGCTCTTTTGCCGACCTCCTGGCAAAGGTGCGCTCGCGGGTGCTGGACGGAATGGCACATCAACAGCTGCCGTTCGAGGTGCTGTTGGAGAAGCTGCAGCCGGCGCGCACGCTCAGCCACAGCCCCTTGTTCCAGTTGGCGATGCTGTATCAAAACAACGCGAGCGAGGCGTTTGCGCTGCCGGGGCTGAGCATTCGCTTCCTCGAGCCGCCCGTCAGCGTCGCACTGCATGATCTGACGCTGGTGATCAAGGAAGCCTCTGGGGGGCTGCGCTTGTCCTGGGAATACGCCATCGATCTGTTCGATGCATCGACGATCGCGCGCATGGCGGCGAGTTTCGATGTGCTGCTCAAGGCCATCGTCGCGGCTCCGGAGCAACCCCTGCATGCCCTGCCGGTGCTCGATGCCGCAGAGCGCGCGCGCGTGCTGTTCGCCTTC
>JANMGT010000090.1:0-11170 GCA_031374725.1 Lysobacteraceae bacterium | reverse complement strand
GGACGCCGACCACACCAGCGTTCAGCAGCGCATCGAACACGCCAAACGTGATCCGATCGTACTGACCCAGTCGCTGTTGCCGACATCGGGCTCGCTGTTGCGCTGCCTGCCGATTCGCGCTGGTGATTACCTGGAACTGGTGGACTGGACCGGGCGACAACTGCGTGACGGCAAACGCGGTGCGATGCCAAACGATGTGCCCTCTGTTCTGCAATCGCTGGACCCGACGAGTCGGCGCAGGGCGATCCGAGTCAACGCGATCGGTTCGGAGTACTGGCGCGTCGTTGGCGAAGCGCAGGATCTGATCGCTGTCGCGCAGCGCATCGGCCAGCGATGGGTCAAGGGATTTGGGTTCGCAAAGAAGATCGCACGACCCGCTTGATCGAGGATGGAAATATTGTGGCCCGCAAGGGGGGATGCTGCGTGGGTGATGATCGGCAAGCCCCGACGTCAACATACCAAGGAGTAGATGACGCCGGGGGTTCATTTGTGCTGAGTCTATTTAGCCTGGGATTCAATAGAAAACAGTGGGTGTCCTAAGTTTTCGCTAAGTTTTCGGTGTCCTAAGTTTTCCTCCGGTGTCCTAAGTTTTCTAAGTTTCCCCCTAAGTTTTCCTCTAAGTTTTCCTTCTCCTAAGTTTTCCACCGGGGCGAATCGAACCGCGCACCGTTAAACGAAGGCCAAAGCCACATCCACTACTGACAAAACCGCGTGCGGTTGCTCGCGAAGCCGTCAGAGTCCAAGGCCACCCGAAAAAGCTTAAGTAAGTGTCATTCGTGCCAGTGGCCCTTTTCATTTCTCTTTGCCGCGCGGGGATTTTTGGAGTAGGTTCTACGGCGTGTTGCCGTAACGAGCGTCGTTTCTCGTAGCGATCGGCAGCGCAGACCAGCCTCGACCTTCCGGATTTCTATGATTAGTAGCGTAAACCCTGCAATGAGCTATTTTCTTTGGATCTGCGGCATGGCCTTCCTGATCGGGTCCGCGCTCCCCCTGCTGTTCGCGCCGGCATGGTGGGGGCGCCGCTTCGGATGGGTCGTTCAGAAGGACGAAACCGGCTTCACTACTTATCTGGGACGCTGCTTGGGCGGGGTTGCCCTGGGGCTTGTCTATGCTGCGTTTCGTGCAGCGCCGACACCAGAGGATCACGCCCTGTTGGTGGAAATGTTGCTGCTGGTTTCTGCGGTGTTCGCGGGCATCCATATCATCGGTTTCCTAGAACGCAGGCAGCCCTGGTTCGAGACATTCGAGATCGGCATGTACCTGGCGATCTGTGCGATAGGCGGTTGGCTTCACTGGAGTTGAACCAGGAGGGTCAAGGGATGAACGACTTTTTCGCCGGGGTGCAGCAGCATCAGCTTGAGTGGCGCGGCGAGCGTCTAATGCTTCCGGTGTTTTGCCGGAACAACCAGACGATTGGCGCGCTTTTCACGGCTTCGACCAGGGCCGTGCGGCCCTATATGCCCGTGCCCGACATGGCGCTCATGGAATGGTCGCCCGGACGGTGTCTCGTAGGCATCAACTGCTTCCAGTACCGCGATACCGACATCGGGCCGTACAACGAGATCGTGATTGCGTTTCTGATTCGGCACCAGGGTCTGCACGCATACGGCCTCACCCTTGGTGTACAGCTCTTGCGGGCACGAGTCCTGGCCTACGTCTGGCAGCTTCCGGTGACGACGCAGATCGCCCTCGATGGCGGCAAGGAGATCTACGGTTACCCCAAGTTCCTCGCCGACGTGTCCTTCACAGAGGCCGACGGTCGCGTACGTTGTTCGGCGTCCGCCGGCGGGCAGCAAATCCTCACGCTCGAAGGCCCTACGGGCGGAGGTGGCGCACTGCCCGCCGCCGCATTCGTGTCGTATTCGATGAAGGGCGATATTCCGCTCGTCGCCAACATCCTGCAGAACCCTATCCAGGCCTCCTTCCGGGTGTTTCCGCGGAGCGCCAAACTCACCCTAGGGGACGAACACCCTGTGGCGTGCGGCCTGCGGAGTTTCGAGCTTTCGGATCGCCCGTTGGTTTTCACGCATGCGCCGAAGCATCAGGCGATCCTGTTTGCGGCGCGAAACCTGATCGACGCCTGATCGCGGGGCCGGGCTTCGGGCTGTCGGCATCGGCACCGAAGACTATGGTCAGGACGATGCCCGGATGCAACACTAGCGCAATGCGCAAGGTGTCGGATGGCACCCTGCATGCTCCTTCTCAGAAAAAGGCGACTGGATGATGCGCCGGTTCTTTCAAGCTCTCTTCTCCCCCTTGGCGCGAATACTCGTGCCGGTGCGCCGTTTCGCTTGGACCACCCGCAGCACCTTCCTGAGGGGCCTGATCCTCGAGATGCTGTCGGTACTCGATGTCCTCGCCGTAGGTCTCTACGTGCAGAACGGCGCCCTGTTGCTCACCCAGCGCGCGTTCGGAGGAGGCAACTACCTTTTCGGAAAGTCGGTGATGGTGGTGGGCCACGCGGCGGCGGCCCAAGCGCTGGTCCAGTCGCAGCTTCGCGGCAGCTTGTTCATGGGGCTGCCCATCGTCGCCTTCGCGCCGGGCGCGTTGATGACCAATGCCGCACCGACCGCCGCATCCCAGCCCGCGCGGGCGGTTCTGCGCGACTACATGGATGCGCACGTGCTCACCGACGCGCAGCGCTTCCGCTCCGTCGACGAGATGCGCGCGCTGTGCGCCCATGTCCTCAAGGAATGGTGCGAGGATCCCAAACGCGACACGATGTGGTCGCTGCGCGGCTGCGTGACCCGCGTGCTCGGTATCGTGCTCACCGGCATCGACGTTCCGAAGACGCAGGCCGATCGGATCACGGCCATCTACATCAGGCGCTTTGCCGAGTACTCGATGTTCGCCCATTTCGCGCCGTTCATGCTGTCCTTGCTGGGTACCGACCAGAGCGCCCGCGGTGAGGTCTACATACCGCTCAAACGCCTGGGAATGAATGCGCTGCAGGTCGACATGGTGCTTTTCGCCGGTATGTTCAGCGTCGGCACCATCACGATGAAGTGCGCGGAGAACGCGAAGAAGTACGAGATCGACTACGGCGCCCTGAGCCAGCGGGAACGGATGGCCTTCGTGATCGAGTCCATCCGCCTGTGGCCCACCGTCTCCACCGCCCACCGCATCGTGGAGGAACCAGAGCAAGTCGAATTGGGCGGCGGCCACACCATCACCGTAAAGCCGGGCCAGGAAATCGCTTACCCCTTCGTCTCCGTCAATCGCGATCCCACGGTGTTCGATGAGCCGGAGCGGTTCCGGCTAGACCGAAGCCCGGAACAGATTTCCAACATCCTGAGCTGGTCGGTCGGAAAGCATGCCTGCCCGGCCCGCGACATCTCCATCGCTGTCACGGTGCTGTTCCTGGACACGCTGCAGGAGGCGAGCGGCGACCTGCGGAAATTGGACATCGACAATATCGAACTCTGAGCATGCCCCCTTCTCTCCCCGAACACTGCGCTGTCGCCACGGATGCCCGGCGCGCACGCGAACAGGGCGTGGCTTGGCGCACGGTCGCACTTTCCGGGGCGGCCACACTGTGCTGGTGGACGGCGGTCCTGGGCCACATCGCCGATGGGCTGGATACGCCGGCGGCGGCAGCGCTGGCCTTCGTCGCCGCCTACGCCTCGCTCACGCCCGCCCACGAGGCCGCCCATGGCAATATCAGCGGCCGCGAACATCCCTGGCTCGATCTGGTGGTTGGACAGGTCAGTCTGTTCTGCCTTCTGGGACCCTTCCTGCCCTTCCGGACGGTGCACCTGCGCCACCATGCCCACACCAACGACCCCGTGCGGGATCCGGATATGTGGATGGCGGCACCGAAATATCTGATACCGCTGCGCGCGGCGACCATTCTGCAGTACTACTGGTGGTGCTACTGGTGCCCGCCGCCCGGTGTGCGTGCCGAACATCATCTGCGCCTTTACGCGGTCGTCTTCTTTTCGCTGCTCGGCATCGCCTTCGCAGCGTTGATGGCCGCCGGACACGTCGAGACGGTGTTGATCGTCGTCATCGCGCCGGCCTGGTTCGCGCTGGCGGTGCTCGCCGTGGTCTTCACCCTGTTGCCACACCATCCCCATATCTGCGGCGACCGCTTCCTCAATTCACGGGCACGTCCTGGGCGGTTGCGGACGGCGCTGACGCTCGGCCAGAACTATCATCTGGTGCACCATCTGTGGCCCACGGTGCCGTGGTATCGCTACGGCGCCGTCTACCGGGCCAACTGGAGCGCCATGCGGGCCAAGGGATCGGATGTCGGCGAAGCTCAGCCTGGGCACCAACCACGGGCGAGGCGCTCCATCGCTCGATGGGATGGCAGCAGGTAGTAGCCGCCGCCGCGAGGGCGTATCCACTCGCCGATGCCATCAAGATGCCGTGCCACGGTTGCGGAGGGCATCGAGAAACGATGGGCGCTGCCATTGCGACCGAGGACCGGGTCCACCTCGTTCCAGAGGTCGGCGTGTTTGGGCGCGTGCAGCCAGTTCTGGACGTTGAACTCCAGCTGACGGCGCAGGTCGCTGGCCAAGGCGATAAAAAACAGGCCGCGCGGCGCCGCGGCGGCTTCCGGCGGGCCGTCCGGCATATGCTGCCGCAGCGGCTGCGGGTAAACGCTGCGTGGTGCCGCTGATCCGAAAACCCGTCCTCTGCGCATGAACTGGTGCAGGCGCGCGATCTGGTTCGACAACGCCGGATTCGGGACCAACGTGTCCCGCGGGTTGGCGCGACGCACGTGAGAGCCGAACGGGCAGCCGGTGCCGCGGGGGTCCGTGGCGAAACTGCGTATATCAAGCGCCGCCTCGTCGAAGGCGGGTTCCGTCTGCTGCCCCGGTGTCAGCGGCATCCCGTTGGGCCAGCGACCGACGCCCTTGGACGCCATCAACACAGCATCCTCGACGCCGTCTCCCCGGCTCAGCCAGTAGGACCAGAACGCGCGTACGTCCTGGTGAAGTTCCAGCACGGCCACCAGGGTCCCGTCATCTCCCAATTCGGTGGAGATGGGAGTCTCGCCGGTCAAATTGGGCTGGCCGAGAAGCACTTCACCCAGCGGGAACTCGTGCGGCTGCCGTGGCTCCGGCACCAGATCGAATTTGGAGATGCCGTCGCGGAAGCCGAAGGGCTCGCGCGCGTTTTCCGGTAGGTAGCTGCGAAGCGGAACAGACGTGCCTTCCCCGAGGTCTGGCATGCTGGCGGCGAGCGTATCCACGGCCGCCGCATCCCGCCCGTAAAACAGCAACAGGGCGTCGTGATCGCTGTCGTCCCAATCGAAATCGCTAGCGGACACGACATCGCCCAGACGTTGGCGGGACGACGGGCTGCGCACACCCAGGAGCAATTCCTTGCTCACCGCTCCGATCTCGGCCTCCGGAACACCGAGCCGTATCAGCCCGCTTCGCGTCAACAACAACTGGACGGCACCCTCCCGCTGCTGCTTGCCGTAGGCGAGCAGGGGCAGCAGTTCCGCGAGGATGGCAGGGGTGATGCGAGGCACGCGCACAGCCGCAGAGGCCGGCAGGGTGCTGAAGGCCGTGTGGACAAGAGCGGGCACCTGTCCGGGATCGAGTTGCGCCATTCAGATCTTCCTTGCCCATTCCAGGAGCGCCTTCGGGGTGAGCTCCGAGGCGAATAGCCCGACGCGAATGACGCGGTGCGTGATGATGTCGTTAGCAGACAGGTCCGGATAGGCCACGTAGCGGACCGAAGCCTGCAGTTGGTAGCTGCGGGCCATCTGCCGCCATCGACGCCGGAAGGAGACGACGTCGACGGGCCAGTACAGCCACCGGGTGGGGGGGCAGCCGTACACCCGTGAGGAAATGGGGACGACCGCTCTGGTGTGACCGCCAACCCCGATGAAGTGGTTCATGTAGGCGTCGAAGCTGCCCTCGTAGTCGCTCATGAAGATCATGCGGCGACCGCGGTCGGCGAGGACCAGACGCGCAAAATGGATGTTGCGTGCGCCGGCAAGCGCGCCGCGGGTCCAGAGGTGGCGGGTACCCCGCTCCGAACCGAAAAGCATCAGCCACATGAGCAGGCGGCCCACGGGTGTCGGCTTCACCGGAAACCAGATCGTCAGTTCGTTCTTGCGACGCCCCTCCTCAATGGCCTCAAGGCACGCGATCTTGTCGGAAGATGCAGGTTCGGGGACGTGGTCCTTTTCTAACAGCTCAGACAGGCGAACGAACAGCATCGCGACGGCAGCGAACGGAGCCGCCCAGATCGCCCACAACGCCAGCCCCACCCAGGTCAGGGCACGCCGTACCGGACCGTTGACTTTCGCCACCGTTTCCAAAATATCCGCAGCGAGGATGGCGGTCAGGGGAAAGAAAACGAGGGTGAGAGCAAGATCCAGCCATCGCTTGTGAGAGGACTGCGGCCGGGGTGGCGGCGTACCGGCACAAGTGACGTCATCGAGCCGCTGGACGTAGACCCTGGCCTCCAGGCGCAGCCGTTCTAGTTCACGCATATCCAGTTCACGCATATCCAGTTCACGCACGTCGTCGCCAACCAGGCTCGGTTCCCCGCGCTCGCGCGCCTGCGCGAAAAAACTGCGGAGCACCTCGCGCAGTCGCGCCTCCTTGCGCACTTCCGCCAGTGTGAGCCCCTGGTGGGCCAGGAAAACCGTGTTATCCAACAGGCGATGACGGACCATCCGCTCACGCAGCGCATAGGCGTTTTCCATCGCGTCGAGCAGGTCGTGCAGCCAAGGCCACAGGGCGGCCGAGATGTCGGTGGCATGATCGGGCAGCGTCGCCTCTGTCACGCTGTTAATCAGCAATCGGGGGCCATATCCGTTGTCCGGCGGCACCACGACGATACGATGCGCATGCAGATGCTTCAGCCCCGCGAGCGCCTGCAGAATGTCCGGCTCGCGCGCGCTTAGCGTCTTTCGCAGTTCCTGCACGGTCGCATCCGTCCGTGTCGGCAACAGGCAAGTGAACGACTGCGGATCCCGCCAGCCTCGCAGCCACCGCTCACGAAGATCCAGCGCGGGATTGGCGCGCCCGTTCATGCGCGGGCGACCCCGGCCGCAGATGGAAGCGCACTGGTCGCTGAGCACGCGAATTGCATCAGTTGGCCCCTGCCAGTTCCAGGTCGACTTCGACCTGTTCGCTCGCGTGCTCGACCTTGTGCTGCTCGGCCGGACGCGCCTGGTAGACGAACCACCAGAGTGTCACCGGGCGTTTTTCTCTGGGAAGGCCGCCCACCCCGCCGAATTGCCACATCCAGGACCGGAGGACGTGATACAGCCACTTGTGCGTCGCGAAGGGGTCGAGCAGGAACAGCAACGGTACGTATAGGATGCGCTTGAGCGTCCAGCGTATGCGGAAGTTTCCGAAGTGAAGGGGGTCTACTTCCGAAGCGAGCCGATAGTCGTCCGAGGCGTCGTATCGGAAGTCGATATCGAACCGGCCTTCGGCGTTCGCGCACAGCCCATCGTCGCCCATCGGATAGAGCCCGGAGTAGTGCCGTTCGATGAGATAGCCATGTATCCAATCGACACCTTTGGGCTTGAGCTTGGTCTGATGGATGGTGGATGTGAGCACTCGGCGGACGCGCGAGTCGGGCCGCAACATCCGGTACGCGGTTTCGAAGACGTCCTGCAACAAGCGCTTGTGAATACTGCGGTCCCTCGCGGTGACATAGGTGCCGAAATGTTCGATGCAGCCCAGGAACGTGACCGCATCGAATCGACCGTACAGATCTTCGGGTATTTGCAGGACGTTGGCGATGCGCACAGGCAGGCCACGCTCGCGACAAAGCGCCGCCTGGTGCTCCGACAGGGTGATCCCTTCGGCCAATATGCCACGCATGCGCGCATGGGCGATGAAATCGCCATAGCCGCATCCGATGTCGAGCAGTCGATCGCCGGGCTGCAGCTTGAGTAGCTCGATGAATCGGTCGAACTTGTCGGTCAACGCCTGAGCGTAGGGTTTGTTGCGATCTCCGTCGAAGTAGGCTTCGGTAAGGTCACGTCCCTTGCCGTAGGCTTCGTCGAGATAGAGGTCGAACCACTCGTAGGCGCGACGGACGCGGTTGGAGTGCGTGTAGATCGGAATGGCGAAGCCGAAGTACAGCACTTCGGTCGTCAGAAAAAAGATCAGTGGCAACAACAGAGCCAGATACCAGACGCCCATCGCTACAGCGGCGCATACCGATAACGAAAGCACCGTGAGGTGGATCACCGCGTTGCGGTCGAGCCAAATCGGGCGCGGGGCCGATGTCATTGTCGTGCTTACAGCTCTATCCATCTTCGACCTCAAGTAGTGATTGTCTCGCCGGTGCGAAGTTATCATCAAGCCGCTACAGGCGGCCAGAGGCTTTGTCGGGCCGTTGCCGCGAGCCGACCGGCTGGTGGAGCACGACACTGGTCCGCATATGCGACGGTTTCGATGTCCGCGACGCCGATGTCCGCGACGCCGACGCCCGCGCCAAGACCTTCGCGATGAAGTGCGACAGCGCCGACATCTGTCGCGGCGCAATTGCACAGGCGAATGGACGGCGGGCTCTTCGTGAACCGCCCCGAGACCGCCAGCGGCGTGACCTTCGTAACGCTCGCAGACGAACACGGCATAGTCAGCACGGCATAGTCAACGCCATTGCGTGACGGCGGACGGCCGAGGAACAGCGGCGCGAATTGCTGGAATCGAGCCTGATGGCCATCGACGGGCGACTAGAACGGGCTGATGGTGTGCAACACCTGATCGTGAGTCGGATGGAAAATTACGGTGGCTTGCTGGCGAAGCTGCGGACGGGTAGTCGGGACTTTAGGTAGGTGGTTTCAGTGGAGATCGTTTGCTTTCGGGAAGGAGCGGACGCTCCCGAAGCAGGCCGAGCCATGCTTTTCGTAGCCCGGGTCTCGCCCCCAGCGAAACCCGGGATCACCACAGGCATTCCGGTTCCCGGGTGTCGTGGTACGACACCCGGGCTACGTCACTTTAGGTAGGTGGTTTCAGTGGAGGTCGTCTGCTTTCGGGCGAGGCTGTGTGAAAACGAATAAACCGCCTTCGTGCCGATTGCCGCATCCACCTTGCGAGTAGCCGAACCGGACAAGCGCAACTCGCAGCTGTCAGGCTGCGCTCGCTCGCACCATTCCTTGCGTGCCCATGATTTTGATCATCCGCTTCATGTTGTAAGCAAGCACCGCCAAACTGATCTCAGTTCTGACTCTTGGCAAGGTCTTTGTCAGTAATGGCGTGGTGCCAAGCCAGGCCTTGAGCGTGCCGAATACATGCTCGACCGTTTGCCGTCGAGCCACTGCCGCTTGTGGCGTCGCGTCAAGTCGGGCCTGCATCGTTTCGAGCACATGCTCATGCTCCCACCGTGAGATCCGTCGATAGGCAGCCGTTGTGCACTTCGCCTTCATCGGACAGCGAGGACAGGCAGACGACCAGTACTTGTGTAGCGTCAACCCATTTTCCTCTGTCGCGAATCGATGGATCGCGCGCTCGCCAGCGGGGCACTCGTACTCATCGGCTTCCGGGTCGTAGACGAAATCCCGCTTGTCGAACCGACCTTCCGCCTTGCTGTTCGATGTGAGTGGTTTGGGGACTAGCGGAATGATGCCCGCCTGTTCACAGGCAAGAATTTCAGGGGCGTTGAAGTAGCCACGGTCAGCCAGCGCTGTCATGTGTTCAGTGCCGAGCGCATCACGCGCCTTCTTCGCCATCGTTGAGAGCTGGGCGCGGTCATTGCCAACATTCGTCACGTCATGGGCGACGATCAGGTGATGGTCGGTATCGACCGCAATCTGCACGTTGTAGCCGACCGTACCTGTCCCGCGTCCGCTCGAAGTCATCGACCTTGCGTCAGGGTCCGTCAGTGATATCTGGTGATCGGGCGCTGCTTCGAGCTGCCGCTCGATCACGTCGAGTCGCTCCATCTGCTCGCGTACCTTCGCTAGCTTTTCTCTCAGGTGCGAAACACGTCCCTCGGGCAGCAAGGTCGCGTCGCGATCTGCCCGATCCAACTCGGCCAAGTAACGAGCGACGCTCTCGTCCAACTGTTTGCGCCGTGCCTTCACTTTGCCGACCGTGTAGTTGCGATCCCTGCTATTGACTGCCTTGAACTTGCTGCCATCGATCGCGACGACTGCGTGCGAGAAGACCTTCATCTTCCGGCACAGCGCAATGAACTGACTGCATGCCGTGATAATCGCACTACCGTTGTCCTTCCGGAAATCCGCGATGGTCTTGAAATCAGGTGCAAGTTGGCCGGTCAGCCAAATCAACTCGAGGTTCCGCTGGGCTTCCCGTTCTAGGCGCCGGCTGGACTGAATCCGATTCAGATAACCGTAGATGTAGACCTTGAGCAGTACAGCAGGGTGATAGGCAGGCCTTCCACCACCGGCACGGTTGGCTGCCACGAAGCCTAGAGTACCGAGGTCGAGCGCTTCGACGAACGCATCGACCACCCTCACTGGGTTGTCCTCGTGGACGTAATCCTCCAGCCGCTCAGGGAGCAGAAGACCCTGTGAACGGTCAACACCATCGACGAATCGCTTCATGACGAACACCAATCGACTGATGCCCAAATTCTGCCAGTAGCGAAGGGGTTTTCACACAGCCTCGGCCGAAAGCGAGCAGGCTGGGCCGAGCGCAGCCAAGCCCGGCATCGCAGGCAGCATGCCAAGGGTATTCAATGGTTCTCAAGCGCTGGGCTTCTCTGCGCTCAACAGCCTACGTTGCGGCGGCGGCGGCGCTGTGTGTGGCGGCGATCTGGCGTTCTAGAAAGTAAGAGGCCGCCCATCGGGCGGCCTCTTGGCTTGCATCGCAAGACCGGTTTCGATCACAGATGCTTGATGATCTCATCCGCAAACTCGCTGCACTTCACTTCGATCGCGCCGTCCATCAGGCGGGCGAAGTCGTAGGTCACGCGCTTGCTGGCGATCGCGCCGTCCATTGCCTTGATGATCGCGTCCGCGGCTTCGGTCCAGCCCAGGTAGCGCAGCATCATCTCGCCCGACAGAATCACCGAGCCCGGGTTGACCTTGTCTTGGTCGGCGTACTTCGGCGCGGTGCCGTGGGTGGCTTCGAACACGGCGTGGCCGGTGATGTAGTTGATGTTCGCGCCCGGGGCGATGCCGATGCCGCCGACCTGCGCGGCCAGCGCGTCGGACAGATAGTCGCCATTGAGGTTGAGCGTGGCCGACACATCGTATTCGCGCGGACGCAGCAGG
>JANMGT010000038.1:0-7217 GCA_031374725.1 Lysobacteraceae bacterium | reverse complement strand
CTCGGTCGCGCGCACTGGGCCGCAGCCGACGACGTGCGCGCGCTCGCCGACGACGATGCGCTGTGGCTCGGCGACGGCCAGCGCGCGTTCGCGCGTTTCGCGCTGGACGAAACCCTGCGCGCCGACGCTGCGGACGCGGTGTCCGATCTGCGTCGCCTCGGTCTGCATGTCGATATCTGCAGCGGCGATGCGCAGGCGCGGGTCGCGCGGCTGGCGGCGATGCTCGGGATCGACGCTGCGGCCGTGCGTGCGCGACAAACGCCCGAAGACAAGCTCGCGTATGCGCATGCGCGACAGGCCGCGGGCGAGGTGGTGGCGATGGTCGGCGACGGCCTTAACGATGCGCCGGTGCTGGCCGGCGCGAATGTCTCGCTCGCGCTCGCCGATGGCGCGGCGTTGGCGCAGCGCGCAGCGGATTTCGTGATCGTCGGCGATGCGCTGCGGCGCATTCCGCAGGCGGTCGCGCTGGCGCGTCGCAGTGAGCGCATCGTCCGCGAAAATATCGCGTGGGCGATCGGCTACAACCTGCTCGCATTGCCGCTCGCGGCGTCCGGCGCACTAACGCCGTGGATGGCGGCGGTGGGGATGGCGCTATCGTCGCTGCTGGTGACGCTCAACGCGCTGCGGCTGGCGCGGGTGCCGGCGATGCCCAATGCGCAGCGAATCGCTGACGGTCGCAGAAACCACGCAGCACTTGCTGATAGCGCCCTGGATCAAGCGGCACTCGGCGAGGCCGCGCCGTGACTATCTTGCTCGCGCTCGTGCCGATCAGTCTGATTCTGCTCGGCCTAGCGATCTATGCGTTTGTTTGGGCCGTGCGCAACGGCCAATACGACGATCTGGACACGCCAGCGCTCGATATTCTTGTTGACGACGCTGCGCCTGCGTTGCGCATGCTTGAACGCGAACGGAGCGATGCGCGCGGCATCGACGCTTGCAACATCAACGCTTGCAACATCGACGCTGGCAACATTGAAGCCTGCAACATCGAAGCTCGCACTACTGAAGTCCGCAAGGACGATGCAGATGGTTGCGATGGCGCTTGATTGGCCGACGCTTGATTGGCTCGTGCTCGGCGCGGCATCGCTCAGCGGCGTGCTCGGCGGCGTGCACTGCGCGGCGATGTGCGGTGGCATCGCCACGACGCTGCTGAGCGGTGCCACGCTGTCGAACGGCACATCAGATCGTCGCGAAACAACGCCAGCGGCCTTATGGCTGCAGGCGCTGCAGCCGAACCTCGGCCGCGTGCTGGGCTACGCGTTGGCCGGCGCCATCGCCGGTGGCGTCGGTCACGGCCTTGTCGCCGTGGTGCAGCAACCTGGGTTCGCGCTTGCGCTGCGGGTCGGCGTGGGCGCGGTGTTGATGCTGATCGCATTTCGTTTGCTCAACCCGCGTGGGCGCTTCAATCCGCTGGCGCGGCCCGCGCAAGCGCTCTGGCAGCATCTGCGCCCGTTGCAGCGGCGACTGCTGCCCGCCGATACCGCGCTCAAGCGCATCGGCGTGGGCATGCTGTGGGGCTGGCTGCCTTGCGGGCTCAGCGCGACGATGCTGGCCGCAGCCTGGCTGCAAGCCAGCGCAGTGAACGGCGCGTTGACGATGACCGCCTTCGGCCTGGGCACCTGGCTGGTGATGCTGCCGCTGACCTGGTCCGGCGCGCGTCTCGGCCAGCGCCTCCAGCGCGGCGGCTTGCGCGCGGCGGCCGGCGCATTGCTGATGGCTGCCGGCCTGCTCACCATCGCCGCACCCTGGCTGATGCAGGCGCCGGCGTTGCACGATGCGCTTGCTGCGTTGGGCTGTCGGCCCTTGTATCTCTAGGCAACTGCCGCAGGTGCCAGCGCTCGGTTCAACCTCTATAATGATTGGATTGTGCGGCCGGCCCCGGCTGCGTCTCGATCTTTCAGGTGAGTCGTGCGTAATTACGATCTAGACTTTCTCAAGCGCTTTTCGATGGTGATCGCCTTCCTGATGGCGGTGACGCTCGGTCTGATCCTGTTCGCCGCCTACCTGCATTACGGGTATCCGCACGCGCCGAACCCGATCGAGACCAAGCGCACCGAGGCGCGCATCGCCCCGATCGGCGGCGTCTTCGCCGGCAAGGGCGGTGAAGCGGCGAAAGCCGCGGCCGATGCCGCCGCCAAGGCCGCGCTTGTCGCGAACGTGCCGTATGAAGGCCGCACCGATGGCGCCGAAATCTACGGCGGCCTGTGCGCAAGCTGCCACAAGGGCGGCGTCGGCGGCGCGCCGATGCTCACGGCCACAGGGATGGGCGCACGCGCAGGCAAGGGCAAAGACACGCTGTACAAACATGCAATCGAAGGCTTTCAGGGCAGCGCGGGCGTGATGCCGGCCAAGGGCGGCAACCCGGCGCTCACCGACGATCAAGTCAAGGTTGCCGTTGATTGGATGCTGGACAACACGATCTAATTCGGCCGCCTAATTCGGCCGCCGACACGCTAGCGCGCCGACGACATCGCATCGTCGTACACGCCCTATATTCTGCGCCCTATATCCTGCAACGCCGCCCTCGGGCGGCGTTGTGCTTTCCGAGACGAGGATTCGCTTATGCCACGCTATTTCGCTTTGCGCTCGATTCGACGGCCGCCTCTGTTCGCCGCGCTGGCGCTGGGCATCGTCGGGTCGCTGGCCGCGACGACTGCGCTCATCGCGCAGGACACTCCGGCGACGGCCTCGCTCGCGGCCATCCCAATCGGCGCCGTCCAGGGCCGCGGCGACACCAGCCCGATGGTCGGCAGGGAGGTCACGATCGAAGGCGTGGTCACCGCCGTGATCGACAGCCAAAGCGAGAACGATGTCGCTCCGCACACCGACGACGGCTGGTTCGTTCAGGGCGCCAGCGACGGCGATCCGGCCACCTCCGATGCGCTGTTCGTGATCGACAGCGGCGGCCCGCCGGTCGGCCAGCGCGTCCGCGTGCACGGCACGGTGGTGGAACGCGACAGCGGCCGCGGCAGCACGCGCACCGCGCTGGAGCCTTCGGGCGTCGCGCCATTGGGGAATGGCCGGCTGCCGGCACCGCACACCATCGCCGCGCCGCCGGACGACTGGGAACGCTACGAACACATGCGCGTGCGCATCGCGGCCCCGCTCACGGTGGCCGGCACCCATCGCACGCAGCGCGATGGCGAACTGATGGCCAGCTTCGGCGGCCGCCTCGCCACGCCGACCGACATCGCCGCCCCCGGCGCGGCTGCGCAGGCGATCGCGGCCGAGAACGCCCGCCGCACGCTGCGCTTGGACGATCGCAGCGATGAACAATCGCCGGCGGCGGTCTGGTATCTGCCCCAAGGGCTGCCGCGCACCGGCAGCCGGCTATCGCGGGTGGAAGGCGTGGTCGATCAGCGCGGCGGCGGCTACCGCTTGCAACTCACCGCCGTGCCGACCATCGCCGCCGCACCGCGCCCGCGCGCGCCGAAGGTGGGCGGTGATGTGCGTATCGTCGGTTTCAATTTGGAAAACATGTTCAACGGCGACGGCCGCGGCGGCGGTTTTCCCACGCCGCGCGGAGCGCGCAGCTTGGCCGACTATCAGGCCCAGCTCGATCGCCATCTGGCGACGATCCGCGCGCTGAAGCCCGACATCCTGGCGCTGATGGAGCTGGAGAACGACGGTTACGGGCCGCAGTCCAGCATCGCGGCACTGGTGGCGGCGATACGCGCGGCGGGGCTGGGCGAGGACTGGCGCTTCGTCGATGCCGGCGCAGGCCCGGGTAGCGATCAGATCCGGGTCGCGCTGCTCTATCGTGCGAACCGGGTGGCGCCGGTCGGCGCAGCGGCGATGCTGAGCGACGGGCCGTTCGCGCAATACAGCCGCGTGCCCTTGGCGCAGAGCTTCCGCGCAGTTGGCAGTACGCCGGCCGCGCCCGCGTTCACCGTCGCGGTCAATCACTTCAAGTCCAAGGGCTGCAACAGCCCCACCGGCCCGGGCACCGGCGCCGATGCCGACCTGCGCGACGGCCAGAGCTGCTGGAACGCCACACGCACCGACTCCGCGCGTCGCTTGAGCGCCTGGTTGCGCAGTGATCCAACGCGATCGGGCAGCGATCTGGCGATGATCATCGGTGATCTGAACGCCTACGCCATGGAAGACCCGATGCGTGCGCTGATCGCCGAAGGCTGGCGCGACGCCTATGCCGCGACCGGCGGCGAGGCGCCCTACAGCTATGTCTACGACGGCCAGACCGGGCGCCTGGACCATGCCTTGCTCAGCCCATCGCTGGCGCAGCGTCTGGCCGGCGCGGCGAAATGGCATACCAATGCCGACGAGCCGGGGCGTTCGGAGAACACGAATGACGAAGCGAGGCGAGGCCCTGCCGGCCCCTGGCGCAGTTCCGATCACGACCCGCTGCTGCTCGGTTTCCGTCTGGGTCGCTGAGGGTCGCCCACAGCCGACAATCCGTCGCCGACCGAGGCCGACCCGACCCACCGCGGGCGGCCGCAGCCCACCGCGTATCATTCGCGCATGTCCTCGCCCGATTTCCCCTCCGCCGATACCACTTTGCTGCTGCCCGGCCCGACCGGCCCGCTGGAGCTGGCGGTCGATCATGCGGACACCGACGCTGCCGCGCTGGCGGTGGTCTGCATCGTCTGCCACCCGCTGCCGACCGAGGGCGGCAGCATGCATAACAAGGTCGTGACCATGGCCGCGCGCAGCCTGCGCGAGCTGGGCCTGACCACGATTCGCTTCAACTTCCGCGGCACCGGCGCATCGGCCGGCAGTTTCGACCACGGCCTGGGCGAGCTCGACGACCTGCGCGCGGTGGCTGCCTGGGTGCGCCACCAGCGCCCCGACGCCTCGCTATGGCTGTGCGGCTTCAGCTTCGGCGCGTTCGTCAGCCTGCGCGGCGCGGCGGAGCTGCAGCCGGCGGCGCTGATCTCGATCGCCCCGCCCGCCGGACGCTGGGATTTCGACAACATCGCCACCCCGATGATGCCGTGGTTGGTCGTGCAGGGCGAAGACGATGAAATCGTCGATCCGCAGGCGGTGTACGCCTGGCTCGCCCGGGTCGCGGCGGAGCGCCCCGGCACCGAGCCGAGCCTGGTGCGGATGCCCGACACCACCCATTTTTTCCATCGCAAACTGATGGACCTGCGCGGCGCGATCAAACACTGGGCGCGTGGCTACCTGCCGGGCCACGTCCCGGCATCGCCGCCCCCGCAGCTGGGCATGCCAGCTGTGGGCATGCCCGATCAAGGCACGCACTGACGATGACCGACGCGCAGGCTGCGCCGCCATCGGCGCGTTACGCTGACGGCGTGCGCCGCGGCGATTGGAACGACGACCCGAGCCAGCACCCGGCCCTGGGCGAACTCGACCGCATCCACGCCGCGCTGATCGATGCGCCGCGACCAGGCCTGCTCGAACGGATCTTCGGCAAGCCGGTCACGCGCGCGCCGAACGGGCTGTATCTGTGGGGCGGCGTCGGCCGCGGTAAAACCTTCCTGATCGATCTGTTTTTCGACGGCTTGCCGATTCGCGAAAAACGCCGCATCCATTTCCACCGCTTCATGCGCGACGTGCACGAGCGCCTGCGCGCGCACGCCGGCGAGCGCGACCCGCTCGCGGTCATCGCCCGCGAATGGCGCAAGCAACTGCGCGTACTGGTGCTGGACGAATTTTTCGTCATCGACATCGGCGACGCGATGCTGCTGGGGCGTTTGCTCGAACGTCTGTTCGACGAGGGCGTGATTCTGGTCACCAGCTCGAACGCAGAACCGGCCAATCTCTATAAAGACGGGCTACAGCGTAGTCGCTTTCTACCGGCGATCGCGCTGATCGAGAACCACTGCAACGTGACCTTGCTCGACAGCCCGCACGACTACCGTTTGCGCGCGCTGACCCGCTCGCCGGTGTATCGCGCGCCGCTGGACGACGGCAGCGAGACGTGGCTAGACACGCGCTGGCGTGAGATCGGCGGCGACAGCCCAGTGTCCGGCGTGCATCGCGACGCCGGCATCGAGATCGAAGGCCGCCGCATCGCCGTGCGCGCGCGCGCCAAGGGCATGGTCTGGTTCGATTTCGTCGCGCTCTGCGACGGCCCGCGCGGCAGCGCCGATTACATTCAAATCGCCACCGAATTCCACACCGTACTGCTCGGCGGCATTCCGGCGTTCGACGGCGTGCGCGACGACCCCACGCGCCGCTTCATCACCTTGATCGACGAACTGTACGACCGTCATGTCAATTTAATCTGCACCGCCGACGACGCGCCGCTGCGGTTGTATCGCGGCGAACGCCTCGCCGCCGCGTTCGAACGCACCGCGTCGCGTTTGATCGAAATGCAATCTGCCGACTACTTGGCGCTGGAGCATCGCGGCTGAGCGATCGGCTGGCGCGTAACGCCGATCTAGTGTGGTGTCTCAAAAGTAAATTGATGAATTTGTTGCTGAAAATGGCTTGATTTGTGCAGTTTTTAGTTGAAAATTAGGCTGCGTACTTTTGAGACACCACGCTAGTGTAGTGCTTCAAAAATAATGAACACATTCTTTGAAGCCTCGTTCCCTCTCCCCGTGCGTAGCGCGGGGAGAGGGTGGCCGAAGGCCGGGTGAGGGGCGCTCTTCGCAACGCATCACAGCGGCCCACCCCTCATGCTGTCTTCGCCCCTCATCCGGCGCTGCGCGCCACCTTCTCCCCGCAATGCGGGGAGAAGGAACGCATGTCTTCGCCCGGCCCTCGCGCACAGCGCTCGGGCGCTTTTCGGCGCGCGAGGCAGTGCCTCGCAAGCGCGCCTCTTCGCCCCCGCTGTGCGGACATCCATCGATGTTGCCAGAGCGACGTAAATCGATAAGTCAGCGGCATTCAACATGGTTCAAACAGGGTGAAGCACTACACTAGCTGTCACCGCATCAGACGTAGTGAGCGATGCCTGCGCCAAAAAACCCGCCGATCGTTTCGGGGCCAGCGCGATCGTGCGCTGCGACACACAGCAACGAACCAGCACATTCCGCTAGCGCTTCGCTCTGAAGCGAATCTCGCCTCGATACAAGTTTTCTCGATACAAGGTTTCTCGATACCAAGTTTGTTGCGGCCCGCCGTCAGCGCGCAGCGGTTTTTTCGCCGCCTTTGGCCACCATCGACACCCGCATTCCGCGCAGCCACGGGCCGGATTCGCTGCCCTCGGTCCAGACGATGTGGGCGACCCCGTCGCGCAGGGCGATCTTGGGGAAGCCGCTGCTGCGGCCAGTGCCCGCGACCTTCGC
>JANMGT010000036.1:0-6229 GCA_031374725.1 Lysobacteraceae bacterium | reverse complement strand
GAGAGGGTGGCCGAAGGCCCAGAGGGGCGCTCTTCGCAACGCATCACAGCGGCCTACCCCTCATGCTGTCTTTGCCCCTCATCCGGCGCTACGCGCCACCTTCGTCCGGCCCTCGCGCACTGCGCTCGGGCGCTCATCGGCACGCGAGGCAGTGCCTCGCAAGCGCGCCTCTTCGTTCCGGCCCTCGCGCACTGCGCTCGGGCGCTCATCGGCGCGCGAGGCAGTGCCTCGCAAGCGCGCCTCTTCGCCCCCGCTGTGCGGAGAGAAGGAAACACCCATCGATGTTGCCAGAGCGACGTTAATCGCGAAGTCAGTGGCATTCAAAATGGTTCAATCAGGGTGAAGCACCACACTGCCGTGCGAGATATTCGTGGGGTAATGCCTTGCATAAGAACCTCCAGGGTGCGATGAAAGTGTCGCATCCTGGCGTCCGGTTGGGGGGGCAGGTTCAAGACTCGCCTTGCGGGTTGCCCGGCCAACGCTTGTCCGCTGTCGCCCACGCGGCGCACACTGTTACCTTTAAATCATGGTGCTTGCCATGGCTTCGCGCATCGAGTGGCACAAGGTCAAGCCGGCGACGCTGCGCGGCGAACTGATCGAGCTGGCCATCGCGCTCGCGCTGATCGCCATCGATTGGCTCAGCCTGCCCACCCTGCTGCTGGCGGTGCTGGCGGAACTGCTGGTGACGGTGGCGTTGTCCTGGTACGTCTACCCGCAGCGCGGCGCGCGCCGGCATCTTGCCGACGTCGCGAAGATGTTTGGTCTGTTGTGCTTCCTCGCGATCTTCATCCTCGCCGCCTACGCCGGGGCCGGCGGCTTCGCCAACGGTCTGTGGCCGGACGCGCAGTCGCTGCTGGGCGTGGTGCTGCTGGTCGCCGTGCGCGGCGGCCTGCTCCTGCTGGAGGCCCGCGCCGCGTCAGACCCGCGACTGCACTGGGCGCGCAGTGCGCTAATGCGCGGCGGCGCGCTGATCGTCGGCAGCTTCTTGGCCGCGTTCACCTGCTTCCTGCCGGGTGTTCTGCTGGCGCATGCGCTGGCTTTGATCTGGCCATCGCGCGCCGCCGACCTTGCAATCGCGTCGGTCTATCTGATCACCACCGGCGTGCTCGCCTGCATCATCTCTACGATGAGCGAGCAGGACATCGCCGAGATCTCCGGCAATCCCTACATCGACTGAGCGGCGGCTCCTGCCATCGCGGGCAGGGCATGCGGGTTTGCATGTGTGAGCAAGGACCGTAGGGAGGGCCCCTGATCCACTATTCGCAATATCGACGGTGCGTTCGTATCGAACGGCGCCGTGCGAGATGCCTGTCGGCATTCACGATGGCATCGATCGTCGAATGCGGCGATGCGAAAGACGACGTGGCGGACCAGGGTCCGCCACGTCTGCTCGCCAGTCTTCCAACACTCAGCGTTTATGGCAGATGGTTACAGCCACAGATTCATCGCGTGATTCGCGACGACATTCAGCCAGGAGACCGAGCTGCCCCAGTAAGTGCAGCCGTTGTTGCTGCCGACGTGCTGCAATCCAACCGGAACGGCCCAGACCGGGTCCAGGTTTCTGCAGAACACCTTTACTTTCGCGCTGCCCAAGGCTGATACCAGCTGCGTGCGGAAGTCGGCGTTGCCGACGCGCGCCGGATTGTAGGCTTCCATATTGGGACGTTTGCTGCGGATGGTGAACGAATACGCTTCAGCCATTGCGCCACCCAGGCTGTGGCCTGTCACGCTGTATGCGTTGTTGCAGGCCACCGCATCGACTGCTGCTTTGTAACTGTTGAGCCTGTCGGCATACCCGCTCCCGATCCTTGCAGGGTTCGACGACAGTCCCGGTACGGCCACCGACGTGCCGAACTGATTTTCGATGTTCGTGAGCCAGTCGCCAGCGGTTGAACTGCCTCGCCAGGAGACGATGCAGTCGGTCGTACCGTTGCTGGTGCTTCTCCAGACTTTCACGACATCGCGATTGAGGGCGACCGAGTAGAACCGGCTACCGAGCAGTCGATTGCTTGCGGTGGCTTGGTAGGCGTTGTTGGCGAACCATGCGTAGTTGCTGCCTGGGGCCACTGCCCTGGTCGTCATCGTATTCGCAAGCAGTGCTTTTGCCGCGGTGGTCTGCAGATAATCGATACCCACTTCGACTGCTGCTTCGGTTGGTGCGAGGTCGGTCGCGACGGCCTGCCCGTTGTCCCACGAGATTCGTACCGCAACGTTCTGCAGAGTCTTCGTGTTCACGCGCGGATAGTGCGAGGCGAGGAATGCGTGCAGGCGCGGCACGTTCCATGTTCCGCTCTCCGCCATCACGACCCAGTTCAGGTCCCTGGCGAGATCGAGAACGGCCCGCATCTTCTTCTTGTTCCACTCGATGCTATCGACATCGATGTAGACGATGGCATCGGTTGCGTTCTTCGGCAGCGTCGACAGACTGTAGCGCTGCGTTTGGCCATCGAAAATCTCAAAACCGACATCGCCCATCGTCCGGGTCAGCGCTACGACCGGCGTGCGCCCGCTCTGAACGACTGGCGTATTTTGATTCGGTTTGGAATTGACTTCTTGTGTCGCGAAGCTGCCATTGCTAGCCATCGCCAGCGAGCTTGCCGCGATGCCCGCTGCCAAGAGGCCGAGTTTGATAGACGTCTGATGCTTTTTCATTTATTCCTCAAATTGCTGTGTGGACGGTCGTCTTCAGTTACTTCCGTGATTTCGGAAGTGCCTAGTCCAAATAGACGGACATCGTCGGTCGTGAATCCTGTCACGCCGTCTTCTGATGCATGGCGCACCAAGTCTCGTCAGCTTTCGGCTGCGCCGCAAGTCGCGTTATAGTTATGTTTGTATGCGCAAAAGGATTGCGTTCAAGTGATTGATAATCATGGGAAACATTTCTGGAAAAATTGTATCCGTCGCGACTGCGCTCAATTTTTTCTCATGTTTTGGCTGTCGTTCGTATGGCGAACGGCGTCATTGCTGTTGCCACACGACCGTTGCTCGACTTGCCGATACCCGCGTCGCTGTCGCGAATGCCTGATAGCCGGCTTCCTCAAGGTCACATCATGAAAGCCGCGAAAGTCGTCAGGCGTCGTCCCAGACAGGCGAGGTCGGAGAGTACAGTCGGCGCGATCTACGAGGCAACAGCGCAGATCATCGAGCGCGAGGGTGCCGAAAAGATCACCACGAAGCGGATCGCCGAGGTGTCCGGTTTCAGTATAGGTACGCTCTACCAGTATTTTCACGATCGCGACTCCCTGCTGATGGCGATGGCGATCGCGCATCGCGACAGCTTGATCGAACGATTGAAAGTGGCGCTGGCGGCATCTCGCGACCAACCGTCCCGCGAGGCGATGTTCCGTTTTGTTGCGGTGGTCGTCGCCGATGCCCGCAGCAACCGAAAAACGCTCCGCGCAGTGATCCGTGCAGTGGCCAGAAAAAATATGCTCGCAAAAACGCACGATGCGATGCGCGTTCTGGACGAGTACATCGGGCGAAGCTTGGCCCAACTGGCGGGGGCTGACGGCTTGGCGTTGTCTGCAGCCAGCCAGTTCGTATTGTCGCGATCGCTGACGGGTGTGTTGTGGTCGGCCGTGGCGGAAGACTCCCCTCTGCTCGACTGTCAAGAATTCGAAGATCAGCTTTGCACCATGTTGGCAGTGGCGATGATCCGGGACCCGGCTTCACGCATCGTTTAGATTCGTAGGGTGGGGTGAGCGCAGCGATGCCCACCATTCGCGCATTGCCGCGGCGGTCGCATTGAAGCGGAACCGGTTGATGCGTTGGTGCGTTTGTCGCCATTGAACGGCTCTGTTGTTTATCGATGGATGGTGGGCATCGCTTGCGCTCACCCCACCTTAGATGAGCGCAGCGATGCCCACCATTCGTGCATTGCCGCGGCGGTCGCATTGAAGCGGAACCGGTTGATGCGTTGGTGCGTTTGTCGCCATTGAATGGCTCTGTTGTTTATCGATGGATGGTGGGCATCGCTGCGCTCACCCCACACTACGGTGCTACTCGCTTGCTGCATCCGCATCAGGATTTCCCTATGTTGGCAATCGAACAGAACGAACGTTCGCCACGCGCCTATGCTGCGCGCTACCGAACCGCGATCCGTTGCGATGTCGCTCAAGCGACCTCCGTCGCATCGAATCCAGTCCTATTCGCACGCCAATATCGAGGTATCAACACCATGAAGCGCCACATTCAGATATCGATCCTGTTGCTTTCCGTTTCCCTTGCCGCCTGCGAGCAGCAGCCTGCCGTGGTGACGGTGCCGGCGTCGCCCGCCGCCGTGCCTGTGCCGGGTCCGCCGGGGCCTACCGGCGATACCGGCAGCCAAGGCGCGCAGGGCAATCAAGGCTACACCGGCAATCAGGGCGAACCCGGACAGAGCGGGGACAAGGGCGATCAGGGGAATCAAGGTAATCAAGGCAATCAGGGCGACACCGGCGCCACAGGCGAGCCTGCGCCAGTGGACAAGCGCTAGGAACAAAACTCCCGCGAGTGAGCTGGGTCATTGACCCAGCTTTGGGGGTGTTGTGCGCGATATGGCTGGGTCTACGGCCCAGCCTATCTCCCAACTTGCTTTGTAATTGAACCTGACCCTTTTTCCGCTTCGCTTACTGCACGCTACGGCCTATGTGTCCCAGGCGTCCCGAGGCGCGATGCCGGAGATCACGGGATCACGCAGCCGAAATCATAGGTGCATGCGAGATATTCCTGTCGACACGCGGGCCGGGTGCCGCCGTTTGCTAGGCACTCAGCGAAGACCGCATCGCAGTATGTGCAGGGATCGCCGCCGGCACCGGCCGTGAGCGGCACGGCCGCACCGAAAATCATCGCCAGTGATGCCAGAGCGGCAAAAGTCGTCGTCTTCATCGTATTGCTCCATGAAAATTGATAGTCGGGCGTGGCTTGCCATGACCAGATCGTGCGCATGCGCGATCAAACGCCATGCAAGGCGACCACGTTCACTCGGGTCGCAAGGCATTATCCGGCAAGGATCCATAAGCAAGTGTATGAGTAATCACGCTTCATCGCGGACCAGCTTCGCAGCTCCCGGTAGGCTGCATAGCCCCGGTAAGTGCGCAGCGCGCACCCGGGATTGGCGCGCAAGTTCCGAATTTCCCGGGTGGGCGCTTCCGCCGTAATGGGTGCGATGGTTGGGCATTGGCCGATGACGAATCTCTTGTCGCAGTAGAGTCGTAGGGTGGGCCGCTGGCCCACCATTCGCAACAACGCCGTCTTGTCGATATCGAACGAAGCGGTGCGAGAGAGGCATCGGCATTTACACGATCATTGTGCGAGTGGCGTTGGTGTCTGAATTTTCACTGTGGTGGGCCAGGGGCCCATCCTATTTGCTGACCCCTTTTCGCGGTTTTGGTAGGGTCGGGTGAGCGCAGCGATGCCCACCATTGATGCATTGCGATGGCGATGGTGTTGAAGCGGCGTCGGTGGTTTCGTTGGCCCGCTTGTCGTCATTGAATGGTTTGGTTCTTTGTCGATGGATGGTGGGCATCGCTGCGCTCACCCCACCCGACACGCTGACCCTTTTTCGTTGCCTTTTCGGACCCAACGGTCAGGTGCTGTGTCCCAGCAAACCGATGCGTCGGAACCACATTTCCAGCGGCACCGTCACCAGCGGCGGCACGGCCGCCAGCAGGGCCAGGATCCAGGCCCACCAAGGCCAGCGCAGACGCACGGCCGACACCAGCGCCACCATCACGTAGAACAGGAATACCGCGCCGTGCAGGCGCCCGAACACCCACACCGCAAGATCGGTGGTCTGCGTGCCGTATTTCAACAGCATCCCGACCAGCAGCCCGGCCCAGGTCAGGCCTTCGGCGAAGGCCGCGACGGCGAACACACGCCCGGCGGGCGACAGGGAAGACGACATGCATGGACTCCAGTGAGGAATGCCGCGACGCGATGGCGGCGGCGACGCCCGCTGGCCCGCATAGTCTAATCGCCAGCCGCCGCGGATTCAGTAGGGCGGGCTCAAGCCCGCCGCTCTAAGAGCCTGTTCACGATCTCCGCATGCTCCGCGCTGAGCCACAGAACGCGCGTCACAAGGAGGAATGAGGGAATGGATGTCCATCCATGACCGAACGAGGACGCAGTGCCGCGCGTTCTGTGGCTCAGCGCGGAGCATGCGGAGATCGTGAACAGGCTCTTAGAGCGGCGGGCTTGAGCCCGCCCTACTGAATCCGCGGCGGCTGGCGATTAGACTATGCGGGCCAGC
>JANMGT010000031.1:0-37867 GCA_031374725.1 Lysobacteraceae bacterium | reverse complement strand
GGCGATGGCAAGGCGACGTTGGCGCCGGGCCAAGTGTTGACCGGCTCGGCCGAGCTCAACGGCCCGACCAAGACCAACGACTTCAAGTTGAATTGGAACGACAACGGCAATCATGTCGTCAATCTTGGGTTGAACCAAAGCTCGGCCGGCGCGATTTTCAAAGGCGATGGCAAGGCGACGCTGCGTCCGGGCGATGTGCTGAACGGGTCGTTTGAATTGAACGACGTCGAGAAATTTAAGCATTTCAATATCAACGGTAAATTCCAAGACCTGCACAGTTTCGGCATCGATGTCAAAGACACGAAAATCGGCTCGATCTATAAGTTCGATGGCAAAACCACGTTCGGCGACGGCAGCGTCCTTGCCGGCTCAGCGGAGCACAACGATGTCGAGAGATTCAAAGATTACAAGCTCGGCTACAGCACATTAGGCGGCACCAAACTGGATCTGGGGCTAAAGAACGTGGACGCCGGCAGTATCTTCAATGCCGATGCCAAGCTGATGTTGAATAAAAAGGATTATTTGACCGGCAATGTGCTGTTGAATGGGGTCGAGAACGCCAACGAGTTCAAACTCGGCGCCAATATCAAGAACAATCTGTACAACTTCAATCTCTCGACATCGCCGTTGGGTACCGCTTTAGGCGCTGGTGCCAAGTTCGGTTTTGACGATGGCAAAGGCAGCGTCTCGCTCGAAGGCAAGTTCGGGCCGAAATTGTCCGAGGCGATCGGTTCGGTCAGCTACAAAGCGAAAGATCTCGAGTACAGCGGCAACGTCAAATTCAATAACGAAGTCGGTGGCTTCGGCCTTGCCGAGATCGGCGCCAAGCTTAGCAAGGGCAACGACCGCTTCAACTACGGCATCGAAGCCAGCGTCAACCCGCGCTCCGGCGAATATAAAGTGATGGCGGGCATCAGTATCAGCTTCGGTGGGGGTTCTAGCCGTTCAAATCGTTCCTCTTCATCGGGGATCGACTTCGCGCAGACGCCTCAGAGCGACCCTGTCGCCGATTTCAAGCAGAAACAGTCGCTCGCCTTCGACAAGCAGGCGATCGACCGCCTGAACCCCAACGATCGCGCACTCTACGACCAAGCGAAGGCCGGCGTCGAAAAGCTCAACGCCAAGGGTGCGAATCTCGATGTCGATAAGACCGCGATGTATCTCGCTGCGTTGGGCAACGAAAAAGGCTTCACGAAAATCGAGAAGGTCGAGTTCGGCAACAAAACCAGCGATGGGCGCCAGAATCTCTTTATCTTCGACCGCGAACCGACCAACCCGCTGGTGAAGGCGGCGCCTGCCGACCCAGCGATCGCGTCGAACACCTCGGTTCGCGTCAGCGCCGATGCGTTGCAGAGGACCCCAGACGTCGGCGATGCGAGCAAGCCGCTCGCGCTTGCGGAGGCAGCGCCCAGGCGCGGCGCCCAGTGATGCGTTGTTCGAGCGCGCGCGATGCGCTCGAAAGGCGTGCGCTCCAGCGATCGGAGGGGCTCCGATCGCGATGCGGCCTACGTTTCTGCTGCTTTTATCTGATGCACGCATTGCGCTAAATATTTAGGCAACATCTGAGAACGCGCGCATGGCCGATACCACCCGCATCTGCAACCGACGATTCGGTTCGCCGCCGCGCCGCTGCTGGTGGTGGTCCGATCGCCGCGATTAGTTTGAAGAGCCTGTTCAAAGTCTCCGCATGCATCGCGTTGCGCCGCAGCGGCCCGCCAGGCGCTGTGCGGCGCGTAGTGCCAGACTGGCGGTCTGGCCAAGCGACGCGCGAGGGCTGTCGCCGCTGCGATCGCCCAGGCTCTCGTCAACGTCGCCCAGGCCCAGCACGCCCGCTTGAGGTTCGCTCTTGAAACGCCCGCGACCCGCCCCATATCTGGGCCGTCCCGGTCTCCCGGGCGTTTTTTGCGCGCAACTTTGGCACTCTGGTACTGAGACTGCTAAAATTGTCGCCCTTCACCAATCCATTCAATTAGTTACGAGGGTTCCATGAATCTCAAGCCGCTCTACGACCGCGTTGTCGTCAAGCCGATCGAAGCCGAAGAAGTCACCGCTGGTGGCATCTACATCCCCGATAACGCCAAAGAAAAGCCGACCAAAGGCGAAGTGCTGGCCGTAGGCGAGGGCAAAGCGCTGGACAACGGCAGCGTGCGCGCGCCGAAGGTCAAAGTCGGTGACAAGGTGATCTACGGCCAGTACGCCGGTTCGGCCTATAAGCACGAAGGCACCGAGTACAAAATCATCAAAGAAGACGACATTCTCGCCATCTTGGGTTGATGCGTTCTGGCGCACTCCGGTGCGCTCACCACGACGCATCGATTTTCTGACGGCGGGTACGAGACCCGCCCTACGAATCCACAACATTTTTTGGAGTTATCGCAATGACCGCTAAAGATATCCGTTTCGGCGAAGACGCGCGCGCGCGCATGGTGCGCGGCGTGAACGTGCTTGCCAATGCCGTCAAGGCCACCCTCGGCCCGAAGGGCCGTAACGTCGTGCTCGAAAAGAGCTTCGGCGCGCCGACGATCACCAAGGACGGCGTGTCCGTCGCCAAGGAGATCGAACTGGCCGACAGGTTCGAAAACATGGGTGCGCAGATGGTGAAGGAAGTCGCTTCCAAGACCTCCGATGTGGCCGGCGACGGCACCACAACCGCGACCGTGCTGGCGCAGGCGCTGATCCGCGAAGGCATGAAGGCGGTCGCCGCCGGCATGAACCCGATGGACCTCAAGCGCGGCATCGACAAGGCCGTCATCGAAGCCGTCGAACAGCTCAAGGCGCTGTCCAAGCCGTGCTCGACCTCGAAGGAAATCGCTCAGGTCGGTTCGATCTCGGCCAACTCCGACGGCGATATCGGCGATCTGATCGCCAAGGCGATGGACAAGGTCGGCAAAGAAGGCGTGATCACGGTCGAAGAAGGTTCGGGCTTGGAAAACGAACTCGATGTGGTCGAAGGCATGCAGTTCGACCGCGGCTACCTCTCGCCGTATTTCATCAACAATCAGCAGTCGATGTCGGCGGAACTTGATGACCCGTACATCCTGCTTCACGACAAGAAGATCTCGAACGTCCGCGACCTGCTGCCCGTGCTCGAAGGCGTCGCTAAGTCCGGCAAGCCGCTGTTGATCGTGGCCGAAGAAGTCGAAGGCGAAGCGCTGGCGACCCTCGTCGTCAACACCATCCGCGGCATCGTTAAAGTGTGCGCCGTGAAGGCGCCGGGCTTCGGCGACCGTCGCAAGGCGATGTTGGAAGACATGGCGATCCTCACCGGCGGCACCGTGATTTCGGAAGAAGTCGGTCTGTCGTTGGAGAAGGCCACGATCAAAGATTTGGGCCGCGCCAAGAAGATTCAGATCTCGAAAGAAAACACCACGATCATCGACGGCGCCGGCGTTGCCGACGGCATCCAGGGCCGGATCAAGCAGATCAAGGCGCAGATCGAAGAGACCTCGTCCGATTACGACCGCGAGAAGTTGCAAGAGCGCGTCGCCAAGTTGGCTGGCGGCGTGGCGGTGATCAAGGTCGGCGCTGCGACCGAAGTCGAAATGAAAGAAAAGAAGGCTCGGGTTGAAGACGCCCTGCACGCGACCCGTGCGGCCGTCGAAGAAGGCATCGTCCCGGGCGGCGGCGTGGCGCTGATTCGCGCCAAGGCTGCGATCGGCGAGCTCAAGGGCATCAATGAAGATCAGAACCACGGCATACAGATCGCCATGCGCGCGATGGAAGCACCGCTGCGCGAGATCGTCACCAACGCCGGCGACGAGCCGTCGGTGATCTTGAACAAGGTGCTCGAAGGCACCGGTAACTTCGGTTACAACGCCGCCAACGGCGAGTTCGGCGACATGGTGCAGTTCGGTATTCTCGACCCGACCAAGGTCACGCGCACCGCGCTGCAGAATGCGGCTTCGATCGCCGGCCTGATGATCACCACCGAAGCGATGGTGGCCGAAGCGCCGAAGAAAGATGAGCCGGCTGGCGCCGGTCACGGCGGTGGCGGTATGGGCGGCATGGGCGGTATGGATTTCTGATCCACCCTTACTCGCTTGTTTTACGAAAACCCCGCAGCGATGCGGGGTTTTTCTTTACTTTGAGGTTCGCTGCATAGCATTAGGAGTTGGCGAAGCCCCTTCCACTGGGCATACTCGCCACACTGCACGCTTTACACCAAGGCATACGCCATGTCCCCCCTGCCAGGGTCATTGATCGACAATGTCCAGCCCGGCGACTACTCGGGGGCACATCGCTACACCCATCATCAAGGCAAGTTCTTCTCGCACTGGTTGACGCTCCGCAGTCGCGATGAATCCGCGGTCGCCCGCGCACTGTCTGCCGCGCGTGTAGATATGAATCCGCATCAGGTGGATGCGGCCCTGTTTGCGCTGAAATCGCCGATCGAAGCCGGCGTGCTGCTGGCCGACGAAGTCGGGCTTGGCAAAACCATCGAAGCCGGTCTGGTTCTGGCCCAGCATTGGGCCCAGCGGCGTCGGCGGCTGCTGCTGATCGTCCCGGCAACGCTGCGCAAGCAATGGCAGCAGGAACTGGAGGATAAATTCCAGTTGCCTTCATTCGTTCTCGAAAGCAAATCCTTCAACGAGCGTCGCCGCGCGGAAGCGGGCAACCCGTTTGAAATCGACGATGCGATCGTCATCACATCTTATGAATTTGCGGCGGGCAAGCAGACAGAACTTGCCGCCGTTGGGTGGCATCTCGTGGTGCTGGACGAGGCCCACAAGCTTCGCAATGTTTACAAGGGCAAAGGCGCATCTAAACGCGCGGTGGCTTTGAACGATGCGCTGCGCGGCCGGCGCAAAGTGCTGCTGACCGCCACGCCGTTCCAGAATTCGCTGATGGAGCTGTACGGGCTGGTGTCGTTCATCAACGACGAGTTCTTCGGCAGCCAGCAGGCGTTTCAGATGCAGTACGCCACTGGTCGCAGCTCGGAGGCGCGCCTCAACGACTTGCGGCACCGGCTCAAACCGATCTGCCACCGCACGCTGCGCAGGCAGGTGCAGGCCGAAGGCGGGATCAACTTCACCAAACGGTTTTCCATCACCCAGGACTTCACGCCTTCCGACTCGGAACTTGAACTTTACGAAGCGGTGTCCGCGTATCTACAGGATCCATCGATACTCGCCATCAAGCCCACGGCACGGCATCTGGTGACATTGGTGGTACGCAAGATTCTGGCGTCCTCCACTTTCGCTATCGCCAATACGCTCGACACCATCATTGGTCGGCTCGAAGCCAATCAGGCGCTCACCGCGCAGTTGATGGACGATTTCGAAACCGTCGATGAACTCAACGATGAATTGAACTCGGAAACGGTCGACGATAGCGCTGCTGCAGATCCTATCCCCGCTGCCGGCAACGACACCCTGCAGGCAGAGCTGCTGTGCCGCGCGCAGGAGATCCAGCGCCTCACCGGGTATCGCGACTTAGCAAAAAGCATCCAGACCAACCGCAAAGGCGATGCGCTGCTGTTGGTGCTGGATCGCGCGCTTGCCATGACACAGAGGCTTGGCGGGCAGCGCAAGGCGGTGATTTTCACCGAATCGCGCCGCACCCAGGATTATCTGCGTGTTTTGCTGGAAGCGAACGGCTACGCAGGGCGCACCGTGCTGCTGAACGGCAGCAACGACGATGCCGACTCCAAAGCGCTCTGCGCCGACTGGCTGCAGCGCCATGCCAACACCGCCGTCGTCTCCGGGTCGAAGACTGCGGACATGAAGGCCGCGATCGTCGAAGCCTTCCGCAACGACCGCGATATTCTCATCACCACCGAAGCCGGCGGCGAAGGCATCAACCTGCAGTTCTGTTCGCTGCTGGTGAACTACGACCTGCCCTGGAACCCGCAGCGCGTCGAGCAGCGGATCGGTCGCATCCATCGTTACGGGCAGTTGTGCGACGTGGTGGTGGTCAACTTCGTCAACCGCAAGAACCGCGCCGACGAGTTGGTCTACGAACTGCTGGCGAAAAAATTCAAGCTGTTCGACGGCGTGTTCGGCGCCAGCGATGAGATTCTTGGCGCGATCGAATCGGGCGTGGACATTGAGCAGCGCATCCATCGCATTTATCAGAACTGCCGCAGCACTGAGCAGATCGAGGCGGAATTCGCCGTCCTGCAAACCGAGCTGGACGACAGCATCGGCCGCCGCGAAGATGCCGCGCGCCAAGTCTTGCTGGAGAATTTCGACGAGGATGTGGTGCGTAATCTGCGCTCGCGCCGCGCTGGCATGATCGATCAGATCAACCACTACGAAAAACAGTTTCTGCGTTTGATCGCAGCCGAGCGTCCGCACGCCGTGATCAACGACAAGTTGGTGCAGTTGGACGAGGGCTGCTACGCGGTCAGCTGGCCGCCCGCCCGGGAAGCGCATGCCGGCCTGCTGCGCCCGGATCAGGGCCTGGGCGATGTGCTGTGCCGTCAGGCCGCCATGCGTCCAACGCCGATGGGCAGGCTGCATTTCGACTATGCCGCCTTGAATGCCCAACTTGCCGACGTGCGCAGGTGGCTGGGCAGCCGCGGTCATCTGCGCGTGGCGGTGGTCACCATCGAGACGGCGAACGAGGTGTTTGAGGCGCTGGTCTGCAGCGCGTTGTGCGACGACGACCGCGCGTTGCCCGATGACACCGCAGCTCGTTTGCTGGAAGTGCCGGCACGCTTTGTGCCGCAGCATCGTATTGCGGAAGACCGCCCGCTGCCCGCGTTCGAAGCAGCGGTTGACCGCGTGCTGGCTAGCGCCAACGCACGAAATGAAGCGTGGTTCGATGAGGAATCGGAGCGTCTGGACCGCTGGGCCGAAGATCAGCGCCTTCTGCTCAAGCACAGCATCGACGAACTGGATGCGCAGATCCGCGAGGCCAAGCGCGCGCTGCGGCAGTTGGAAACGCTGGAAGAAAAAGCCCGGTTCAAGCGCGAAATCAAGCGCATCGAACATCAGCGCGACGACGCCATGTTGAATTTCTACGAAAGCAGAAAGCGTATCGATCAGCACCAGGATGCACTGCTGGATCGCGTCGAGGCCGCGCTGCGCATGCAGCATCGGGTTGAAATATTGTTCGATGTCGAATGGACCCTGGCGCATCCCGGCGCATGAGCGCGCAGTCATGAGTACACCGGCATGAGCAGCACAGACACGAACAGCGCGCGCGAACTGGCCGAACTGCTGGAGCAGATCCGCCTGGGCGAGGACTCGCAGCTGGAGTTCAAACAGGTGGTGTTCGATGGCGAGAAGGTCACGGGCCCGCATGGCGAAAGCTTCTGCCAGGAGGTCGCCGCCTTCGCCAACGCCATCGGCGGGCGCATCATTCTGGGCGTGGACGACAAGACCCGTGAGGTGGTCGGCATCGCGCTGGACAAGCTGGACACCGTGGTCGCCTGGGTCGAGCGCAATGTCCACGACCGCATCACGCCCGAGCCCACGGTCTATTTGCGCCGCAGGCTGGTGCCCGACCGCAGCGGCATCGAGCGCGCGGTGCTGGCGGTCGATATTCCGCGCTCGCTGTATGTGCATCTGGCGCCGGGCGGCTATTTCCGTCGGCAGGGCAGTTCGAAATACGCGCTGCCGCCCAACGAACTACTGCGCCTGATGCAGTCGCGGCAGCGAGCCGGCACGCTGGGCTTCGATGAAATGCCGGTGTTGGGCTGCACTGCGGCGCAGCTGTCCGCAGCGCTGTATGCGCGCTTCATCGGCAGCAGCGAACCGCCAGCGGAAATCCGCCTGCGCAAGATGAAGCTGCTGGTGACCGACGATGCCGGCGACGAATGGGCCAGCGTGGCCGGTGTGTTGATGGCCACCGACCGGCCCAGCGATTGGCTGCCGCAGGCTTATGTGCAGTGCGTGCACTACGCCGGTAGCGAGAAGACCGCGCAGGCGCAGCTGGATGCGCAGGACATGCAGGGTCCGCTGGACCAGCAGATCCGCGACGCCACCGCGTTCGTGCTGCGCGGCATGCGCACGGCGGCGCACAAGCAGCTGGGCCGCATCGATATTCCGCAGTTCGACAGCGAAGCGGTGTTCGAGGCCATCGCCAACGCCGCCGCGCATCGCGACTATTCCATCAGCGGCGCGCCGGTGCAGGTGCATCTGTTCGCCGACCGCTTGGAAATTACCTCGCCGGGCGCGTTGCCCAACTCGCAGTCGGTGGACTCCATCGCGCTGCGCACCGCCACCCGCAACGAATTGCTGACCAATCTGCTGGCGCGCTGCCCGGTGGATCTGGACGGCGTGGCCCGCAGCCGGGTGATGGAGAAGCGCGGCGAAGGCGTACCGCAGATCCTCGACCGCAGCGAACGCCTGTCCGGGCGCAAGCCTGCATTCGAATTGCTTGGGGAAAATGCACTGCGCGTGACCCTGTACGCCGCCGACCCCGAGACCAGCCCGCTGGTGACGAATGTATATCTGGACGGCCTGCGCTATCCGCAGGCAGGCCGCGACCAAGACCAAGACTGAGCCACGATGAGCCGCAAACAGAAGCTGGAACTGACCTGGGTCGGCAAGGACGAGCGCCCGCGCCTGGAGCCGCGCATCCTGCTGGAAGAACCGGCGCTGAGCCATCACGCCGCGCATCGCGTCGGCGACGCCGACCGCTTCGACAATCTGCTGATCCACGGCGACAACCTGCTGGCGCTGAAAGCATTGGAGCAGCAGTTTCGCGGACAGGTGAAGTGCATCTTCATCGATCCGCCCTACAACACCGGCAGCGCGTTCACCCACTACGACGACGGCGTGGAGCACTCGCTGTGGCTGTCGATGATGCGCGATCGTCTTGAGATTCTGAAGGAGTTGCTGAGCAAGGACGGATCGATCTGGATCACGATTGATGACAACGAGGCGCATTATTTGAAGGTGCTTTGTGATGAAGTGTTTGGGCGTTCTAACTTCGTCGCCTCAGTTGTTTGGCAGAAAGACAGCGGTAGAAAAAACGATACTGATGTGTCTACATCTCATGACTACGTCCTAATAATCGCTAAAGATCGTGATGTTTGGCGTAAGACGCGCAACATGCTCGAAAGATCAGAAGATCAATTAAAGCGTTATCAGAATCCTGATGATGATCATCGAGGTCCTTGGAGACAGGGGGCGGATGGTACTGCTAAGAGCGGGGGAAGCAGCTTGCTTTACCCCATTACATTGCCTTCTGGGCGTGTAGTCACTCCGCCCAGTGGAAATTACTGGCGATTTAGTAAAGCCACATTTGAAGAAGCTCTTGCTGACAATCGTGTTTACTTTGGCAAGGACGGTAATCGCTTGCCTGTCATCAAGAAGTATCTATCCCAGATTCAGGATGGAGTGGTTCCCAATACTTGGTGGCCCGCAGATGAGGTGGGTTCGAATCAGGAGGCTAGACGCGATCACCTAAGAAAGCTGCTCCCGGACATTGAGCCATTTGCCACTCCTAAGCCGGAACGCCTCCTGCACCGAATACTTGAGATTGCGACCAATCCCGGCGACCTGGTCTTTGACTCTTTCGCCGGCTCCGGCACCACCGGCGCGGTGGCGCACAAGATGGGTCGGCGCTGGATCATGGTGGAGCTGGGCGAGCACTGCCACACGCATATCGTGCCGCGTCTGCGCAAGGTGATCGACGGCGACGATCCGGGCGGTGTGACCGCCGCGACCGGCTGGCAGGGCGGCGGCGGCTTCCGTTATTGCCGGCTGGCGCCGTCGCTGCTGCGCGAGGACGCGTTCGGCAATCTGGTGATCAATCCCGAATACCGCGCGGAGATGCTGGCCGAGGCGGTGTGCAAACTGATGGGCTTCACCTATGCGCCTAGCGACCAGCGCTATTGGCAGCACGGTCAGGCGTCGGAGTCCGACTTTCTGTACGTCACCACCGCCGCGCTGACCCACGAACAGCTGCGCGCGCTGAGCGAAGAGGTGGGGCCGGAGCGCACGCTGCTGGTGTGCTGCAAAGCGTTCCGCGCCAAGGCCCATGCCTTCGATAATCTGACCATCCAGAAGATTCCGCAGACCGTGCTGGACCGCTGCGAATGGGGCCGCGACGATTATTCGCTGCGCATCATCGATCTGCCGTCCGCGCCGGCGCAGGCCGCTGCCGCGCCATCCGCAGCAGAACCATCTTCAGGAGACGCGACACCCGCGCGCGGACGCAAGCGCAAGCCGCAGGCCGACACCACCGATCTGTTCGGTGGGGACGCGACATGAACCGCGAGGTCCGCCAACTCTGCGCACGCATGAGTCTGCGCGAGCCGCAGGCACGTGCGCTGACGCTGTTGGCCGAGGTGCTGGAACGCATCACGCTGCGCAAGTCCGAGCAGGGCGGGGACGCCGATGTCGCGGCCCAGCTGCAGGCGATCCAGTCGCTCGCTCCGCAGGTGGAGGATTTCGAGCGCGAGTTCGCGTCGCTGTGCTTCGCGCTGGCCACCGGCGTGGGCAAGACGCGGCTGATGGGCGCGTTCATCGCCTATCTGTATCTGACCGGACGCAGCCGGCATTTCTTCGTGCTGGCGCCCAATCTCACCATCTACGAAAAACTGAAGTCGGACTTCGACCCCGCCAGCCCGAAATACGTCTTCAAGGGCATCCCGCAGCTGGCGCAAACGCCGCCGCTGCTGATCACCGGCGAAAATTATGAAACCGGTCTGGGCGTGCGCACCGAGCACATCGCGCCGGGCACCGCCACGCCGCAGCTGTTCGGCGCTGCCACGTCGGTGCAGATCAACATCTTCAACATCAGCAAGATCAACAGCGAAGTGCGCGGCGGCAGCGCGCCGCGCATGAAGCGCCTGCAGGAATACATCGGCGAAAGTTACTTCGAATATCTGGCCGGTCTGGACGATCTGGTGATGCTGATGGACGAGGCGCACCGCTACCGCGCCAGTGCCGGCGCGCGCGCCATCGGCGAACTGCGCCCGCTGCTGGGTTTGGAACTCACCGCCACGCCCAAGACCATCGGCGCCAAACCGCAGCCGTTCCGCAATGTGATCTACGCCTACGGACTGGGCGAAGCGCTGGCCGATGGTCTGGTGAAAGAGCCCGCCGTCGCCACCCGCAAGGACTTCGACCACACCTCGGTGCCGGCCGACGAGCTGGAGCGGATCAAGCTGGAGGACGGCATTCGCTATCACGAATACGTGAAGGTGGAACTGGACACCTACGCCCGGCAGACATCGCTGCCGCGCGTGAAGCCCTTCATGCTGGTGGTGGCGCAGGACACCGCGCACGCGTCGCGGGTCAAGACTTTGATGATGTCCGACGAGTTTTTCGAAGGGCGCTATCGCGGGCGCGTGATCGAAGTGCATTCCGCGCTGAAGGGCGAGGAATCCGACGAGGCCACGCAGCGCCTGCTGGCGGTGGAGCGCGACGAGACCACCGAGGTGGTGATCCACGTCAACAAGCTCAAGGAAGGTTGGGATGTCAGCAACCTCTACACCATCGTGCCGCTGCGGGCGTCGGCGTCGGAGATTCTGACCGAGCAGACCCTGGGACGCGGCCTGCGTCTGCCGTACGGCAAGCGCACGGGCGTTGCGGCGGTGGACCGTTTGACCATCGTGGCCCACGACCGTTTCCGCGAAATCATCGACCGGGCCGGCGCGCCCGATTCGGTGATCCGCCAACAGGTCACCATCGGCAACGGCGGCGATGTTCCCGAGCGCGCGCCGCAGGCATCGCAGGCGCAGCCGTTGAGCTACAGCGCATTGACCGGCGAAGGCTCGCAGGTGGGCGCGACCCCATTCGCGTATGCGGTGTCGGATGACATTGCCGAGTACCGGATCACGACGGAAGCCGAGCAGGCGATCGCGCGCGAGACCTTGCGCGTGGTGCAGCGTTACGAGCGCCTGCCGTCCCTGGCGCAGTTGGATACTGTCGAGATTCGCGCCAAGGTGTCGGCCGAGGTGGCCGCCGTGCTGCAGCCGCAGCAGACGCCGCTGGCGCTGGACCCACAGGCCGAGCGTTTCGAGGATCAGGTCGCGCGCGTGGTGGCGCGCGTCACCCGCGCGGTGGTGGCGCTGACCATTGAGATTCCCAATGTGGTGCTGATTCCGACCCGCGACGTGTCGTTCGGCTTCAGGGATTTCGACCTGGATCACTTGGCGCGGATCGCCTATCCCGCCGTATCGGAAGAGCTGGTGGTGCAGCAACTGCGCGACCACGCGCGCGAATTGATCGGATGGACCAAACGCGAAGGCCGCGAGCGCCGGGCGGAAGACTACATCGTGGGCATGTTGATCGAGCGCGATGAGATCGACTACGACGCGCATGCCGGGCTGCTTTACAAACTCGCAGGTCAGATCGTGATGCGCCTGCGCAGCTATCTGTCGGACGAGGCTGCGGTCGAGAATGTGCTGATCTACTACCGGCGCCAGCTGGCCGATTTCGTCTGGGCGCAGATGGAACAGCATTTATGGGAAACGCCGACCGACTATGTGCCCCGGATCACCCGCGGTTTCAGCCTGCTGCGGCCCATGGCCTTCAGTCTGCCGGCCGGCCAGGCGCCAAGGCCGTTCCGGCAGCCTGTGGTGCGCGGCGACAACATCCGCACGCTGGTATTCACCGGGTTTCAGAAGTGTTGCTACGACCTGCAGCGCTTCCAGTCGGCCGAGGGCGAACAGCGCCTGGCGATCGTGCTGGAAGACGACAACGACGTCCGCCGCTGGATGAAACCCGGCCCCGGCCAGTTCCAGATCGAATGGAAGAACGGCCGCGCCTACGAACCGGATTTCGTGGTGGAAACGGACACCCACAAACTGATCCTGGAACCCAAGGCGCGGGGGGATATCGACGATATCGATGTGCAAGCCAAAGCCCGCGCCGCCGCCCGCTGGTGCAGCCATGCCAGCGAGCATGCCGGCAGCAACGGCGGCAAACCCTGGCGCTATGCGCTGATCCCTCACGACGCCATGGATGGTGGGGCAACGGCGACCGGTTTAGCCAATATTTATGGGGTGAATATGGCGCATGCTTGATGGCTCGTTGGTCTGATGTCGCGCAACAAGCTCGAAGTTCCTTCCTATGAATAGACCGTGTACGTGATTGATGACGCTGCTCTTGGCACATCTCCCTTCGAATCGAAGACGCCTTTCAATTTGAGAATTTTGCGAGCGGCACATTACTGTGTCGCGGCAACGCTGACGCCAAAGCGTTACCCTATTGGAAATCGTATTCACGCTTTGAATCGCAGATGAACCAGCAAGATGAGTGCGAACAGCGATCACAGTATCGCTCGCGAATGCACATGTAGCATCCGGACGCCTCGCGCCGACCGTGCGCCGGGCGATGCCTCGCGCATCATCTATCGCATCGCCTAAACGAATCGCAGTACCGCTTGCGCTTTTCGCAAGATTGTCGCGTTCGTGTGCGTGCGCCCATCAGGAGTATTTTTAAAAGGAGTCGAAATTGAAATCTGTTATCCGTACGACCGCCGCCGTCGCGTTGTTGACGGCTGGCGTTGCCCAGGCGCAGACCTGGTCGCAGCTCAATAACTTGCCCGGCACGATGCAAGGCATGCCGTTAGTCAACAGCAATAACCCCGAAAGCGTGAGCCGTGAAGGCTTGCTGCTGGCGACCGATCCGATGATCTCGTCGGTCAGCGGTCGGGTCAGTCGTACCCTCACCACCGGCACGCTGGATGCATCGTGCCCCGCGGGCAGCCTCAAGGAGTTCGCGTTCTACATGCATCATCTGCTGGCCGCGCCGAGCGGGACGGATGCGCAGGTGGAGCGGGTGTACGTGATTCTGGAGCCGGCAAGCGGCAGTGCCACGTTCAACGCCTTCGGTGCCGCGATCTCGCAGCGCGATATCACCGTGCCCACCGGTCAGACCACGCTGGACCCCGGCCGCAGCCCGAGCTATTCGGTATCTCTGGCTTCATTGACGGGCACGATGCCGAGCTGGGTCACCAGCAGCGCAAACGGCTCGCAGTTCATCAATCTCAATGGTCAGACCATCAGCGGTGCGTTTGCGCTCGCCAATTTGCGTGGAACCCAGGGCGCTTCGTTGGATGCTCGCATCAAAGTGCGCGCGACCACGGGCTGCCTGAGGGTGCGTGTGGTCGCGGCCTCCGCCGCAAACGGTTCGCTGGCGCTGGCGAACACCCTCGGCAAGAGCGTCTATGCCTGGGGCAACGTCGCATCGACCTATGACAGCGGTGGCAATCAGCTTGTGTTCGGTGGTACCCCGTGTTCCAGTCGTCAGCCGATCTCGTCCAACGGCACCTACAACTGGATCGGCTGGGGCCGCTCAGCCGGTGTGTATACGTACGAACGTTGGGCCGGTACCAATACGGTATCGCTGACAAGCACGAACCAGAACACCGGTTATCGCTTCTTGGCTGCGCCGTCCAATCTCATCAACACCGCCAGCAGCAGCACCGCAACGCCCACTGGCGCCTGCAATCCGACCACCAGCGATCCATCGCCGTCGAGCAATGCTCAGCGCTCGTCGGCCTTGCGTTACTACAACACCAATAGCTCGGGCGTGACCGGCGGCCGCGACAGCGACCCGTGGTCCACCGCCAATTACGGTGCCGAGTATTTGATGACCCACAACGTGACCAACAATAGCGGCGCCTGCATCACGGCCCGTCTGCAAATCACGATGTATCCGGCGCAGCAGCAGTGCGCGACCTACAGCGCCGGTGCGGCGACACGTCATTGGGACGGCGCGTTTAAGATCACTCAAAACGGTGTGGTGCAGCCGATCGTCCGCAATTACGTGAAGTGCAACGAGTCGCCGGGTTCGACCAATCCGAACATCCCCGCAGCTCGCGTACCGGTCAGCACCATTGCGTCCAAAGTGATGCTCCCGGGCGAGCAGGTTAGTTGGTTGGTACAGGGGTTTGTTCCCGGTTTGATTTCGGCACCCGGCGCGTTCCTGGTGAATTCGGCACCGGCGACCTGTCCCTGAGCCATGTTGTTGTATCGAGGCAAACCAAAACCCCGCGAGCGATCGCGGGGTTTTTCTTGGCATCCGCATCGACCGCTGTCGCATGACCGGCACTTGCCCGGCACTTGCCCACTTGGCGGTTTCCGGCATCATCGCGCTGGGGTTCGCGCAGACAGGCTGTGCGGACATGAGAACGCATCTGGGGATTCCGATGATTCGTGGTACGACGAGCGCTTGGCTCGGCTCAACTTGGCGCGCATCTGCGCGCATCGCAACAACCTTAATCGCATCGGTATCGATCGCCTTGCTGGGCCTTGCGATGCCGGCCGCTGCCCAGATCAAAAAAGAACCGTTCAGCGCCGAGCGTAGTTGGCAAATTCAGCGCATCGGTGGCCCCACTATTTCGCCGGACGGGCGCACCATCGTCGCGCCGGTCACGCGCTTCGCGATGGATGAGGACAAGTCCTACGTCGATTTGTGGCGCTGGAATGCCGACGGCAGCGGCCAGCGGCGTTTCACCACCGATGCCGCGAACGACAGCGCGCCGACGATCAGCCCTGATGGGCGCTACGTCGCCTTCGTGTCGCAGCGCAGCGACGACAAAGCGCCGCAGTTGTACGTGATGGCCTTGGACGGCGGCGAAGCGCGGCGTCTGACCAAACTCGCCACCGGTGTGCAGAGTCCGAAATGGTTTCAGGACAGCAAGCGTCTTGCTTTCGTCTCGCGCGTATTCGCCGATCTGCCGCTGGCCGACCAGGGCAAGCGCTTGGACGAACGCAAGGACCGTAAGATGACGGCGATGGTCTGGGATGCCGGCCCGGTGTCCGCGTGGGATCAGTATCTCGACGAACGTCAATTCCACGTGTTCTCGGTGGCGTTCGATGCGGCTGCCGAGTCCGCCGAACCGCCGCTGGTGCGCGCGCTCACCCAACCCAGCGGTCTGCAATTGCCGCGCAATGCGGTGCAGGGCACCGATGGGCATTACGCGATCTCGCCCGATGACAAGGAGCTGGCCTTCGTTGCCGATGCCGACCCTGCGATCAATGTCGTCGATAACGATGTCTTCACCGTCGCGATCGGCGACGACGGCAGCGGCGGCAAGAACGCGCGCAATCTCACTGCTGGCAACAAGGCGAACGATGGCGCGCCGTTGTACAGCCCGGACGGTCGCTATCTGAGTTTCGTGCAGCAGCGCATCAAAGGCTTCTACGCCGACAAAGGCCGGCTGATGCTGCGTATGCGCGGCGATGGTAAGACCCGCGAGCTGTTCGCAGACTGGGACCGTACCGCTAACGGCTTGGTGTGGGCGCGCGACAGCCGTCGGCTGTTCGGCGCGATCGACGACGCTGGCACGGTGCGCGTGTACGAGTTGCCGATTGAGGGCAAGCCGCTCGAAGGTGCGCCGCGCAAAGTGACTGCGAACGCCTCGTTCGGCAGTTTGGCGCTCGCCGATAACGGCACGCTCGTGGGGCTGCGCGAAACCTTCGTCGAACCGCCGACCTTGGTGCGCATCGATGCGAAGACCGGCGGCGCGACCAAGCTATCGACGATCAACGACGCGCTGCTGGCGGCGACCGATTTCGGCACCTACGAATCGGTGACGTACAAGGGCGCGAACGGGCACAACATCCAGATGTGGGTGAACTATCCGCCGGGCTTCGATAGGTCGAAAAAATACCCGTTCTTCATGCTGATCCACGGCGGCCCGCATAACGGTATTACCGACGGCATGGCGTTCCGCTGGAATGCGCAGGTGTTCGGCAGTTGGGGCTATGTCACCGCATGGCCGAATTTCCACGGCAGCTCCGGCTTCGGCCAGGACTTCACTGATGCGATCAATCCCGAATGGGCCGAGAAGCCCTATCAAGATGTCATCAACGCGGCGGACTGGTTCGCGGCGCAGCCGTGGATCGACCGCGAGCGCATGGTCGCCGGCGGCGGCAGCTACGGTGGCTATCTCACCACCGTGATTCTCGGCCGCGAGCATCCGTTCAAAGCGCTGCTTGCGCACGCGGCGGTTTACAACCTCTACAGCCAATACGCGGCCGATTTTTCTGCGGAGGCGCCGCGTTTTGGCGGCTTCTGGGAACGCGATAACCGCGCAGTCCTGGAGCGCAATTCCCCGCATCTGGGCGCGGCCGCCTTCAAGACCCCGACCCTCGTGATTCACGGCCAGACCGATTTGCGCGTGCCGGTGAATCACGGCTTGGAGCTCTACCACACGCTGTTGAGCAAAGGCGTGCCTGCCCGCTACGTGTATTACCCCAACGAGAATCATTGGGTGCTGAAGCCGCAGAATTCGCTGTTTTGGTATCAGCAGGTGAAGGCGTGGTTCGACACCCATAACCCACCCAAAGGCTGAAGCTGAGAGGCAGGCGAGCGATGGATGCTTCGCCCGAATTGTGTTTTTGAACTCTCAAGTTCTTTTTTGCAGTGCAGCGTGCGTTGCCCTAACGAATCCTTCACGATGCTCGCGCATCCCGACGTGGGGGAGGGAGCAAGCCCGCTACCGGCTCAGCCGGTGGCGGGTTTTTTATGGACGAGAATTTGGACTTATCGCCCGATGCCTCGATTGGCCGCACATGGCCGCGCATGGCCGCACATGGCCAGATCGTTCGCGGCCCATGATGCCCTCGGAACGCTGCGGGGAGGCGGGCTGCCGTCGCTCGTCGCGCGGCGTCGGCGTCCCGCAGACGATCCGGGGTGACAACATCGCGCCATGACCGCAATCCCGTATCAGCAGTGGCTGGTCGATCCACGCACGCAGCCCATTGCCGAGCGCGCGCTCGCGCGTCTGCGTGCGGTCTCCAGCGAGTACGCCAGTGCGCTGGAGTCGCCCGATCGCGCTCAAGCCTGCGCAGCGGTCGCCATCGCCAGCGACCTGGCGATCGAAACCTTGCTGCGCCGGCCTGAACTGTTCGCGCAGTTGTGCGCGGACGACGGTGCCGCGCATCTGCCGTTGCCTGCGTTGCTGCCCGACGCGCCAAGCGATTGGCCTAGCGTGTTGCGGCGTTATCGCTATGCCGAATCGACCCGCTTGATCTGGCGCGATGTGCTGGGCATGGACAGCCTCGACGACACCTTGGCAGGCACCACGCGTTTAGCCGAAATCTGTTTGCGACTTGCGCTGGAGGCGTTGGAGCCGGCTTTCGCCCAGCGTTTCGGCACCGTCCGCGATGCTAGCGGCGCGCCGGTGCGCCTAGTGGTGTTCGCGCTGGGCAAACTCGGCGGCGGCGAGCTGAATTTCAGTTCCGACATCGATCTGGTCTACGCCTATGCGCACGAAGGCGACAGCGATGGTGTGCGCGCACTGGCGGCAGAAGATTATTTCGCTCGGCTTGGGCAGCAATTGGCGAAGCTGCTGGACGAAATGACCGCCGAAGGCTTTTGTCATCGCGTCGATCTGCGCCTGCGGCCGTTCGGCAGCGCTGGCCGGCTGGCGCTGTCGTTCAACGCGCTGGAGCAGTATTTCCAACGCGAAGGCCGCGATTGGGAACGCTACGCTTGGCAGAAAGCGCGTGCCGTGGCCGGCGATCTCGATGCTGGCGAACGCTTCTTGCACACGCTGCGGCCGTTCGTGTACCGGCGCTATCTCGACTACGGTGCGCTCGACGGCCTGCGCGAGATGAAGGCCACGATCGCCGCCGAAGTCGCGCGCAAAGACATGGCCGACAACATCAAGCGCGGCCCCGGCGGCATTCGCGAAATCGAATTTCTGGCGCAGGCGCTGCAATTGATTCGTGGCGGCCGCGAAGCCGCACTGCGCGAACGTCGCCTGCAGCCGGCCCTACGCGCGCTGTGCGATGCGCAGCATCTGACCGATGAGACCGCTGCGCGATTGATTTCGGCGTATCGCTTCCTGCGCCTGTTGGAAAATCGGCTGCAGATGCTGCGCGATGCGCACACCCAACGCTTGCCCGAGGATGCGCTGGATCGCATGCGAATCGCGCACGGCCTCGGTTTTCGCGATTGGCAGCCGCTGCAGGCCGCGCTGCAAACGCATCGCGACGCCGTTGCGCGGGAATTCGACGCGCTGCTCGCGGCACGACGCAGCGAAGCCGCGCCCGACGGGCTGGCGACCTACTGGCGCGCGCTGCGCGAGCGGGATGCGGATGCGACCGAGGGCGCACACGCCGCTGCACTGGCTGCGGTGGGCTTCGATCGTCCCGATGCGTCCGACCGCGCGCTGCGCGACTTTGCGCGCGCCCCCGGCGTGCGCGATGCGACCGACATAACACGCTCGCGACTCGATCGACTGATGCCAGTGCTGCTCGGTGGGATCGCGACCTCGGCGGCGCCGTCGCTGGCGCTGGGCCGCGCACTGGCGATGCTGCATACCATCCTGCGCCGCGCCAGCTATATCGCGCTGCTCGACGAACAGCCGGGCGCGCTGTCGCGCTTGATCGATGTGCTCGCGCGCAGCGCCTTGCTCGGCGAGCGGCTCGCTGCGCATCCGCTGCTGCTGGACGAATTGCTCGACGCCCGCGCGGTCGGGCCGCTGCCGCAGCGCGAGGAATGCGATGCAGTCGCCCGCAGCGCGCTGCAGGAAGACGATTCGGAAGCATCGCTATTCGCCCTGAACGAAGCACGCCAAGCACTGTCATTCCGCATCGGTTTGGCGACACTCGATGGCCGTCAGTCGCCCGAAGACAGCGCGCGGCAACTCGCATGGTTAGCCGATGCGGTCGTCCGCGCGGTGCATGCGCTGGCGGCCTGCGAATTGCACGCGCAGCACGGCGCGCTGCCCGGCGCCCGCTTCGCGGTGCTGGGCTACGGCAGCCTCGGCGGCGAAGAACTCGGCTTCGGCTCCGATCTGGACGTGGTGTTTCTCTACGACGCCCCGACCGATGCCATGTCCACCGGTCCGCGTCCGCTCGATGCTGCGCGCTGGAACGCGCGCCTGGCGCAAAAGATCGTGGCGCTGCTGGGCACGACCACCGGCGCGGGGCATCTCTACGACATCGATGTGCGCCTGCGCCCAGACGGCGCTAAAGGTTTGTTGGTCAGCACGCTGGCCAGTTTCGAGGACTACCAGCGCCAGCGCGCCTGGACCTGGGAGCACCAAGCCCTGGTCCGCGCCCGCGCCATCGCCGGCGATGCTGGCCTGTGCGCCGAGTTTGAGCGCGTGCGCGCCGAGACGCTGGCGCGCGTCCGCGACCCGCACGCCCTGCGCGACGACATCGCGGCGATGCGCGCACGCATGCGCGCCGAACTCAACCGCTCCAGCGACAGCCGCTTCGATCTCAAACAGGGTGAAGGCGGTCTGGTCGATCTCGAATTTCTGCTGCAATTCCTCGTGCTGCGCGATAGTCATGCCCATCCCGCGCTGTTGATTCCGCGAGATACTTTGGCGCTGATCGAGGCGGTCGCGGCGGCCGGCGCTTTGGATGCGCAGACCGCCAGCGCGCTGCAGGAGGCTCATGCGCACCTGCTCAAGACCGGCCTGGCATGCACCCTTGATGGCAGAACTCGCTTGGTTACGCGCGATGCCGCAGTCGAGAGCGTCGCACGAACGGTGATGGCGGCCTTTGTCGCCACTGTTGGGCATGACATCGTGTCGAGCGTTGATCGTGCGCTGTAAACGTTCTAGCGGCAATTAGCCGATATCGGTTCGCATGCGGTCGCACCCCATAGACGAGCGCATGCGCGATCAGCGCTCGATCTGCCCCTCGAAACGCGCGATCAGCTCGTCCAATGCGGTCGTGAGCGAACCTACGCTGAACGTATGCGAAGTCAACATTCAGCGCATACCATGACTGATGTCAGCTTGCGTCGAACGGTATGCGGGGTATGCTGCACCAACCCGCGACACCCCCGTGTCGCATCCCCACGATGGAGGCTCTATGTCGAATGCTCATTTCCCCAATCCCGATGAACTCGTCGCCGATGCCAAGGATGTGTTGAGTGATGTCGAAGCGCTGCTCGACGAAGCCGCTAGCGCCACCGGCGAACGCGCCCAGGCGCTGCGCGAGCGTGCCAACGAAGCGCTGAGCCGCGCGAAGTCGCGCTTGCACGATGCGCAGAGCGCCGTGCGCGACAACACCCGCAAGGCCGCGCGCGCAACCGACAACTGGGTGCACGAGAACCCCTGGGGCGCGATCGGCGCTGCGGCGGGGGTCGGTTTCCTCGTCGGCCTGCTCGTTTCCCGTCGCTGATCGCGCTAGGCGGATCGGTGGCGTCCCCACTTTTCGCTGGACTGCGCCGTCTCGGCGCAGTCACGTCCAAATTACTGCTGTCGCGCGCGGAGTTCGCGTCGCTCGAACTGGCCGAAGTGCGGGTGCAATTGCTGCGCTGGCTGGTGCTGGCACTGTTGGCGACCTCGCTGTTGGTGTTGGCGTTAATCGCGGCGTCGGCGCTGTTCGTGGTACTGCTGTGGCCGGTGCTGGGTTGGATCGCATTGCTGCTGGTGGTAGTGGCCTATGCCATCGGTGCCCTCGCACTTGGGCTACGCTTGCGCCGCGAAATCGCTGAAGCGCCGCCGCCCTTGTCCGAAACGTTGCGCCAACTCGCGCAGGACCGAGACGCCTTCGCCAACCGCGGTCACGATGGTGAAACCAACCGCAGCAACGATCGTGCTTCGCCCACTTCGGCCGAATCGCCACGCGAGCCCTACCGATGAGCAAAGACCGTGAGATCCGCAAGCTGCGGATGGACATGCTGCGGACGCGCGCGCCGCTGGAACGCGCAGAAGTAACGTCCGCAGTGCAGGCGCTGCGCGAAGACGCGAGTCGGATGCGCGCTGCGGCGACGACACTAAAAGGCATGGGCGCGTTGGTGCGCACACTGAGCGGTCGAGGTGGGCGCGATGTCGGGCTTCGGGCGGGTTTCAGCGACATCGCCGCGAGCCTTGTCGATCGTCGAGGTTCGGGTATGGTCGGTGGCCTCGCCGCAACCGTAATCGATCAATTCATCCGTCGGCCTTGGCTCGCCGCCATCGCGTTGAAATGCCTGCAATCGGCCAAGCGCCATCCCGCTATCGCCGCTGCGGCTGTCGTCGGCGTGGTGGCGGCGACGACGATCGCTAGGCGCCGTCGCGATCCCTCCGACGACGTGTTCAGCGCGCCGATGGGTTGAGTGGTTCAAGCGCGTAAACCAAGCGCTTAAACCTTGAGTCGCGCGCGCACCTCCGCCGCGACCCGTGCGGTTTCGCGCAAGGGCTCCACGTCGAACGGCCTGAGTTGCGGGTCCATCGCGCGGATGCGGCCGCTCGCCAGCAGGGCGTCGAGAAAGGCGCGTGGCCTGCCGCGCACGCGGCTGGGATCGAACACGAATACCGGCACCCGGGTCGCGCATGCTTCGGTGATCATATTGACCGAGTCCGGCGAACACACGATGCGATCCGCCCAGGCCAGCAAGCCGGAGTAGGGGTTCTCGCCATCCTTCGCGCTGCGCCACACCAAGCCCGGAGTGTCCTCATAGCGGTGGGCGAGCACGCCGCGCAGTTCGCGGTCGGTGCGGCGCGAGGTGGTGAGCAGCACGCTGCCGCCATCGCGGGCAAGGGCGACCTCCAGCTTCGAGGCTAACACCTCGAACGCCATACGATCGAAGCGCGCATGCCGGGTTTTGCCGCCCAACAGCACGGCGGTACGCGGCTGCGGCAGGTCGGCGAAGTGGGCGAAATGCCGCTGTGCGGCTGCCAACCAGCCGTCGTCGATCGGATGCAGACTACCGAGCGTGGAGATGACATTCGCACCGTGCAGGCGGTCGTGCTGTGGTGCGATGACGACGTCCCAATGGCTCGGGTCGATGCGCGGGTCGAGAATCTGCACGGCGCGGCTGCCGCGTTCGCGCAACAGTCGCGTGGCCAGCGCGGCCTGCCGGCCGCAGCCGATGGCCACGCCTGGCGGCGCGCTGAGCAATTCCGTGAACGCCGTGCCGAAGGCGTGCTCGGCGTTGCCCAAGCGCCGCGGGGCGAACAAGCGCCAAGGCAATCGCGGCTGCAGCGTCAGGCTAGTCGTCGGGCCGAGGGTTGGGTGGGGCGACGCATCGTCTGCGGATAGCGCGGCCGCAAGCCCAGCCGCCAATGCCTCAGCTTGCCGTGCATTCCCAGCGCGGCCATCGCTGAGTGAGCATATTTGTCGTGAATTGTCTGATTTCATCGGCATTGTTTCAAAATAGAGCCTGATACGTTCTTGTCGTGTGGCTGTTTATGCCGACGCAGGACTCTACACTGCGCGCTTATCGAAATTCTTCACAGCTTTGGGATACCAACCGATGAATGCCCCTCTCAACGACGCTGCACTCGATCAACTGTTCCGCACTGCCCGCACTTACAACCGTTTCGATGGCGAAGTCAGCGATGACACCCTCCATCAGCTCTACGAACTGATGAAGTGGGGCCCGACCAGCGCCAACATGTCGCCGGCGCGACTGATTTTCGTCAAAAGCGCCGAAGCCAAAGCCCGGCTCGCGCCCGCGCTGGATGAAGGCAACCGTGCCAAGACCCTCTCCGCGCCGGCCATCGCCATCCTCGGTCACGACATGAAGTTCTACGACAAATTGCCGGTCTTGTTTCCGCATACCGATGCGCGCGCCTGGTTTGCGGATAAGCCCGAGGCGGCCTTGGAAACGGTCGCCCTGCGCAATGGCAGCCTACAAGGCGCGTATCTGATTCTCGCCGCGCGCGCCCTGGGCTTGGATACCGGCCCGATGTCGGGCTTCGACAACGCCAAGGTCGATGCCGAATTCTTCGCCGGCACCGCGATCCGCTCGAATTTCCTGATCAATCTTGGCCACGGCGACCCAACATCGATCTTCGCGCGCTCGCCGCGTTTGTCGTTCGACGAAGCCTGCCGCATTGAGTAATTGCATCGAATCGACCCGGGCGCACGCATCGAAGTGCGCTCCGAGTCGCTTAGAGCATGGTGAGAGTCTAAACAGGCTCTAAGGCCCCGATTTTCCCAACCGGCGCAACCGATCCCCCGAACGCCGCCTCTATCGACCATCCCCATTCGCACCCATTTAAGGAGTTCGCCATGAAAAAGAATCTGCTCGCCGCTGCCGCCCTTACGCTGCTCATGACTGCGGGCGCCGCGCTCGCCGCGCCGCTGACCTATAAAATCGACGCTAACCACACCGATGTGGTCGCCAGTTGGAGCCATTTTGGCTTCTCCAACCCGATCGCGCATTTCGGCCAAGTCGATGGCTTCATCACCTACGACGCGGCGAACGTCGCCGCCTCGAAGGTCGAAGTCACGCTGCCGCTGGCTGGCCTCAATTCGCACGTGCCGGATTTCGACGATCACCTGCGTAGCGACGATTTCTTCGACGCCGCCAAATTTCCGACCGTCACCTTCAAAAGCACCTCGGTGAAGGCCGCAGGCAAGGGCAAGTTGACGGTCATCGGCGACCTGACGATCAAAGGCATCACCAAGCCGGTGACGCTGGCTGTGACCATCAATAAGATCGGTGAGCAGCCGATGGCCAAACGCGCTGCTGCCGGGTTCAACGCAACCACGACCATTAAGCGCAGCGACTTCGGCGTGGGCAAGTACGCGCCGAACGTCAGCGATGACGTGAAGTTGACGATCACCACCGAGGCGATCGTGCCGAAGCCGGCCGGCTGAGTGTCGAGGCGTTTGCGGTCATGCGAACCGATGGTTCGCATGACTGGTCACCCCGCGAGGCGGGAGCGGCACTGGCAGCTCACGCAGATCAATCGCTGACGCGCTTGCTTCGCCGACGCAGCCATCTATGACTGCATGCTATGGCTGCATGCCATGACTGCATGACCAGGGCTGCATGACCAAGCTGCGGAAAACCTGATGCCGCAGGTATTTCAGCAACCTGCTAAGCAAACGCTGGTTTTTTGATGGGGCGCGCGCAGCCTGCTGGTAAACTGTCGGCTTCGCGCAGGACGACCCGCCATGACCGCTGAAGCCACGCAAGCCAATGCCCAACAACGCTACGAGGTGCACCGTAGCGATCTGCCGTTGAGTTGTCCCACCCCAGCGATGGCGCTGTGGAATTCGCATCCGCGGGTGTATCTGCCGATCGAAGATGAAGGCGGCACGTCCTCGTGCCCGTACTGCGGTTCGATCTTCGTCCTCGTCGATTGAGGTCGCCGGTTCGTTCGGTGTCGATGTCTCGCGATGCGGTGTCGATGATGAACGTCGAGGCGCCTGGAATCTCGATGCGGGCATCCCCGTCATCGCTGCCTTCTCCGTCGCCATCGCGCGTCGCGAGACGCCATGGTGGCTAAGGCCATGCGCCCGCTCACTGTCGTGCAACTCCTGCCCGCGCTGCATTCCGGCGGCGTGGAGCGTTCCACCCTCGAAATCGCCGATGCCCTGGTCCGCGCCGGGCATCGCGCTATCGTCGTGTCCGCAGGCGGGCGCTTGGTCGCGCGGCTCGAAGCGAGCGGCGTCGAGCACATCACCCTCGATATCGGCCGCAAATCGCCGCTGACCTTCCGTCAGGTGCGTCGCTTGCGGCGTGTGTTCGAACAGTCCGGCGCCGACATCGTGCACGCGCGTTCGCGGTTGCCGGCGTGGGTCGGTTGGTTCGCGCTGCGCGGTATGCCGCAGGCCGCGCGCCCGCACTTCGTCACGACTGTGCATGGACTGAATTCACCATCGCGCTACAGCGCGATCATGAGCCGCGGCGAGCGCGTGATCTGCGTGTCCGAGACGGTGCGCGAGTATGTGCTGCGGCATTATCCGCACACCGATGCCGCAAATTTGCGCGTAATTCCGCGTGGAATCGACGCCGACGCGTTTCCGCAGGCCGCGTATCCGGATACCGCCGCGCGCGTGCGAATCGCAGCGCGCTTCCCCGCGCTCGCCGGCGACGGGCCGCTGCTGCTGCTGCCCGGTCGCGGTACGCGCTTGAAAGGTCATGCCGATGCGTTGGCGCTGCTGAAAGCGCTGCGCGCCGACGGCATCGATGCGCGGCTGTGGATGCCCGGCGCGCGCGAGCCGGGGCGCGAGGCCTACATCGCCGAACTCGAAAACGAGGCCCGCACAGCCGGAATTTCGACGGCGCTGGCGATCACCGATGTCACCGACGCCATCGCCGAGGCCTATGCCGCGAGCGATGCGGTGCTGCAGGTGTCGCGCAAGCCGGAGTCGTTCGGCCGCACGGTGGTCGAAGCGCTGTCGGTCGGACGCCCGGTGATCGGCTGGGCGCACGGCGGCGTCGGCGAACTGCTGCGCGAACTGTATCCCGCAGGCGCGGTGGCGCCATTCGATGCCGATGCCTTGCTCGCCGCGGCGCGTGCTGCGATCGCGGCAGCGCTCGCAACACAGCCCGCAGCATCGCCGCTTCCGGCTACGATGCGCGAGCGCCTGCAGCGCTATCGCTTGTCGGCAATGCAGGACGCCACGCTCGCCTGTTATCGAGAACTCGTCCCCACCGATTGCGTATGAACACGTCTGCCGACGCCGCCGCCAACGACCGAATTCCCACTTTCGCGCCAGCGCCGGGTGCCGGTTGGCGCTGGGCGGCGGTCTGGGTGCTGGCATTCGTCGCGCTGTGGCCGGCGCCGGGGTTTGCCGAGGCTGTGATGGTGCTGGGTGCGCTCGCAGCGGTTGCGCGCTTGCTGTTGGTGCGTTTTCGCGGCGGCACGCAACTGCTCAGTGTGCAAGCGTGGGCGCTGACCAGCGTGCTGTTCCTCGCGTATTGGTTGCCGGAATTGTTCGCCGCGTTCGATGCGATCGATCGCGCGGATGCGTTCACCGAAGCGGCGGCCGATCTGCGCTATCTGCCGTTCCTGTGGTTGGCGGCGGCGGCTGTGGCCGATCCGCGCGGACGGCGCGTGACGTTTTTGGGTCTAGCCGTAATCCTTGCGGTGTGGACGGTCGATGCGTTGATACAGGCGCTCGCGGGCATCAGCCCGCTGTTCTGGGGCATGGACGCAGCGAAGCTGGCGATGAGCGGCCATCGACTGTGCAAAGCAGAAGATTACGCCGCGCTCGATCGCCTCAGCGGTGTGTTCGGGCCGTGCAATCTCAAGCTCGGCGTGGTGCTGGCGAGCCTGTCGCCGTTCGCGCTGTTCGCGGCGGGCGCTCGCTTCGGTCGTATCGGTTGGTCGATCGCCGCAGCGGCTGTAGGCATTGCGATTTTGCTTGCCGGCTCGCGCGCGTCGTGGATTACATTCGGGCTCGTTCTGCTGATGTCCGGCTGGCGCGTGCTCGGCGTGAAGCGATTGCTTGCGGTGTTCGCGTTCGGCGCAGCCGCGCTGTTGGCGTTGACGCTGGTGTCGCCGCAGGTGCGCGAACGCGTCGAGCGCACCGCGTCGGCACTGACCGGCGATGAGGCTGGCGTCGATGCCGCACTGTCCGGGCGTAGTCGCATTTGGCAGGCGGCGCTGTGCATGGCGCGGGAACATCCGATTAACGGCGTCGGCCCGCGCGGGTTCCGCAGCGCATTTCCACTCTGCGACCCTGAGCCGAATACGATCGCGGTCTGGGGGCTAGGGCCGGCCTTTCATGCGCATCAATTGGTGCTGGAAGTGCTGAGCGAAACCGGTGCCATCGGTTTGCTGCTGTGGCTGGCCGGCGCAGCGATGGCGCGTCGCGCCTGGATATATGCCGAACCCGTCGCCCGCGATGTCGCGCGTCCGGCGATGCTGGCGCTGGCGGTGACGGTATTCCCGTTCAACACCCACTTGGCGTTTTATTCGACGTTCTGGGGCGGGGTCACGCTATTGCTCGCAGCGCTGTATGCGGGCGCGTTGCTCGGGCGCGACGAGCCCGTATCGCGATGACCGAGTCCCGACCACGGTTGTCGGCGGTCGTGACCACGTACAACAACGCGGCTACGATCGAAGCGTGCTTGAGCAGCCTTGCGTTCTGCGATGACATCGTCGTGCTCGATTCCGGCTCCGAAGATACGACGCGCGACATCGCACAACGCTGCGGCGCCCGGGTGATCGTCGAAGCCTTCAAAGGCTACAGCGCGCAAAAACAATCGGCGATCGACCACGCATCGCACGACTGGGTGCTGTTGTTGGATTCGGACGAGTTCGTCGATCCCGCAGCGCCGCCTGAAATCCTCCGCGCGATCGCCGCAGCCGATTGCGGCGGCTACAGCCTGCGCAGACGCGAATGGCTGTTCTGGCGCTGGCAATCGCCGCGAAGTCGACACAATCGCTATGTGCGCCTGTTCAACCGCAGGCGCGCGAAAATGAGCGGGCACCGCGTACACGAAACCGTGCGCGTCGAGGGCGAAGTCGGTGCGCTTGAAGCGATGCTATGGCATCGCGGCGATGCGGACATCGCCGCGAAATCCGAAAAAGCCAACCGTTATTCGAGCTTATGGGCGGAAGAACGACGCGGACCGCGCAAGCGCATGCTCGGCCTGCGCATGGTCGTGTATCCCGCGTTCGCGTTCTTCAGGTATTACTTACTGCGCGGGCATTGGCGCTCCGGCTGGGCGGGCTATATCGCCGCGCGGGTGCATGCGTTCTACGCATTCCAAAAGTACGCGAAGCGCTACGAAGCGCAGCGTCGCGCTGGTGCGGATTAGCGAAAAACAGGTTCTAGTGCCGTGCTGTAAAAATGATGAACACGTTGTTTCCGGCCTCGAGATTTACGTCGCTCTGACAGCATCGATGCGTGTTTCCCTCTCTCTGCACAGCGGGGGCGAAGAGGCGCGCTTGCGAGGCACTGCCTCGCGCGCCGATGAGCGCCGGAGCGCAGTGCGCGAGGGCCGGAACGAAGAGGCGCGCTTGCGAGGCACTGCCTCGCGCGCCGATGAGCGCCCGAGCGCAGTGCGCAAGGGCCGGGCGAAGACATGCGTTCCTTCTCCCCGCATTGCGGGGAGAAGGTGGCGCGCAGCGCCGGATGAGGGGCGAGGGGTAGGCCGCCGTGATCCGTTGCAAAGAGCGCCCCTCTGGGCCTTCGGCCACCCTCTCCCCGCGCTACGCACGGGGAGAGGGTGCGCGACTGCAAACAACGAGGCATCAAAGAACGCGGCTTCAAAGAGCGCGGCTTCAAACGAAAGTGTTGATCATTTTTGAAGCACTGCACTAGCCCCGAAAACGGCGCTCGACGTAGTCGTCGATCAGCGCCACGAACGCCTGAGCGATGCCGTCGCCGCGCAGGGTCACGGCTTTCTCGCCATCAATGAACACCGGCGCCGACGGCGCCTCGCCAGTGCCGGGCAGCGAGATACCGATATTCGCGTGACGCGATTCGCCCGGGCCGTTCACCACGCAGCCCATCACCGCCAGGGTGAGATTTTCCGCGCCGGGGTTGGTGATCTTCCACTCCGGCATTTTCGCGCGCACGTGCTCTTGCACCGTTTTCGCTAACTCTTGAAAAAACTCCGAGGTGGTGCGGCCGCAGCCTGGGCACGCCGTCACCATCGGCGTGAACGCGCGCAGGCCCATGGTCTGCAGCAGTTCCTGCGCGACGATGACTTCTTGGGTGCGCGATGCGCCGGGATCGGGCGTGAGCGAAATACGGATCGTGTCGCCGATGCCTTCTTGCATCAACACCGCAAGCGCAGCGGCCGAGGCGACGATGCCCTTGCTGCCGATGCCCGCTTCGGTCAGCCCCAAATGCAGGGCGAAATCCGAACGCGCGGCGAGATCGCGATACACCGCGACCAACTCCTGCACGCCGCTGACTTTCGCACTGAGCACGATGCGTTCGCGGGCCAAACCAATCTCGACCGCGCGCTCGGCCGAATCCAGCGCCGAGCGGATCAGCGCCTCGCGCAGGACGCGGCTGGCATCCCACGGCGTGGCGCGCTGCGCGTTTTCGTCCATCAACTGCGCGGCGAGCGATTGATCGAGCGAGCCCCAGTTCGCGCCGATGCGCACCGGCTTGCCGTAGCGGATCGCGAATTCGATCAACTGCGCGAACTGCGTGTCGCGCTTTTTGCCGAAGCCGACGTTGCCGGGATTGATCCGGTATTTCGCCAGCGCTTCGGCACAGGCCGGTTCGGCGGCGAGCAATTGATGCCCGTTGTAGTGGAAATCGCCAATGATCGGGACCTCTATCCCCATCATCGCCAGCTTTTCGACGATGCGCGGCACCGCAGCGGCGGACTCGGCGTTGTTCACCGTCACCCGCACCAGCTCGGACCCCGCGCGCCAGAGTTCGGCCACTTGCTTGACGGTGCCGGCGACATCGGCAGTGTCGGTATTGGTCATCGACTGCACCACCACCGGCGCGGCGCCGCCGAGGGCGACCTTACCGACCATCACCTCACGGGTACCTCGGCGCGGCATCGAGCCGAATGCAGGCAGGCGGGCATCGTCGGATTGGCAGGGTAATGGTTGTGCGGACATGCGCGCATTGTAACGGCGGCGCATGACGGTAGAGCGGGCTTTAGCCCGCTGCCCCGATTATGGTGAAGCAGCGGCCTGAAGGCCGCGCTACCGGGATGCTCCAGCGGACGTCCATCCTCCTTCCCGTATCCTGTCCCGATGTACAACCCGCCCCCCACCGACAGCCGCAAGGCGCTGACGCCCAGTCAGCTCAACGCCCTCGCCCGCAATCTGCTCGAAGACGCCTTCCCGCTGATTTGGGTCGAGGGCGAGCTGGGCAATCTTTCGCGCCCATCGTCCGGGCATCTGTATTTCACGCTCAAGGACGAACGCGCCCAGGTCAAATGCGCGCTGTTCAAGCCGAAAAGCCAGTGGCTGACATTCACCCCGCGCGAAGGCCTGCGCGTGCTCGCGCGCGGCCGGCTGACGCTGTACGAAGCGCGCGGCGACTATCAGCTAATCCTCGACACCATGGAGGAAGCCGGCGAAGGCGCACTGCGCCGCGCCTTCGAGCAATTGAAAGCCAAGCTGCAGGCAGAAGGGCTGTTCGACGCGGCGCGCAAACGCCCGCTGCCGGCGCACGTGCGCCGGCTAGGCGTGCTCACCTCGCCCAGCGGCGCCGCAGTGCGCGATGTGCTGAGCGTGCTCGCGCGTCGCTTCCCGCTGGTCGAGGTAGATGTGCTGCCCGTGCCCGTGCAGGGCGACGGCGCCGCCGCGCAAATCGTGCGCATGCTGCAGGCCGCCGGCCGCAGCGGGCGTTACGACGCCCTGCTGATCACCCGCGGCGGCGGCTCGCTGGAAGATCTGTGGGCCTTCAACGACGAAACCCTGGCGCGCGCGATCGCCGCGTCGCCGGTGCCGGTGGTGTCGGCGGTGGGCCACGAAGTCGATACCACGCTCGCCGATTTCGCCGCCGATCTGCGCGCACCCACGCCCTCGGTCGCGGCTGAATTGCTGGTGCCCGATCGCGCCGATCTCGATGCCCGTCTGCGCGCACTGCAACGGCGGCTGGTCGCGGTGCAAGAGCGCACGCTGCGGCACGCGATGCAGCGCGCCGATCGCGCCGCCCTGCGTATGCACGCGATGCGCCCACAAGCGCGACTCGATGCGCTGCTGCGTCGGCAAGAAAGCGCAAAACGCCGGCTCGATGCGGCCTGGACGATTCAACAACAGCGCCGCCGCGCGCGCCTGCAGCACAGCGCCGCAATCCTGCGCGCACTGCACCCGCAGCGCCGGCTCGAACGCCTACACGATCGTCTGCAAAATCTGGCTCCGCGCCCGCAAGCCGCCGTCGTGCGTGGAATGCAGCGCAATGCGATGCGCTTGCAGAGCCTTGCGCGATCGCTGGAAGCGGTCAGCCCACTCGCCACCGTCGCCCGCGGCTACGCGATTCTGCAACACGACGACGGCCGTATCGTCCGCAGCGTGCTCGACGCGCAGCCCGGCGAACGCCTCGGCGCGCGCCTGCAGGATGGCGTGCTGCGGGTGCGGGTGGAGCGCAGTGCAGCCGACGATGCCACGTAGGAGCCGCGCAAGCCGCGATGTGAATACGCTTCAGAGCCTGTTCAAAATTTCCGAATGCATCGCCTTGCGTCGAATTGTGTTTGCTTTGTAGGAGGGGCTTCAGCCCCGACCATGGTGAACACCGGCTTAGATGCCGTCGGTTCGGGCCTAAAGGCCCTCCTACAACGTGATGAAGGGTATAAGACGCATAAGCCGCTCAGCGTGGGTCTTATGGTTGACATGAATGCCATAATCAAAACTTAGTATTATTGGCCTAGTCAACTAAACCATTGACAGCATGGCCGAATCGGCTTTTTTGTTTCTAGTCTGAGGAAGCTTGACACTATTTTCATGGCTTAATGTTTTGAATATTAAATCGCCAAGAGCTTTTGCCAACAATGGAGGGACCGCATTTCCAATTTGCTTGAATGCGGGGTTCATTGTGCCGCTGAAAACAAAACCATCTGGGAACGATTGCAGCCGAGCAGCTTCACGAACAGAGATGGTCCTAGCCTGCTCGCTGTCATAATGGATATGGCTATAACCATCTTTTCCCAAATGAGCCATCAATGTTCGGGCTGGCTGATCACTCCACATTTTTCGCCATTTATTAGGGAATTTATTTGCATCATATGGAGGTACGATCGAGTCCCAAAGCGCTTTGTACTTTGCAGAATTCAAAGTGATTTTTTTACCCTCTTCTCGCTCAGCTTTGAGTCGCTCGTTGAACATCGCAACAGCATGAGCATGCGCTTGCGGATACTGGTCACCAGGATTGAGGCGTGCAAATAATTCATAATCTCGTGGAAGATAGCGAATCACATGGTCTCGGACCCCGTCAGCAGGCGCCGAATACTGCGGCCAGTTCCGCATTAATTCGCCATATGCGGATGCTTTTCTGCGTCCATACTTGATGGGCTTGTCAAATCTCCTTGCCCCACGCGAGATACAACCGCTCGCTAGTAGTTCTCTTGCATAAATTGGCGCTAGATCGCCAACAGCTTTTTCTGCAGTAATGGCACTCGGCAAATTATCGGATGCTGCGGGAGGCTGAACATAGAAATTTTCTGATCCAAATAGGCCATTAAGCGTCTTAAGCGCAACTGCTCGTGACCCGTCATACCCAGGAGGCAAAACAAGCCAATGCGTTGGCTTCGGAAACACGACCTCTGCCGCCACTTCTCGCCTATATGCAATTAGAAACATCCGCTCGCGCATTTGAGGGACCCCATAAAAAGCAGAATTAAGCAACGTGTATCCGCACACGTAACCTTTTTCCGAAAGCACCTCGCAGATCTCATCGGCAATATTTTGGCCGCCATGATTCAGTATGTCCGGTACATTTTCCATCATGACTACCAACGGCTGAAACGCATCGACATAATCAAGGTAGCGTTTATAGAGCTGCGCTCTAGGATCATGAATAAATGCTTCTGGGTGCTCATCTATCTCTCGCAGTTTCGAGCGTCCGACGCGTGCGAATGCTTGACATGGGGGGCCGCCCACAATCACATCAAATGCATCTTCCACGCGTTCTAACCCGAGCCGATCACAAAGTGACTTTGGCGTAGTTTTGGTGATGTCTATTGGCAGGCAATGCTTTGGGTCTCCGCCATGAAAATTGATGCCATGCGATCGAGCTGCATCAGGATCAAATTCGACGGCTGCGCTAATTTCAAAACCAGAAGCTTTGAAGCCAAGTGAGATACCGCCACAACCAGCAAACAAGTCGAGCAAGCGGGGCTTGCCACCTGCACGGACTCGATCCAATTTTCTACGAATAGCGTCGTTCTTCATACAGCTCGAACCTTGCCGGGACTTAATTTTTCGATGGGGTTGTAGGGTGGAGTGCCATAGAGGCGTTTCAAGTGCAAGTATGCACCAAAAAGGGTATTCTTTTGTCGAAGGGAGGGCGACCAATGAGTAGAAAGATTGCGCTAAAGCGGTTAACAGCGTCGGACTTGACGTTATTCAAATGGCATTTTCTGAATCGCCCAGCCGGGAAACAGAAGGCATTCAATTTGGACGCGCGCATATTGGTCACTGCGCTTTATCCGATGCTAGGTCATCCGTCGAGTGTGCCTATCCCAAGATACCCCATCGACCTTGACCTGCTAGGCCCAGGATTGATGCCTGCACACAACTTGCAAAGAAAAATCCTTAAACAGCAAAAGAACTGGCGTCTCAATGGGGAGTTTATCGATAATCCTGATGATTTTCCGGGGCGATACAACACGCTATCGCCCGGAGATTTTGCAGTGTTTGAATTCTCAGGCGACATCGTACCGATGTCTGCGAAAGTAATTCTAATTTCATCTCAAGTCGAGGCTGACCAAGCGATTCATCATGCATTCGATCTGAAGCACCCAAGCGGTTCGATGTGGCTCCTGAGCGAAGATGATATATCGGCCATAGTCGAAAGCACCCCTCCTCCTGAAGGGCATCCGCTCTATGACTGGATAGACGGCGAAGCAATAGAAGACGCGGTTCTTGGCGGCAGCACGAGCATTGCAAAGATCAACAAACGTCGCGCAGGGAGAGGCATAAGCCCGCAGGATTTTGTGCGGTCGCGCGAAGCTGCTGAGCGCAATGGCGTCTTGGGAGAAGAGTTTGTTAACGAGCATTTCCAACGCCTTTTAACCGCGGGTGAAATCGGTGACATTGAGTGGACTTCAAGTATCAACGCCGTATCTCCTTATGACTTTATTCTGACAAATAGAGAAGGATCTTCTCGACTAATCGATGCAAAAAGTACGACTGGGCGTTTTCAGAATTCATTGCACATGTCTTTCGGCGAAATTTATGAAGCTGTATGTGGCACTAAACCTTATGACATCTATCGAATATATGATCTCAATGAGCGCTCTGCCAAGTTGAGAATATGTGAAAATATTGGCCTGGAATTGAAGTCTGTTTTTGACGCGATCAATGCATTGCCCACGGGAATTTCTGTCGATTCGATTTCAATTCGCCCAGATGCACTAAATTTTCTGCAGCAAGAGCTCGTAATTGAATGGGACGCAGAGGACAATCTTCCTTAGCATCATGAATATGCAACATCAGCAATAATTACGTACCGTGATTCGGAAGTGGATGTATTGATACCGCTATTTGAAGTAGCGTTCAATCAGGCTTTTCCCCATTTCTCTGTAAGGATTTTCTTACAGACTTCATACGGCTGAGCCGCGTCGATTGTGGCTTGACCTAGATTTTCTGATCAATTAGATTGGCCTTAGGTGCTGAACACACCTCAATGCTAGGCGGAAAGCCGCTCCCGACAGCCAAGCGGCTTTTTTGCGCCCATGGGTTTTGTGCGACCGCGTGATTCGCGGTCGTGTTTGCTTATGGTCGGGTGGCGCGCAGCGATACAAGACCCGAAAGGGGAAACCTGCGGGCGGGCCTAGCACCGTGTTCAAGCACCCGGCCGCCCCTCTGAACAGGGGGCGCACTCGAACAGAACGCTAGGAACTTCTAATGAATGCAATCTCGCATTTCCCCACCTCCCGCCTGCTCAAAATCGGCTATCACCACTACGACCAGCGGCAGGCCGGCCGCTGGGTCGGGTCGCAGCAGGTGCCGCAGTTGCGGCTGCAAGGCCGCTGGATGCACGAGGCCGGTTTTGTTATCGGCGAACGCGTGCAACTGCAGATCACCGATCGCTGCATCACCATCGTCCCGGCAGCGTCGCAAGCCGGGTGGCCGGCGTGGGTGTGGGCGGGCTGAATACGCCGCGTTGAAGGTCGGCGGGTTGAGCGAAAAACTCCACATGCCGAGGTCGGTAGCCCCATCCTCCGCGTCCAGCGCTCGGCGGGCTGAGCAGAACGCTCCGCACATGGCACGTTTCGCTTGGCACGCGGAGTTCAGTGCTCGGTGGTTGAGGCGGAATGCTCGGCGCATGGAGCTGATGTTCTCGGCGCGCTGAGCACCGCACTCGGCGAGTGGCGCTTGGAGCCCGACACGCCGAGCGTTTTGCTCGGCGGTCGAAGAAAACAGCCCCGCCGGTGGAGAAAAAAGCTCCAATCGCGAGGCTTTTTTCTGGAAAGATCAGTGACTTACCGAATGACCGGGCATTCCGGCGGGCTGGCGGGCTCAACTGTCCGTCGTCGGCGTGGCCTCGGGTTTGCCGCTTGAGCGGGCGAACCGGGCGGACAGGTCTTTGCGCAAGCCTTCCAGGCCTTGGTTCTTGCCGGCGAACTTCAGCAAGGCATAGCCCTCCAGGGCGAGCGCCATCACGTCGCTGCCCAGCGCCGCGTCGGTGTCGTTGGCGCGTTCGGTCAGGCGTTCCAACCGCGCCAAGCGCGGACGCAGTGCGTCTAGCGTGGCCAGATCGGCCTGCGCCTCAGCCAGATTGACGCTGGGCGGAACCACCTGGGTGTTCTGGCTCAACACGGTGAGCGTCTGCCGGCAGAAGGCTTCGGACTTCGGCCCCATCTTGGTCAAGGCGCGGCGCTGGTCGGGGGTCAAGGCGATCAAACCCGCGAGCGAGGATTCCAAGGACGCGAGCGCCGCATCGATCGCGGCGAGTTGTTCGGGCGAGAATTGCAGCGACAGTAAGTTCTGACTCATACCGGCTCCGGCGTAAGGAAGGGAAGACCCGCTGCGCGCGGGCGAAAAAAGCATGCTAGGCATCGGGTGCAGAACGGAACCTGTCAGTTCTTACAGGGTCGATGCGCGAATGGGTGAAGGCAGCTTGGGCGTATCCGTTTATGGATTGACACCCACAACGCCCAAGCCCCGCATCAGCGGGGCTTGGGGTCGATCGTCTGCCGGGAATTGAACCTGACCCGAATGGCACTTACTTAAGCCTCGCCACTCCAAAAAAGACGGGGCGGTTCCTTCCGGCATTGCGTCTAGCGAGGGTGCAGCGCATAGTGAGGGCGCAGGGGAATAAGGACACAATTGGAGAGTTCATGGACATGGAAACGAAACTGATCCTGCAGGCGTTGTTGCCCGCACTTCTGATCGCAAGCGGCACGGCTACGCCGCTTGCGAACGCGCAGTCGCAGACCCCCGTGCTGGGCTGCTATGTCGACACCCCCGCTTTAGACTATCCCACCGCAGGCTCTTGTGGCGGCTTGGCGCCGCCGCGGCGGACGATCGTCTTCGAGGTCATGTATCGGCAGACTCCGTACACGCGCTACAGTTATTTCTGGACAGGATGCAGCTCCACCAGCCATTACTGCGTTATCCAGAACGCGGGTTCGGGTCTGGGCGAAGACGGCAGGACCTATACCGCCATCGTGCTGATCACCGACAACCAGACTGGACTGACGTATACCAGCACGGCAGCCGCAACCCTCAGCCAGCCCTGATCCGCACCGCGTCCGGCCGGAATCCGCCCGCCGGGCGGGTTCCGCCGCTGCGCCGTCTCTGAAATCGGGGTCAGAGTAGAAGAATCAATCGTCATTACAGATTGCAAAACTATAGAGGTATTCCAAACGCCATCAGCTACGTAGGACGCATAAGTCGAAAGCATCAAGCATCGATCCTAGTTAGGCGGCAATGGGACGCGAGCCATTCCGGTGGAGACAAGAATCACTACTCAAGAATCACTACTCTGACCCGAAGACCCGAATGGCACTTACTTAAGCGCTTTCCGCCGGATTTTCTAATTTCTGCGAAAGTTCTGACCCAGTGATTTCAGTTGTTTACGACCAGCAAAGACACTTGATCGCCGTCTTTTCTGGAGTGGTGAGGCTTAAGTAAGTGCCATTCGAACCTGACCCCATTGTTTGGCTTTGTAGGAGGGCCTTTAGGCCCGATCCGATGGCACCGAACGCGACGTATGCCATCCACCCACGCGTTGGCAGCGTTTCGCCAGCATGTTCGGCATCGGCGGCTGAAGCGATCACACCTTCGGGCCTGCAGCACGCCGCTTTCATCCGCAAACGATGGTGCGTGCAATCAACGCCACACCGGCAACGACTCCCACGTCACCTCTTTGCCCAACGCCTCGAACGCTTCCGCATCCAGGTAATGCACGCGCGGCAGCTGGTCCCCGAGCAGGCCGTCGTGGTGGTTGCGGCTGATCGCGTTCGGGTCGAAGTCCTGTTCCCAGTAGTCGCCTTTGCTGCCGAGGTGCTGCGGGGTGGGCGCGGTGGCATCGGTCCATTCAGGGCCGACGGTGAGCCAGCGCAGGGTCCATGAGACGTGGGCGCTCGGGCCCCAGTCCACCCAGGTGATGCCGTTGGCGGCGGTGGCGTTGCGCGGGCGGTCGGCGGGCCGCGACAGCACGATGAGGTAGCGGCGTTTGGCGTCCAGCACCAGTTCTTCGTCCATCACCGCATGCACGGCGGAGCCG
>JANMGT010000060.1:0-9425 GCA_031374725.1 Lysobacteraceae bacterium | reverse complement strand
CGAACCGCACGCGTCTTCCGTGCGGCAGCTTGGCGAGGTCGGCTGATGATAGGCATCGCCGCGCCGCGAGTTGTTTGCGGATCAGGCTGAGCGGGTGCCGGCCGAGGGTGAGGCCGATCGAGGCGTAGTCGGCGACAACGTCTTCGCCTGGTGTGGGCAGTGGGATCGCGATGCTGGGCTCGACCGTTTGCGGGATGCCGTCGAACAGCGGCAGCGGCGCTTCGACGCCGGCCACGGCCCAGCGGGCACGATGGCGGTGTCCGCTCAAGCCTTTCAGCGCACCCGACTCAGCGAGCAGTGCTTGGTGTCGACGATCGAGGCCTGCGCGATGGCAGAGGTCGGTGACATCGCGGAACGGCCGTTGCGCGCGTGCTGCCGAAAGCCGTTCGGCCGGGTCCTGTGCAAAGCCACTCACCAATCGTATGCCGAGCCGGATCGCGGGCTTACCGCGCATGTCGCTGTCGGCGAACTCCAGCGCGCAATCCCAATCGCTGTAGCGCGAGTCCACTGGCAGCACCCGGATGCCCTTGCGCCGCGCGTCTTGCAGCAGTTGGTCGGGGGTATAAAAGCCCATCGGCTGGCTGTTGATCAGGCTGACGGCGAAGGCGGCGGGTTCGTGGCATTTCAGCCAGCAGCTCGCATAGGTTACCAGCGCGAAACTGGCCGCATGGCTTTCCGGGAAGCCATAGCTGCCGAAGCCTTTGATCCGCTCGAAGGTCTGCTCGGCGTACTCACGGGCGTAGCCGCGAGCCAGCATGCCGGCGAGCAGTTTGTCGCGATACGGCTCCAGCCCACCGCGCCGTTTCCAAGCGGCCATCGAACGCCGCAATTGGTCGGCCTCGCCCGGCGTGAAGCCTGCCGCATCCACCGCGACTTGCATCACTTGTTCTTGGAATAGCGGGACGCCAAGCGTGCGCTCGAAGACGTGTTTGAGACCGGGCGGATAGTCGATCGGTTCCTCGCCGCGACGCCGACGCAGGTAGGGATGGACCATGTCGCCCTGGATCGGCCCGGGACGGACGATCGCGACCTCGATCACCAGGTCGTAAAAGCAGGTGGGCTTCATCCGCGGCAGCATCGCCATCTGCGCGCGCGATTCGATCTGAAACACACCGATGGTATCGGCGCGACTGATCATGGCGTAGGTGTCCGGGTCTTCCGCCCCAACCGTTCTGCCCAAGCGATCAAATCCTGTGCCGAGCCGACAGCGCGATACCAGACTCCACCGAATGCAGCAAAGCGCGTGATCCAACGGCTTGAGTCGTGGTCGATGATGTTCAGAACGTCGGACGCATGCGGTGAGATACGCCCCACTTGCCGGGCGCGAGCTGGCACCGGTCCAGTCGAGTACCTGCAGATAGTCGGCCGTCTTGATTGTCGATAGTCTTGCTGGGTTGAAAAGTGGGTGTCCTGTTGTTGGCTCCCCGACACCTACCTGGCAGACTGCTCGAAAAGGGCGTTTGAACTTCCTACTGCCCTAATTCCTCATCATCTTTACCAAGATTGATGCGTATTTAGACAGCCCCCTTGACTAACAGGAGAATCCCGGGACACACGGAGGATCTCCAGGTTCCTAAGAACACTCTTCAGTCGTATATTCGACAAATTCCGTCTGAATGCCGCTTTTATATATGCGACTATCGCAAGTTTTTATAACCCAACCAACTACTTGGCTAAACGTTGCATCTGAGTAATAGATCGCTTCTGTTGATGAACCCGCCGCAAGCGCGGGAGAGGACGTCAGAGATGACGCGATAGCAAGCCCTAGCACCGCTATAAAGCCGCTTTGCTTCAACCGTTTCAACATTTCATAGCCTCCGGTCAGGATTTTGACGATTAGTTGTTACACGTGCCCGCCGCAACGTCAAGTTCTCACAACTTTTTCGGGACTTTTCGGCTGTTCGTGGCTTCCGTTGGTTCGGAAGGGGTGGCTCTGACGTTTTAACACAGTGCAATGAAATGCTGGTTCGGACAGCAAAGGGCGGGCCCGTTTCCGGACCCGCCCTCTTCATTCCCTCCCGGCTCAAGGCCGGGATGACAAGCTGAGTGACCGGACTTCTTAGAAGTCCATGTCGCCCATGCCGCCGCCCATTCCGCTGATGCGCGGACAGTCTTCACAATCAGCGACGTAGGACGTGCTCAAGCACGCCTTCCGGGAGTACTGCATCCAGCCAGAAGCCGTCGTTGGCCAGTGGAATTGGTGCTGGCCAGGTTGTGGAACCTCAAGTCACCAGATCAAATCGTCGGGCACTTGGAACTGCGCGTAATACGCATCGTCTTCGGAGGTTGCGGTGGCGGGCTCGGTGCCGGCGTCCTGACCGTGATCGAGCACGATCATGCCGGCGTCGCGCTCCCGCACCTTCTCGGCGGCCGCGCGCGGAAGCAGTTCGTAGCGCTCGTCCAGGCGGGCGATTACCAGCACGCCCGAGGCCAGCTTCTTGCGCAGTTCTTCGTTGAGCAGCAGGGTGCGGATGGCGCCGTCCGCGGTGAACCGGTACTCGCTATCGCCCGAGCGCGGCACCTTCCTGTCCTGGATGATCTGCCGCGCCTGCGCGCGAAGTTCAGCCGCGTGCGCCTGCGCTTTGCGCTCCGCAGCGAACGCGCGATCCCGCTCGACCTTCTCGGCGCGTGCCCGCTCCGCTTCCAACTGAATTTCGCTGGGCTGTGGCGTCCCTTTGGCGTGCCGCGCCTTGTTCTGCTCGCGCGCCACTGCGGCCACTTTGGACTGCTTGACCAGGCCCGCCTTGAGCAGTTGTTCCTGAAGCGGATTCACTTTCGCCATGTCGCCGTTCCCTGTCGAGGATTTCCGGCCCATCATACCGGCCGCCCCCGCTGCCCGCCGTCCCACTTCCGATGGAAGCGTTGAAGTACTTCGCCGGTTACCCGGAACACCTGCAGGCGAAGGTGCGCGCGTTGATCGAACAGGATCGGCTGGGCGCCCTGCTGGCCGAAAAGTACGGGCAGCCCCACGCGGTGCGCAACGATGGCCAGTTGTACGACTACGTGCAGGCGCTGAAGGACCGGCATCTGCGGAAATCGGTGCCGCTTGGCAAGGTGATCTACGACAGCAAGCTGCAGGTGATGAAGCACGCGCTCGGCACCCACACCGCGATCTCCCGGGTACACGGCGGCAGGCTCAAGGCGAGCCGCGAGATCCGCATCGCCACCGTGTTCCGCGATGCGCCCGCTGAGTTCCTGAAGATGATCGTGGTGCATGAACTGGCGCACATGAAAGAAGCCGAGCACAACAAATCGTTTTACCAGCTGTGCACGCACATGACGCCCGACTACCACCAGTTGGAGTTCGATCTGCGTCTCTATCTGACGCACCTCGGTGTCGGGCGGCAATGAAGCGTCCCCGGGAGCAGCCGTCGAATGTGAAAAGCAAAGCGAAATGACTGTTGCGGCGCAGTGCACAAGGCGCGTAGGGCGTGCTCAAGCACGCCTTGTGTGCGAGATACCGATTTCAGCCGAAGACCGTCGAAAACCTCGACCCCGCTGCGGTCGTAAGGCGCATAAGCCGAAGGCGTCATGCGCTGTTGTCTCCGATCACGACCAGATTCCCGTAGCCCGGTTCTCGCCACCGGCGAGAGCCGGGGCCGCCGCACGAAAACGCCTTATCTACCGTAGCGACCATCGCAATGCGTCGATCTGCTCTACCAGTGTTCGTGCAGTACGATCCGCCAACGTCAGCGTGGAGAAATAGATGCCTACGGGGAAACGACAGCGCAGATAAATCACTATACGAGGAAGATGCGATCTTCGCGCGGAGTCAAATGTCGGAAACATTCGGGTTCGTGGTCAGTCTTTCCCGGCTCTCGCCGTTGGCGAGAACCGGGCTGCGTCACTACCGGCGGGCTCCGTAATCGCGGAACCCGCCGGAGCCGCCTCAATCGACGCTCACGGTGCGCAGTTAGCGCCACCACCCACAAGTTTGCTCAAAGAGATCGTGCGCGTCAGTCCGCTGTTGAAACGGTACGTCAGTGAAGCCGACGTGCAGCTGTGAAACACGAGATCCGCAGTGCCCACCTGGACGTTGGTCGGGTCCGGCGGACGCACTTCGAAGCGCCCACCGGTGCTCTGGAGGATCGGCAGATTCAAGGCTTGGCCGCTGCCTGTCGTGTAATTACCCTGAATCGTGTACCAGCGCTGACCACTCGGACCGCTGCTCGGCAGACCGTTGACGTCGTAGGTGTACCAGAACAAGAACGCTGTATTGGCGTTCGACGGCAGAAACACGAATTGGAACCCTTGCCCGGACGTATTCGGGTCGTACCAGGCACCGTTGAGCGAAGGATTGATGCCGTTCTGGCTCAAGCTCAACGTCGGGAACGCGCCGGAGTCGCAGTAAGGTTCGATTCCCAACCGCGTCAGCGGAACGGTGCCGCTGCGGTTTTGGCCATCCACGATGATCTGATAGTCCAAACGCCCCGTAGCGCAACCTTGGAAGCTCAGAGTCGCAGTACCGACTGTGGTCGCCTGGGTGGTCGGCGGGCTATCGAACTTACCTCCGGTGTTTAAAAGGACCGGCAATTGCTGCGAGGTTTGTCCGGGGACGAAGTTGCCCTGCAATGTGTACCAACGTTGCTCCAGTAGCCCGTTCCCGCCGGCACCGCCGTTCACATCATAAGTATACCAACCGCCGAAGATGTAGCCGATGCTGCTGTCGATATCGATGCCGAAACCTTGCCCGGACGTATTCGGGTTATACCAGGCGCCGCCGAGTCCGGGACGGAACGCAAGATTCTGTGATGCAGGAATCGTATAAAGCAGCCGATTTGGAGAGCCAGTGCCGGCGCTAGTCACGACGTTCTGCGTGGCATTACTCGTGATCGCAGCCGTCACTTGCGCTGGTGTCGCGGACGGATTGGCCGCCAAGTAAAGCGCTGCGGCACCCGCGACATGCGGCGAGGCCATCGAAGTTCCGCTGATCACAGCGCTTGCGCCGGTACTGGTCCACCACGCTGAAGTGATTGAGGAGCCGGGCGCGAACATATCCAGACAACTGCCCCAGTTCGAGAACGACGAACGCGCATCGTTACTGGCCGTCGAGCCGACTGTGAGCGCATTCGACACCCGCGCTGGCGAGTAGTTGCAAGCATTGGCGTTATCGTTACCTGCCGCGACCACTACGGTCACGCCAGCGTTAATCAGGTTATTGACAGCAGTGTCCAGCGACGAATTCGCGCCACCGCCCAGACTCATGTTCGCCACTGCGGGTTTGATGTGACTGCCGCGCACCCAATCGACGCCGGCGATGATCGTCGACCATGCCGAACCACCAGTGCAACCGAACACGCGGACAGGATGGATTGTCACGCCCTTGGCGACGCCCCACGTCGTGCCGCCGATCGTTCCGGCGACGTGCGTTCCGTGACCATTGCAGTCGCTGGTGCCGTTGCCATCGTTGATGGCGGTGAAACCGTTGCCCATACGGCCCGCGAACTCGCTATGCGTGCCGAGCACGCCGCTATCGATCACATACGCACGCACGTTTGAAGCGGTCGTAGCGTAGGTATAGGTGCCGGTGAGCGGCAGATTGCGCTGATCGACACGGTCGAGGCCCCAAGTCGCGCCGCTTTGGGTATTACTGAGAGTGACGTATCCATCTTCCTCGACATACGCCACGCGCGGATCAGCCAGCAGCTTCGCCAGCGCTGCATCATCGGCATCCACCACGAAGCCGCGCAGAGCATGCTCGTAGCTGCGAAGGAGTTTGGCGCGATGCGTGGCGGCAAGTTGTCGTGCGATCTCGGGTACACGAGGGTTGGCACTCCTTTCTGTGGATAGCCGTGCGGCGCTCTCTTTGAGTACGACGATATAGCGGCCTTCGACCGGGTTTTTCGCAGCACGAAAATCTGCAGCAGACACCGACTCAGATGCGAAACCTAGTGCAATGGATACGCCTATAGCAGCTGATAGCAGCGATTTTGTTTTCATATTCATTCCTTCGAAGTTCCATGTGACTGCATTGAAAACGAGTGTATATGGTGACGTAACCTGCGTCGCACCGATTCGCAACGCAGGATTAATACGCCTACTTATGTCAATTGCAAATATATGAAAACAGTACTGATTGAAGATGGGCGCTTAGCGCCCATCTGTTGCAACGATCAAGAGAATGCTTGTTCGATGCCATGATCTATAAAAGGCAATCAGATTTAGCCTGTGCATCTAGCTTATCCGCACGATCAAAAAGGCTCGCTGCCGGACTGTCTTCTGCAAATAAATGAGCTTGATTGCGATACGGAGCCGTATTGATTCGTGACAGTGACGGTCACCGTCCACGGCTCAGATGGATTGCAATCGCCGCTATAGCTGGTGCTGCCCGGTCCAGTCGGCCACGCAACTGTTGCAGGAGCCGATGATGTATAAGCCAATGAGCATGTAAATATCGCTGTTGCGAAACTCCCACAAGTAAAACTTGTTATCGTTGGCGCAGAGCCGCCACTGCTGCCATTGATCGTGTACAGCAGTCGATTTGGAGAGCCGCTGCCGATGCCAGTCACCACGTTCTGCGTAGCATTACTCGTGATCGCAGTAGTCACTTGCGCCGGCGTGGCGGAAGGATTGACCGCCAAGTACAGCGCTGCGGCTCCCGCGACGTGCGGCGATGCCATAGAAGTTCCGCTGATAGTGTTGGCTGCGGTGGTACTGGTGTGCCACGAAGAGGTAATGGACGATCCCGGCGCAAATACATCCAAACAAGTTCCGTAATTGGAGAACGACGAACGCGCGTCGCCGCTGGTGGTCGAGCCGACTGTGATCGCAGACGGCGCGCGCGCTGGCGAATAGTTGCAGGCGCTTGCGTTATTGTTGCCCGCAGCGACCACTACCGTGACGCCCGCATTGCTTAAACTCTCCACAGCAGCATCAATCGCACTGCTTGCACCGCCGCCTAGGCTCATATTCGCCACTGCCGGTAATAAACGGTTTGCGGCCACCCAATTCATGCCTGCCACCACGCCAGCGGTGGTGCCCGAGCCGGTGCAACCGAGTACGCGCACCGGATGTATCGTCACGTCTTTCGCTACGCCCCAAGTAGTGCCACCAACGGTCCCAGCAACGTGGGTGCCGTGACCATTGCAGTCGTTCGCACTACCGCCAGCGGTGACCGCGTCGAAGCCGTTGCCGATGCGCCCGCTGAATTGGCTATGGGACAGCAGCACGCCGGTATCGATGATGTATGCATGCACCCCCGTTGCGGTTGTGTCGTAGCTGTAAGCGCCATTCAGCGGCAATGCGCGTTGATCGACGCGATCCAAACCCCAGGTCGCGCCTGTTTGCGTCGCACTGATCGAGACATAACCGTCTTCTTCGACGTACGCGACTCGCGGATCCGTAAGCAGTCGCGCCAACGCGGCATCGTCGGCCTTTACTACGAATCCGCGTAGCGCGTGATCGAAACTGCGTATGAGATTGGCGCGATGCTTAGATGCGATGTCCCTGGCCGCTTCCGAAACGCGCGCTGTGCGCCCGGATTCTCCCGCAAGCCTAGCTGCGGACTGCTTGAGCACGACGATGTACTGGCTTCCCACTGGCGTTTTTGCTGTTCTGAAATCGGCGGCATATGCCGAGCCGCATGCGGTCGCGGCGATGATGGAAACACCGATCGCTGCGGATAAAAGCGAGATTCTGTTTTTCACGTTCATTCCTTGATCTTCCATGTGATTTTTTAGTGTGATTGTTTAAAAACATCAGCACGTACAGCCGTAAATTAACGGCTGTGTCGCGGCGTAACCGGCGGTGCACCAAATCACTGCATTAGGGGGGTATTCGGTATGAGCACACCCTTCCCTAGGCATAGAATAGTGATATACGTCACGTTTACTGCGTGATGATTGTCACACTTTATTTAAAAATAGCAAGCTGTGTTTGCGGTCATGCCACCTCGAAACACGCATGTTTAGACATCTTTATTAACTTTTTTTGACCTAACGATAGTGTTTATCTATCAAATTGCAGCCAAAGTGCCGCAAATGACGATTGACCAACCATGAATGAATAACGGCTCATCGCGGAATCGTGTGGGTACTCTCAACACTGATGAGCCGCATCAGGCTTTGGGAACACGCTCTTTCCCAGCATGAGCGGTCTACGCGCCTGCATGCGGTCGATTTGAATTCTGATGAATCGATGGTCTTTGGCGCCGATCGCGCATGCCGCCCGGCGTTGTTGGGCTTTCTTTGAAACGCAAAAAAACGGTGCGCCAAGGCAGCACCCTATGTGACGTTTGACGGTGCGCTAAGGTAGCGCTCGATATGGCGTTGGATCGGCGATCCGTTGGCCGGTGAGCGATGCCTTCCGTGGCAACGGTGTAAGGCCGCCGCGGCGGCGTGTCGTTCCGGGTGCGCGACGATGCCTAGCCGTTAGTTGTACAAGCGACTGATGCTGAGCGCGCTCAGCCCATGCTCATGCCCTGCGGTTCGCGCTGACGCGTGATTGGCTGAGTTTGTTGTTCTTGTACGAACTGCTGCGCGTTTTTCTCGCTGCGTTCTAACGGCACTTCGGCGGCAAGTTTCGGATTCACCGCGACATAGTCGTAGGGGCCTGGGTGCGCGTTCGGGTCTTGCTTCATCCCGAATACGGCGCCGTTACCGCCCTGCGTGATTGCGCCGAACTGATCGAAATTACGGCGCATGCCGTCGTTCGCCATCACCCCAGCGGTATTGTCGATCGCGGTCTGTCCGTTCACACCGAGCCGTTCCGCGCCGATGGTCTGCAAGCCGTTGCGCAACAACTAAGGACACCCACAAACCAGAAATTCCCTACAGCCACCTGCGGCATTTCCCGACAGCGACCGCCCTGCCGCCGCCCTACGATGCCGGTCATGGCTCAACCGCGATCCCTACTCGTTTCGACCGATACCGCAAGCACCTTCCGCTGTGTGCAGCGCTGCGTATGGCGTGCGTTCCTGTGCGGCATCGACGATTACACAGGTCAGTCCTTCGAGCACCGAAAACACTGGGTACAGGCACGGATTGCCCTCGTCGCCTCCTGCTTCGCAGCCGATGTGCTCGCCTATACGGTGATGAGCAATCACCTGCACATCGTCGTGCATATGGATCCGACGCATGTCGGCACGTGGGACGACGAAGCGGTCGTCAAGCGCTGGCTGACACTGTTCCCGCCTCGAAACGACAGCCATGATGCTCGCGCGCACAAACGGATGCGTATTCTTCAAGACGCGCCTTATCTGAACGAGCTACGCCGAAGACTGGGCGACCTGTCGTGGTTGATGCGTTGTCTGGCCGAACCGATCGCCAGACGCGCGAATGCCGAGGATGGTTGCAAAGGGCGGTTCTGGGAAGGTCGTTACAAGTGTCAACTTTTGTGCGATACGCGCGCTGTACTGGCCGCGATGGCCTATGTCGATCTGAACCCGATCCGCGCCGGAATGACCGCACGGCTGGAGGACTCCGACC